>NZ_MUNX01000050.1 GCF_002001005.1 Flavobacterium sp. A45
TCACAAATATATACGTTTTTCGTTGAGTTTTTATAACTAAAATCAGACTGCTAACCATTTTTGATAAAGCTTTTCAAAATAAATCTGATAATTTATTCCAGTGATTAAATTTTGCTTCAAAAACAAAATGTGTTCGAACACATTTTACTTACATTTGCTTGTTTTATTAAAACTTAATCTATACTTTCGTTTTTATAAAATCAAAAACAAGAATGGTAAAAAAACACAAACCATCACATAAAATACTGAATTACTGAATTTTAACACACATTATAATTGAGAAAAATTAGATCCATAGCACCTGGCCGTACTTGTCTTTTTGGAGACCATCAAGATTACCTTGGATTACCTGTTATTGCGTGTGCAATTGACCGGGACATAGAATTAAACGCAATACAAAATACAACCAATGTATTTAATTTAAACATGTTGGATATTAATGAAGTACGAATTATTAATATTAATGAAACTTTTCCAGAATTAAACCCACGCGACTATTTTGCATCTTCATTGCGAGTACTTAGAAGACATGGTTGTATTCCAAATGTTGGGTACGACATCACCATAACAGGAACTATTCCTATCAATTCCGGCACTTCAAGTTCATCGGCTCTATTGATAGCATGGATTAATTTTTTGATAACCGCCTTTGGTGTAGATGAGGAAATAACACCCGAATTTATTGCACTAATGGGATATACTTCTGAAGTATTAGAGCATGGAGAACCTGGAGGAATGATGGATCATTACAGCATCAGCATGGGGAATATTGTTCATATTAACACACAGGAACCGTTTCGCTGTTCTATTATTGGTACGGAATTAAAAGGGCTTATTATAGGTGTATCGGGTGTGCCAAAAGAAACCATTGGGCTTATTGGCGAGATAAAAAACAATGCCTTGATGGCAATAGATATTGTAAAACAGAATTATAAAGATTTTGATTTAAATACCACCGAAATTGACGATTTAAAAAAGTACTGCAACTTTTTGCCAGATCGATTGATTCCTTATTTTGAAGCGGCCATAAAAAATCATCAATACACTATACTTGCTTTGAAAGAGTTTCAAAAATCATCTCTTGATTTAAAAAAAATTGGCGAATTAATGAACGGTCATCATGCTGTTTTGAGAGATTTACTAAAAATCACAGTACCAAAAATTGATGCCATGATAAAAGCAGCATTAAATTCAGGTGCATATGGCGCAAAAATTGTTGGCTCAGGCGGCGGCGGCTGTATAGTAGTAATTGCTGAACCGGAAAAACAAGAGCAAGTGGTTCAATCCATTTTGGAGGCCGGTGCAAAAGAGGCTTATGTTGTTGGGGTTGATCCCGGAGCGAGAATAGTACAATCGAATTAAATACAAAAACATGCATAACAGTTTAATTATTTTGGCTGGAGGAGCTTCTTCAAGAATGAAAAAACAAGCTTCATTGGAAAATTTAAGCGAAGAAGAAATCCAACAAGCCAATGAGAGAAGCAAAGGACTTATCGGAGTGGGGCCAAATGGAAGACCTTTATTGGATTACCTTTTGCTAAATGCAAAAAAAGCCAGATACAAAAACATCTACATCATCATTGGTCAACAAGGAAAATTATTCAAAGAATTTTATGGCAGTAAAAATAAAAATAATGATTTTTATGGATTAAATATTTCATTCGCTGTTCAATATATTCCAAAAGACAGAATAAAACCATTTGGCACAGCAGACGCATTACTCCAAGCTGTGGAACAGTATCCCGAACTAAATACACAATTTTATTCGGTGTGTAATAGCGATAATTTGTATTCCACAAAAGCACTTTTGGCACTTCGAGAAACCAACAGTCCAAATGCTTTTATAAGCTATGACCGGGATGCCTTGGAATTTTCTGCAGAACGAATTTCACGTTTTGCCATTGCTAAACTAGATAAAAACAATCAGCTTTTGGATATTCTCGAAAAACCTTCGGCTGACAGTGTTGAAAAATATAAAGATTTAGAAGGCAAATTAAGGGTAAGTATGAATGCTTTCAAATTTGACGGAGCTCTAGTATATCCCTATCTCAAAAACTGTCCCATTCATCCCGAAAGAGACGAAAAAGAACTTCCAACAGCACTTTTAAACACCATAAAAGATCATCCAAATAGCACTCTTGGAATTCCTTTTTCGGAACATGTCCCAGATTTAACAGCTAAAGAAGACATACACGATGTAAAAGAATATCTAAAAAAGTATTACCCTGAAATAAATTGGTACGAAAGCTAAAAAACTATAGCTGTGTTTACCTTCATTCAGCATTTTATCAAATAACTATATTCATATAAACTTCTAAAAAACTGAATGTAATTTACGATGAGATTAAACTTAATCGTTTAAAAACCATAAATTCCCTCAAAAACTTTGTTTTTCATCTACTTCATTTCGTGAATAGCGCTTCAAAATTTACCATATATCACAAATTTAATTTCTAAAGAAATCAAAAAACCCCGTATAAACACTAAAATTAAATATTGGCACACTATTCGTCTTGAATAACATATTAGAGAAGTGAAAAAAATTCATAGCTTTTTAATATGAGGTCAATAATCACAAATAATGCGATTGACATGATACTGAATACTTATTGGTTGGAATTGGGTAAAAATTTCAGAACCTACAAAAATCATGTTTATAGAGCATATAACTTTTCTCTGTCAGAACTAAATTCAAAAGAAGATTTGGAAAGGATCTTTATACAATAAATTAATCCAGAAAAGGCAATTCCTTTCTTGTCCTAGTTCAATGCAAAGGCTTTTCAAAGACTATAAATTTGTTCTATCAATATTAAAAACTCATATCATGGAAAACAAAATATTACATTAAAAACAATAACTCAAGCTCTTTATTTGTAATTTTACTGTCGCATTTACCTACCTATTATGAGTAATAATTCATTTACAGAAAGCCCGTTCAAAACGATAATTTCATTTCATAAATTGATTGAAAATTTGGAGGATATTGCTTCCGCCGATGTGGATTATCGGTCGAATTATGCCAAAGCTTTACTCAAAGAAACAGAACTTTTCCCGGAATTCAGAGATGGAATTGAAGATATAAGTTTTATAAAAAAACACGAAACTTTAATCCATAATTTACTCGCCGATCTCTTCCCTACCGCATTAACGCACAACGAAATTAAAGCGATTAGCATTCCTTTTCAAGACATTACATTTAATTACACGGAGAGGTTTAAAAAAATTCTTCAAAATGCTGGTGTAACATTTGACATGGAGATTCGAGATTTTGAGCAGGATGAATTTTACATCTTTAATTGCATATTGATTTTAAACACTTATTATCAGCAGCATTTTGATTTTAATAAACCTTTGTTTTATGATATTCCAAATGCGAATGGCATTATAAACCATTACCGCATTTTGTACAATGCCGATTTTATAGAAGTCATTCCAACCCAAAATGCAGCCCATCTTTCCCAAAATGACATCGATCTTTTGATGGACAATTATGAGAACATTACTTTGTGGAAAGAAAAATTCCCTAAGGAAAGCTGGATTCTAAAAGGATTTGGAATAATTACGCTAATCGATGTTACAAGAGAAAATGCCATATCCAACCTAAAAAGCAATCTTTTAAAACCAGAATCTTCACAAGCCAATTCAAAACTGAGTTTTGAAACTATTTTTAGATCTATTTTTAAAATTTCGGATTTAAGAATTGGATTGATAATCTACAATGAAGAGCAGGAAAAATTCACCAATCCACCGAATGACGAGAAAGAAATAAAGAGTTTCATCTTAAACGGATTCGAGGAAATAGATTGCAAAAACACCGTTTACGGCTGTTCGCTGGAAACTATTTTGGAGAAAAAAAAATCAATGATAATATCTGATGTTGAACAATTTTCCAAAATTCCCGGAAATGAAAGACTTGCCCAACATTTGCTTCAGCAAAATGTAAAGAGCTGTATTTTTGCACCTGTAATAAAAGACAACACCATACTGGGAATTATAGAATTAGTTTCTGCAAAACCAAAGGAACTCAATACTGTGAATGCCACAAATTTAGATTTGGTTCTACCCTATCTCATCGATACAATGGAACGCTATAAAATCGATATGCAACACCAGATTGAAGCTATTATTCAACGAGAATATACTGCGATTCATTCCAGCGTGTACTGGAAATTCAGAAGGGAAGCGCTCAAATATTACCAAACAAGCAGTCCCAATAAAGATTACATTTTCAAAGAAATCATATTCAAGGAAGTCTATCCGCTCTATGGACAAATTGACATTAAAGGCTCATCCGAGCATCGGAATCAAACGGTAAAAGAGGATTTGAAAAACCAATTAAAAACTCTCATACAGCTCCTTGAAAAGCAAAAATCAAATGAAAGCCTTATATTATTGGAACAACGAATATTCGAATTACAATCTTTTGATAAAGAGCTAGAATCGTCATTAAAAGCTGATACTGAGCAACAAATTCAGAGTTATATTGAAACTGAAATACATCCTATCCTGAGAAATACTAAAATGGATATTGATAGTGAAATGGCAACGAAAAACTATTTTGAAAGCTTAGACGAAAAAACAGGAATGTTTTATCAATCCAGAAAGAAATTTGATAACACTATGTCTGTAATCAATAAAAAACTGGCTCTGGTTTTGGATAAAAAACAAATTGAAGCACAACAAATCTATCCTCATTATTACGAACGATTCAAAACAGATGGCGTAGAACACAACCTCTACATTGGCGCATCAATAGCTCCGACAAAACCTTTTAACATGCTTTATCTTCAAAATTTAAGATTGTGGCAATTGCAGACTTTGTGCGAAATGGAAATTGAACACCATCAGCTCAAAGAGACTTTGCCGTATGAATTGGACGTAACATCGCTGATTTTAGTTTTTAGCTCTCCCATTTCTATCCGATTCAGGATGGACGAAAAACGTTTTGATGTAGATGGAACGTATAACGCCCGCTATGAAGTGGTCAAAAAACGCATTGACAAAGCCAATATAAAAGGTACCAAAGAACGAATTACCCAAAAAGAAAAAATCACAATTGTTTATTCTCACAATGCCGAAGAAAACGAATATTTAAAATATATCAAATACCTGCAACACAAAAAAATATTGGAATCCACCATTGAACAATTTGAAGTCGAAGAACTTCAAGGGGTATCAGGATTGAGAGCCATAAGGGTAAAAGTAATCAATACCAATCTCAAGAATCACACACTGGACAACACCCATAACGATTTAGTCAACGAACTAAATTAAAGCAGTTAAACTCGGCATTATCATTTAAAGTTGGTTTTAAAACTTTATATTTATTGGTTTAAACCAAATATCTGATTATGTCATTAGCAAAAAAAATCATTTTCGGAATTGCTGCTTTATTGGTATTATTACTTTTTGCCAATGTTGGTTTAAATTTTTGGCTTACAAATCAGTTTCCTAAAGTTATAAAAGAAAATAACAAAACTCCATATCATATCACTTATGAAAAGCTAACAATTGACTTACTACCTGCCAATATTCACATATCTAATATAACGGTTCTTCCTAAAATAGAACCCAAAAAAAGCAGAGCTAAAATTGGAGTTTATGCCAAAACTACATCCATTACCATAACTAATTTCAATATTTGGAAATTACTTTTTAACGATATTATAAAAGCAAAAAGTATTACTGTTAATGAACCAAATTTAATTTTATATAAAAAGGACAACAACACTCGTACAATTCGTCAAGAGATTGCAGAACCATTTGATAAAATAATTTCTGTTTCTGACATTTTCCTCCAGAAAGGAAGATTAACAGTTATCTCCACTCACGATAACGAAATTATCCTCAGCACTCAAAATATTACTGCATCCATAGAAGGAATCATAATTAGTGATCCAATATTAGAACGTTCCATACCGTTCTTATTTGATGCCTATATTGTGGATTGTGACAGTTTATATTACAAACCGAATGAGTTTTATACCATTAAAGTATCTGAAATAAGGACTGCAAATCATACACTTCACATAAAAAATTTAGAATATTTACCCGAATATTCCCGAGTAGTATATGTAAAAAAGTTACCAAAAGAAAAAGATCTTTTTACTGTTAAGGCTTCTTCATTGGATATAAAATCAATGGATTGGGGATTTAAAAATGAGGTGTTTTTCTTCAAAGCCAAATCTTTGGTTCTTGACGGTGTAAACGCCAACATTTACCGCAATAAAATTCCCGAAGATGATTTGAGCAAAAAACTATTGTATAATGCATTACTTCGAAAAGTAAAATTCCCGCTGCAAATAGATACTCTTTTGATAAAGAATTCCAAATTAGTGTATGAAGAAGAAATCAATTTTGAAAAAGGTCCGGCTAAATTGACGTTTGATCATTTTAATTTGAATGCAACTCACATTAAAAGCGGTTTTGGCTTAAAAAAAACAGCAGATGTCGATATCAAAATCAATTGCCGCTTCATGAAAGATTCACCATTAAAAATACATTGGACATTTAATGTACTTGATGTAAAAGACAGTTTTACCATAAAAGGCAATATTCAAAATTTTGATATTCAGTCCATGTACCAATTCACAAAACCATATATCAATACTTCATTTGAAGGTGTTTTTAATTCCTATAGTTTCAATATTACCGGAAATGATAAAAACGCATACGGTTATGCCAATTTAAAATACAAAGATTTAAAGGTAACTTTTTATAAAAAAGGAAATCCTGATAAAAAAGCCAAATTCAAAAGTGCTGTTACCAATCTGATTCTGAAAAAAGATTCGGATGACAAATCCAAACAGGCAAAAATTGAACTGGAACGGATTCAGGAGAAATCTTTTTATAATTTTTTATGGAGAAGCATTGCAGAATCTTTAAAAAAGATCCTGATATAGTATTGAATTTTGGACATAAAAAAAAGTCTTTTTGGTATCAAAATGAAACCCAAAAGACTCTTTGCTTTTAAAACAGTAAATATATTATTCCGCTTTATTTTTTGTACTGCTATCAATAATGGCTCCAGTTCCTGCACCTACGCCAGCACCTGCTAATCCGCCTATTATGGCACCTTGTACTTTTTTCTTACTGACAATCGCTCCCGTAGCTGCACCAACACCGGCGCCTATCACCGCTCCTTTTGCTGCTCCGCTCCAGCCTTTCTTCTTGGCAGGAACCGCCGCTGCAGGCTGATTTACTCCAGTTACATTCTGGCGTCGTTCATTGGCCTCATTGGCTTCATTAGTTTTTGCAATTACCACTTCCATTGAATCAATAATTTTTTTCTTAATGATTTCCGTTTGCATAGAATCGATACTAACTTGTTTGGCTTTATTAATATCTTCCTTTTGCTGTTTCTGACAAGAAACAAATACGAATACAAAAAATATCACTGATAAAAATCTCATAATTTCAAAGTTTAGGTTCGATCCAAAGTACGTCCTAAAAACTGCTGGAGGAATTACATAATTATCATACTATTTTGCAAAATTAACAGATTCAAAAAAATAGCTCCGTTCAACCTCAAGTGTCTAAAAAGCAGAGATCTTAAAGACTTAATGTCTTAAAAGCTAAAACAAAAGCAACTACAGAAAGTACAATTCCAATCATAAAAATATTATAGGCAATGCGCAACAAACGGTATTTTTTCTCCAAAACAATTCCTAAAAAATACAAATCTTTAATCATGGAATTGTATAAATATTCTCTGTCTTTCATCATTTCGTTCATCGCCCATTTATAATCTTCCAAAGGCATTTTGTAAAAATTGCCAAAGAAAAGCAAGTTCACTTTCTTATCTTCAATATCTTGTTTTGTAAAAATACCTTTAGTCACTTTTGGTCGTGTTGAAAGAATGGCAAAAATAATGGTGATTACACTGGACATCAACATAATAAAAGTAGGAACAACCAAATGCACGTTTCGTGGGCTATCTAATTTTGGAATCAATGTAGAAAGCGCTATCGAAATAATAATGGCGTTTACTGAGAGCAAAATATTGGCTTTGCTGTCGGCAATACCACTCAAACGGGTATGATTTCCCAAAGTAACCCGAAACAACGTGTCAATTCCTCGATCTGGTTTTTCTTCTTTTGCTTTTATTTTATCGCCTTTGGACAATTCTTCATTCATTTTTTTTATTTTTTTTCGAAGTCGTTTAATGTTTTTTTCCTTTAAAGGCTGCCAATGTTCAAGAGCATAAGAAGTATAAAACTGATGGATCTTTGATAAAAAGAATTCATTCTCTTTTGCCCACTCCATCTCTGTGAATGATTTGCCTTCAACATTCTCCCACTCTTTCCTCAAGCCTTCACATTCGGAAACATAATCATCACCTAGAATATGATAATAGTCCGCATCCTTTATTACCTTTTCCAAAAGAGTTTGAGGCACATACTCCTTGGCCGTTGCTTTGATCAAACTGGAAACTTTAGTTATATACTCCTCGGATTTTTCTTTTTCCTCTAAAAAATGAGTTGCAATTTTAATACCAGAATCTTCATGATTTTTGCAGCCATTTGTATATCCCGTGTCATGAAACCAAGCTGCTACGAGTAAAATCTCCTTGTCGGAAGGAGATACTTTTTCTTCTTCACATAAAAGAATAACGGCATTCACTACCCCAATTGTATGATCCAAATTATGATATGAATATACACTGGAAAGCTTATCTTTGATTAAATCGGAAACAAAATCCTGAACTTGATTTACAAGAGTCATACATAAATTTTTATCTGTCTAAATTATGAAATTGTTTTTTTGAAATTCATTTTATCTCAAAGAATAAATAAAACTTTGTATAATTTTTGTTTTTTGCCCTTTTGATGGTTTTTATTTAAAACTAAGATTGACTAATCAATTACCTTTAATTACATTTACTTAATATCGTTGAAAAATTATTACAAAACTTGGTATTTCACTAAATTTAAAATAATAAAACACACAATAGGATCACTATCAATGGCTATTCAAGAAAGGTATGATTCTTGAATTTTAAGTTCATGTAAACTTGCCTTTGATAAATCAAAAAAACTAACATTCAATACTGTTAAAAGTAAAATCATGATATTGTTTTCAAAAAAACGTCTGACAAAAGGGAATACAATAAATTATGCCATCATTGTCTTAGTATTGGTATTACAATCTTGTGCCACACACCAAGCACAGTATAGCAAAAGCACAGAAAATGAAATTTCACAAAACACATCGGATACCTCAAGAATTGCCCATACCTTTTTTTTAGTTGGCGATGCCGGAAATGCTGAAGAAGATAAAGCTCAGGAAACATTAGCGTTACTCCAAAAAAGATTAGTAAATTCAAATAAAAAAAGCACCTTACTATTTCTTGGTGATAATATTTATCCCAAAGGATTTCCGAACGGAAAATATCCAGAAGAACATGCTTTGGCCCAAAACAAACTAACAAAACAGTTAGAATTATCCAAAAACTTCAAAGGAAAAACCATTTTCATCCCAGGAAATCATGATTGGTACAACGGAATTGGCGGAATAGAACGCCAGGCAAAATTTGTGACCAATTATCTAAACGATAAAAAAGCTTTTTTGCCTCAAAAAAATTGTGGGATCGAAGAATTAAAGATTGACAAAAACAGCACTTTAATCACTATTGACAGTCAATGGTTTTTGGAAGATTGGGATAAATACCCAACCATAAATGACGATTGCACGATCAAAACCCGTGAAGCCTTTTTTGAAGAACTGGCAAGTCTATTGAATAAAAATCAGGACAAAACAGTAATTATTGCCCTTCATCATCCGTTGATGAGTAACGGTTCCCACGGCGGACAATATTCATTGGACAAAGAACTTTTTCCATTGGAACAAAAAATTCCGTTGCCCGTTATTGGTTCTGCGATGAATTTAATTCGAAAAACATCGGGTATCAATCCACAGGATATTCAAAATAAAGTGTATCTCAATTTTACGAAACGGGTAAAAACACTTTTGCAAAATCAGAGAAATGTCATTGTGGTTTCGGGTCATGACCACAATTTACAATACCTCAGCAAAAACAATATTAGACAAATCATTAGCGGTGCTGGTTCAAAATCGGAAGCTGCCAAAGCGGTCAATCCAACTGATTTTTCATACGGAGGAAATGGCTATGCAACATTGACCGTTTATAGAAACGGCGAAACCAAAGTGACCTTTTTTGGCAATGAAAACCAACAGGAAAAACTACTTTTCGAACAAATCATTATCAAAGTTCGTGATACTGTTGCGCCAACTAACTTACCTGCAAAATTCGCCGCGACAACAACTACATCTATTTATTCTAAAGAAATGACCCAAAAAAGTATCTTTCATAAATTCCTTTTTGGACTACATTACCGAAAATATTATAGTTTACCAATTGAAGCAAAAACAGCTACTTTGGACACGCTTTTTGGTGGTGTCAAACCCACGAAAGAAGGTGGAGGACACCAATCAAAATCATTGCGACTGGTTGATGCCAATGGAAAAGAATATGTAATGCGTGCCCTCAAAAAAAGCACTTCACGCTTTCTGCAATCTGTTGTATTCAAAGATCAGTTTGTTTTAAATCAGTTTGATGATACCTATGCCGAAGGATTCTTGTTTGATTTTTACACCACCTCACACCCTTACACTCCATTGGCAGTTGGAAAACTCGCCGATAAAATCGGTGTGGCGCATACCAATCCTCTTTTGTATTACATTCCAAAAGAACCTCTTTTAAAGGGCTTCAATTATAATTTTGGTGATGAACTCTATTTGGTAGAAGAACATCTCAGCGACAATCAAAAGGATGTAAAAAGTTTTGGAAAACCATTGGACATCATCAGTACCGAAGATGTTATGAAAAACATGCATAAAGACGAGAAATACACCATCGATGAACCTGAATATATCAAAGCCCGTTTATTTGATATGCTTATCGGCGATTGGGACAGGCACAGTGATCAGTGGCGTTGGGGCGAATACAAAGAAGGCGAAAAAATAGTGTATAAACCCATTCCAAGGGACAGGGATCAAGCCTTTACCAAATATGATGGAGCATTACTTTCACTTTTAATGAATATGCCTGCATTACGCCATCAGCAAAGCTTTAAAAAAGACATTAAAAACGTAAAATGGTTCAATCGTGAACCCTATCCACAGGATATTGCTTTCCTAAAAACAGCTGATGAAAAAGAATGGATATCACAGGCCAAATACATACAAGATCATCTTTCGGATGCTGAAATAGACGGAGCTTTCATTAATTTACCCAAAGAAGTTCAAGACGAAACAATTGAAGACATTAAAAGTAAATTGAAAACACGAAAAACTAAACTACAAGACTATGCCAAAGAATATTATCGTGTCCTTCAAAAAACAGTTTTAATTGTTGGAACAGACAAAAAAGACAAATTCACAATCACCCATACCTCTAAAAACAAGACTGAAATTGCGGTTTACAGACTCAAAAAAGATGGCGAGGAGTTGCTGTACACAAAAAATTTTACAGCAGATAAAACCAAAAATATTTGGGTTTATGGTTTGGATGATGATGATGTATTTGAAGTAAAAGGCAGCTCTAAATCAGGTATAAAAATTAGGTTAATAGGTGGTCAAAATAAAGATTCATATACCATTGAAAACGGAGAAAGAATAAAAATCTATGATTTTAAATCAAAACCGAACAACTATACCTTGGATTCTAAAACCAAAACGGTTTTGACAGATGATTATGAACCTAATTTTTACAACTATGAAAAAGTAAAATACAATGCTTTCTCAGGATTGCCTTTTGGGGGTTACAATCCGGATGATGGCTTAAAATTAGGCTTCCTTGCAAACTACACAGTCAATAAATTCAATCAGTATCCATACACTCAAAGACACGTATTAAGAGCCAATTACTTATTTGCCACAAGTGGTTATGAATTCACTTATAATGGCTATTTTCCAAAAACTATCGGCAAATGGGATTTTGAAATAGAATCAAAATTTACCAGTCCTAACTTCACCATTAATTATTTTGGCTTTGGAAATGAAACGGTAAACAATGATGATATTAATGGGATGGATTACAATCGGGTTCGATTGCGGACACTAAAAGCAGCACCCTCTATCAAAAAAGTTGGCCGCTACGGAAGTGAAATCAATCTCTCGACTACTTTTGAAAAAATAAAAGTCGAAGAAACTACCAATCGATACATCAATGTTCCAGGCGTAGTAAACCCAAACGTTTTTGACCACCAACAATTTGTGGGAGCCATAATCAAATATAGCTTTGAGAATTATGATGTTCCATCGCTTTCTACTATGGGATTTGGATTTTCGGTGGCGGGCAGTTGGAAAATGAATGTTCAAGATACGAAAGCTAATTTTCCTGCATTAGACGCAAAGATTAATTTCAATCATAAAATTGATTCTAAAGGTCAGCTTGTTTTGGCCACTATTTTGAAATCAAGAATGTTGTTCAATAATAATTTCGAATTTTATCAAGGAGCAGCATTAGGTGGTGATTACGATTTAAGAGGTTATAGAAACGAACGATTTCTGGGAAAATCCTCTTTCTACCAAAGCACCGATTTACGTTGGAATATCGGAAAAATCAAAAAGAGTATTGTACCAATGTCCTATGGAATTTTGGGAGGTTTTGATTATGGAAGAGTTTGGGTCGATGGTGAAAATTCCAATAAATGGCATCAGTCCGTTGGTGGAGGAATATGGATAAATGGTCTCAATGTGATTACAGGCCGAATTACCTACTTTAAAAGTACCGAAGACCGAGCCAGAGTCACTATTGGTTTAGGGTACGGATTTTAGTGTCGAGAGATTCACTTCATATACATTGCCACCAACTTTATTTGTCTTTTCATCAGCAATAATCAGGGTTTCATTGTTCTTAAAACAAATCGCCTCTTTTTGGGAAAAATGGTTTAATTTCAATTGCGACTGCTTACCTTTTAGAAAATCATCTCCTTCAAAACCCTCAAATAATACAATTTTATCATGGGTTAAAAGAACCACCTTGGAAGCATCTGGACTAATCGTAGCGCTGGTAATTGCACAATGGTTGTAATTGTCGCAAGTTTTAAATTCCCCCATTAAGACTGCTTGGTGAAGACCTGCTTTATTTGGAATTTTATAAACAAAAGCCGTGCCGTCAAATCCTTTACTTCGGTTTTTGGTAAAAAGATAAAAGTAGTTTTTGTATTCAAAAAAGCCCTCCACGTCAAAGAACAGCTTCGTTTTTTTTGGAGGAAATTCATTTTGTTCGGGATACGAAAACGAAATTCGGTATGCAGCAATGGCGTTCTTCTGATTAAGTGACTCTTTATCAATTTTATAAATACACAAATCTTTTCGAACATTGTCATTGTTACCAAAATCACCGATGTACAAATTTCCAACTGCATCTTTTGTGATATCTTCCCAATCAGTGTTTATAGCGTTTTCGATAGTTACCGTTTTCTCAATTGCACCATTTTTGGCGTTCAACCCATATATTTTATTGGCATTGCCCTTGTCTTCCAAAGTCCAAAACAAATCATCCTTTTCGGCATAAACAATCCCGGAAACTTCTTTTAGTTTTTTTGGTAAACCATAAAGTGTTGCAAGTGTTTCAGAACCGTTTTGGCAGGCTATTAAAACAAAAGCAATTACAATAGAGATGGAATTTTTCATAGACTTCGCATATACTAACAAAAATACAGTTTAAAATAGGATGAAACTAAAAATTTTATTGCAAAAAAAAATAAAACTCGAACCACTTTTGTCATTTACGAAATGTTCTCTTCCAAACATTTGAATAATACGAAATGCCATTTTTATTTATGTTCTTTCTATTCAAGTGGTAGAAATTCGTTTCTTTGCCAAAATTAAAATTCTTTGATGCCAGAATATTTCCTAGATATCGAATACAACAACCTCACTTACGGCGTTGATGAAATTAATTTTAAGGAATTTGAATGTTGTACATTTAATAATTGTACGTTCTCGGCCTGTAACTTTATGGATGTTACTTTTATTGATTGTATTTTTAATGATTGTGTTTTTAGCGAAGGGAAAATCAATCATGTGGCTTTGAGAACCGTAACATTCAACCGATGTGAAATCAATGATGTTAATTTTGCAATGTGTAACAAACTGATTTTTGAAGTCCGTTTTAATAATTGCACTTTGGATTTTTCTAAATTTTATACCCTAAAAATAAAAGGAACTCCTTTTGTAAACTGCAGTTTAATTGCCGTTGATTTTATGGCAACCGATTTAACAGAAGTTTTGTTTGAAAATTGCGATTTATACCGAGCAGAATTTGCCAAAGCCATTGCCAACAAAGCCAATTTCAAGACCAGCTATAATTACACCATTGACCCAAAAACCACCAAATTGAAGAAAGCAGTTTTTTCACAGGAAGGCCTGAAAGGTTTGCTATACAAGCATGATATTATCGTGAAGTAATTCTTTTTGAAAAGAAAAATAATTCTTTTTAAGGCAAAAATCACTATTATTATGGAATCAGTTTCTCCATCACATAATCTTCCATCAGGTAACCGTGTTCCAATTCTATATTAACTTCTTCTACGATTGCAAAACCTAATTTTTGATAGAATTTCTTTAAAATCAAACTAGCGCTTTTTTCACCAAATCTTTCTTATTTCTTGAAACTGGAATTCTAATTTGATCATAAAGCAACAAAGTATAGCCATCTTCTTTTAGCAGGCTTTTGACATGTTTTTTATTTACCAAATGTGATTGATGACAACGAATAAATCCATAAATACTTAACATTTCATCATATTCATAAAGAGGTACTGTCGAAATAATGGTTTCGCCTTCATCAGTAAAAAATAACGTATAACTGTTTTCGCTTTCGCAGCGAACTATATTTTTTACATATACAAAACGGGTTTCTTTAAGCGATGAAATGGCTATTCTATGTTCGGAACTGTTATTACTTTCTTTTAAATGATTGAGTAAATTCTGCAATTGCAGATTTTGATTTTTATGTTTTAATTTCTCACTTGTTTTAGCAACCGCTTTTTTTAGCTCTTCAATATCAATTGGTTTCAAAAGATAATCAATTGCCGAAAATTTAATAGCCTGAATTCCATATTGACTAAAAGCGGTCACAAATATTACTTCAAAATCATACGAATTAAGTTCCTGCAAAACCTGAAAACCATCCTTTTCTGGCATTTGGATATCCAAAAAAACCAAATCGGGCTGACTGTTTTTAATTAGTGATATAGCTTCATTAGCATCTGTCGACGAACCAGTAATAATTACCTCTGGACAATATTTCTCCAGCAATCGCTGCAGATTGGTAATGTTATTTTGTTCGTCGTCGATGATGATTCCTTTAATCATTTTTGAGCCAGTTTTTATAATAAACAGTAATTTGTGTTCCTGATAAACTGCTTTGAATCTTCATATCAATTTTCATCTTTTTTGTAGACTGATTGAATAACGCAATTCTGTCTTTCACCAGTTTTAAACCAAAACCTTTCTGCTCTGCTAATGTATCAAAACCTTTTCCATTATCTGCTAATTCAAAAATTAAATCATCTGCTTTTTTCGAAATAGTAAGTGTTATTTTAGCATTTTCTTTATTTGAAATTCCGTGTTTTATGGCATTTTCTATCAAAGGCTGAATCAAAAGAGGAAGTGTTTGTACTTCATGAACATTGATTTTTTCATCTATTGTTAAACGATATAAAAAAGGATTTCGCAACTGTTCTAACTCAATGTAATTGTTGATGCTTTTTATTTCGACTTCAAGGCTATGTGTTTCTTTTTCACTAGAAGCAAGAGTGTTTCTAAGCAATGAACCAAAACCTACCAAATATTGATTTGCTTTCTCTATCTGATTATCGTTAAGCAATCCCTGAATAGATCCTAAAGCATTAAATACAAAATGCGGATTAAGCTGGGCATACAGCATTTTTATTTTGGATTTTTGTTCCAATCTTTTTCTTCTAGTTATTTTCCTCATCCAAAAAATATAAATGACAGAAAAAATAAAGAAAGAAAACATTCCAATAGCAATTTTAAACCATAGTGTTTGATACCAATCAGGTTCGGTATAGAAGTTATACACTTCAACATGCTTCAAATCGTCTTTATAACGGACTTCAAGTATATATTCTGTTCCAGATTCATTCAGGTTCATGAAAATGAAACCATTCGAACTTATCCATTCGCCTGCTTTTGAATTTACGCTCATTCGGTATTCAAAACTATCATAAGTTCTTTTTTTACCATTTGGCTTTCTAAAGACCAAGCAATATTTTTCACCTTTGAAGTGTCTGCTTCTTCCAATAATTCTAGGAGCATAATCTTCAGGCCAATCATCATAAAAATTCGATTTATCTAAAAATCTATTTTTATGTAATTCGTCTATAGATTCTTGAATAAAATTTTCAAAACTTATCGATTTTTTTAAATCATTTGACCTTGAAATTATTACAAAAGGTTTTCGAGCACTTTCTTTCTTCTCAAGGTGTAATTTTAAACATTTTTCCTGTCCTTTTTTTCTAAGTGAAATTACAAGCTTATCACCGTTAACAAGTGAATCTGTATAAGGAAAATAGCCCTTTTCAAAATATTTTTTTCCTTCAAAAACATTGTTTTCGCTATAACTTTTTGATTGTGTGACTAAAGTCCATTTTTTTGCGATTTTATTATTTTTTACAATCTGAATTTCCAGATTTTCAATTCTATATAAATCTTTATTTACTTTGAGAGTATCAATGCCTCTAACACCTATCATATGTAAACTATTATACACTTTTGGATCCGTTATTTTAAGATTGATTTTCTCTCCTAATACCGTAAAATGATACTCTGTATTTGATAAATTATTAAATATTGGTGGATTATAATATGGACCTTTACTTTCATTAGATGAGATATGTTTATTATTGCCTTCATTAAACACGATATATTTATTAAAAGCGAAATTATTTTCGAATCGAACAGTTGTTTTGTTTAAAACAAAATAAGCATTAGCTGCAGGCTTCTCAATTGTCTCTTTTGATTGAGCTATACTTAGCGAAGAAACTAACAGTAATAAGTAAAGGAAATTCTTCATGATTTTGATTTTTTAGTGAATAATACATTTTTATAAAGCAAATGTAAATGCACTATTGCTAAGAAATCTGGAGTTCTTGAATTGGGTAATATTGGTCTTGAATCAAACAAAAAACTATTAAATTAGAGTTTTTTCTCCATCACATAATCTTCCATCAGGTAGCCATGTTCCAATTCTATATTAACTTCTTCCACGATTTCGAAACCTAATTTTTGATAGAAGTGTAATGCTTTATTGAATCGGTTAACATTTAAAGAAAGCGCAGTCGAATCGTTTTCTTTTGCAACCTTTTCGACAAAATCAATTAGTTTTTTTCCAATTCCTTTGCCCTGAGTTTGTGGCAAAATATAAATTTTATGAATTTTGGTTTGTTGCTTTTGGTTGTAATGATGCTCATAGGAAGCAAAACCTAAAATTCCCTCACCCTCTTTGGCTAATATAAAATGATGTCCTTTATTGGTAACACTATCTTTTAATGCTTCTTCGTTATAAAAGGCATCCAACATATAATCCAATTGCGCTTTTGAAAGGATTTCTCCATAGGCAATAGGCCAGGTTTGATGGGCTATATTCTGAATTGTCTCGTAATCGTTTGCTGTAGCAGGAATTATTGAAATCATTTGAGGTTAGAAGTTAGAAAATAGAGGTTAGAAGTTTAAAAAACAGAAAATAGAACACAGAAAATAGAGTATAGACTGAGAACTCAAAACTCAGAACTAGCAATCAACTGATCACTAAAAACCTGAATACTGAACACTTTTTAAACTACCCATGAATTGTCTCGCCTTTACCGTAGTTGGCAATAATCGATTCTTCAAATGCCAGCCATTCTCTCCAACGTTTTTCAACATCGATTCCTACGCCATATTTTCGAGCATAAGTGATAAAGGTAGTATAATGACCTGCCTCGCTTTCCATCAAATCTCTGTAGAAAACAGCCAGTTCTTCGTCTTTAATGTTTTCTGAAAGCACTTTGAAACGCTCACAACTTCTGGCTTCAATCATGGCCGAAAATAACAAACGCTCCACCAAACCCGAAACTCTGCTTCCGTCACCGCTTTTTTTCATGTACAAATACAATTCATTTACATAATCGTCTTTTCGTTCACGGCCTAACTTCAATCCACGTTTGATAATGATGTTATGAACTTGCTCAAAATGGTCAATTTCCTCTTTGGCCAAAGCCAATAAATCTTTTACCAAATCTTGGTGTTCTGAATTATTGGTGATAATTGTAATCGCATTTGTTGCTGCTTTTTGCTCACACCAAGCGTGATCGGTAAGAATCTCTTCAATATTTTTCTCAACGATATTTACCCATCTAGGATCTGTTGGCAGTTGTAGTCGTAATACGCCCATTTTTATTGGATTTATGTGTTGTGTAAGTTTGTTTAAAATGGTTTAAAGATTGTTTAAAACAGACTTAAAGTAAATAAAAAGAAAAAGTTTAAAGTTTAAATTCCTGTGAAGACTTTTAGAATACACAATCTTTAAACTTTAAACCTTTAAAATAAATTGAAGTTGAATCTAAACGGTTAAACCTTTAAACGATTTAAACTTTTAAACTTTTACACTTAAACAAAAATTTAGAATACGAAAATAGCTCTTTCGCTCATCATTTCGTTTACTTCATTGGCTACTTCTTCGATAACATCTTCGTTTGTATGATCTACCAAAACTCTGTCAATTAAAGCAACAATAGTTTCCATGTCTTCTTCAACAAGACCACGAGTAGTGATTGCTGCAGTTCCTACACGGATACCTGAAGTTACGAATGGAGATTTATCATCAAATGGAACCATGTTTTTATTTACTGTGATTTCTGCTTTTACCAAAGCATTTTCAGCCTCTTTTCCAGAAATCCCTTTGTTTCTAAGGTCAATTAACATCATGTGATTGTCTGTTCCTCCAGAAATAATATTGTATCCTCTTTTTACAAAAGCTTCAGCCATTGCATTTGCATTTTTTTTCAATTGCATTGCATAAGTAAAGAACTCATCTTGTAATGCTTCACCAAAAGCTACTGCTTTGGCAGCAATAATGTGCATTAATGGACCACCTTGATTTCCAGGAAAAACAGCAAGATCCAATAGTGATGACATCATTCTGATTTCTCCTTTTGGTGTAGTTAATCCCCAAGGATTTTCAAAATCTTTACCCATCATGATCAAACCTCCACGTGGTCCACGCAATGTTTTGTGGGTTGTTGTTGTAACGATATGACAATGAGGAATTGGATCATTCATCAAACCTTTGGCGATAAGCCCAGCAGGATGAGAAATATCAGCCATCAATATAGCACCAACACTATCAGCAATTACTCTAAAACGTTCAAAATCCATATCACGAGAGTAAGCCGAAGCACCTGCGATGATTAATTTTGGTTGTTCTTTAGTCGCAATTTCTTGAATTTTATCATAGTTCAAACGACCCGTTTCTTGATCTACACCATAGAAAACAGGATTGTACAAACGTCCAGAAAAGTTTACTGGTGAACCGTGAGTTAAGTGTCCTCCATGAGACAAATCGAAACCTAATATTTTATCACCTGGTTTCAAGCAAGCAAAAAATACAGCTGTATTCGCTTGTGAACCTGAGTGAGGTTGTACGTTTGCATACTCAGCACCAAATAATTCTTTAGCTCTGTCGATAGCAATTTGTTCCACTACATCAACTACTTCGCATCCTCCGTAGTATCTTTTGCCAGGATATCCCTCAGCATATTTATTAGTTAAAACAGATCCAGCAGCTTCCATTACTTCGTCACTTACAAAGTTTTCAGAAGCAATAAGTTCTAGTCCGTGAATTTGTCTGTCTTGTTCTTCAAGAATGAGGTCAAAAATTTGTTCGTCGCGTTGCATTTCTTTGATTTTCGTTAATTTGACGCAAAAATACAAAAAAACGTTTGTTTAACCCCTAGATTATAATATATTTGACAAGTAATTTTCAACAATCAATTAACATTATCATGCCAATAACAGCCAACGACACTAGTAGAAAATCATGGTTAGAAGTACTGCCAGACAGCGACTTCCCTATCCAAAATATTCCATTTGGAGTTTTTCTTACCAAAGAAAATATCGTCACGGTAGGTTCTAGAATTGGTGATTTTGCAATCGATTTAGGGGCGCTGCAACAATTAAATTACTTTGAAGGAATCGAATTGACAGACGATATGTTCATGCAAGATACCTTGAACGATTTTATATCGGATGGTCAAAAAACATGGAGATTGGTACGAAATAGAATTGCAGAAATTTTTGATGCTTCAAATTCCGAATTAAGGGATAACACTGCACATAGAGACATAGTGATTTTCAGAATGGAAGATGTTGAGATGCAACTTCCTGTATTAATTGGTGATTACACTGATTTCTATTCCAGTAGAGAACACGCAACCAATGTTGGAAAAATGTTCCGCGACCCAGAAAACGCTTTATTGCCAAACTGGTTACACATTCCAGTTGGATACCACGGAAGAAGTTCTACCATTATCCCATCAGGGATTCCAGTACACAGACCCATGGGACAAACTTTGCCAAATGGTGAAACTACCCCTGTTTTTGGTCCTTCTCGTTTAGTTGATTTCGAATTGGAAACCGCTTTTATCACTACTGATTGTAATATCATGGGAGAAAACGTTCCTATCAGTGAAGTTGAAGGTTATATTTTTGGGATGGTTTTGCTTAATGACTGGAGTGCTCGTGATATTCAAAAATGGGAATATGTACCGTTAGGACCTTTCTTAGCCAAAAACTTTGCCTCTTCAATTTCTCCTTGGATTATCACTATGGATGCCTTGGAACCTTTTAGAACCAAAGGCCCAAAACAAGATCCTACTCCTTTCCCTTATTTACAGCAAAAAGGAAAACACTCATTCGATATTAATCTGGAAGTGGCTATTGCGCCAGAAAACGCAGAACCAACTGTGGTTTCCAGAACCAATTTCAAATATATGTATTGGACGATGAGTCAGCAACTGGCACATCATACATCAAACGGTTGTCGAGTAAATTCAGGCGACATGATGGGTTCAGGAACTATCTCAGGGCCTACACCGGACAGTTATGGATCTATGCTGGAATTGACTTGGGGCGGAAAAAATCCAATTAAATTAAATGATGGTACTGAACGAAAATTTATTAATGATGGCGATACTGTAATTATTAAAGGACACAGTCAAAACGGGCAGGTTCGTATTGGTTTTGGAGAATGCTCCAGCAAGTTACTCCCTCCCTTTGTAAGACAATAATTATAAGCTTTTTATAACCAACCGACAATTTCAAAGTTGTCGGTTTTTTTTTGAAAAAATATTGGCAAAATCCACCAAAGGAATAGTAGATTTGCAAAAAAAATTAACCTACGATTGATATAATTCATTAGCCCCATAAAATGAAAAAAATTACTCTTATAATTGCTTTTTTTACGCTAATTACTTCATGTGGCGTAAAACAAACCCAAAACAATTTAGCATCCGGAAATTATGATGCCGCAATTGACATCGCACTTTCCAATTTGCGTTCCAACAAAGACAAAAAAGGAAAACAAGACTACATCTATTTACTCGAAGAAGCTTTCGCTAAGGCCAAAGAACGAGATTTGAACACTGTCTCTTTTTTAATCAAAGAAAATAATCCGAGTAATTTGGAAAAAATATACAATACCTATCTGGCGTTAAACGACCGTCAAGAAAAAATAAAGCCATTGCTTCCTTTAAAATTAATCAAAGATGAAAGAAATGCCATTTTCCCTTTTGATGATTACGACAATCAAATCATTAGCAGTAAAAACGCACTATCCAATCATCTTTATACCAATGCAAAAGCGTTAATGCTGACCAATAATAAAATGAATTATCGCAGAGTGTATGATGATTTAATCTATTTGGACAAAATAAATCATAACTATAAAGATGTTGCCAGCATTATAGATGAAGCACAACTAAAAGGAACTGATTATGTAATCGTAAATACAAAAAACGAAACGAACATGATTATTCCTGCGCAGCTGCAAAGTGACTTATTGGATTTTAAAAGCTATAATTTGAATGACAAATGGACCGTTTACCATACCGTCAAACAAAAAGACACTTACTATGATTACGGAATGCTGATCAGCTTCCGATCGATTTTAATTTCTCCTGAACAAATAAAAGAAAGAGAGTTCTTCAAAGAACGTAAAGTAGTTGATGGACAAAGAAAACAGGTTGACGACAATGGAAAAATCGTTTTGGACAGACAAGGAAAACCAATAATGATAGATAACGTGATTAATGCTTCGGTAAAAATCAACGAAGTAAGACAGTTTAAATCGTGTCAAATCACCGCCAAAGTCGACTATGTTGAAAATAAGACCAAGCAATCATTGGGATCTTTCCCAATCACTAGTGAGTATGTTTTTGAAAATATTTTTGCTACCTACAAAGGGGACCCTCGCGCCGCCGATGACAACTACAATGCAAATTTCTACAACAAGGCTGTTCCTTTTCCTACCAGCGAGCAAATGGTTTATGATACCGGCGAAAATTTGAAAGCCAAAATCAATGGCGTAATTAACAGTAATCAATTTAGAAAATAAGGTTCCTAAAATAATATCAAAAAGCAACTCCAATCCGAGTTGCTTTTTTTGTTTTTAGCCGTCAAAATTAGCATCAAAGAGCAGCGAACTTAATGCAATTCTTTGTGAACTTCGCAGTTTAACTACCAAAGATGTTTTTTATAATCACAAAACCAGTAATGGTGCAATAACACCAAAACTCAATTGCCCAGTAGTACCATCGGTTGCATTAAAATTGTTTTGAGCATAAGCAGAATAATCGTTTTTCTTAAAGACGTAACCTACAAAAAATTTCATATTTAAATCGACGAAAGGCGAATATTCAACTGTTGGAATAATGCCATAAGAAGTCAATAATCTATCCATTTTATTAGGATCCGGATTTCCGTTCCAATAGGCATTACTGTTCATTACGGTAAGCAAGAGATTTATTTTTGGCTGAATCTGATATTCTAACCTTATCCAGTTCTCGATATATGAAACATCTTCAGCGGCATAAGGATGTTTGCTTTTGATAATATTCGAAACTACACATTTTTGATCCAAATCCTCTTTACTGTACTGAAAATCATAATACAGCAGCCATTTATTATTTTTAAACTTATTCCCAAGCGAAATCAAACTTCGGTTTGTGTTTTCGGCATCCATGAAATAACCGTAGCTGTAGGTTGTTTCCAGTTTTCCTTCAAAAAAACTGCCTTTCCAATTACCAACTGCTGCCAAAGGCGTTTCGGTAGCCGTAATCCCTGGCGGAACAGAAGCTCCATATTGCTCTTGAAATGTTTTTGTTCGGGAATTCAGCAACTGCAGATTAAACTTGTTTTTATGATCCAATAATGCATACGAAAGTGAAGCTCCCACGATAAAATTTTCACTGTAATTATTAATCGTATTATAGGACAAAATTTCAATTGGATTCGTCAAAAGTTCATAACCTCCCCAATCTCCTATCATTTTTCCAAGACTTAGTTCAGTCTGTGGTGCTACATCAATGGTCAGATAAGCCATATCGACAGAACGGCTCATGTTATCTACCGTGTTTGGATCGGCAATTTTAGTATATCGGTTTCGGAATCTAAAAAAAACCTTGTCATGAATTTTACCTTTTACTTCAAATCGGAATTGATTGACCGAAAAAAGGGAATTTACATGTTCATTATCCACAAAATAATTATCAAAAGCCAAACGGGTATTAAAAATAACATCAACGTTTTTTAACAACGAAAATTTAGAAGTTGGTATTAAAGGTGCAGCTGCAGGATTTTCTTTCTGGATTCCATTTTGCCCAAAAGAAAAAAAAGGCATAAAAATAAGCATCCAATAAATAAAGTGATTTTTCATTATAAATATTTTTCGGACAGGCTATTTTATTTTTTCAAAAGTTACTTTACCTGATTCAATATCATATAATGCACCAATAATCGCAATTTTATTATGGTCAAAACGCTCTTTCAAAATTGGCTCTGCTGCTTTCAAAAAAGTAACTCCGTGAGCAATGTTTGCATCAATCGCTTTATCAACAGTTAAGTTATGTGTGACTTTCAAGCTTTTCTCTTCGTTCTCTCTTTCTATATAATTAATTATGTTTTTAATATGATCCGGATGGTCATAATGCCCTTTGGAACTGATAAATGCTTTGATGGCGCCACAGTCTTTGTGTCCCATAATCACAATCAGTTTACAGTCTAAATGCTCCACAGCATATTCAATACTTCCTAATTCATAGTCTCCAATCACATTTCCGGCAGTTCTGATAGAAAAAATATCGCCAAGCCCTTGATCGAAAACAAGTTCGGCAGGCACTCTGGAATCGGAACAGCTCACGACAGCGACAAATGGGTGCTGTCCTTTTTTGAGTTCCCGTATCCTTTCGAGTGTTTCATCGGGATGTACGGGTTTTCCCGAAGCAAATCGTTTGTTTCCTTCTTCCAGTTTTTGTAGTGGAGATAAATTGGTGTTTTCAGTGTGGTTACAAGCAGACAATACGCTTATAAATAGCAGATAAAGCAGTCCTTTTTTAATCATGATAGTTTCCTAAATTGCGACAAATCTAAGCCCGTCAAAAAAAAATTAGGCAAACTTACCCTTGTCAATGAAGTAACAAATTTAGAATCATGAAACCTCGCAAATATTGACTTTTATCATATTTGGAGAATTAATTTTATTTAAAAATAAATATTGAAAACTATCAAACGATATAGTTGATAAATAGTCTGGGAATTATTCTAATTTAGGAAAAACAACTATCAAAGCGTTTATTGAAATTTATGATAGCTCAAAAATTAATCAATACATTTCCGGAGTCAATGTAACTATGAATAAATTTTCCTGGTTGCTGTCCATATAATGATAAATCACGGTAGAATCATTATCCCTAAAAGCTTCAAGACTTGGATTTGTTTTGGAAGCAGCCAATATTTCTTTTTCTATAGACTTTTTCAAAGCGGCAACATCAATACTTCCTTTTAAAACACGTACCAAAGTAAAATCATATTGAACAGTATTATCGGGCAATTGATTTACACTCTCCATCCGAATATCGTCACTTATCATCACGGGACAGGCCGCATTGTATTTGGTCACCAAAGCCGCGAGTTCATTACTGACAGGTTTCTCTTTTATAAAATAGTATTGAGCAGCACCTATCAAAACTATCACTATAATAATTTTGATTATTTTTCGAATGAGCAGTTTCTTTTTTCTTTGTTTTTCTTCCATTGCCAATGGTAATTTATATTTTCTTGAATTTACTTTTTTGAACACTAAACCTGCTAATTACAAATCGTTACACTATTATTGATGATCAAAACTCAAAACTTCTTTAAGTATCCATTCTTTATTTTCGAGTAAGTATACATGCGTGAATCTTGCCGTGCCGGTTTGTCTATCTTCCTTGTTAGGCTCTCTGATATAAAAATCATGGATTCCACTTTGGACAACTCCATAGAGAACACCGTCATTATATAACGGAAAGACTTCCAACGCTTCTTTACGAACTTTACGAATTGGTTTTTTATTATTGTCGGAGCAAAGGTTTTTTCTGGTGTTCTCCAAAAACTTCTCTTTGTCTTGAATTCCACCTCGATCATGATAAAACACAAGATCCTTGTGTATCATTTTTTCCATATAAGCAAAATCACATTGATTAAAACATCGCTCAAAAAAGATACTGTCATGTTTCTGTAAAGCCAAAAATAATTCAGAGTTTTTGGGTACTTGCGCTATGGTAAAATTTACAGATACAAAAAGTAAAATTAGTATTGTTCTCATGTTTTTATTTTTTTTTACTTGACATAGTTTTGAAGTAATTCTTTTAACGTTCTGGCGCTACACGAGGTTTGGGATTAAAGAAGCCTAATCTTCGAATAAACAAAAATTTCATCTGATACAAGACCAACTTTCAAAAAACCAAATACCCAAATTGCTTGTAGCGTGTGTTCGCAGATAGCCCTTTTTGTTAGTTTAGTTGTCGCTTAAAACTACAAAAAATAAAATTCTGTTTTGTTTCAAAAGGCGTTGTATGGTCTTCGGTTACACATTTTATTTTTTCAAATCCATTCTCCATTTCGGCGGTTAATGTTTCTTCATTATATTGTTTTATTTCTAAACCGCTACATTTTTTCGGCCCGTTTTCAGAAAAGGTTCCAACGGTTAAATATCCTGAAACTGATTTTCTTGCAGTTTCCATATATTTTTGAATTTGCTCTTTACTCGTTAAGAAATGAAAAGTTGCTCTGTCGTGCCAAACTTCAAAAGTTTCGTTTGTTTCAAATTCTGTTATATCGCTTACAATCCAATTCACTTTTTCTGCATTTACTCCTAATCTTGCTTTCGCTTTCTCGATTGCTTTTGCAGAAATATCCAAAACAGTTATATTCTCAAAACCCTCTTCGATTAGAAAATCTACTAGTTTACTGTCTCCGCCACCAATATCAATAATTTTAGATTTCTTCGTTAAGTTGAAAGATTTTATAAAATCTAATGAAGTTTTCGGAATTTCTTGCGTCCAACTAACTTCATTTGGATTTTTAGTTTCGTAAACTGTTTCCCAATGATTTTTTCTATTTTCTTCCATTATTCTTATTTTCTTTAGTTACGATTCTTTTAGGGTTTCTGCCAACGTTCTGGGACTACAACGCGTTTGGTACTAAATTAAGCCCTATTTTCGGATCTGACAAATCATCCAAATACAAAACCAACTTTCCACTAAGCCAATTGCCAAAATCCGTTGTAGCGGCTGTTACCTTCCGCCTTTATTTGCTTTTAAGATTTCAATTAACACTTTCAATATTCGCTTTTCAAATTTCTCAATTTGCTTACTATTGTCATTATAATTGAAATCATCATTAATATTTTCCCATGAATTTATTCGAACTTGATTCACTTGAACAAATGCAAAAGTTGTTTCGCTTTTTCCATTATTTCTAATCCAAGTTTGAATTACCTCATTTTCATCTTGAAAGTAAAAAAATGTAACATACCAAAATGCAGGATTTTTGGTTTGATGATCAATCAATTCATACTCTCCGATATTTTTGGGAACTTTATATTCAGGATGTAATTCTTTAAATTTCTTGATTGCGTTTTTGACTTCAGATTCTGAATAATTGAGATAATACGTTTCAGCATATGGATAACTACCGGCAGAAATAATATTAATCTTTCTATATATTTCATATGAGATTTGTTTTCTGAAAATACAAAATCCAACCACGATAATCGTTAGCAGAATTAGAAGTGTTAATTTTTTTTTCACGTTTAGTTGTTAAGGTTGCAGATAACGTTCTCGAGCTACAAGCAGTTTGGGATTAAATCAGCGTTATCTTTCGGATTTGCCAAATCTTTACAAATACAAACCAATTTTTCCATTAAGCCAAATACCCAAATTGCTTGTAGCGTGTGTTGGTGGCAGTATTTTTTAATAAATTCCAATGGTATAAATTTTACCACCGTTTGTTACAAAGTCTGCTAGAGATTGCATTTTAGTTTGCTCTAATTTTCCCCCACATTTTGTACATTTTTTATATAGTTTATTATTTTCATCTATTTCATTTTTTAGGAAAATCAAGTTTTCTCTATTTATCAAAAGTTTCAGTCTATCACTGATTACATTTTGATTTATTGTTCGGTAATTTTGATATTCATTTTTTGTCAAATGAGTAATGAATAATTCTTCCATTTCAACATCAAAAACACCAATTATCCCAATAAAATTCATAGCCCAACTATCTCCAATAATTTCAAATGTTAGAGTTTTAAAATTACAATGTGTACATTTCAAATCAATAACTGTCGCTCTTGATATATTTTCGTTATTAAAATAAAATTCCATTTAATTCATATGTTTTTCTTGATTCTGCTGTAATATTGCCACCAACTAGTTGATACACGAAACAAACCTCCATTTACACCCCATAGTAAGTGTTTAACCAAAATTTGTTTCTCATTATTTTCTTTTTCAAATATACCCAATATCCCTTACAATTTTTAAAAGAACATTTATTTTCAAGTCGATATTGAACTTATAAATACAAAATCTCTCGTTTACCTTAAAGCTGTCTTGCGTGAGGGATAAAAGCTAGCTACCGAAGTAGCGCGGATAGCCCGACCCCGTTGAGCGAAGGGGCTGTATAAGCGGCACTACAAATAAGCCCCTTTGCTCAACGGGGGCACGCCCAAAATATTTTGAAAACTAATTTTGAATTCAGACCATCTCCTTCTTTAAAAAAGAAAAAATAACACCAAAAAGCAGTCGTTTTAAATAAAATTTTCTTTTTTATTACAAAAACAGCCTGATTTGTTAAAAATTTGACTTTTACAAAAAAATTAGCATTTGGTTTGAAAAATATATGTACTTTTGCACCAATGAAAAATACAGAAACATATAAAACAATTATCTCTCGGATAATTACACCTACGACTTCTCCCGAAGTACGGATGCTATAACTATAGCCTCCATAGTGTAATCGTATTATATTTATTCATTTCTTATTTTATCGTTTTGAAATTATTTCCATTTTTATTTGGATTAATACATCCTAAAAAAATTACCAAACAAATTTTATCTATCTGTAATTCAATTATTTGGATTGTTCTTTACTGCATTTATTCTATATTTGATAGTGCAAAATCAGAACATTTCAAACTTCATTACAGTACATTATTTAACCTAAAATATAACTCTTGAAATGAATATTTCTATTGTAGTAACTCAGGAAGAACATTATAAGTACGCGCAGGAAATATGCGATACGATAGAATCATCTGCCCTGTTGAGAGGTACTGGAATTGCCAAAAGAACACCGGAATACATCCAAAAAAAGATGGAGAAGGGAGATGCTGTGATTGCACTTAACAACGGAATTTTTGCTGGTTTTTGCTATATCGAAAGTTGGCAACACGGTCAGTTTGTGGCGCACTCCGGTTTGATTGTACACCCTGATTACAGAAATTTGGGACTAGCAAAACAAATAAAATCGTTTGTATTTGACTATTCGTTGCAAAAATATCCGGAAGCCAAAGTTTTCGGAATCACAACTGGTTTGGCTGTAATGAAAATCAACTCTGATTTGGGGTACAAACCTGTTCCTTTTTCTGAACTTACGAATGATCCAAGTTTTTGGAAAGGGTGTCAAACCTGTACCAATTATGACATATTAAAAAGTAAAGATTACAAAATGTGTTTGTGTACTGGAATGCTTTATGACCCGGCCGAAAAGCCGAAAGACCCGCCAAAACATCCTTTTAATGTGAGGGTACTTAATAGATTAACAGCAATTAAAAAAGCACTTTTCTTGACAAAATTATTTTAGAGAAAATTTAAAAAATTATAACATACAAACAACTCGCAGCTAATAGCCAAAAGCTAATAGCCAAAAGCCTAGAAAATTATGAAAAAAGTAGTATTAGCATATAGTGGAGGATTAGACACTTCTTACTGTCTTAAATATTTGAAAAATGAACAAGGGTATGAAGTTCATACCGTATTGATCAACACAGGTGGTTTTGACGACGCCGAACTAAAAGCTATTGAAGAAAGAGCGTATGAACTGGGAAGCGCGAAACACGCTAACCTTACCATTCTGGATAAATATTACGATAAAGCAATTAAATATTTGATTTACGGAAACGTATTGAAAAACAACACTTATCCTTTATCTGTAAGTGCTGAGCGTGTTTTTCAAGCTATTGAAGCTATAAAATATGCCAAATCTGTAGGTGCAACTGCAATCGCTCACGGAAGTACCGGTGCAGGAAATGATCAAATTCGTTTTGATTTAATTTTCCAAACTATCGCTCCCGAAATCGAAATCATTACTCCAATCCGTGACTTGAAACTTTCAAGACAAGAAGAGGTTGATTATTTAGCAAAAAACGGCGTTCACTATTCTTGGGAAAAAGCACAATATTCTATCAACAAAGGTTTATGGGGAACTAGCGTTGGAGGAAAAGAAACTTTGACTTCTGGACTTCCATTACCTAGTGAAGCGTATCCTTCGCAATTGCAAAAAACAGGCGAAGAAAAAGTGACTTTGGAATTCAAAAAAGGGGAATTGGTTGCCGTAAATGGCGTAGCCGACAAACCGTCAAACAATATTGTTGTTTTGGAAAAATTAGCAAATGCTTATGCAATTGGTAGAGATATTCACGTGGGTGACACCATTATCGGAATCAAAGGAAGAGTCGGTTTTGAAGCAGCAGCTCCTTTAATCATTATCAAAGCACACCATTTACTAGAGAAACACACTCTTGGAAAATGGCAGCAATACTGGAAAGAACAACTAGGAAACTGGTACGGAATGTTATTCCATGAAGGTCAATTCCTAGATCCTGTAATGAGAAACATCGAAACTTTCCTAGAAGACACTCAAAAAACGGTAAACGGAACGGTAACTGTTTCTTTGAAACCATACCACTTCTCATTGGACGGAATTGAATCCAAAAATGATTTAATGAATACTGGTTTTGGCCAATATGGAGAAATGAACAATGCTTGGACATCTGACGATGCGAAAGGATTTATCAAAATTTTAGGGAATGCCCAAAACATATTTTCATCTGTAAACAATGAAACTTATGATTAATGTTGGAATAATTGGAGGTTCAGGTTATACTGCGGGAGAACTCATCAGAATATTGATGTTTCATCCCAATGCAAAATTAGATTTTGTATACAGTACAACTAATGCTGGCAAACCGCTTTCGGTAGCGCATCACGATTTGTTGGGCGATATCGAAATGAACTTTACCGATACTGTAAACCCTAATGTAAATGTGGTTTTCTTATGTTTAGGACACGGAAAATCAAAAACATTTTTAACCGAAAATCAGTTTGCCAGCCACACTAAAATCATCGATTTAGGTAATGATTTCAGATTGCACAAAGACGAAGTTTTTGACGGTAAAAAATTCATTTACGGCTTACCTGAATTGAATAAATCAGCGATTAAAAACGCACAGTTCATTGCTAATCCTGGTTGTTTTGCCACAGCTATTCAATTGGCTTTACTACCATTGGCGAAAGCCAAATTATTGAATAGCGATGTTCATATCAACGCCACAACTGGAAGCACAGGAGCTGGAGTTGGACTTTCGGAAACTTCGCATTTCAGTTGGAGAAACAATAATATGTCGCATTACAAAGCTTTCGAACACCAACATTTGGGAGAGATTTCAGAAAGTTTGCACCAATTGCAAAATGATTTCACAAACGAATTGCTTTTTATTCCGAACAGAGGAGATTTTCCAAGAGGAATTTTCGCAACATTATATACTAATTGTAGCGAAAGTCTGGAAGATCTTCTAGCAAAATACGAAGCGTTTTATAAAAACCAACCTTTTGTAACCGTTACCACAACTGGCATCAATATGAAACAAGTGGTTCAGACGAATAAATGTATTATTAGTTTAATGAAAAAAGGAAACCGGATTTTGATTACTTCGGTAATCGATAATTTAGTCAAAGGCGCCTCAGGACAAGCCATCCAAAACATGAATTTAATGTTTGGATTGGAAGAAAGTACGGGATTGCATTTGAAACCAAGCGGATTTTAATCCCCTCCCCAACCCTCCCCGAAGGAGAGGGAGGCAAACGAAAAAAAACATAATAAACATAAAAACAACACCCCCCGTTGTCAAAGTCCCCCCTCCTTCGGAGGGGGTTAGGGGGAGGATAAAAATGAACTTATTTGACGTTTACCCATTATACAACATCATTCCTGTAAAAGCTCTAGACTGCACAATTACTGACGAAAATGGTGTGGAATATTTAGACTTATACAGTGGCCACGGAGTAATTTCCATTGGACACACACAACCTGATTATGTAGCCAAATTGAAAAATCAATTGGATAACCTTGGGTTTTATTCGAATGCTATTCAAAATCCATTGCAAGTGGAATTGGCAGAGAAACTAGGTAAACTTTCAGGATGCGAAGAATACAGCTTATTCTTATGCAGTTCTGGAGCTGAAGCCAATGAAAATGCATTAAAACTTGCTTCTTTCCACAACGGAAAATCAAGAGTGATTGCTTTTGACAACTCTTTCCACGGAAGAACTTCGGCAGCAGTTGCAGTAACAGACAACAAGAAAATTGTTGCTCCAATCAATGCACAGCAAGTCGTTACTTTCTTGCCTTTGAACAATCTTGATTTGGTGGAAGCCGAATTGAAAAAAGGCGATGTTTGTTCCGTGATTATTGAAGGAATTCAAGGAGTTGGCGGATTGGACGAGGGAACAACCGAGTTTTTCCAAGGATTAGAGAAACTTTGCAGTCAATACGAAGCGGTTTTAATTTTGGATGAAGTACAATCAGGTTATGGAAGAAGCGGGAAGTTTTTCGCCTTTCAACACCACTATATCAAACCGGATATTATTACGCTTGCCAAAGGAATGGGTAACGGTTTCCCGATTGGTGGTATTTTAATTTCACCAAAATTCACCGCTAGCCACGGATTATTGGGAACTACCTTTGGAGGAAGTCACCTTTCTTGTGCTGCCGGAATTGCAGTTTTGGAAGTGATCGAAAATCAAAAACTGATAGATAACGTAAATGAAGTTTACGCATATTTCCTTGAAGCCATCAAACAAGTTCCTGAAGTTGTTAAAGTAAAAGGAAAAGGATTGATGCTGGGAGTGGAATTTGATTTTGAAGTAGGTCCATTACGCAAAAAACTGATTGTCGAAAAACTGATTTTCACAGGAAGTGCAAACAACAAAAATCTATTGAGAATTTTGCCACCTTTAACAGTCAAAAAAGAAGCTATTGATACATTTATAATTGCTTTGAAAGAAAGCTTGGCTGAATTGAAAGCATAGTTTTTCAATAAACCTTTGTCAAAGTTTTGAACTTTGACAAAGGTCACCAAACAAATTAAGCAAAAGTTTATTCTTTTTTTTAAAAGTATAAACGCTAACCAATAACCAAAAAACCAATGAGCCATTTATTATCCATAGAAAAAAGAAATGCAGTTCTGAATCGAATGGCTGTACTTTTAGAACAAGAAAGAGCCAACATGAAAGCGATTAATCAACAGGATTTAAATAATTATTCTGGAGAAGATTTGGCTATGGAAAAACGTTTATTAGTTGATGATGCCAAAATTGATGGAATGATCTTGTCTATGCAACAATTGGCTAGTCAAGAAGATCCTATCGGGCAAATCCGTTTTGATTTTACTCACGAAAACGGAATGAAAGTAACCAATAAAACAGCTGCTTTCGGGACAATTATGATTATTTACGAATCCCGACCTGATGTAACTGTAGAAGCGGGAGGAATTGCATTCAAATCCGGAAATAAAATCTTATTGAAAGGCGGAAAAGAATCTTTGTTATCCAATTTGAAAATTGTTTCGCTTTGGCACCAATCCTTAGAGGAAAATAAAATTGATACGAATTGGGTAGAATACTTAAATTACAATCGAGTAGAAACTCAAGCCTTTTTAGAAAAACCAACACAAAAAGTCGATTTAATCGTGCCTCGCGGTGGAGAACAATTAATTGAATTCACTAAAAAACACGCTACTTGTCCCGTAATAGTAAGCGGTCGAGGAAATAACTTTGTTTATGTAAATCAAGAAGCCGATTTGAAAAAAGCTCTTGACATTATCATCAACGGAAAAACAACCAATATTGGTGTTTGCAATGCCTTAGACAAGGTTTTGATTGACACTAAATTACATAATTGGGAAGCTTTTGCAACGGAATTGGTAGCGGAATTAAAAAAATACAACGTAGAAATTTTAGGTGATACCGCTTTCGCAAATGCGACTCAGGTGCCTACAATTGAAAACGAGGAAATTTGGTATGAAGAATTTTTGAATTACAAAATTGTTATCGGAATCGTAAATTCTGATGAAGAAGCTATTGAAAAAATAAACAAATATTGTGGAGGACATTCGGCTTCAATAATCACTCAAAATGATGTTTCAGCCCAAGAGTTCATGGAAAATGTAGATTCTGCAGCAGTATATCAAAACGCTTCTACCCGATTCACCGATGGTGGTCAATTTGGACTTGGCGGAGAATTGGCAATCAGCACCGATAAACTGCATCAACGAGGCCCAATTGGATTACAGCATTTGGTGACCAATAAATGGTATGTGTATGGTGACGGGCAGATTCGTTAGGAAGATTGCAGATTTAAGATTTCAGAATAAAGATTTCAATATTTAGAGACAAAGCTTTGTGAACTTTGCGTTTTTTGAGTATTTCAATTATAAAAAACTTTGTGCCCTTTGTGGTTAAATCCATAAGTGGTTAAAAAAATAAAAATGGCTAAAAAAAGAATATTATTAAAGTTAGGCAGCAACACCTTAACCAAAGAAACCAATCACATTTCGAGAGGAAAAATTGAGGATATTGGAATTCAAATTGCCGCTTTACAAGACAAATACGAGTTTATCATTGTTAGTTCAGGAGCAATTGCTGCGGCCAAACAATTTGTAAAACTGGAAAATCAGGACGAAGATGTTTTTGTAAAACAAGCTTTGGCATCAATTGGTCAGCCACATTTGATGCGGATTTACCATGAAAACTTCAGCGATTTGGGACTACTCACTTCACAATGTTTGTTGTCCTATTCTGATTTTGAAAAGGAACAGTCCAAAGTCAACATTGTAAATACCATCAATGTATTGGTCAAAAACAATTACATTCCGATTATCAATGAAAACGACACTGTTGCAACAGATGAGATAAAATTTGGGGATAACGATAAACTGGCAGCATTGGCGGCAGTTTTATTAAATGTTGATATTCTGATAATTGCAACTAACACCAACGGTATTTATACCAAATCGTCAATTCACGATGAAGTACCGGAAACGATAGAACTAGTTACTGATTTATCGCTTTTGCAAAAAGAAATTGGTGATAAAAAATCCTCTCACGGAACAGGTGGGATGCAATCCAAAATTGATTCAGCAGCAATTGCAAAAGCTGCGAATATCGAAACTTGGATTGTAAACGGACTCGAAGATAATTTTATGTTGAAGGCTTTAGCTAATGAAATTGCCTTCACAAAGATTGTGTAAAAATATTCATTCGGTTAATCGATTAAACAAATAAACGAAGTAAACTAAACAAAATAAGCTATGAACTATACTTCTATCAAAGAAATAGACTCGCTCAAAAAATGGGTAAAAGAAGCCTTAAAAATCAAAAAAAATCCGCTTAAAAACAAGAAACTAGGAAAAAACAAAACCTTAGTAATGTTGTTTTTCAACTCTAGCTTAAGAACACGTTTAAGTACTCAAAAAGCAGCTATAAATTTAGGAATGAATGTTATGGTAATGAACTTCGGAAGCGAAGGCTGGACGCTTGAATATGAAGACGGAACTATCATGAACCAAGGCGCTTCGGAACACATTAAAGAAGCGGCCGAGGTAGTTTCTCAATATGCCGATATTATTGCAATCAGAGCTTTTGCAGGTTTAGTTGACAAAGAAAAAGACAATGCCGAAACGGTAATGAATGGTTTCTTGAAATATGCCACTGTGCCTATCCTAAATATGGAAAGTGCCACAGGACACCCACTACAATCCCTTGCTGATGCTATCACAATGGAAGAAAACAAAACCAAACACAGACCAAAAGTGGTTCTGTCATGGGCACCACACCCAAGAGCATTACCGCAGGCTGTACCCAATTCATTTGTAGAAATGATGCAATTGCAAACCGAAATGGATTTTGTCATTACACACCCAGAAGGCTACGAACTCAATCCGGAAATTACGAAAGATTCAAAAATAGAGTATGATCAAGACAAAGCTTTTGAAAATGCCGATTTTATCTATGCCAAAAACTGGAGCAACTATAAAGAATACGGAAAAATCACTAATTCTGACCCAAATTGGACAATTACAGCCGACAAAATGAAACTGACCAACAATGCTAAATTTATGCATTGCTTGCCAGTAAGACGTAACGTAATTGTGACTGATGAAGTAATCGACAGCGAAAATTCGATTGTAATACAACAAGCCAATAACAGAACCTATTCAGCTCAATTGGTTTTGCAAAAAATATTAAAAAAAGTAGCTAAGTAGCTAAGATTCTGAGTTACTAAGACACACAAACTTAAAAACTCAGAAACTTAGAATCTTAGCATCTCAGAAACTTTAAACAAAAATGACTAAATTATCTATCATAAAAATTGGTGGCAACATCATCGACAATCCAACGGAATTAAAACAGTTCCTGACTGATTTTTCTAAAATTGAAGGATATAAAGTACTCGTTCACGGTGGCGGAAAATCGGCAACCAAAATGGCACAAAGTATCGGATTGGTTCCTCAAATGATTGACGGACGCCGTATTACCGATGGGCCGATGCTGGATGTGGTAGTGATGATTTATGCCGGTGAAATCAATAAAAATGTAGTTGCTCAATTGCAAGCTAACAATACTAATGCAGTAGGATTTTCGGGTGCAGACGGAAATTTGATTCTGTCAACAAAACGAAATCACCCAACAATTGATTATGGTTTTGTGGGCGATGTACAAAAAGTGAATACCCCTTTATTGGAAACATTGCTAAAAAGCGGGATAACACCTGTATTTTGTGCCATCACACACGATGGACAAGGACAATTATTGAATACCAATGCCGATACGATTGCCAGCGAATTGGCCATTGCATTATCTGAAGTGTTTGAAGTTACTTTGACCTATTGCTTCGAAAAACCGGGTGTTTTGTATGATGCTGAGGATGACAGTTCAGTAATCGAACAAATCAACCACGAATTATACACCAAATTAAAAGCCGAAAAAGCGATACATTCCGGGATGATTCCTAAATTAGACAATTGTTTCAACAGCTTGTCCAAAGGCGTTCAGAAAATAAAAATTGGACATCACAGAATGCTGCAAAATACTGGAGTAGTTCATACGAGCATTGAATTATAAAACACAAATTACACGAATTTTCACGAATTTAAAAGTAAAATAAAAAACTTGCGTCTTTCTACCTTTACGGTAAAAGACCTTTCCAGTAAAAAAATGAAAGACATAGAAACCCTAACACAAGAAGCCATTGCTTTATTAAAATCGCTGATTGAAACTCCTTCCTTTTCGAGTGAAGAAGAACAAACTGCGATTTTAATCGAGAATTGGTTTACACAAAATAGCATTCCATTCGAACGGGAAAACAATAACATTTGGGCTTTCAATCAACATTTTGACAAATCCAAACCTACGCTTTTACTCAATTCACACCACGATACGGTGAGACCAAACCAAGGTTATACTAATGATCCGTTTGAAGCCATCGAAAAAGACGGCAAATTATACGGATTGGGCAGTAATGATGCAGGAGGCTGTTTGGTTTCCCTCATGGCGACTTTTGTTTATTTTTATGCCAAAGAAAACCTTTCCCATAATATTGTAATCGTAGCATCTGCCGAAGAAGAAAGCAGTGGCAAAAAAGGACTGAACAGCGTTTTAAAACATTTGCCGGAATTGGAATGCGCTATCGTTGGCGAACCTACATTAATGCAATTGGCCGTGGCCGAAAAAGGCTTATTAGTGCTCGATGTTGTTGTAAAAGGTACAGCAAGCCACGCAGCTCACAATAACCCTGACAATCCTATTTACAATGCAATGCCAGTTATCCAATGGTTCAACAGTTATCAATTCGAGAAAGTATCGGAAGTTTTAGGGCCAGTAAAAATGACTGTAACCCAAATCAATGCCGGAAAACAACACAACGTAGTTCCCGCCGAATGCCATTTGGTCGTGGATATTCGAGTGAATGATTGTTACAACAATACCGAGATATTAGAAACCGTAAGAGCAAATGTAAAAGCCGAAGTTACGCCTCGCTCGATGCACTTGAACGCTTCGTCCATACCTATTTCACACGGATTGGTACAGGCTGGAATCGCATTAGGAAGAACCACCTACGGCTCGCCTACCCTCTCGGATCAGTCAGTTTTATATTGTAAATCATTAAAATTAGGGCCAGGAGAAAGCTTGCGGTCGCACTCGGCAGACGAATTTATATTTGTAAACGAAATTGAAGAAGGAATCCAATTGTATATCAAAATACTAGGAGACTTCTTGAAGAACTAAAATAATTTTTAGGAGCTAATCCCGCTATCCGCTACAAACGAAGTTCACTGAACTCCGATTAAAATAAAAGCATAGTGAAGTAATCTTGTGTGCCGAACCCAGGCCCACAAGGATTTCCGCTACTATCGGGGCTAAAAAACAAATAACAACAAAAGTTTAGATCTAACAATCGAAACATCTAAAAATCCAATTATGAAACTTTGGGAAAAAGGAATACCAACAGATAAACAAATCGAACATTTTACAGTAGGAAACGATAGAGAACTCGACTTGGTTTTAGCCAAATACGATGCCTTAGGTTCAATTGCCCACGCCAAAATGTTGGGACAAATCGGACTGTTAACTAATGATGAAACCGAATCATTGGTTGTGGCCTTGAACGAAATCATAAAAGACATTGCAAACGGGAATTTCGAAATCGAAGACAGCTTTGAAGACGTACATTCCAAAATCGAATATCTACTGACGGTAAAACTTGGTGATGCCGGAAAAAAAATCCACACCGCACGTTCCCGTAACGATCAGGTTTTGGTTGATGTGAATTTATACCTGAAGGATGTAGTCAAAGAATTGAAAGAGCAGGTAAAAACGCTTTTCGATTTAATGATGGAATCGGCAGAGAAACATCAAAATGTATTGTTACCGGGCTATACACACTTGCAAATTGCGATGCCTTCCTCTTTCGGGATGTGGTTTTCCGCCTATGCTGAAACTTTGATTGACGATATCACAATGCTTAATGCCGCTTTAAAAATAGTTGATCAAAATCCATTAGGCTCAGCTGCAGGTTACGGAAGCTCCTTCCCTATCAACAGAACTTTTACTACCAAAGAATTAGGTTTTGAAACGTTGAAATACAATTCGGTTGCGGCACAAATGAGCCGTGGAAAATCGGAAAAAACAGTTGCTTTTGCAATGAGTAGTGTAGCTGCAACATTAGCAAAATTCTCAATGGATGTTTGTTTGTATATGAGTCAAAATTTTGATTTCATTGGTTTACCGTCGCATCTTACTACTGGTTCTAGCATTATGCCACACAAGAAAAACCCTGATGTTTTTGAACTGATTCGTGGCAAATGCAACAAGATTCAAGCCTTGCCATACGAAATCACTTTAATCACCAATAATCTTCCTAGTGGTTACCACAGGGATTTTCAATTATTGAAAGAAGGATTGTTTCCTGCGATTCAAAACCTGAAAGCGTGTTTGGATATTGCCATTTTCTCTATCAAAGACATCACGGTAAAAGACAATATTCTTAATGACCCAAAATACAATTACCTGTTTACGGTTGATACTTTAAACGAAATGGTAGTTGCAGGAATGCCGTTTAGGGATGCCTACAAAGCAGTTGCTGAGCAATTGGAAAACGGAACCTACCAATCTCCAAAAGAAACCAAACACACACACGAAGGAAGCATCAATAACCTATGTTTGGAGGAAATAAAAGAGAAAATGAAGAGTACTTATTAATTCAAAAACTGATTAAACAAAAGAATCCATAATCACTTATGGATTTTTTTTGTAACCAATTCTCCCTTAAATCATTAATAAAAAATCAATATTATTTAACACATAAAAATAGTATGCATGCATAATATTTTATATTTTCACAAAGAATTTATAAAACTAACCCAATGAAATTAACCTACAAAATTGCCTTATTCGTATTTATCAGCTCAATTCTTTTTAACAGTTGTTCAAGTGATGATTCAGAGAAAACTGATTCAGCTGCGGATACTTCTACTTTAAAAACTTTTACCGATGTTACTTTTTCTTTAGACCAATCCGAAGGATATGATGCCGGATTATACTTCTCAACCGAATTGGGAAAATCATTTAAAACAAGTAAGATTGATGCCGCAACATTACCAAAAATTGATATCGCTTTTTATAGTTCAAGTTATACATTAAACTATTTTATGAGCCCAAATAATTCAGATTACGGAATAAAAAATGCACCGCTAACATTATTTATCAACGCTCAAAAAGACATTTTGACCATTGAACAATTCAAAAAGATAGTAAAAAGTTCTGATTTTTATGCTATCAAAATAGACACAGACGATGATGATTCTTTCCCCGATGATAAAACCCCAAATGTAGTATTATTCAAAAATGCGGCTGGTAAAAAAGGTGCGATTTATATTAAATCCGTTCACAGAGTCGGTTATGATCCAAGAATTGTAGTGGATATCAAAATCCAGAAATAAAATATTGCTTACTAATTTCAATAAAAAGTCGATTTTTCAATTTAGAGAAATCGGCTTTTTTGTACTTCTTTAGTTTCCTCCAGCCAAAACTTGAAGTAATTCACAATCCATTCCCCTACAATTAGTACTAAAAATTGTATATATTTGATGAATATCATAATTGTATACTATGGCGAATTTAGAAGAACAAGCAACACAAAAGCTTTTTGACAAAAATCACATTACAGAAGAACAATTCGAATCTATTCAAGCGTATCGTAGCTTGAATATATTTTCGATTCATAACGAATTGAAATTCTTATTATATCTTTCAATGCTGATGTTTACTTCTGGCATTGGAATTCTGATTTACCAAAACATAGACACTATAGGTCATACTGCAATTCTTGGTCTGTTGCTTTTGGTGACCGTGACCTGCTTCTATTTTTGCTTTAAAAACCATCCCGGTTTCAAAAAAGATGAAGCCCCATTCCCCAATCCGCTTTATGATTATTTGGTCCTGACGGCTGTTATATTGAGCTGTACGTTTGTGGGCTATTTGCAATTTCAATACCAAACTTTTGGAACCCATTACGGATTGGCTACATTAATTCCGACAGTCATCAGCCTATTTTGTGCCTATTATTTTGACAACAAAAGTGTCCTATCCATCGGAATAACAGGAATGGCGGCTTATTTAGGACTTTCTGTAGATCCCAAACATGTTTTTGAAAACGAAATGATTGACAATACCTATTTGAGTTATATTGGTTTGGCTTTTGGATTAACCTTATTACTTTGGGTTTTGTATGCAACCAAAATCAATTTGAAAAAACACTTTAATTTGGTCTATCTCACTTTTTCGTTGCACTTAATTGGCATTTCCTGCATAGTTAATTTATGTAATGATTACTGGCCACCATTTGGGTTAATATTAGGAATTGCTGCCTATTATTTTTATAATTTAAGTTTCCAGATAAAATCCATTTCCCTGTTTATTTTTACCGTTTTATATGGTTTTATTGGAATGAATATCTTTTTTGCAAGGGTCATCGATTTTATTAATTTCAATGATATTTTCGAGGTATTAATTTTTACAACACCGTTTTATTTCATTGGCACCATCATTGGATTTATAAAACTGATTAAACATTTTAACAAAAACACATCTGATGATAGCATACGATAAAACACTTTTAGACAACGTTTATATAGACCAAGAAGCGTATCGATTGAAAGAGTCGGGTTTCATCAGCATGGAACAGTATCAATCGCTTAATCATCAGTTGCCGAGGCTTAAAACTCAAAATAATCTCTTTATTAGAATTGGCTTCTTTATTTTGGGTTGTTTGTTATTTTCCTCTATTTGCGGATTTATATCACTAATGATGCTTGCCACTAGAGATAATCAATATATCTATTTTATCTATTTCTTTTCTATGATTGGTTTTGGAACCAAAGAATTCATGTCGAGAGAAATGAAGTATTTTGGTTTTGGCTTGGACGATGCGTTTATTTTGGGAGCTATTGCAACACTATTGACAGCAGTTGGGCTCAGCTTTGAAGAAAATTACGATACGAACTATTTGGCCGTTATTATCGTAATGGCAATCGTTTCCTGCATTGCTTATTTACGATATCTCAATCTTTCGTTGGCATTGCTAGCCTGTTTTGGGATTACGGCTAGTCTGGCGTATACAACATTCGAATATTTAACAATCGGAAAATCCATATTGCCTTTTGTAATGTTGCTGTTTTCAGGTATTGGTTATTTTATTTCTAAAAATAAGCTACAAAATCTAACTATTCCTTATTATTATAACGGACTGAAACTAGCCAAAGCCTTCTGCTTAATTCTATTCTATCTCGCAGGGAATTATTATGTAGTAAGGGAATTAAATTTCAGCCTATCAGGAGGGTATTATTATGGTGGTGTAAGTCCAGAAATCCCTTTCGCGCTGTTCTTTTGGGTATTTACGTTTTCAATTCCTGTGGTTTACCTTGTTTTCTCTTTGAAAAATAAAGACCGAATAATGCTGTGGATTGGCTTTCTGGCGCTTTGCTTCAGTTTTTTTACTTTCAGAATGTATCATCACGTTTTACCACCGGAAGTTGCCTTAACCATTGGTGGATTGGTACTGTTTGCCTTTACTTATTTTTCGATAAAAAAAACAAAACATAACGAAACAGGAATCACGTTCAAAGAAGACCGATTTGCCAATCCACATGCTTTCGAAAATCTTCAGGTTCTTGTGGCTACTTCACAATTTGGGCTTAAACCCGAGGTAAAAGTCGAAGAATCACCAATGAAGTTTGGTGGCGGCGGATTTAGTGGTGGTGGATCAAACGGGGAATTTTAGATTCTTATCAATCAGTCTCTCGCAAAGTCGCGAAGACGCAAAGTTTAAAAACATTTTCTCTTTGCGTCTTCGCGGCTTTGCGAGCTAAAAAAAGCTTAATCTTAGTAAAATATTATACCTACAATCTCTCCACCAAATCTCCCGCATCAATAGCATCATGCGAAGCATCATAAACCGATTGACCATTTTTGATCAGCAATAATTGTGGCGATTGATGCACTACCTGAAAACGATTAGCTATTTCATTGGAAACGTCACGGTATTCAATTAAATCCAAAAAGTAAGCATCTACCTTATCTTCCAAAGCATATTCATTTTCAAATTGTTTAAGGGCAAATCTGCTTATGCTGCAACGTGTACTGTGTTTAAAAATCGCTATTGGTTTTTCATTCGATAAAGCTACAATCTCATTCAGTTGGTCTAAGTTGGTTAGCGGAATCCAATTAATTTTACTTGTTGTTACTTTCTTTTCTTCTGAATTACCGAATAGGGAATTGAATAGGCTCATTTTGTCTTATTTTATGTCTTTTTGTCTTTTTAATATGATAAAAATCATCACGGAAACGTCAAATTGTCCGTAAATTTATAGTGGAATACCATTTGATGATTATTTTGCAAAGTTAGCTATTAAATAGTGAAATTCAGTAATCAGCAATTGGTTATAACTCATTAGCTATAATTAAAACCTATAGCTAATCATAAGTAAAACAAAAACATAAAAACATAAAACCTTTAATCATGAACATTAATAAATTTACCATTAAATCGCAGGAAGCCATACAGCTTTCACAGCAACTGGTTCAGAGTTTGGGTCAACAACAAATAGAAAACGAACACATTTTCAAATCAATTTTTGAAGTGGATGAAAATGTGGCACCTTTTATTTTGAAAAAACTAAACGTCAATGTACCGTTGTTTCTTCAAATTTTAGATGCAACTATTCAGAGTTTTCCAAAAGTTTCCGGAGGCGAAATCCAGCTTTCGAGAAGCGCCAATACTGCCCTGAACGAAGCCGAAATCATTGCAAAAAAAATGAACGACGAATACGTTTCGATTGAGCATTTGATTCTGGCCATATTCGATTCCAAAAGTAAGGTCTCCCAAATTCTGAAAGACCAGGGAGTAACCGGAAAAGGACTGAAAGCCGCCATTGAAGAATTGCGCAAAGGAGAACGTGTAACCTCAGCATCGGCTGAAGAAAATTACAATTCTTTGAACAAATACGCCAAAAACCTCAACGAACTGGCTAGAACAGGTAAACTAGATCCTGTGATTGGTCGTGACGAGGAAATTCGACGCGTACTACAAATCCTAACCCGAAGAACCAAAAACAACCCAATGCTTGTGGGAGAACCCGGTGTAGGTAAAACCGCCATTGCCGAAGGTCTCGCACACCGAATCGTGGATGGCGACGTACCCGACAACCTGAAAGACAAAATCGTATTCTCACTCGATATGGGTGCCTTGATTGCGGGTGCCAAATACAAAGGAGAATTTGAGGAACGATTAAAATCGGTTGTTAAAGAAGTGATCGCTGCCGAAGGAGACATCGTGCTTTTCATTGACGAAATTCACACGCTTGTGGGTGCAGGCGGTGGCGAAGGCGCAATGGATGCCGCCAATATTCTTAAACCGGCTTTGGCTCGTGGAGAATTGCGCGCCATTGGTGCGACGACTTTGGACGAATACCAAAAATATTTCGAAAAAGACAAAGCCCTCGAACGCCGTTTCCAAAAAATCATAATCGAAGAACCGGATACCGAAAGTGCGATTTCGATTCTGAGAGGAATCAAGGAAAAATACGAAACACATCATAAAGTGCAAATTAAGGACGACGCTATCATTGCAGCCGTAACACTTTCGCAACGCTACATCACCAATCGTTTCCTTCCGGACAAAGCCATCGACTTAATGGACGAAGCGGCCTCCAAACTGCGTATGGAAATCAACTCCAAACCTGAGGAATTGGATGTTTTGGATCGAAAAATAATGCAGTTGGAAATCGAAATAGAAGCCATTAAACGCGAGAAAGACGAAAGTAAACTTAAAGTATTAGGTTTGGATTTGGCTAATCTCAAAGATGAACGAAACATAATTTACGCCAAATGGAAAGCCGAAAAAGAAGTCGCCGATAACATTCAGGAAGTAAAAACCGAAATTGAAGATTTCAAACACGAAGCCGAGCGCGCCGAACGTGATGGCGATTACGGTAAAGTAGCCGAAATTCGTTACGGTAAAATCAAGGAAGCCCAAGATCGATTGGCTGAATTTCAAAAACAATTGGCCGAAAACCAATCGGGAACTTCATTGATAAAAGAAGAAGTAACCCGCGAAGACATTGCCGAAGTGGTGGCCAAATGGACCGGAATTCCAGTGATGAAAATGCTTCAGGGCGAACGCGAAAAACTATTGCATCTTGAAGGAGAATTGCAAAAACGTGTTGTTGGCCAAGAGGAAGCTATCGAAGCGGTGAGTGATGCTGTACGTCGAAGCCGTGCCGGATTGCAGGATATGAAAAAACCGGTGGGAACCTTCCTTTTCCTAGGAACAACAGGAGTTGGGAAAACCGAGCTTGCCAAAGCCCTGGCCGAATATCTATTTGATGATGAAAACGCGATGACCCGTATCGATATGAGCGAATACCAAGAACGCCACAGCGTGAGCCGATTGGTAGGTGCGCCTCCGGGATACGTGGGCTATGACGAAGGTGGACAATTGACCGAAGCCGTGCGACGTAAACCGTACTCCGTAATACTGTTGGACGAAATCGAAAAAGCCCATCCCGACACTTTCAACATCTTGTTGCAGGTACTCGACGAAGGCCGTCTGACCGACAACAAAGGGCGTTTGGCCGATTTCAAAAACACCATTATCATTATGACTTCCAATATGGGAAGCCAAATCATACAGGAAAAATTTGAAAACCTAAAAGGAAGCGTCGAAGCCGCCACTGAACTCGCCAAAATCGAAGTGCTCGCATTATTGAAACAAACCGTGCGCCCCGAGTTCATCAACCGTATCGACGAAATCGTAATGTTCACGCCATTAACAAGTGCCAACATTGCCCAAATCGTAGGATTACAATTGAAAAGCGTAACCAAAATGCTTGCCCAACAAGGCATCACCATGGACGCCACTCCCGAAGCTATCGCGTATCTGTCCGAGAAAGGTTATGACCCGCAATTTGGTGCCAGACCCGTAAAACGAGTAATTCAAAGAGACGTCCTCAACCAACTCTCCAAAGAAATCCTCGCCGGTCGCGTAAAACCCGACAGCATCATCCTACTCGATGCCTTCGACAACGAACTCGTTTTTAGAAATCAAACCGAGTTGGTACACGAATAAATAAAAACGTCCGTAAAAACCTTTGCCAAAGTTTTGAACTTTGACAAAGGTCATCAACAACACCAGTCGAAAAGCTGGTGTTTTTTTTTTGTTTTTAGGAGCAGAGAGATTTGTGCTTACATCAAGTTCACTCCCGCTGTCCGCAATATCTTTTATCTCGTTTGAGGACGAGACAAAAGGATATTTGCTTCCATCGGGGCTAGGCAAGATGTTTAGTTTTCAATTAGAAATGATTTGGTCTTCTACTTTTAAAAAAATAAGCTATTTCCTTCTTTAATTTAAAACTAAATCAATTATCTCAATATTATCAGTCTTAAATCAAAAATAACAGTCGAACTTTAAAAGTATTGATTGTAAATAAAATGCTCTCATTGTGAACAAGTTTCAAATATTTGTCTTGTTAAAAGATATAATTTAGCAAGAATGAAAAAACTTGAAAATGACAAATAATATTATTAAAAAAGGAAAAGAATTTGCCAAGAAGATTAAGATTAACATACAAAAATCTTTGCTAAAAAAATTGATAATCTCGAAATATAGATTGGAGAAAAAATTAGACCGCATTAAAATTGTCAAAATTGAAAACTTCACACCTAAAATATTAAGCTCAAGAGAGGATAATCATTCTGCTTTGCTGAATGAAGTTATCAAAGACAACAATATATTAAATATTGCCTTAACCGGCCCTTATGGTTCAGGCAAAACGTCAATAATAAAAACTTTTGAACATAATTTTTCTAACCTAAAATTTATAAATATTTCTTTAGCAACTTTTGATGGAAAAGTAATTAAGGATGATAAAACAAGCAAATTAGAATATAGTATATTAAAACAAATCTTTTACAAAGTTTCTCATGATAAAGTTCCTCAATCAAGATTTAAAAGAATAATCAATTATAAATATATTCGTCTAAAAACAGGTTTACTATTTTTATGGATTTCATCAATTATTTATTTATCAGATTTTGATTTTCCAGATTCACTACTTACAACTAAATTAATACACACATTATGGCTAACTAAATTATATGCAGAAATACTTGATTTTATGTGCAGTATTTTTGCTATTTCTGGAGGAATATATTTCTTGTATACAACTTATGATTTTTTTGTAAACTTTAAAATTGGTAAACTCAAAGTTAGTGAAGCAGAGTTTGATAACAAGAATGATTCCAAAACGATTGATTTCGAAAACGAGATAGACGAAATACTTTATTTTTTTGATAAGAATAAAACAGATGTTGTTTTTATCGAAGACTTAGATAGATTTGATAATACAGAAATTTATATTAAGCTTAGAGAAATTAATTGCTTGATAAATAATTACCAACCAATTAAAAAAAGAGGAAAAGTTACTTTTGTATATGCTGTGAGAGATAATATGTTCGATGAAACCGAACGCACAAAATTCTTCGATATAATATTGCCTGTTATTCCTGTAATAAATTATACAAATTCCTCAGATAAATTCCTTGGAGCATTGGCTCTTAATTTAAATCAAATAAGTGATTTAGAAGAAAAAAGTAAGTTTAAAGATTTTATTGAAGTCGTTTCTCGATATATCAATGACATGCGAACAATTATATCAATTTGTAACGAGTTTAAGATATATGAAAAAATTTTAGGAGGGAGTGGTATTGACAAAATAAAATTGTTATCAATGATGATTTACAAAAATATTGAACCTTCCGATTTTGATTGTTTAGACAAAAACAAAGGATATGTTTATCAATTATTTAAAAATAAAAAAGATTTAATTGATACTGAAATCGAGAAGATTGACGTAGAAATTAGATTAATCGATGAAGAAAAAATTGAACAATCAAGAAAAGAATCATTTGAAAATATTGATGAATTGCGAAAATTTTATTTGTACACATTTATCAATTTAGTTAATAAAAAACATAATCAAATTGTAAAAAAAATAAAAGTTGGTGTTGAAACCCTAGATGAAACAGAACTCATAAAGGACGACAACTTTAATAAATTTATAATTGATTCTAATATTAGTTTTTCACATTCTGATTATTCGGGCTTTTTATCAAGTGGATACTCTTTTAATAACATTGAAAATGAAATAAACAGGAAAACAAATTACAAACAACGATATGAAAGGTTAAAAAATAAAGAAAGAGAAGAATTAGACAAATTAAGAAAAGAGCGTCAAGATTTGGTAGCTAATAGAGAACGTTTAATTTCAAAAAGGTTATCAGAAATTTTGATTACCCAAAAATCTATTGATTATTTTGCTTCAACTTTTCATAATTACTTCACTAAACCTATTTCAACAGTACAAATTGGAGAATCATTAAATCAAAGTAATAGTAGTATTGAATTTAAATGTGTATATA
>NZ_MUNX01000039.1 GCF_002001005.1 Flavobacterium sp. A45
ATTTTTAATTTAACATTTAAGCAGGTTTTCATCAAAAAATATAAATAAAAAAATAATTACTTTTATAAACCAAAAAAAAGTGATTTTAACTTTAAAAAACAAAAAAATGGATATATTAGATGAATTTGACATCAATATTATAAAAGAATTAGAAAAAGACGGAAGGATGGCATTCTCGGCAATTGCTACCAATTTAAAAATATCAAATACGATGGTTCATCAACGTATCAACCGTTTATTGGAAAATGGAATTATAACAGGAATCAAACCAACTCTAGACGAAAAAAAAATAGGCTATGATTGGGGAGCTTTCACAGGAATTACATTAAAAAAAGACCATGACTCAGCAAGAGTTATCGAAGAATTAAAAAAAATACCCGAAATCACAGAGTGTTATTTCATAACTGGTTCATATACTCTTTATGTAAAAATGATTGCCAAAGACCATGAACACATGAGAAAACTACTTTATGAGCAAATTGACAATATACCCGGAATTGCAAAAACCGATTCATTAATAGAGTTGGGTTGTGCTTTTAAGAGAAACGTAAGTTTGTAAATAATGTCCATTAAAAAAACAAGAATTAGTTCTCCATTTTCAAGTTTAAGCTTAAAATTCACGACACTTTTTCTCTGTTACATATGCAAAACTGCAGATACATAATTTCCCTATTATGGTTGATGATATTCAGCTTCAACAACACCGCTACAGCCCAAAAGCTAGATAGCAAAGAAATTAATAGACTGAATAAAATTGCCCAACAAGTTACAATTATAAGAGACACATGGGGAATCGCACATATATACGGAAAAACTGATTCCGATGCCGTATTTGGGATGTTATACGCACAATGCGAAGATGATTTCAAGAGAGTAGAAATGAACTACATTGACAAACTGGGCCGTTTAGCAGAGGTAAAAGGCCGAAGTTTTTTATACAATGATTTAGAAACCCGTTTACTAATTGATGCTAATGAAGCCAAAGCAGATTATAAAAATGCAGCTCCTTGGCTAAAAAAATTATTAAACAGTTATGCTGATGGAATCAATTTTTATTTACACAAACATCCAGAAGTAAAACCATTGATGTTAACTCATTTTGAACCTTGGTTTCCTTTGCTTTGGACAGATGGAAGTATTGGCGCAATAAGTACAGCCGATTTAACCAATGAAGAGTTAAAATCCTTTTATGGTAATGATGACAAATATGCTTATGTCGAAAAAGTGAAAGACATGCAAACAGGCTCCAACGGATTTGCTATTGCTCCGTCCAAAACAGCCAGCGGAAATGCTATTTTATATATCAATCCGCATACCACTTTTTATTTTAGACCTGAAATACAAATCAATAGCCAAGAAGGACTGAATGCCTATGGAGCTGTAACTTGGGGGCAATTTTTCATTTATCAGGGGTTTAATGAAAATTGCGGATGGATGCATACATCATCGAATGTCGATGTAGCTGATGTCTATGCTGAAAAAATCACGACCAGAAACAAAAAGCTTTTTTACGAATACGATTCTAAATTATTACCTATATTAGAAAAAAAAATAACCATCAGCTATCTGGAAAACGGTAAATTAATTCCAAAAACTTTTACTACATACTTTACCAATAAAGGACCAATTATGGCTAAAAGAGATGGAAAATGGATTAGTCTAAAATCCAACAACCGTTCTATGAAAAGCTTAGAGCAAAGCTGGCTACGCACAAAATCAAAAAACTTTGAAGACTATAAAAAAGCAATGGAATTGAAAGCCAATACTTCAAACAATACCGTTTATGCCGATAGCAAAGGGAATATTGCTTATTGGCATGGAAATTTTATTCCAATTAGAGATAAAAATTTAAATTGGTCTAAAGTTATGGATGGCACAACATCCAATACACAATGGAGAGGATTGCACGATCCATCAGAAACTGTCCATCTATTTAATCCTTCAAATGGATGGTTGCAAAATTGTAATTCGACTCCATACACCGTTGCAGGAATCAATAGTCCAAAAGAAGCTGATTTTTTGCCATATATGGCGCCCGATGGAGAAAACTTCAGAGGAGTAAATGCCGTTCGCATACTAGATAAGGGAAAAGAATATACTCTGGACAAAATAATTGCAGATGGTTACGACTCAAAACTCTCTATTTTTGAAGTTTTGATTCCTGCATTAATTTCCAGTTTTGAAAAAAATATAAAACCTGAAAATCCAATATATAGTGAACTTATAGAACCCATTACAGAATTAAAAAAATGGGATTTTTATGCCAATGAAAAATCGGTAGCAACTACTCTAGCTAATGAATGGGGCTACAAAATAAACCCGATTATTCAAAAAGTATATATTGACGAAGGCGAAATGGATCAAGTCGAAAACACAATCCAATTTGCAAAAACTGCCACACCCGAGCAGCTTATTCCGCAACTACAAACAGTAGTAAACGAATTAAAAGTAAAATTTGGATCATGGCAAATACCATGGGGCGAACTCAACAGGTTTCAACGTACTTCAGGAGAAATTGATTTGACATTTAATGACAATCTCGAAAGCTTGCCGATTGGTTTTGGATCGGCGCTTTGGGGCAGCTTACCCGCATATAAAAGTAACTATCAAAAAGGTACTCATAAAAGATACGGCTACAACGGAAACAGCTTTGTTTGTGCTGTCGAATTTGGACCTAAAATTAAAGCTAAATCCCTTTTAGCGGGCGGAAACAGCGGTGATTCAAAATCAAAACATTTTATGGATCAAGCCGTAATGTATCAAAAAGGGCAATTCAAAGACGTTTTCTTTTATAAAGAAGACATCGAAAAAAATGCAGAACGAACCTATCATCCGGGTGAATAATCCTTTTTACAACCCAATCAAAACCTTGAAAGAAGAAACTTTCAAGGTTTTTTTATACCGTTTTTATTCAGATATTTGTAAAAAAGTAAAGCTATGAAATGAGCATGACTCTAAATTGGTCGCAAGCACTAATGAAAGTATGCGGCGCGAGTGATAGCGAACAGGCGAAGCAATTACATATGACCGATAAAAAATAATAAATATCTACAATATGAAAAATTTAAAATTTATAGTTTTAGGAATGCTATTGTTAGGTGGTCAAACATTTGCTCAATTAAAACCGGTACAATACAAAGATGGAAATCAGATTTTAAATGGTTTTAAAATTACGCCAATAAAGAAGAGCATTCAAAAACCAGGTATATTAATCTTACCCGCTTGGAGAGGCATTGATAAACTCTCTAAAGACACGGCCGATAAACTTTCAAAAATGGGGTATTATGCCTTCATAGCCGATATTTATGGTGAAGGAAATTACCCAAAAGACAATAATGAAGCTGGAAATAATGCAGGTTTTTATAAAAAGAATTTTGAAGCCTATCAAAAAAGAATTTCTTTGGCCTTACAACAATTAATTATTTCTGGTGCCAATCCGGAAAACATTGTCGTAATTGGTTATTGTTTTGGGGGAACCGGAGCAATTGAAGCTGCTCGAGGTCATCTAAATATAAAAGGAGTTGTATCTTTTCATGGAGGATTAGGCAAAGACGATTTAAGATCTACAGAACCTATTACAGCAAAAGTTTTAGTATGCCATGGAGCCGATGATCCTTATGTACCAACTGAAGAGATTTTGACTTTCCAAAAAGAAATGAAAGACTCAAAAGCCGATTGGCAAATGATATATTATGCTAATGCTGTCCATTCCTTTACCAATCCAGAATCGGGAAATGACAATTCAAAAGGCGCTGCCTACAATGAAAAAGCAGCTAAACGATCTTTTGAACATTTCAAATTATTCTTAAACGAAGTTTTAAAAAAATAATAACCCTAAATATCACAATCACTAAATGAAAAAAGCCCTATCTCTCTTGTTGTTTATCACAACTATTTCTGTTTTTGCCCAAACAAAATCGGTTAACAACGACGACCCTACCAAGTTCATGAATACCATAACAGCTGAAAAACTAAAAAACACACTCTATATTGTTGCTTCTGATGAAATGGAAGGACGCGAAACTGGATCTAAAGGACAAAAAAAAGCTGGAAAATATCTTATCAGCCAATACAAAAAAAGCAAAATTGCATATCCAAAAGGAGCTCAAAGTTATTACCAATCAATACCAGCTTCTTTCTTGAATGCCAAACGTAACGAAAACTTACCTGATTCTGAAAACATTTGGGCCTACATTGAAGGTTCTGAAAAACCAGATGAAGTTTTGGTTATTTCGGCGCACTATGACCACGTAGGTGTAAAAAATGGAGAAATCTACAACGGTGCCGACGACGATGGTTCAGGAACGGTAGCGATTCTTCAAATTGCTGAAGCTTTTCAAAAAGCAAAAAAGGATGGACATGGGCCAAAACGTTCCATATTATTTCTACACGTTACTGGCGAAGAACACGGTCTGCATGGCTCCCGTTTCTACTCTGAAAACCCATTGTTCCCTATCGCCAATACAATTGCTAACATTAACATTGATATGATAGGCCGCCGCGACATAGAACACGCCAACACCAATAATTACGTATATGTAATAGGCGCAGATAGATTATCAAGCGATTTACACAATATTACAGTTGCGCAGAATAACAAATACACCAATTTGGACTTGGATTTTAAATTCAACGATCCAAAAGACCCAAACCATTTTTACGAGCGCTCTGATCATTATAATTTTGCAAAATTTGGTATCCCTGCTGTATTTCTTTTCAATGGTGTACATGAGGATTACCATAAAAAATCAGATGAGCCAAATAAAATAGAATATGATGCCTTAGCAAAAAGAACAAAATTGGCTTTTGTAATTGCCTGGGAATTGGCTAACAGACCTGATAGAATTGTGGTTGACAAGCCTATTAAGTAACAATCGAATCCATTCAAAATAGAATTAAAAAAAGAGCTTAGAAGTATTTCAAAGCTCTTTTTTTCCTTAATATGATTTCAAAATTCAAAAGATTAGAGCGTGCCACCATAAAGAAAAGTGGCCAACAATACTTAACCTTTAATTCGGCCACTTTTCTTTATGCTGTCGGGCCATATGCGCTAATTCGGTAGCTTGCTGCTGTCCCTCACGCAGACCAATTGGAATCGACAACAATAGTACCAAGAAAAAAAAACCGCCCTAAAAATTACTTTAAGACGGTTCGATTAAATTAAATTCCTAAAAAATTAATACGTGTAAGCTGTCGCCGTTAGTTTATCCGTTTTATTTGAAGTAATCACAATAAATTGATGTCCTTTTGATGCCGCATTTTGCTTCAATTTATTTTCACCCATCTCAGACAAAGACCATCTTGTTTCTCCTTTGGCAATACCCAAATAACTAATCAAATTATCAGATTTTGTCAACCCAATTGTTTCAGATTCTTTCAATACAATCACTTTCTTATAGTCGGGTTTCTCGGCAAAATTTATCTTTTCAGATATAATCTTAGAATTGCTTTTGGATTTTTCAATCAACTGAGACACAGCGAATCGGCTAATTTTATGCTCTTCCATACTACCAGGATAGGCATAGTAAACTAAATTGTTTTCAGCTTTTATAAAATTTACATCTAATTTTTCACCATTGTGTTTAATGATTTCGTGCGTTTGTGCAAAAAATTGAACTGTAAACAATACAGCTATTGCAGTTATGATATTTTTCATTTTTGATATGTGTTGTTTAACCACGATATTATCGTAGCAGATTTTAATAATTATTTTATAATAGTTTTCCAGATAATCAAACTATTGAAACATAATTATACTTTTTCGGGAGGAGGTGTTAGATTTTTAAAACAAAATTCTTTAACGGTAAATGAATATAAAGAATTGATGTCTTTTGAATTGGGTAATAAGTATAACCCAAAATTTGAATAATCAATTTGACTTACAAACAAAGTCTTTAATTTATTTTCTGTTTGATTTTCAGAATCTCCTTTTTCGGTTGTTTCAAAATAACTGTATTTTTCATTTTCTACTAGCACAGACAATTTATCACTTATCCAGATTAAGGAAAAAGTGACGATTATGAGTGAAAGGAAAATATTAAAAACATTATTTTTCATATTGCAAATTTATAGATAAAGCCTTGTATTTACAAGCTTTTTCAAAACAAAGCACCTTTTAATCACAACTATTCTCCTTTACATAAACACTGTCTCATTTTTGGTAGTAAGCTCACAAAAATAGATCCGCTTTAAATTTTAACCCCTATTTTTTTTAGGGGGTATCACAACTATTCTTTTGCCTGGAATCTAAAATCAATTTAATTCCACTTTATGTGAAAATAAAATCACATCTATAAAATCATAAAAAAAACGAAACCTTCTCAAAAATTGACAAGATTTCGTTTTAATAAAATAATTATAGTTGACTACAAATCTTCTTTTACATCCGCATCTGGAGCATTTTTCTTTACGGATTCAATTCCGTTATCGCGCGCCGAAACCGATTCATACATTTCACTGCTACCAATAATTTGACCGTTGGTTGATTTAAGATTAAAATAAAGTTTTCCGTTTTTGGCTTCCAATTTATCAAATCGTGCATCGTCTTGAGAATTTTTCCTGACCGATTCTATTCCATTTTCACAAGCTGCTTTGGATGCATATCCTTCACTTGCAAGAATAACTTGCCCATTTCCTGCTTTTAACACAAATTGAAATTCATCATTTTTTCTTTTACTAACTAAAAATGTTCCCATAGCTATTATTTAAATTGTTTATTATAAGCAATTTAATAAAAATTAATCTATTTTAAATTAAGAAAATAATAATTATTCTGTCACAAAACTTAAAACCAAAAATTACTTCGAGGCTCTTATTGACAGCTCTTATTCATCAAAAAGTGATTTGAAGGAAATTACTGAACATTTATATTGACTGTCGTGATGTTGAACATACCAAATTACTGGGGAATTGGCTGACAGACTAGAAAGAATTATAGTTGACAAACCTCTTAAATAGTAGTTTTTAGTAGGCCGTAATTTGCATTCTGTCTCATAATTAAGTTAAAAAAAGAGTTTTGAAGCAATTCAAAGCTCTTTTTTTATTAAATTACAAACTCATATACATCCAACATACTTTGTAAAACAAGGTGAATAAAATTCGAGTTTTAATAAACAAAGAGAGAATATCTAAATAGTTCTTTTAAATTGACAATAAAATATAGAAATACTTTCAATCAAAAATAATGACAGAAAAGCAAAATTCAAATCCAACTCCAAACAGTAATTATATATTTGAACATTTCTTCGAACTATCAGCTGATTTGTTATGTATAGCTGGATTTGACGGTTTTTTTGTAAAAATAAATCCTGCTGTCTCTAAATTATTGGGTTATACCAATGAAGAATTATTTTCAAAACCAATTAACGAATTTGTCCATAAAGATGACAGGGTGCATACGGCAAAGGTTCGAAAAGAACTTCTCAATAATAACCCCCTGTTGAATTTTGAAAATCGATATGTAACAAAGAATGGCGAAATTGTATGGCTATCATGGACATCTATGCCAATCACAGAAGAAAAATTAGTTTATGCAGTTGCCAAAAACATCACTCACAACAAAAAAATAGAAGAAGAACGAAATTTACTTCTCTCGAAAATTACAAAAATCAATAAAGATCTCAAGAAATTAAGCTATACCAATTCTCATGACTTGAGATCGCCCGTAAATAATCTTCTTTCAATTTTCAGTCTTTTAGATATCTCAAAAATTGAAGACCCCGAAACACTTCAATTTATCGAAATGCTAAAATCAACCAGTGAAAATTTAAAACAAACCTTAAACGATTATGTAGACATTTTAATTCACGAAGACAATATAACCACTCTGGTTGAAGAATTGGACCTGAATGAATCGCTAAATACAGTCATGGATTCTATAAGTTCTTTAATCCAAAATTCAAAAGTCACCTTTAAAATTAACTTTAGCGAACTTGAAAAAGTTAATTTCAATAAAGCATACTTAGAAAGTATATTCCTGAATTTAATAACGAATTCCATTAAATATGCGAAACCAGGTTGCCCTCCAATTATTTCTGTTTATTCTAAAAAAAATAATGAAATAGATCAATTGTTTTTTTCAGACGACGGAATAGGCTTCGATATGGAACTTGTAAAAGACAAAGTATTTGGTTTGCATCAAAAATTCCATAACCACATTGATAGCAAAGGAATTGGACTCTATTTAATCAACAATCACATTACCAGTTTAGGAGGTAAAATTGAAGTTGACAGCAAAATCAATGAGGGAACAAAATTCACTATATCCTTTAAAAAAGAATCGGCGATTCAAACTTGATCTACTGATCCCTGTTTTGGTGAAATTTCACGCGAAACTTAACTGTACAAAAAAAGCCCCGAATTACTTCGAGGCTTTTGCCTTTTGGGTGGATGACCGGGTTCGAACCGGCGACCCTCGGCACCACAAACCGATGCTCTAACCAGCTGAGCTACAACCACCATTTGTGCTTAGCGGTTGCAAATATAGAACAAATGTTTACTTCTACAAACAAAAAATTAAAAAAAATTCAGCAAATTTACTTCAAATCTCCTAAACTATTGACTGCCAAATACCTTTCAACAGTAAAACCTTCGGCATGTTCTACACCTGTTAGCCTTCCTAAATCCCTAGAACGGTAATTTAGGCTTTCCAAGAAGTTTTTACTCGATATTGGCGATTCTGGTTCTTTCGAATTTGGATCATAAAATTGGGAGCGGTAAGCCAAAATAGATTCAATTTTCTTATCAGTAAACCCTGTAATATCTACAACAAAATCAGGTTCTATATTTTTCCATTGTATATAATGATAAACCACTTTCGGTCTCCATGGCTTTTGAATTTCACCATCAACAACCGTTTCAATTTTCATCAAACCAGATAAAAAACAAGCGTCCGAAACTAATTTACTCCCTTTTTCGTGGTCAATATGTCTATCGTCTATTGCATTGCACAATACAATCTCAGGTTGGTACTTTCGGATCATCTTTATGATTTCCAACTGGTGCTTTTCATCATTAACAAAAAAACCGTCCCTCATATTCAAATTTTCGCGAACTATAACCCCTAATATCTTTGCTGCATCATTCGCTTCCTGATCGCGAATTTCAGCGGAACCTCGAGTTCCCAGTTCACCACGGGTCAAATCAACAATCCCAACCTTTTTACCCAAAGAAACCTCTTTTAAAATTGTTCCGGAACATCCTAATTCTACATCATCGGGATGTGCTCCAAAAGCTAGTATATCTAATTTCATCTATCTTATTTTAATGTTAAAAGAGAAAATTTAAATTTTGCTCTTTATATTTTCTATTTTCTAAAAAACGAATTCTGCATTCTCTTTTCTGCAACCTGCATTCTTAATTGAAACCCCTCTTCATCGTCATTGACTTATTTACACTTTCCTCCCACTCTTTTTCTGGAATACTGTCTTTCGTAATTCCGCAACCCATAAATAAATTGGCTTTTGCAGTTTTTAGATTTAAATCCATTTCAATTTCCATACAACGCAAATTAACAAACAAATCAGAACTGGTTTTATCTGATGCTGAACTGCTGTTCAATTCTCCTAAATAACCGGTGTAAAAAGTCCTATCATAATTTTCATTATCCAAAATAAACTGCTTGGATTCCAATTTTGGCAAACCACAAACCGCAGGTGTGGGATGCAATAAACCAACAACTTCTTTTAAATTCTTAGTCGAATTCAATTGACCTGAAATATCCGTTTTGATATGCCAAATACTTCCCGCTTTTATACTGTACGGTTCAGAAACTAAAATTGAATTTGAAACTTTATTCAACTCAGAGACAATATAATCGGTAACGAATTGCTGTTCTTGTTTTTCTTTATCTTGCCATACAATCTCCTCATAACCAGTGTTTTTTTGTGTCCCAGCTAAAGCCATAGTTTCAAAAATATTTCCTTCAACTTTCAATAATTGCTCTGGCGTTGCTCCCATCCAAATTCCAATTTTCGGATGAAAAAAACAATACACAAAAGTCGCAGGATATAATTGAACTAGGTTTTCAAAAGTGGTAACCAAGTCAAAATCAAGCAAATCAATAGTTTCTTTTCGAGACAAAACTACTTTCTGAAATTCATTCTCTTGTATCGCTTCGATTCCTTTGGCAACTAATCTTTCAAAATTTGTCTTGACAATTTCATTGGGAGAAACAAACTCTTTTTCATTTTCAGAAATCTCTTTTTTATCAAATGCAAAACGCTTGATTTCGGAATTCTCTTCAGGAATTATATAATTTTTATTTCCATCGAAAGAAGAAAAAACAAAACCTCTTTCGGTAAAATCAACTACTTCATACAAAGTATCATTTTGCTGAAACATTCCAATTACAGCATCTGAATTGGGTTTACAATACAAAACAAAAGGCAAGTTATGCTGTTGTTGCTGTATCACTATTTCAAAAAAATCATCCATATTATTGTTTCTCTTTCGTCAAAACCATATTCGTCAATTTGCAAAGCGAAACTAAATTCCCAGCTTCATCCGTGATTTTAATTTCCCAGAGATGCAAACTTCTGCCTTTATGAATAATGCGGGCAGTACCAATAACAAAGCCTTCACGAATACTTTTTAGATGATTGGCCGAAATTTCGATACCACGTACTTCCTGGTTTTTATCATTAATAAAAAAATGAGAAGCGGCACTCCCAACACTTTCTGCCAAAGCCACCGAAGCTCCTCCGTGCAACAAACCCATTGGCTGATGTACTGATGAATTCACTGGCATTTTGGCAACAAGAAAACCTTCGCCAGCATCTATAAACTCGATATTTAGTGTTTCCATCAAAGTATTTTTGGAAAACTCATTGCAATATTCGAGCATTTTATCTTTATCTATTGTCATATCTTGATTTTAAAGATTGTAAAAATACGCTAATTTGATAATTCAAAAAAGAAATAAATGAAATGCTACAGAAACTAAAAATCTAATCCTCACAACAAAGCCAAGAATCTAATTTATTGTTATTTTTACAAAAAATAAAACGAAATGCGTCGAATCACCTTACTGATTTTAACTGGAATTATACTTTCATTTTGCTCCTGTCGTAGTGATTTTGAAACCGTGGCCAGTACAGGTAATTTAACTTTTTCAAAAGACACGGTTTATTTAGATACTGTTTTCACCAATTTGAGTTCGAGTACATACGCTTTAAAAGTGTATAACCATTCCAAAGATGACATCAACATACCGCTCATAAAATTTGCCAATGGAGCAAACTCAAAATACCGAATGAGTGTTGATGGCGCACAGGGAAATCAAGGAAAAATGTTCGAGAATGTTACGTTATTAGCCAAAGACAGTCTGTATATTTTCATAGAAACAACCGTAGAAAGCGATAACACCACCCCAACCGAATTCCTATATACAGACCAAATTGAATTTGACAGTGGTGCAAATCTTCAGAAAGTGGAATTAGTAACTTTGGTGCAAGATGCCATTTTATTATACCCAAACCGCAATGCAGATGGTACCACAGAAACGCTTCCAATTGGAAATGAAAAAATAAGTGGCTTTTATTTGGACAAAAACGATCCTATTCATGGAAACGAACTTATTTTTACCAATAAAAAGGCCTATGTAATTTACGGATACGCCGCCGTTCCCGAAGGTGAAACAGTGACTTTTGATCCAGGAGCAAGAGTTTATTTCCATTCTGATTCTGGGATTATCGTACCCAAAACTGCTTCGATACATATTAACGGTAGTAAGTCCACAACAGATAAACTAGAAAACGAAGTGATTTTCGGTGGTGATCGTCAACAACCGAATTTTGGATATATCCCAGGACAATGGGGAACTGTTTGGTTACAAAATGGAAGTACCAATAATACAATTCAAAATCTCACACTCAAAAACGCTACAGTTGGGCTATTCATCGAAGGCAATGACGGAACAACTATGCCTATAAAAAACACCCAGATTTACAATTGCACACATTACGGAATTCAAGCCAAAAGTGCTTTGATTGAAGGAGAAAACATCGTTATTAACTACACCGGAAAAGCCAGTTTAGCTTGCACTTACGGAGGAAATTACAAGTTCACGCACTCAACTTTCAACAACGACTGGTCAAGTCCTGAACAAGTAGCGGTGTACATTAGCAATTACATCGATGGTGGCACTCCTGAAACCAAAGATCTTACTGGAGCAACCTTCAACAATTGCATCATTTATGGTTCGTATTCGAACGAACTGCTTTTGGACAAAAAATCAGGAGCTGCATTTGTCTATCAATTTAATAATTGTCTAATTAAGTCCAACAAAAACAATGATCCTGATTATCTATTTGAAACTGATCCTGTTCATTACAATTCCATTATTCTCAACAAAGACCCAAAATTCTTTAATCCAAACATCAACAACTTCAATATCGACGAAACTTCTTCTGCTTTCGCAAAAGGGAATTCGGCTTATTTAATTCCGTTTGATATACTAGGAATTACCAGAACGGTGCCACCAGATTTAGGTGCATATCAGAATAAACCGTTTCCTAAATAAAATCGAAAATGGTAGTTTTTATGATTTAATAGAAGAGCTTATGATTTTTTGAGCACTATTAGATGCAATAATTAACCCTCCAGCGAGCATAATTATATCTTTTATTACCAATCGTCCAGCTCCAGACAAATATGGAAAACCATGTTGAGGAGTCTGAAAATCTCCACCTAAATTCGGAACGTAAACTTCTGGAGTTGTTATTAAAAATGTTAACGTGGTAATTGACATCCCAGCAGTTAAAATTCCTCCCCAAAATCCTATTTTAGGAAACCAAATACCCAGCAATACAGATAGCCCAATAATTACGATAACCAATCCCAAACCATAAGAAAAAGCATAGGTCCCATTACTTTCATGCCAATCTATATTATTTTTTACTGTTTTGCCTTCTAGATTTTTATACAAATTATATTCTGCTACAATTTCTCCTTTATCTTTTTTGGCCGTATTACCCGTGTTATGATAAAAAAATTTCATAAAAGGACTGTTTATAACGAATGGCACTATTCCATCGGCCTCATAGTTGAAAGCTTTCAAGCCTCCAATCCAAACCATTACAACAAATATTGCAACCCTAATAAAATCGATAAAATAACTTTGTCCTGAAGCAAAAAATTTAATAATACTTTTCATTTCTTAATTATTTTTGATTAGAGTACAAAGGTATATAACAATTTAAAATACAAGAATGGACTAAATGGGGTTTTGCATGGACTGTTTAGCCACAATAGAAATTCCAACATCTTCTCTGAACTTTTTTGGCGAAACACCAACTCCTTTTTTAAAGTATCTGCTAAAATAAAATTCATCTTCAAAATTGAGTTCACTTGCAATTATCTTGATGGGCTTATACGTTAGATGCAACAGCTTTTTAGCTTCCAGCACAATACGCTCCTGAATTAGTTTTGACGGAGATTTTCCAAAATTTTTTTTGATTTTTTTACTGAACGCATCTTTCGACAAACATAATTTGGAAGCATAGAACTCCACTTCTTTTGATTCTAGAAAGTGCTTGTCTAATAAAAATTGGAAATTTAAAATATCGTCATGTTTAGCTGGTTCTTTTACAAAATAAGTCTCATTTAGCAGTTTCTCTTTACTGCACAGAGCCAAAATAAGCTGGAGATACGATTTAACAATTGATATATCCGAATTCAACTCGGACAGGCCCAAAATCTGCATTTTCTGAATAATCGTACTAATCTCATCGTAAACCAGATCAGAAACCGCCACAAAAGGCTGTTGATATATATTATTAAACAAAATCCCATTGCATGCAACCTCTTTTTTGTGGTACTCAATACAGTAGAAATCTCCATGAAATTGAATAATATTTGCAAATACTGTCGAAGAATCATGCCAACTCAAACACTGATAGGGAGCTAAAAAAAGCAAATGCCTACCTGTTGATTCATATTGTGTAAAATCTACAGAAAAAGAGGAAGCCCCGTCAACCATAATAATGTTATAATAGGGGGTTTTAATTTCGGTTGCCGTAGTAAATGATTGAAATTGGTTGATTTTAATTCGTGAATCGAACATACTAAATTTTGTGTTATTCTTAAAATTACTGCTAACTCAAAACATACAAAACTCACAAAGTTTGGATATATGTAAAAGTCTATTTTTTACTTGTTTATTTTTCTCTTTTTGTAAAGTTATAAATTATTTCCTATTTGCGCTTTTTTATCACAGCAAGGCTAAATACGGCGAACTAAAGGAAGCCGATTCAGGCTGATTTTTCACCTTTTTAAATTTTCAGAATACTTTGCTTTTCACATTTGCTCTTACTATATATTTAACCTAAATTTGCACCGTTAAATACAACAAACTACACAACAATGATCCATTTCTTTGAAAACCAAAGCAAAACTGTTTTTGCAGTACAAACGCAAAACGAAATTTCGGCTCAAGACATTTCAAAACTTAATTGGCTTTTTGCCGACGCAAATAAAATAGAGAAATCCGCTTTGTCGGATTTTTTTGTTGGACCTCGCGCCACAATGATTACGCCTTGGAGTACCAATGCGGTGGAAATTACCCAGAACATGGGGATTACCGGAATCATTCGTATCGAAGAATTTCACAAAGTAGCAGCCGATTTCAATGATTTCGATCCTATGCTTTCGCAAAAATATACCGAGTTGAATCAAGATATTTTCACGATTCATATTCAACCAGAAGCTATTTTGGATATTGATGATATTGCTGCTTATAACAAATCGGAAGGTTTGGCTTTAAGTCAGGAAGAAGTAGAATATTTGGATAATTTATCAACCAAATTAGGTAGAAAATTAACAGATTCAGAGATTTTCGCTTTCTCTCAAGCCAATTCAGAGCACTGTCGTCACAAAATTTTCAACGGAACTTTCGTTATTGATGGTGTAGAAAAAGAAACTTCTCTTTTTAAATTAATCAAAAAAACATCTCAGGAAAACCCTAACGATATTGTTTCGGCTTACAAAGACAACGTAGCTTTTGTAAAAGGACCAAGAGTACAGCAATTTGCTCCAAAAACTGCCGACAAACCTGATTTTTATGAAATAAAAGAATTTGATTCGGTTATCTCTTTAAAAGCAGAAACACATAATTTCCCAACCACTGTAGAGCCTTTTAACGGAGCTGCAACAGGATCAGGGGGAGAAATTCGTGACCGTTTGGCTGGAGGACAAGGTTCGTTACCAATGGCAGGAACAGCAGTTTACATGACTTCTTATTCTCGTCTAGAGGAAAACAGACCTTGGGAAGATGCCGTGACCGAAAGAAAATGGTTATATCAAACTCCAATGGACATCTTGATAAAAGCTTCGAACGGAGCGTCTGATTTTGGAAATAAATTTGGACAGCCGCTTATAACAGGTTCAGTTTTAACTTTTGAACATGAAGAAAACAACCGCAAAATTGGTTACGATAAAGTAATTATGCAAGCCGGTGGAATTGGTTACGGAAAATTAGACCAAGCCATTAAACACAAACCACAAGAAGGAGACAAAATCGTTATCCTTGGTGGAGAAAATTATAGAATTGGAATGGGTGGAGCTGCGGTTTCATCAGCAGATACAGGAGCTTTTGGTTCAGGAATCGAATTAAACGCTATCCAACGTTCGAACCCAGAAATGCAAAAACGTGCTGCCAACGCCATTCGTGGTTTGGTAGAAAGTGATAATAACCCAATCGTTTCTATTCACGATCACGGAGCAGGTGGACACTTAAACTGTCTTTCGGAATTGGTGGAAGAAACAGGTGGATTAATCGATTTGGACAAATTGCCAGTTGGTGACCCTACCCTATCCGCAAAAGAAATCATTGGTAACGAATCGCAAGAAAGAATGGGATTGGTTATTGGTAAAAAAGACATCGACATTTTACAACGAATTGCAGACAGAGAGCGCTCTCCTATGTACCAAGTAGGTGATGTAACTGCTGACCACCGTTTTACTTTCGAATCAAAAACTACTGGTTTGAAACCAATGGATTATGCTTTGGAAGATTTCTTCGGAAGTTCACCAAAAACGGTAATGACGGACAATACCATCAATTATAACTACGCAGGTTTAGAATATAACGTAAAAAACATAGCCACTTATTTAGAGCAAGTATTGCAATTGGAAGCGGTTGCCTGTAAAGACTGGTTGACAAACAAAGTGGATCGTTGCGTTGGCGGAAAAGTAGCCAAACAACAATGTGCTGGACCATTGCAATTGCCATTGAACAATTGTGGTGTTATGGCTTTGGATTACCAAGGAAAAGAAGGAGTTGCAACCTCAATCGGACACTCTCCTATCGCCTCTTTGATTGACCCTGTTGCAGGAACAAGAACAGCTATCGCCGAATCGTTATCAAACATTGTTTGGGCTCCGATTAAAGACGGATTGAAAGGAATTTCATTGTCGGCCAACTGGATGTGGGCTTGTAAAAATGAAGGTGAAGACGCTCGTTTATATGCTGCTGTAGAAGCTTGTTCTGATTTTGCCATCGAATTAGGGATCAACATTCCAACTGGAAAAGATTCACTTTCGATGAAACAAAAATATCCAAACGACGAAGTGATTGCACCGGGAACGGTAATTATTTCTGCTGGTGGAAACTGTATTGACATTAGAAAAGTAGTGGAGCCTGTTTTACAAAAAGACGGTGGTTCTATTTATTATATCAATTTGTCCCAAGACGACTTCAAACTAGGAGGTTCTTCATTGGCACAAACACTGAATGTTATCGGAAACGATGCTCCGACAATTAAAGACGCAGCTTTCTTTAAAAATGCATTCAACACTATTCAAGAATTGATTTTAGACAATCAGATTTTGGCTGGACACGATATCGGAAGCGGCGGTTTGATTACTACTTTATTGGAAATGTGTTTCGCTGATGTGAATTTGGGAGCGAAAATTGACTTCTCTGTTTTTGAAGAAAAAGACATCATCAAATATCTTTTTGCCGAAAACATTGCTGTGGTATTCCAAGCCAATTCAGATGAAGCGGTCGAAGCTAAATTGAGTGCCAACAATGTATCTTTCTTCAAATTAGGAAGCGCAACAACTGAAGCTACTTTAGACTTTGGCCCTTGTAAATTGGACATTGCAAAATACAGAGACATTTGGTTTAAAACTTCATTCTTATTAGACCAAAAACAAGCTAAAAACGGAACAGCTCAAGCACGTTTCGATAATTATAAAAACCAAGTATTAAACTATACTTTCCCTGCACACTTTACTGGTAAAGCACCTGTCATCTCGAGCGCAGTCGAGAGACCAAAAGCAGCAATTATCCGCGAAAAAGGAAGTAATTCCGAGCGTGAAATGGCGAATGCAATGTACTTAGCAGGATTTGACGTAAAAGACGTTCACATGACTGATTTGATTACGGGACGTGAAAATCTTGAAGACATTCAATTCATTGGAGCTGTTGGAGGATTCTCAAATTCAGATGTTTTGGGTTCTGCCAAAGGTTGGGCAGGAGCTTTCAAATACAACGAAAAAGCAAACACCGCATTGAAAAACTTCTTTAAAAGAGAAGATACTTTATCTGTCGGAATCTGTAACGGATGCCAATTGTTTATGGAATTAGAATTGGTTAATCCTGAGCATGAAATTCACGGAAAAATGCTTCATAACGACAGCCACAAACACGAAAGTATTTTTACATCGGTAACTATTCAGGAAAACAAATCGGTGATGTTATCGACTTTGGCTGGAAGTACTCTTGGAGTTTGGGTTTCTCATGGTGAAGGAAAATTCAATTTACCATACGCAGAAGACCAATACAATATTGTTGGAAAATACGGTTACGAAGGATATCCAGCGAATCCAAATGGATCAGCTTTCAATACCGCAATGTTATGTGATACAACAGGCCGTCACTTGGTAATGATGCCGCATATTGAACGTTCAACTTTCCAATGGAACTGGGCAAATTATCCAAAAGACCGAAATGACGAGGTTACTCCTTGGCACGAAGCTTTTGTAAATGCAAAAAAATGGATAGACAATACAAACAAATAAGATTTTAATAATTTAAATTTTATTTACATATAAAGCCCGTCTCTAGTTATTTTCAGAGACGGGTTTTTCATGAAGATTTTTGCCCTAAAATCTGAATTAACCTAAAAAACCACCAATGAATACCATCAAAAACCTTTTTATTATAAGCCTACTACTTTTAATAAATCCTGTATTTGCACAAATTTCAGATGAATCCTTAAAAATCAATCCCGTGTTAGAATTGTATGGTTCCAATGCAAAAACTCTGGGTCTAAAAGGAAATGTAGTCCAAATGCATGAGCAGCAATTTTCGATAAACGCAAAAGGGAACGTAACAGGTGATTCTGAATTGATCAATAATTTTTATAAATTTTACCCCGAAGGTTCAACAAAAGAATTTGAACAAAATTATAAGTATCTGCTGTCCAAAAAGAACTTTTTCAGCTACACCAACAAAGGTTATATTTCACATGTAGATATAGAGACTGTCAATGTTGTCAAGGATAAAGACACAACCGAAACCAATATGGAAAATGAAACTCAAACTCCAGATTTTTCTATAGCTGATTATAAATATGTGCAAAAGAAAAACATTTTGTACAAAGGAGAAGAAGTTACCGAGGGTTCCCCAAAAAAGACAACAATCCGAAATGAGTACTTTTATCATTTCAATGATGACAATCAAATTTTCCAGATTGATTACCAATCTGCAGATTTAACAACAAAATACATCTACGACTATAATGCACTGGTAAAAGAATTGCATACTTTCAAATCGGGTGTTTTATCCCATAAAAACATTTATAAATACGATCGTAATAATAGGCTAATCAACATAGCGACAATTAATTCTGACAACAATACAAAATACCCAAATCTTGAAATAGTTATAACATATAAACTCGACGAAACCGGAAACGCAATCGAGAAAAAAATGGTAACCTATCTTTATAACACTAAAGGTGTCAAGGAGTTTCTTGAAGGCTTTTTAAATTTATATAATTATACCTATTTGTAGTTTTTTATCTAAAATTCCGTTTGTATCTTAGCCAAAAGATTAAACATTTAACCTTACCTAAAAAGCAACGCCCCTTGCTTTTTAGACTTTTAAAATTAACCTACATTCATGAAAAAAATTACTTTGCTGCTTGCTGCGCTTGTATTAAGTGCAACTCATTCCTATGCCCAAATTAAAGTTACCAAAATCAAAAACAAAGACAAAGACCACTATATCGCTACGGTTATTGGTTATCCAGTTACGGGTGTTTATTCTTATGTAAATCAAATTGAACCAATAACAATCCTCAATCCCGATGGTACAGGAATTATGCAAAATGAAGATCTCGTAAAAGAAAATATCATTTGGGGAATAGAATGTACTGAATCTGGAGTTCCTGTTTTCAAAGAAGGATTCAATAGCGCTTCTTACTCTTTTTGGTATAAAAAAAGTGATACGGCCAAATCCAAATCAGAGGATGAAAACGAATGGATTTTACAGTCTTTTTCAATTCATCATGACAAAATGAAAATGTTTATTTCTGGAGAGAGAGTAAAAGAATATATCGAATAACAATATTCTGTATCAAAAACCGTAAATACTTGTATATCTCCTGTTTCGCAAGTTATTTTACTTCAAAACCAATTTAAAAAAGCGTTTTTCTTAACCCAATTCATCTAATTTATACAATTTTAAGAAATCGATTTCGTTGATTACCAATAATGTAATTATATTAATCGTAATTAATCATTGGAAAATAAAAATTATTATTAATTTTTATTTAATTTGCGAAAAAATTTAACAATCATACAATGAGAACGATTACCCGTCTTTTTGATTTCCATTACTATCAGCTAGAAAATTACAACAAATTAGATGCTTTGGTTACCAAGCAAAATGATGTTTGGGTAAAAACCTCAACCCAGGAATATCTTGATAAAGCCAATGCAATTTCTAGGGCATTGCTAAGGATGGGCGTCCAAAAAGATGACAAAATAGCTATCATTTCAAGCAACAATAGAACGGAGTGGCATATCATGGACATTGGTATTTTACAAACCGGTGCCCAAAACGTACCGATTTATCCAACTATTGCTCAAGAAGATTATGAATATATTCTAAATCATTCTGAAGCTATGTATGTATTTGTTTCGGATATTGAAGTATACAATAAAGTAAATAATATAAAGGCGAATGTACCTTCCCTAAAAGAGGTTTTTTCATTCAATGAAATTGGGGGATGCAGAAACTGGACTGAATTATTAAATCTTGGTGAAGACAAAAGTAATCAGGATGTTGTTGAGGACAGAAAAAACAATGTAAAACCAGACGACTTAGCGACTATCATTTATACATCGGGAACAACAGGACGTCCAAAAGGAGTTATGTTATCTCATAGAAATATTGTTTCAAATGTACTTAACAGTGCGTCCAGAATTCCTTTTGAAGCAGGAAAAAGTGTGGCATTGAGCTTCCTTCCTATCTGCCATATTTTCGAAAGAATGATTTTATATCTGTACCAATATTATGGTGTTTCAGTATATTTTGGAGAATCCATAGACAAAATCAGCAGTAATTTAAAAGAAGTAAGACCAACCGTTATCACTGCTGTACCAAGACTTCTGGAAAAAGTATACGATAGTATTCTCGCAAAAGGAACCGAATTGAAAGGAATTAAAAAAATGCTTTTCTTTTGGGCTATCAATTTAGGACTGCGTTACGAACCTTATGGAGCCAATGGTTTTTGGTATGAATTCCAATTAAAAATTGCCCGTAAACTAATTTTCAGCAAATGGAAAGAAGGTTTGGGAGGTAACTTAGATTTAATGGTTTCCGGAAGTGCCGCTTTACAAAAAAGATTGTCACGCGTATTTGCAGCTGCCGAAATTCCAGTAATGGAAGGTTACGGATTAACCGAAACTTCTCCTGTAATTACTGTAAATGACATGAGAAACAGAGGTTTCAAAGTTGGAACCGTTGGAAAAGCTATTGACAATGTAGAAGTGAAAATTGCCGAAGATGGTGAAATTCTTTGCAAAGGTCCAAATGTCATGATGGGTTATTACAAAGATCCCGAAAAAACAGCTGAAGCTATCATCGATGGCTATTTCCATACGGGAGATATCGGTAATGTTGATCAAAATGGATTTTTAACCATAACTGATCGCAAGAAAGAAATGTTTAAAACTTCTGGAGGAAAATACATTGCACCTCAAATTATCGAAAACACCATGAAACAATCTCGTTTTATCGAGCAGATTATGGTTATCGGCGATGGAGAAAAAATGCCTGGAGCTTTTATACAACCAAATTTTGATTTTATCAAAGAATGGGAAAAATTACACGGTATTGAAGTAGGGAAAACAAACCAAGAAATAATTTCGAACCCAAAAGTAATTGCCCGAATTCAGGAAGAAATTGACCATATCAATCCGAAATTTGGAAATTGGGAACAAGTAAAACGTTTCGAATTAACTCCAGATGTTTGGTCTATTGATGGTGGACACCTTACTCCTACTCTAAAATTGAAAAGAAAAATCATATTGGAAATTTACAAAAAACAATATGAAAAAATATACGGTCATCCGCTGTAGACTTTTATATTTAAAAAACCTCAAAGTCCTGATAGTTACTATCGGGACTTTTTGTATTTAAAAACTTCTTATCTTCACAATTAATTAAAAATAACAGATACGGTTTCATGCAGTGAATGTATTTGAATCAAACTCTCACAAAGACGCTAAGACGCAAAGAGAAAGGTTTTAAACTTTGCGCCTTTGCGTCTTTGCGAGAAAAAAACATTGCGTGATAACTGCCATAATCTATTAAAAACAAATAATATAAACTTATGAGAATCAAAATCTACACCATGCTTTTCATCAGCCTATTTTTTATTGTGGGCTGTAAAGAAAAAACCGAAGATAGTGTTAAAGCCAATTACCTTGATTTTTCCAAAAGGGATGACCAATTTACGGGCGGTATCAAAATGATTCCTATCACCACTCCAAAAGGGACTTTCAAAGTTTGGACAAAAACCGTGGGAAACAATCCAACTATCAAAGTATTATTACTTCACGGAGGCCCAGGTCTCACCCATGAACTGTATGAGTCATTTGACGGCTATTTCCCGAACGAAAGCATTGAATACATCTACTATGATCAATTGGGTTCCTATTACAGCGATCAGCCGAACGACAATAGTCTGTGGACAAATGAACGATTTGTGGAAGAAGTGGAACAGGTTCGAAAAGCACTCGGTTGTGACAATACCAATTTTTATGTTTTGGGACAATCCTGGGGTGGAATCCTGGCTATGGAATACGCCTTGAAATACCAAAAGAATCTCAAAGGACTGATTATTTCCAATATGATGGCCAGTGCACCTGCTTACAACAAATATGCCGAAGAAGTTCTTGGACCAAAACTCCCAAAAGCCGTTTTTGACCAAATCAAAACATTTGAAAAAAACAAGGATTACACCAATCCAAAATACACCGAACTGCTGTTTAAATATTATTATACCGAACACATTCTGAGAATGCCTGTTGACCAATGGCCGGAATCCATAAACAGAGCTTTCAAGCACATGAACCCGAATGTGTATGTGTACATGCAAGGCCCAAGTGAATTTGGAATTACGGGAGATGCCACTTTAAAAGATTGGGATGTAACTGCCCGACTTAAAACGATTACCGTTCCAACTTTGGTTATTGGTGCCAAATACGATACTATGGATCCCAAACACATGGAATGGATGTCCCACGAAGTACAAAACGGACGCTTTTTGTTTTGCCCGAACGGAAGCCACCTTTCACAATACGACGACCAGAAAAATTATTTTAAAGGCGTGATTCAGTTTTTGAGAGATGTGGATAGCGGGGAATTTAAGAAAGGGTGAATGATTTGAAAGATGGTAGAAATATAAAAGCGTCCTGAATTGGGACGCTTTTGATTTTTTATAAACTTTAAATTCTCTTTTTTATCGAAAGAAATATTAGGTATTGAGATTTCGGATAGTCATTTACATTATAAAGGGATAGCCAATTGATTCATTACTGGGGTATATAAATCAATATCATTTTCTTCAGTCTCTAAACTAACAATTAAACTATAACGAACTACTTCGTTAAATTTATTTTGTCTTTTTAAATTCTTGTACCAACCATTTTTAGGAAAAACAGCTAGAATATTTCTTTCAGACATTTCAATCCCAGTTATTGTAATAAAATCTTTTCTAATTGATCCTTTCGAACCAACTTTAGTTCCTAGATCCCATTTTACACCATCTCTTTTTGGTTTGGTATCATCTGTTTCATCTTCAGGTTTTGATATTCTTTTTTGAAACTCTGCCAGAGTTTCATATCTTTTTATTAATTCAAAATCTAATTGATGAGAATGATAAGAATAATGAGTTGCTAATCTCCTACTACCCGGATTGGGTTCAACATAATATGATAATGTAACTATCAATTTTACGGATTTATCCTCTAAGCTTTTTAAAGCTTCTTTAGGCCAAGGAAGATTAAACAAATGGTATTTATTATATTGTCCTTTTGATTTTTCATTTTTATAAGGCTGAATTTCTCTTTCCGCAATTAAAGTCAGTGAATTTTCAACACTAAACTTTGCTTTTTGAATACTTGGTACACCATAACCAACAGTTCTCAAAAGATTTCTTTTATCCTTTGCATTTCTTTTCATTGCATCAGTCCAATCAGCAGAATGAACCATTAAACCTCGTATGGTCTCTACCCAATAATGTGGATACATTGTTCTTAATTCAGCCGCCATTTTTGATGCTAAAGCAGCAGCTCCACTAGTGTCTCCAAAAGATATAAAAATATCATTTGCAAAATCTGCATCAGTTGTCAAAAGTCTTAATTCCGAATGGTCTGAAGTTAGAATTCCATCTGTAGATCTATTTCCTCCTTCAAAAACTAAATCAGGTTTATTTGGCCAACTATTATCAAATAAAAGTGAGGTTGAATTACTTGGAGACATAGCGCCATTTTCAGCTAATGGTTTATAGCCAGTTGAAATGTCTATTTTATCTTTTCTTGTATAAGTACCTATCGTAAGTGCATTATAGGCTTGCGCTGGATCATTAATACATTCTGTTTCATTTAAAAACGGATATTCTTCATGCTTATTTATCTCAACATTACCTCCACTTACAATAAATAATTGCTGTCCTAATTCTTTACCAAAACAAATTTTATCAATAATAGCTGAACTCGAAGAAGGTCTCCCTTTAAAAACATTATTTCTCAAAATAGTTAAACAATAAACTCTTAAATTATTTGGTTTATTGATTGATGGAATACTAACTGCATTTTCAAATTTTGGAGCATCAAATTTTTCATCTTCTTGAATATTATTAAATATTTTAAACGACTCTAAACCATGATAAATTTGAATATTTTCTGAAGAACTTAATACATCTGTTAAATCCCCATATAATGCTAAACCTGCGACCCCAGTTCCATGACCTCCATTAGGATAACTATCTTGAAACCCCCAAGATTCATTATATGAATGTAAATTATTATCAAAAACAAAGTTTTCTAATAATGGATGCTTATTATTTATTCCAGTATCTAATAAGCAGATTAATACGCTATTGTCATCAAAATTATTTTCAGTTCTTTCTTTTAAATCGTTTAACCATTCTCTTTTATCTTCAAAAGATTCTATAAAGTTTGCAACTTCTTGTGGATGTCTTAACTCTGCTAAATTATCAAGTAGTAATAATGAATTCGAAAGTTGCTCTGAAGTCCCTTTTATAACCTTAACAATATACTCTGCTAATTCAATTTGTGATTGACCAATTTGACAACCAATAATCTCTAAATTATTATAAACACTCTTTAATTTTGCAATGTAATCGTCCGACTTACGAAACCATACTTCCCACCAAATATTTTCATTCTCGTTTGGAAATGGATAATATAAACCATCAACCCAAAAAGATTTTAGCGTAGCAATTTTTAAATCGTTAATATTGTTAAGTAACTTTTTATTTTTAGGCTCACCTGTATCAATTTTTTCTTTTGTTAGTTTATCTGTTTTAATGAAATTTTCATTTAAATAAACTTCAATTTTTTTTATAAAATTAGAAACGTCACCTTCATTAGCTAAAACAACTAAAGAATATTTATACTCTTCTATACTTTCAATTAATCTTGTCTCTTCATTAATGTTTAATAATTGAAAACCACTTTTATCGAAAGAATCAAAAGACAATTTATAACCCCAATCTGAAGTAAATTCAATATAAACAGAATCATCTTTTATTAGAGAAGGGTTGGTTTCTGAATTATCAAAAAAGTTTTTGATTTCATTTATTTTTTGAAGCAAATTATTCCCATGAATATACCTGTCATTGGGCTTTTCAATATATTTGCTACCTCTTCCTAGTACGGTTGTTTTAAAAATATCTGTAGTAGTGTTTCCTTCAAATTTAATATGTGATTTATTTTTCATTTACAACATTTCTCAACTTTAATAAATTTTTCAATGTTGCCAATTCTAATTTATTTAAATCATTCAAAATCATTTCTTTAATAGTATCATTGCATATTCTAACAATTTCAGAATAATTTAGACCTAAAGCTAATTTTGAAAGGATTTTATAATCAACTTTTGTAGAAAAAGAATATGCTTTTGTATGTTTTTTGATTATTTCAATTATGTGGTTTTCGTCTGGTAAAGGATATTCTAAGATTTCGTCAAATCTTCTAAAAAGGGCTTTATCTAATGATTCAGGCAAATTAGTTGCAGCAATTATAATGCTATTACTTTGATCCTTTTCAATATTTATTAAGAATGAATTCAAAACTCTTTTTATTTCCCCAACATCTTGATTTTGACTCCTATGTGAACCTATAGAATCAAATTCATCAAAAAGATAAACTGCTCTTTGGTCATTCATAGCATCAAAAATCAATCTAAGTTTAGCTATAGATTCTCCTAAATATTTAGACATTAATCCATCTAATCTTATTATGAAAACAGTAATCCCTAATTCACCAGCAATTGCTTGAGCAGTCATCGTCTTTCCTGTTCCAGGAGCACCCGTCAATAATAATTTACGCTTTGGTTCTAAATTATGAGATTTTAAAATCTGCCACTTTTCTTGCTCTTTAATAACTTTGTAAAGTGTTTTCTTTATATTTTCATCTAATACCATGTTACTTAAATTAATTTTAGGTTGAAAAACTTCAATTAATTCTTGTAATTCTCTTTTTGGTAAATTTAATGGAAGAGCTTTTTGCTGAATTACATTTACAGACCTTTCTTTTTTTGCTTGGTCTATTAATTTCTTTAATTCTTGAGCAAATGTAGTATGCCCTTGCTTGGCTTCAGTAGCAGCAATTTGCAAAGCAATTGAAAAGAATCGACTTTCATCGTCATCTCCAAAAGACTTAATCAAGGATTTTATTTGGTCTGCTGCTGCCATCTTATTTTTTATTTACTGAACAAAAATATACTAAATCTATTAAATAATATAAATCTTCTCACAATCATTTTTCTTTAAAAATCTATAATTCAAAATTAATATTCATAATCCTAACCAATCTATCTACTTTTATCTGATAAAAATTTTACATTTTCAAACCAAAAAATCCGAAACCAATCGTTGCTTAAATCGATCGATAGGTTTTAAATCGACATTGGTATCTCCATTAAAAATATCAAAAGGATCGTCCAGACCGCTAATCAATAAATACAAATAGCAAAATAAAAACGTAATGGCAGAGGTAACCAAATAATCAGCAGATGGGCTTTTGAATTTGGTAATCAGTAAAAGCGACATCACTATAAACAAAATGCTTTGGAGCAAGGTATATGCTGGTTTGATAAAATTATTTCTCGAAATCGAATAGGCACGCGTGAGCTGCTTTCGCATCGCATTGGTATTTTCCTGTATGCCTTTTATGGCTTCTTTATCAACTCCTCTTTCGGCAAAATAATAGGCAATTTCATTTGATTTCCGAATTAATGGAAAAATAACGGTAGAATCTTTACCACTGGAATAAATCCATGAAATAATACCATCGGTTATCGTAATCATTTCTTGTCGCAAAAAAGCGCTGTTCAATTCTTCTTTGCACAAATCGGAAGCTCCGGTTCTTGGCGCTCTAAAAGCCAAGTAAATCCAATCTTTGATGGCTTCCAAATTTGAAGCTACTTCCCCAGGAATCTTTTCGCTTTCTTTAAAATCGGTCATCGTAGCTGCCAATAATAACCCAAATACAAAAAACGCCCCAGTGAAAATTATTGTAATATCGGACAGTTCTATCAAGTCATGAAAATCCTGCCCATACAGAGATAGGTTTTTGAAAATAAAATTTTTGATTCCCAAAATCACTAATGCGGCAATAAGAGACTTTAGGATTATAGTTCGGTTTGATATAAACTTCATGATCTGTATTTTTTTTTGAAAAGTAAGAAAATAATATGACTATCCGAAGCTAGTACCCTTGCCTATTTTTCCAAACATTCTAATTGGCCACGGATTATACAGATACAACAGATTAGTACGGATTTTTTATTTAGCGCGATAAAAGTTGATTTGAAATCTGTGTAAAATCCGCTTTTTCCGTGCCATCCGTGTGCCATTTTTTTTATGCATTGAAGATTTTTAAAATATTAAAGCTTTAAAAGCAAAAATTTCCCCTTTAGCCCCGATTACAGTGAAAATCATTATGTGCCGGGGTTCGGCACATAATATTGAAACGGAAAGCGGGACAATGTTTCCTGAAAAACCCAAATCTTTCTGCTCCAAAAAATTATAATAAAAACAGATAAAATGAACTTCGGATAGTGTTCTTTTTAAAAATAAAAAAAACATCATTCTTGTTAAAATAAGAATATACTGCGCATGCATAATATTTTCTAAAGTCCTTATTTCAAAGGAGTTTTTTATCTATATTTATAAAAAAATTAAAAAAAACGAATTTTATTATGCATGCATAGTATTTTTTTTATTACATTTGAAATCGATATAGTAAAATATGAAAAACAAAACAATAGATTATATCCTAAGAGCAACTTGGCAAGCCGTATCCAGAATGTACAACGAAGAAGCTCATAAATATGACGCTACAATGGCCACTGGATTTGCACTATTAAGTATTGACAGAGAAACAGGAACACCGTCAACGGCATTAGGGCCAAGAATGGGAATGGAAGCTACGAGCTTGACCAGAACCCTAAAATCGATGGAAGAAAAAGGGCTAATCACCCGAAAGAAAAATCCAGAAGACGGAAGAGGGGTTTTGATTTACCTAACCGATTTTGGGAAAGAAAAAAGAGAGCTTTCTAAGAATACTGTTTTGAAATTTAATGAATCTGTAAGACAACATGTCTCAGAAGAGAAGATAAACAATTTCATAGAAGTCGCAGAAATTATCAACGAACTAATTCAGAATAAAAACATATTTAATCAACAAGAAAACAGTAACGATGAATCGAACCATTAAAAAAGTTGCAGTAATTGGATCCGGGATTATGGGTTCAGGAATTGCTTGTCATTTTGCCAACATTGGAGTCGAAGTCTTGCTTTTGGACATTGTGCCAAGAGAATTGACGGATGCCGAAGCCAAAAAAGGGCTTACACTTGAGAGTAAAATTGTTCGCAACCGTGTGGTAAACGAACATTTGGCTAACTCCCTAAAATCGAAGCCCTCTCCTATTTACAGCCAAAAATTCGCAAGCCGAATCACAACTGGAAACACAACGGACGATATGGCTAAGATTGCCAATGTAGATTGGATCATCGAAGTGGTTGTGGAGCGTTTGGATATCAAGAAAATGGTTTTTGAGCAAATTGAAAAATTCAGAAAACCGGGAACTTTAGTTACTTCGAACACTTCTGGTATTCCAATTCATTTTATGAGCGAAGGACGTAGTGAAGATTTCCAAAAGCATTTCTGCGGTACTCACTTTTTTAACCCTGCGCGTTACTTAAAATTATTCGAAATTATTCCTGGTCCGCAAACTTCTTCTGAGGTTTTGGATTTCTTAACAATATACGGAGAGAAATACTTGGGTAAAACTTCGGTTGTTGCCAAAGACACTCCAGCATTTATCGGAAACCGTATCGGTATTTACGGAATCCAAAGTTTATTCCACTTGGTAAAAGAATTGGGATTGACTATTGAAGAGGTAGATAAATTGACAGGACCCGTTATTGGTCGTCCAAAATCGGCTACTTTCAGAACTGTAGATGTTGTTGGATTGGATACTTTGGTACATGTTGCCAACGGAATCTACGAAAACTGTCCTACAGACGAACAACACGAATTGTTCAAACTTCCAGAATTTGTAAATAAAATGATGGAAAACAAATGGTACGGAAGTAAAACAGGTCAAGGTTTCTACAAAAAAGTAGACAAAGACATTCTTTCTTTGGACTTGGATACTCTTGAATACCGTCCTGCCAAAAGAGCTTCTTTTGCTACTTTGGAATTAACAAAAACAATTGACAAACCAATCAACAGATTTAAGGTTTTAGTTAAAGGAAAAGATAAAGCGGGTGAATTCTACAGAAAAAGTTTCTCTGGAATGTTTGCTTACGTTTCTAACCGTATTCCTGAAATCTCTGATGAATTATACAAAATAGACGACGCCATGAAAGCTGGTTTTGGATGGGAAAATGGTCCATTCGAAATTTGGGATGCCATTGGTGTTCAAAATGGAATCGAAATAATGAAAGCCGAAGGTCTTGAGCCTGCAGCTTGGGTTACTGAAATGTTAGCTTCAGGAAGCACTAGTTTTTATACTATTAAAGAAGGAGCAACTTATTTCTATAATATTCCAACAAAATCGCAAACTAAAGTTCCAGGACAAGATGCATTCATCATCCTAAACAACATTCGCGAAAGCAAAAAAGTTTGGAGCAATAGTGGTGCTATCATCCAAGATTTAGGAGACGGAATCTTGAACTTAGAATTCCAATCCAAAATGAATACAATTGGTGGTGATGTTTTAGCTGCGATCAATAAAGCGATAGATTTATCCGAAAAAGAATACCAAGGTTTAGTTATAGGAAACCAAGCAGCGAATTTCTCTGTTGGTGCCAATATCGGAATGATATTCATGATGGCGGTGGAGCAAGAATATGACGAATTGAATATGGCTATCAAAATGTTCCAAGACACCATGATGCGTGTGCGTTATTCTGGAATCCCAGTAGTAGTTGCTCCTCACGGAATGACTTTTGGTGGTGGTTGCGAAATGAGCTTACATGCTGACAAAGTGGTTGCTGCTGCTGAAACCTATATGGGATTAGTTGAATTTGGTGTTGGGGTAATTCCTGGCGGTGGAGGTTCCAAAGAATTGGCCATGCGTGCATCCGATCTATTCCGTAAAAACGATGTGGAATTGAACGTTTTACAAGAATATTTCATGACTATCGCTATGGCAAAAGTATCTACTTCGGCTTACGAAGCTTTTGACACTGGACTTCTACAACACGGAAAAGATATTGTGGTGGTGAACAAAGACCGTCAAATTGCCGAAGCCAAGAAACACGCTTTATTAATGGCAGAAGCCGGTTATACTCAACCTATCCGCAGAACAGATGTAAAAGTTTTGGGTAAACAAGCATTGGGAATGTTCTTAGTAGGAACTAATCAAATGGTTGCCGGCAAATACATCTCAGAGCACGATTTGAAAATTGCAAACAAACTGGCTTATGTTATGGCTGGTGGTGATTTATCTGAGCACACTTTGGTATCTGAGCAATATTTATTAGACATCGAGCGCGAAGCTTTCTTGTCACTTTGTACCGAAAGAAAAACATTGGAGAGAATTCAATTTATGTTAACCAAAGGGAAACCTCTAAGAAACTAAGAAATGAAAACAGCATATATAGTTAAAGCTTATCGTACTGCGGTAGGAAAAGCACCAAAAGGAGTTTTTAGATTTAAAAGACCTGATGAGTTGGCTGCAGAAACCATTCAATACATGATGAATGAGTTGCCTGATTTTGACAAAACACGTATTGATGACGTTATGGTAGGAAACGCCATGCCGGAAGCAGAACAAGGTTTGAACGTAGGACGTTTAATCTCTTTGATGGGATTAAAAGTAGATGACGTACCCGGAGTTACCGTAAACAGATATTGCGCTTCGGGATTGGAAACAATTGGAATGGCAACTGCTAAAATCCAATCTGGAATGGCACATTGCATCATTGCCGGTGGAGCTGAAAGTATGAGTTTTATTCCAATGGGAGGTTACAAACCTACTCCGGATTATGCTGTTGCAAAAGCGGGACACGAGGATTACTACTGGGGAATGGGATTGACATCGGAAGCGGTAGCAAAACAATTCAACATATCTCGCGCTGATCAAGATGAATTTGCATTTCAATCGCACAATAAAGCTTTGAAAGCTCAAGCTGAAGGTAAATTTGACAAACAAATTGTGCCTATCACAGTTGAACAGACTTTTATCAATGAAAATGGTAAAAAAGAAACCAAATCATATGTGGTAAACAAAGACGAAGGTCCAAGAGCTGGAACTTCTTTAGAAGCATTGGCAGGTCTTAGAGCTGTTTTTGCTGCTGATGGAAGTGTAACAGCTGGTAACTCTTCACAAATGAGTGATGGTGCTGCTTTTGTACTGGTTATGAGTGAAGAAATGGTAAAAGAATTAAACCTTCAACCTATCGCTCGTTTGGTAAACTTCGCCTCTGCAGGTGTAGAACCAAGAATTATGGGAATTGGACCTGTAAAAGCGATTCCAAAAGCGTTGAAACAAGCGGGATTGACTCTAAATGATATCGATTTAATTGAATTGAACGAAGCTTTTGCTTCACAAGCATTAGCAGTTACTCGCGAGCTAAACTTAAATCCTGATATCATCAATGTGAATGGTGGAGCTATTGCCTTGGGTCACCCTCTAGGTTGTACCGGAGCCAAATTATCTGTTCAATTATTCGACGAGATGAAACGCAGAGGAAGCAAATACGGAATTGTTTCTATGTGTGTGGGAACTGGACAAGGTTCAGCAGGGATCTACGAATTAATGTAATTTAAAAAGTCTATTACTAAAAAAAATAAAAAAATGAGCGATAAAACAAGAGGTGGTCAATTCATCGTAAAAGAAACAAAATGTGAAGATATCTTCACACCAGAAGATTTCAATGAAGAGCAATTAATGATGCGTGACTCTGTAAAAGAGTTCGTTGATAAAGAATTGTGGGCACACAAAGATCGTTTTGAGAAAAAAGATTATGGCTATACGCAAGAGTGTATGAAAAAAGCAGGAGATCTTGGTTTCTTAAGCGTAGCTGTACCTGAAGCTTATGGCGGAATGGGAATGGGATTTGTAAATACTGTTTTGGTATGTGATTATATTTCGGGAGCAACGGGTTCATTCTCAACTGCTTTTGGAGCGCACACTGGAATTGGAACAATGCCAATCACATTATACGGAACTGAGGAGCAAAAACAAAAATACGTACCTAAATTAGCTTCGGGAGAATGGTTTGGAGCGTATTGCTTAACTGAACCGGGTGCTGGTTCTGATGCTAACTCTGGAAAAACTAAAGCTGTTTTATCAGAAGACGGAAAAACATATTCAATCACTGGACAAAAAATGTGGATTTCGAATGCAGGTTTCTGTTCAGTTTTCATCGTATTCGCAAGAATTGGTGACGACAAAAACATCACTGGATTTATCGTAGAGAACACTCCTGACAATGGAATCTCAATGAATGAAGAAGAGCATAAATTAGGTATTCGTGCATCTTCTACTCGTCAGGTTTTCTTCAACGAGACTAAAGTTCCTGTTGAAAATATGTTGTCTGAAAGAGGAAATGGTTTCAAAATCGCAATGAATGCCTTGAACGTAGGTCGTATCAAATTGGCAGCAGCTTGTTTGGACGCTCAACGTAGAGTAATCACTGGAGCGGTTAACTATTCTAATGAAAGAATCCAGTTTAACACTGCAATTTCGCAGTTTGGAGCTATCCGTTCTAAATTGGCCGAAATGGCGACTTCTTGCTACGCTGGAGAAAGTGCTTCTTACCGTGCTGCAAAAGATATTGAAGATCGTATTACCGAGCGTGAAGCTGCTGGTGCTTCTCACCAAGAGTCAGAATTGAAAGGTGTTGAAGAATATGCTATCGAGTGTTCTATCTTGAAAGTAGCTGTTTCTGAAGACGTTCAGAACTGTGCAGACGAAGGAATTCAAATCTTTGGAGGTATGGGATTCTCAGAAGACACTCCTATGGAAAGTGCTTGGAGAGATGCTCGTATTGCTCGTATCTACGAGGGAACAAACGAAATCAACAGAATGTTATCTGTTGGTATGTTAATCAAAAAAGCGATGAAAGGGCACGTTGATTTACTAGGACCTGCTTCTAAAGTACAAGAAGAATTAATGGGAATTCCATCTTTTGAAACTCCTGACTATTCTGAATTGTTTGCTGAGGAAAAAGAAATGATCGGTAAATTGAAAAAAGCGTTCTTAATGGTTGCTGGTGGAGCCGTTCAAAAATACGGTCCAGACTTAGATGCTCACCAACAATTATTGATGGCTGCCTCAGATATCTTAATCGAAATCTATATGGCTGAAAGTACGATCTTAAGAACCGAAAAATTAGCCAAAACAAACGGTGCTGACAAAATCAAAGAACAAATCGCAATGGCACAATTGTACTTGTACCAAGCAGTTGATATCATTACCCAAAAAGGAAAAGAAAGCATTATTTCTTTCGCTGAAGGTGACGAACAACGTATGATGTTAATGGGATTACGTCGTTACACTAAATATACGAATATGCCAAATGTGGTTGGTTTGAGGGAAACAATTACCTCAAAATTGGTTGCTGAAAATGCTTACTGCTTCTAAATATTTATAACCTTTTTAGTTTTTATTTGTTTAAAAAGCCGCTATTGTCCCTGAATGACAAAGCGGCTTTTTTATGTATTAATAGTTTGGTTTTTCATTGAAACCTGATTGTACTTCAAATGTAACAAGGACATGAAGATTTTATCCGAATACGCAAAGAAATCTCATCCCTGCAATCCTATTTTCTATAATATTTTGTTCCGAACTAAGAAGAAAACTCCTTAATACAATTTCTCAGTATTACATTCTGAATTATCAATTTATAACAACAATTCAGCTATAATTATATCCTTTTTACTATTATCGAGATATCCCTAAAAACGATAATTTCAATTCTTCAATTTGATATCAAAATTGCCACTTGATTTATAAACAAAAAAAAGGCTGCCCTTCTGGACAGCCTCTCTTTCATTTATTATACTATAAAGATGCACTGTTGTCCATCTTTACGAAATAATTATTTTACTTCTTCGAATTCAACGTCTTCAACATTGTCTCCTTGTGCTTGAGCTTGTGGCTCAGCAGCAGCTTGACCTTGTTCTCCTTGAGCGTACATTGCTTCAGTAGCTGTTTTCCAAGCTGCATTGATGTTGTCAAGAGCAGTTTGAATTGCAGGAATGTCTTGAGATTGGTGAGCCATTCTCAATTCAGTCAATGCATACTCGATAGCTACTTTATTATCATCAGACAATTTAGCTCCAAGTTCTTTCAATTGAGACTCAGTTTGGAAGATCATTCCGTCTGCTTCGTTCAATTTTTCAGCTCTTTCTCTTGCGATTTTGTCAGACTCAGCGTTAGCTTCAGCATCTTGTTTCATTCTTTCGATTTCTTCAGAAGTCAATCCAGAAGAGGCTTCGATACGAATGTCGTGAGATTTACCTGTTCCTTTGTCAGTAGCAGTTACTTTGATGATACCATTAGCATCGATGTCAAAAGCAACTTCGATTTGAGGAACTCCTCTTGGTGCTGGTGGAATACCATCTAAGTGGAAACGACCTATAGTTTTGTTATCAGCAGCCATTGCTCTAGCTCCTTGCAATACGTGAAGCTCAACAGATGGTTGAGAATCAGAAGCAGTAGAGAATACTTGAGATTTTTTAGTTGGGATAGTTGTGTTAGCTTCGATTAATGTAGTCATAACACCACCCATAGTTTCGATACCTAAAGATAAAGGTGTAACGTCAAGTAACAATACATCTTTTACATCTCCAGAAAGAACTCCACCTTGAATAGCTGCTCCAATTGCAACAACTTCATCAGGGTTAACTCCTTTAGACGCTTTTTTACCAAAGAATTTTTCAACCTCTTCAACGATTCTTGGGATACGAGTAGAACCTCCTACCAAGATAACTTCGTCAATATCGTTTACTGTTAAATTTGCATTTTTCAACGCTTTAGCAACTGGTGCCATAGAACGTTTTACCAAAGAGTCAGTCAATTTTTCAAATTGAGCTCTAGTTAATTTTTTAACTAAGTGTTTTGGTCCTGAAGCTGTAGCAGTTACGTATGGTAAGTTAATTTCAGTTTCAGCAGAAGATGACAATTCAATTTTAGCTTTCTCAGCAGCTTCTTTGATACGTTGTAATGACATTGGATCCAAACGCAAATCAATACCTTCTTCAGCTTTAAATTCGTCAGCTAACCAGTCAATAATTTCGTGGTCAAAATCATCTCCTCCTAAGTGAGTGTCTCCATCAGTAGACAATACTTCGAAAACTCCGTCTCCTAATTCAAGAACAGAGATATCAAAAGTACCTCCACCTAAATCGTAAACAGCAATTTTTTGATCAGTTCCTTTTTTATCCAAACCGTAAGCCAAAGCAGCTGCAGTTGGTTCGTTGATGATACGCATAACTTTAAGACCTGCAATCTCACCAGCTTCTTTTGTAGCTTGACGTTGTGCATCATTAAAGTAAGCAGGAACAGTAATAACTGCTTCAGTAACTGTTTGACCTAAATAGTCTTCAGCAGTTTTTTTCATTTTTTGAAGTGTCATAGCTGACAATTCTTGTGCAGTGTACAAACGACCGTCAATATCCACACGTGGAGTATTGTTGTCACCTTTAACTACAGAATAAGGAACTCTTTTTGCTTCTTCAGTGATTTCAGCAAAAGAATGTCCCATAAAACGTTTGATAGAAGCAATAGTCTTAGTTGGGTTAGTTACTGCTTGTCTTTTCGCAGGATCACCCACTTTAATTTCTCCACCTTCAACAAAAGCGATGATAGATGGTGTTGTTCTTTTTCCTTCAGCATTAGGGATTACTACTGCTTCATTACCTTCCATTACAGAAACACAAGAGTTTGTTGTACCTAAATCAATTCCGATTATTTTACCCATTTTTAATATATTTAATTTTTATTGTATACTTATTTTAACGGCTCGAAGACTCTAAGGCAATCTTTATGCCAATATAAAAAACCGAGTAAATTGTCAGTTTTCATTACAATTGGCATAAAAGAATATGACAAACTGACATTTTAAAAATCATTTATCGAGTCAGTTCGCTATGGCTCGTGTGGGCAAGACCACATTAGGAAAAGGGGCCAAATTCAGCACATGCTTATTCGTCCCCTTTCCCCAATGCGGTCGGGCTATTGCCATTACTTCGGTAATTTGGCGCTATCCCTCTTGCAGTCCTAAGATCATTAATATATGACAAGAAATTATATTTTCTCCAGAAAATCCAATTTTATAATATCCCAAGATTTACCCAATAAACATAACGGATCAAAATCAGCGTCAGCCAATTCAAAATTCACAAACTGACTTTTCATATTCGAACAATCAATATAAGGATAGCGCTTTTCATAGAGACTAATCATTTCATCAATGCTTACTTTTTCCAAATAATAATGCAAATCCCAAAAATCTTTTTTCCTTCCGCCATTCAAAACAACATCCAATTTCATTGCAATAATTTCGTATTCAGTAGCTATTCTTATATTTCCAACAATAAGCTCATCAAAAATAAATTCATCGGTATAATACAAATCCACTTTTACAAAATCATCTTTTGAATTTCCTACTTCAAAAAAAGTTCCAAACGAAACATTCTCAAGATTTCTAGAACTACAATAAGGATATTTGCTTTCAAGAAAACTTCTTATCTCCTTAAAATCAATCGAACCATAATCAGCATCTGTAAACAAATCAATATCTACTGATTCTCTATGACCAATTTGCAAACTTAAAGCCGTTCCTCCAACTAATCGGAAAGGAGAAAATAATTCTTCTGTCATCAAATCAATTAAAACTCTTTCTAGCAATGGAGAAACTGTATTCCAATACATAATTAACGTGTTAACTTTTCAGGATATTTCAAATTAATTCTATCAACTTCTTCTTTTCCGTAAAACCGAATAATTTCGTCCTGTTCGGTTTTAGTGCCATATGCAAAAACTCTTCTTACAACTGCGATTTTCATCAATTTCCAATCAATTTTATCAAAAGTAGTATCCCAAAACACACCTTTTCTCAATTTTGACAAGTCAGGTTTGTAATTTCGGTCTCTCTTCGCTTCCTTAATATCATAGAAAACCTGAAGAGTCATCAAGAAACCCTCTTCCATTTCCAATTCCTTTTCTATTTTAAGTGACAAATCAACATTCATTCTCCTAGTCCCTTTTATAATGGCACCCAAAGTTTGAGGATGCTCATCAACCAAAAGCGCAAATTGTCTTTTGTTAATGCCTCTTTTTTTCAATTCCCTTTCTACAATTTTACCGGGATGAACTCCTTTTATAATATCTAGCGTTTTCATCTGAAATTCCTATTTGTTTCTATTAAATAAAACTACGATTTCACAATACAAATATAAACAAAATTGTTTACACTCGTGCTAAAAAATGTGGCTGATCAATACAACAACCATTTCTTAGATGCTGTATTCCAACCTGCTTGATTTTCATAGTCAACAAAGAAAATTTTTAAATCAGCTTGATTTTCATAATCCACAAAAAACACTTTCTTTTTTGACTGATTGGCATATTCGGTAAAAAACCATTTTCCATCATTATCGCCTGCCTGATTTTCATACTTTACTTTGAATACTTTCAGATCTGCCTGGTTTTCATATTTAACAACATAAATTTTCACATCGGCCTGATTTTCATAATCCACCGAAAATACTTTTTGAGCTTTACTGTTTCCAAAAGCTAACAACATCACTGTAAAAATCAATAGCTTTTTCATTTTATATAGTTCTAAATTTTATACCCTAAAAATAATAAAAAACAAACCGCAGATACGCAGATTATGAAAAACAATATTTTCTATAATCTGCATATCTGCGGTATTTTTATAAACCAATGTTTGTTTTAATCTTTCTGTTGTCGATAAAGTCAAAAAGTAATTAGGCAACCAATTTAAAACCAACATAAAATAGCATCATAGCAATTGCATTTCTAAGCAATAAATCAGGAAGTTTTCCACTCAACATACTACCTAAATATATACCAGGCAACGATCCCAATAATAAATATCCCAATATATTTAAATCTAAATTTCCCATCGAAGCATGTCCTAATCCGGCAACAAGCGTCAGAGGTACTGCGTGTGCAATCTCCGTTCCCACCAACTTTGGGGTTGGCAAAAGCGGATATAGAAAAAATAAAGTTACTGTCCCCAAGGCTCCAGCACCAATAGAAGTAAGTGTAACTGTCGCACCCAACATCACACCTATAGCAACCGTCAATAAATTTTGAGTTCTACTCTCACTATGGAATTTATCTCCAGCATGTTTTTGCGAAAAAACCAACAATTTCTTTTTGAATATAATCGCTACCGAAGTAAACAGCAATGCCCATCCCAAACTATACTTTATAACCTTATTCAAAACTTCAAGATCTGTTTTCAAACTATGAAGAATCCATAAAGTCAATAAAGCAGCCGGAACACTACCCAAAGTTAACCACCCTGTTATTGTCCAATTAATATTTTTTTTCTTGTTATGAACAAAAACACCACCTGATTTTGTAATAGCGGCATATAACAAATCGGTACCAACCGCAGTCGAAGGAGGTATCCCAAACCACAATAATATGGGAGTCATTAAAGACCCTCCTCCCACGCCTGTCATCCCAACAATAAAACCAACCACTAATCCTGCAATTATTAATCCCACTAAATCCATAGATATTATGTTATTTTTGACAAAAATAGATAAAACATTATGATATCCAAGTCATTTAACCAAAAAATAAAAAAAATTAAATACCATAGGATTCAACAAGGCCTTTGATGTAAACTTGCTCAGGAATTATACCATAAACCTTTATTTTACACCAAGAAAAAGAAAGTCCTTTTGTAACTTTGCATCTTTGAAATAGAATAAAGATGAACATCAAACTTATCGCCATAGGCAAAACCGACAATAAATCATTACAAACCTTAATTGACGATTATACTAAACGATTGTCTTTTTATATCAAGTTTGATTTGGAAATTATTCCAGATATCAAAAACGTAAAAAACTTATCGGAAAGCCAGCAAAAAGAAAAGGAAGGTGAACTTATTTTATCTAAAATCACTCCAACTGACCAGCTCATTTTATTGGATGAGAATGGAAAAACTTTTTCCAGTGTTGACTTTTCAACCGAATTGCAGAAGAAGATGAACTCGGGTGTAAAAACATTGGTTTTTGTCATTGGTGGTCCTTACGGTTTTTCAGACACAGTTTATGCCAAGGCAAATGGTAAAATATCACTTTCACTAATGACATTTTCACATCAGATGGTGCGTTTGTTTTTTATCGAGCAATTGTATCGCGGATTTACCATTTTAAGAAACGAACCGTATCATCATCAGTAGTTACAGTTACAGATGTTAGTAAGCAAATTCATGGTTCGAGATAAATTTCCACTCGATACTTTTTACAAAAATTTTCAGATTGACATACGTGCCAAAATTCATGTTTTTGTCAAAGCAGTAGTAAACATCATTATTTGAAGAGTTATTTTTAATATGATTTTCCAAATCATTTTTAGCAATCTCTTTGCTATTAACTAATATTTTATTGTTCTTATCAAAAAAAACAATCACTCCATTTTTAGGCTTTTCCATTTTATAATACACTTTCGTAAAAGGAATAAACGCCAGATTCTTGCCAATCGAATCTGCATACGAATAATAGTTTTCGGCAGTTTCATTTTTATGAGCGCTGTCTCCCCGTTTTTTTTCCTGCATTTTCATCACTTCTGGAATTACCAGCCGCAACGGTAAACGCTTGTCAATATTCAAAACCCAATTGGTTGTACCAATGCTATTTTTCCTGTTCACTTCTGCCAAAGTATCTTTCCCTTTTATTCTAAAAAAAATATAAATAGGCGATAAATCCACAACATCTTTAACTACAGTTCGATCTGCTTTTGGCAACAAAATATCTTCTTTGTTTCCACAAGAAATACACAGCAATAGTACAATTCCAAATAAATATTTTATCATTATTAACTCAATTTACTAAATAAACGAATACATTCAACCGCTTCTTTCACATCATGAACCCGAAGTATTTTTGCTCCTTTGGTTAACGAAATCGTATTCAAAACCGTGGTGCCGTTTAGTGCCATTTCGGCGTTTGTCTCCAATGTTTTATAAATCATAGATTTTCTAGAAATCCCAACTAACAAAGGCAACTCCAGCATTTGAAACAATTCCAGTTTTTGCATAACGCCATAATTTTGCTCCAATGTTTTAGCAAAACCAAAACCGGGATCCACGATTAAATCATTTATTCCAAGTGCTCTCGCTGCAGCAATTCGTTCCGAAAAATAGAAGAGCATTTCCTTAATTATATCCTCGTATTGCGTATGTTCCTGCATTGTTTGTGGCGTTCCCTTCATATGCATCATAATATATGGAACTTGGAATTTAGCAATGGTTTGCAGCATTTTGTCATCCAATTTACCGGCCGAAATATCATTGATGATTGCAGCGCCATTTTCAATGCAAATCTTTGCTACTCCAGCCCGAAAAGTATCAATTGACAATATAATCTCCGGAAATTGTTTTTGAAGCAAATTTACAACAGGAATTATCCTCGAAATCTCTTCTTCCTCAGAAACAAACTCAGCATTAGGTTTACTAGAATACGCTCCAACATCAATAAAATCAGCTCCTTCGTAGAGCATTTTTTCAACCCTTTCCAGAAGTTCGTTTTCATTTTTATACTTTCCACCGTCAAAAAAAGAGTTGGGAGTTATATTCAAAATCCCCATCACTTTTGGCGTCGACAAGTCAATAAGTTGCCCTTTACAGTTCATTTATTTTTAGTTTAAAAGTTTAAGACAGTTTAAAGTTGTTTAAAATTGTTTAAAATTGAACTAGACTCCCCAGCAACTCTTAAACCTATAAAACATTTAAACATTTAAACTTTATTTTTCTTATTTTTGGTGCAATTTTATACAAATATACATCAATAATGAAGAATACTTCACAAGAATATGACAAGGTGATTGCCATTTGCCGCACACTTTTTATCAATAAAATGAAAGATTATGGTAGTGCCTGGCGCATTTTGAGACTTCCTTCCCTAACCGATCAAATTTTCATAAAAGCCCAAAGAATAAGAAGCTTGCAAGAAAATGATGTCCGTAAAGTCGATGAAGACGAAACTGGAGAATTCATCGGTATCATCAATTATTCGATTATGGCTTTAATTCAATTGGAATTGGGTGTAGTTGATCAACCCGATTTAGAAACCGAAAGAGCAACTCAATTATACGATGCCAAAGTAGCTTTGACCAAGGAATTGATGGAAAACAAAAATCACGATTATGGAGAAGCCTGGCGTGATATGCGTGTAAGTTCACTTACAGATTTGATTTTGCAAAAACTACTTCGTGTAAAACAAATTGAAGACAACAAAGGAAAAACTATCGTCTCTGAAGGAATTGATGCTAATTATCAGGACATGATTAATTATTCCATTTTTGCTTTGATTTTGATGAACAAAAAATAAAATTTCTGAGCTTCAAATAAAGTTTCTAAAAGAGTATTATTAAAAAACAAATCCCCAAAAATGAAAAACATCATCACACAATTCTCTCGAATTTTCGTTGGAATCCTATTTATAATTTCAGGATTAATCAAGCTGAACGATCCTGTAGGTTTCTCCTATAAACTAGCGGAATATTTTAGCGAACCGGTTTTCAATATGCCGTTTTTCGTTCCTTTTTCCTTGGCAATAGCCCTATTTATAGTAATCTTGGAAGTAGTTTTAGGTGTTATGTTGCTCATTGGTTACAAATCAAAATGGACGATTTGGCTTTTATTGCTTTTGATAGTAAAATTCACTTTCCTGACCTTCTATTCTGCTTATTTTGATGTGGTAAAAGACTGCGGATGTTTTGGTGATGCTTTGCATCTTACTCCTTGGCAATCGTTTACTAAAGATGTTGTTTTATTATTTTTCATTTTGATTCTGTTTATCAATATGAAATTGGTAAAACCTCTTTTTTCAAATAAAGCACAGAATAGTCTTTCAATATTAACAGTTCTTCTATGCTGTTTTATGGGATATTGGGTCATCAATCACTTGCCTTTAAAAGATTTCCGAGCTTTCAAAGTAGGTAATAATATCCAGAAAGGAATGGAAATTCCAGAAGGCGCACCAAAATCGGTAGTGGAAATGATTTTCATCTACAAAGTAAATGGTGTGGACAAAGAATTTACCGAGAAAGATTTGGCCAACATTCCAGCTGGCGCCACTTTTGTCGACAGAAAAGACAAAATAATTAGCGAAGGTTACGTTCCTCCTATTCATGATTTTGTAATGGAAAAAGATGGATCCGATTATAAAGAAGAGCTATTGCAGGAACCAAAATTATTGATGGTTGTTGCCTATGATTTGGCTCTTGCCAATACCGATGGTCTTGCCAAGATCGAACAAATCAACAAAAAAGCTTCCGCAAAAGGATATAAAGTAATTGGTATGACAGCTTCGACACCCGAACAAATTGAAAAAATAAAAAAACAATATGGAATCACTTTTGATTTTTATTTCTGTGATGCCATTCCATTAAAAACCATTGAAAGAGCCAATCCAAGTTTTGTGATTCTTGAAAAAGGAACTGTAAAACAAAAAGTACATTACAACGATACGGAAGATTTAGTTTTCTAATTTCCTTTTTTCTATAACATAAACCTTGCAGGAATATCATTCTCATGCAAGGTTTTTTTTTGCTTGCCGTTATGAGTTGAAATCAAGAACTAAAAAAACATCAACTATAACGATATTGTAGATAATTTGGTAGTTTTTTATCATAAAATTATAAAATCAGCTTACTTAATATACAATTCTTTGGTTAACTTTGTGAAAACTTAATTTAAATGGAATCGCTATAATACCAAAAGGAATGAAGAATAGTGATTCCATATTCCAATAAAAACAAGTATTAACTTCATATGAAAAAAATTGCCTTATTACTTATTGCTTTTGCATCTTTTTCCTGCACTCAAGCTCAGAAAACTGAATTTTCCAAAAAAGCACTTTCCGAAACTTTATTAGCTACAGACGGAAGCCAAATTAAATTTAAAGATATCCTGAAAAACCAAAAAGGTAAAACAACCGTAATAGAATTTTGGGCATCTTGGTGTGGTGATTGTGTAAAAGCAATGCCAAAACTAAAAGAACTTCAAGCTAACAATCCAAACGTATCGTATGTGTTTATGTCAATGGACAAAACTCCCGAAAAATGGAAAGCAGGTATTGAAAAACACCAACTAAACGGATTGCATTTTATGGCAAACGACGGTATGAAAGGTGTTTTTGGAACGGCAATTGATTTGGATTGGATTCCGAGATACATCATTATTGACAAAACCGGAAAAATTGTTGTTTATCGCGCCATAGAAACTGACTTTGATAAAATAAACGCAACTTTAAAACAGTTACAATAAGAATTAATTAAAAAACATAAATACTACAAAAATGAGAAAGAAGATTGTTGCAGGAAACTGGAAAATGCATAAAAATGCAGCACAAACAAAAGAATTATTGAATGAACTATTGACGCAAATTCCAGCTGAAACTGCTGCACAAGTAATTGTTGCCCCAACATTTGTGAACTTGGCTTCGGCTGTAGAAAACTTAACACACTCCAATATATCTGTTGCCGCACAAAACTTACACCAAGCAGAAAGTGGTGCTTTTACAGGTGAAATATCTGCTGATATGCTAAAAAGTGTAGGCGTGAATACCGTAATTTTAGGTCACTCAGAGCGTAGAGCTATTTTTCATGAAACTGATGCTTTAATTGCAAGCAAAGTAGATACAGCCTTAAAACACGATATGACTGTAATTTTCTGTTTTGGTGAAGAATTAAAAGATCGTCAATCTGGAAACCACTTCAATATTGTTGAAAACCAATTGAGAGATGGTTTATTCCACATTGAAGCCAAAAATTGGGAAAAAATTGTATTGGCTTATGAGCCAGTTTGGGCTATTGGAACAGGTGAAACTGCTTCTCCAGAACAAGCACAAGATATGCATGAATTCATTAGAGAAACAGTTCGCAAAGCTTTCGGAAGCGATGTAGCTGAAGACGTTTCCATCCTTTACGGTGGAAGTGTAAAACCGGACAATGCAAAAGAAATCTTTTCTAAACCAGATGTAGATGGAGGTCTTATTGGTGGTGCTGCATTAAATGCAAAAGATTTCATTACCATTGTGACATCTATCTAAAAATGATATAAGTGAATTTAAACTTTCTTAAAGTTAATTTACTTTTTTTAAATATTCTAAAAACCTGTTCAAAGTATCGAGCAGGTTTTTTTTATTATAATTTTTACGCATTTTGATTCTAAAAATCATGTCTCAAATCTCTAAATAAAGAGAACATAAAATTTGAAAATTTTGCAAAAATCACCGAAATTTGCCACCCTCAAATACTTACAATAACCTAGAAAATTAAATGGAAATAAAGAAAAAAATTAAAACAAAATCCAATAAAATATGGCAAAAATGGTCTATTGCCTTTAGAATTATTCCCGTAATACTTTTTGTAGCATTGCTTAAGTTTTTATCCCATCATTTTGAATTGGAAGTACTCGAATTGAACGCTCTTTTTACCAGTTTAATAGCAGGAACCATTTTCCTTATCGGTTTTCTTATTAGTGGAGTTCTTTCGGATTATAAGGAAAGTGAAAAATTGCCAAGCGAACTCTCGGCATCCATAAAATCATTGTATGATGATGCTTATACCATTTACAAAGGCAAGAATTCACAAAAAGCATTTGAATTTATAGTCTTCCAAAAAACATTCACAAACTTTTTGATGGACTGGTTTTACAAAAAAGAAACAACCGCATTCATGGTGGAAAAAATAAGCCAAATGAATGATTACATTATCGAATTAGACAACGAAGGCATACAAGTGGGATATCTCCTCAGAATTAAGAATGAGCAAAACAATATTCGTAAAATGGTATTGCGAATTGATACTATTAGGGAAACCAACTTTATCGGTTCGGCTTATGCAATTTTGGAAGCTATGGGATTTTTGATTGCGCTGTCGCTGATTATCATTAAAATAGAACCTTTTTTCGTAGCCCTATTTTTCACACTACTTGTAACTTTTTTGATTTCTTATATGTTTTTATTAATCAAAGATCTTGATAATCCTTTTGATTATGCCGAAAACGGAGAAAGTGGTACCGAAATTTCACTGAAACCCATTCACGACCTTATAAAGGTTTTCAAGAAGCTATAACACATATTAAAAAACACTAAAAAAGCGATACAAAATCATTTGTACCGCTTTTTTAGCATTTTTTTACCAAAGATCCAGCTTCAATAAAAAGAACAATTTTAAACTATCCAATAATACATGAAACTATCATTTCAATGCTTTTAATTGGTCAATAGCATATTGATTCGTAGGATCTATACTCAATGTTTTATTAAAAACCTCTTTTGCTTTTACCTTATCTGTAACTTCATAAATAACCCCTAAATTGTTATAAGCTTCCACTAATTTAGATTTCATCGCTTTGGAGGTAAGCTCAGCAGGATCTTTCTTATTGGCAGCTGTTATGAAATCCTCATAATTTTTGGCTACCGAAGAATCGTTTTTAAGCAATACTTGAATTCTGGCCTTAAAAAGATATGCATCCTGAGTAGATGGGGAAGCTTTGATAATTGTATCCAATGAGAGATCTGCTTTTTTCAACTGTTCGATTTGTTGTGGGTTCAAATTTTCATGACCACTACAAGACCAATACACAGATGACGCAAAATAGAAATTATCCAACAAGAATGATTTAGTTTCAGTGTTTACAATTGCAATTTCATAAACGGAAGCAGCTCGTGAATACAATTTTTTCTCAAACAATTTCTTAGCCAAATCCGAAAGCTCTCCAGCAATAGCGGGAGTTAATTCAAATGATTTTTTAAAATCTAAAACTCCATTATCAATAAGTAAGGTATCAATAGGTGTCAAAGTCAATGCTTTTGATAATTTTGAAGCCCCTAAATAATAATAATCCCTACCAATCACCCTATTCGAAGAATTCGATACATAGGAAGTTAACGAGTTTATAGCTGTCTCAAAATTATCATTATGGTAAGCTGAATATCCTAAATAACGATAAATCCTTGGATTTACTTTATCCAGTTTACTCATTTCATTAGCTTCTGCTTCAAGTGCTTTGTAATCTTTTGCAAGAATTAAAAAATCGGCATGACGCATACGTGATTCCAGTGAATAATCCGTCAAAGACATGTATTTCTCATAATAAGCCAATCCTTTTGCAATGTGATCGTTGTAATTCCTAGCATCATTTAATGCCCAAAGGTATTGGGTTTCGGCAAGTTCACGATACACGGGACCATAATTGGCATCCAAGGCAATTACTTCGTTAAAAGAAATTAGTGCAGTAGGAAAGTTATGAGCATTTTTAATTAATGAACCCAATCCCATTTTGGCTCTCAGCAGCGTGTTATCTAATCTAAAAGCTGTTCGGTAACACTCATAAGACTCATTTTGTTTTTTATTGAATTTATAAGCATCTGCCAAAGCCAATAAAACTGCTGTGTTCGACGGATCAATTAACCTAGAATTACTCAAAATCTCAACTGCCTTTTTGTAATTCGGATTTTCTGAGTATGTATAGGCTTTGCCAATATATACCATCTCTTCCAAATCTTTTTTACTGCTATTTTGAGTTGCTAACGCAAAATATTTTTCGGCTTCAGCTACATCTCCTTTATCCAAAGCAATATAACCTAATCCAATATAATTAAAATTCCCTTTGGTCGAACACAAAATACCGGCATCAAAATGACTTTTGGCAGCTGGGTAATCCCCTTTCAACAGACTAACATTACCCAATAAAAATTTAGCATAACCATCTGTTGGCTTTGAGGCAGTAATGGCTTCTAAAATTTCTTTTGCTTTTTCATATTTTTCGGCATCAATAGCACTTTTTGCTTGTTTTATATCCTGCGCCTGTCCCCAAAAGCAAAAAAATAGTGTTGCAACGGTATAAATAAAAACTTTTTTCATGGTAGTTATAATTAATTATAAGATTAAAAATAGTGTTCTATTAAACTAGAATAAAACAACACTACAAATATAAAATATTATTAAACAAAAACAGCACATTTTGACCATTAAATAACTACAAATCAGTTAGTTATATTTTAATAAACATGATAAAAATCATTTTTTATATCCTTAAAAAAAATATACTATTACATAAAATCAGTAATAAAAATTGAAAACCTTCG
>NZ_MUNX01000086.1 GCF_002001005.1 Flavobacterium sp. A45
GTTAAAAATTGTTTAAAAACTAAATAGTATTCAATTGTGAACTAAAGATATACGCTTAATTATAAGAGTTTTTTAATGATTTATAAGTAAAAAAAATGCTTCTCGATTGAGAAGCATTTTTAATATTTTATAATGAAATAATTACATTTTCATCAACCAATTTTTCATCGAAACTTCATTTTCGATAATTGATTTTAATTCGGAGATAGCAACGCGATCTTGTTTCATCGTATCTCTATGACGAATGGTTACCGTTTGGTCTTCGATAGTTTGGTGATCCACCGTGATACAGAAAGGAGTTCCTAAAGCATCTTGTCTTCTGTAACGTCTTCCTACTGCATCTTTTTCATCATAGGCCACATTGAAATCCCATTTCAAATCATCGATTATTTTTTTGGAAATTTCCGGTAATCCATCTTTTTTAACCAATGGTAAAACGGCTGCTTTTGTTGGAGCTAAAACAGCTGGTAATTTCAATACAGTTCTTGTTGAACCATCTTCTAGCGTTTCTTCTTTTAAAGAAGTAGCGAAAACGGCCAAGAACATTCTGTCTAAACCTACTGAGGTTTCCACCACATAAGGAACATAGTTTTGGTTCAATTCAGCATCGAAATATTGTAGTTTTCTACCAGAGAATTCTTCGTGTGCTTTTAAGTCAAAGTCAGTTCTGGAGTGAATTCCTTCCAATTCTTTGAAACCAAAAGGAAAATTAAATTCGATATCGGCAGCAGCATTCGCGTAGTGAGCCAATTTTTCGTGATCGTGAAAACGGTAATTCTCTTTTCCTAAACCTAGAGATAAATGCCAATTCAAACGAGTGGTTTTCCAATGTTCGTACCATTGCATTTCCTCACCTGGACGCACAAAAAATTGCATTTCCATTTGTTCAAATTCACGCATACGGAAGATGAATTGTCTTGCAACTATTTCATTTCTGAACGCTTTTCCAGTTTGAGCAATTCCAAAAGGAACTTTCATTCTTCCTGATTTTTGAACGTTCAAGAAGTTAACAAAAATACCTTGAGCCGTTTCTGGACGCAAGTATAAATCCATTGCTGTATCTGCAGAAGCTCCTAATTTGGTACCGAACATCAAGTTGAATTGACGCACTTCAGTCCAATTTCTAGAACCTGATTCAGGACAAGCAATTTCTAATTCTTCAATTAATGCTTTTACATCTTCCAAGTCTCCAGCTCCTAAAGAACGCCCCATTCTTTCCAGAATTTCTCTTTCTTTAGCTAGATATTCTACAACTCTAGTGTTTGTTGTGATGAATTCTTGTTCATTAAAAGCCTCTCCAAAACGAGCTTTCGCTTTTTCGATTTCTTTTTTTGCTTTCAGATTTAACTTTTCAGCATAATCTTCAATCAAAACATCGGCTCTGTATCTTCTTTTGGAATCTTTGTTGTCTATCAATGGATCGTTGAAGGCATCAACGTGACCTGAAGCTTTCCAAGTAGTTGGGTGCATCAATATTGCCGCGTCCAACCCTACGATGTTCTCGTTCATTTGAACCATCGATTTCCACCAATATTCGCGTATGTTCTTTTTTAATTCTACTCCGTTTTGTGCATAATCATAGACTGCACTTAAACCATCGTATATTTCGCTTGACGGAAAAATAAATCCGTATTCTTTTGCGTGCGAAACTACATTCTTAAATAAATCTTCTTGTTTTGCCATAATAGTGCAAAAATATAAAAAGGGAAATTAAAAAAAGAAAAAAAATGAAGTTTGAAGGGGGCATTTTCTTATTTTTATGGATAAATCATTTTTTTTATGTTTAATTCCTTGATTAATTTATTTTTTCCAAAGGTTTGCGCTGGTTGTAAATCATTTATAGGTACTAATGAATATATAATTTGTACGGTTTGCCGTCATGAATTGCCTCTTACGAATCATCATTTGAATTCTGAAAATGAAGCATTCAAAAAGTTTTATGGTCGAATTCCGGTCGAACACGTTTCGGCATTATTGTATTTTCATAAGAAAGGAATGGTTCAGGAAATAATCCATAATTTGAAATACAAAGGGCATGAAGAAATAGGAAGCTTTTTGGGCGAATGGTATGCATCCGATCTGAAGAACAATTCTATTGTGAATAATGTAGACGTAATTATTCCAGTTCCTTTGCATAAAAAGCGATTGAAAGAACGGGGTTATAATCAGGTTACCAATTTTGGATTAGCCTTGTCCGAGAATTTTAAAATTCCAATGAACGATTCCATTCTAAAGCGGAAAGTGTATTCTAAAACGCAATCAAAGAAAAATCTTTTGGGACGAACCGAAGGAATTGAAACGGTTTTTGATGTTGCTTTCACCGAAGAAGACATCAATAAACATTACTTACTAATTGATGATGTGCTGACTACAGGTGCCACTCTCGAAGCCTGTTCCAAAGCGTTGTTGAAAATTCCCGGAGCCAAGATTAGTATTGTTTGTATGGCGATGGCACATTCTTGATGTTGTATTTGATACTTGGTTCTGTCCTCAAGAGGTGAATCTTTGTCAAAGTTCAAAACTTTGACAAAGATGAAGTTCCATAGTAGAACATCTTGTGTTTATAGTAAAGATCTTGATGATATGCGTGAGGGATAGAAGCTAGCTACCGAAGTAAATTATTTTTAGAACTATTTTTGGACGTAGGTCTTGAAATACCCGCATTCATTGATGATTTCTTTGTAATACTTGGTTTTTGAATAATTTGCCTTAATATTTTGGAAGCCTTGCCAAGCAATAAAGTTTGTTTGGTCGTCCTGAATGTCCCAAGTGGATAAATTAAGTGAATAGTATTTTTTGTTGTAATAATCGTTACGCTCACATTTAGCCATCATATATTGGGTTTTGGCTCTTTGTTCGCTGTTTTTAGCGGCAGAAAATGCTTTTTCATAATAGGCTTTCGCTAAAGAGCAATTGGTAATCATGTCTCTAATTGGATCTCTAAAAAAATCGGGAGTTGAGCCAGAACCAGCAATGTTTCCTTCATAAAACAGTCGGCCGTTGCCAAAATGTGTAATGTTGTAAAAGGCATGACCGAGCAAAAGACTGTTGTTGTACACATCGACTTTTTTAGCAATATCGCTCTGCATTTTTTGGATAATGGTTAGGAAGTCAAGCATAGTATATTTCTTTTTTTGAGCGGCCTGATGATCACAATCATGGCAGTCTTTTATATTTCCAAGAAATGGATTCCCATAAAAAACAGTGTTTTGAAGCTTGTCTGATTGTTTCATAAAAGCAATGGCTTCTGGGATTTTGTTATCGAAAGTGGCTTTAACCGCTTGAAAATAATTGATGTCAGCCAGTTTTATTTCATAAGTGGAAGCACCAATTTTTTCTAATTCGGTTTTATTTGCTTTGGATAAAAAAGCCTTCATGTTTAGCAATTGTTTTTCATTGTCATAAAAGTTGGATTCATGATTGAAAATTTCTGTCATTACGGTATTTTTTTGAGAGCGGTATAATGCCGCCAAATAGTTTTTGCTCCAAGCGGAAGCATTTTCATAACGAAAATTTTCAACAGCATTTTTAGGCAATTCAAAATACAACCAAGATAAATCGGCCAAGAGGGTTTTTTCGTTTTCTGGATTCAGTTGGTCTATTTTACTGAGATTATTTACAAATCGTAACAAACGTACTTGGTCAATTGCCAAAGGAGTTTTGGGCATTTTGTTTTCGGCTTCAATAAAATTTTTGTCGGCTTGTTTGAAATTTCCGTTTAGTGTTTCTAGATAGCCCGCAGCCACATTCCATAAATAAGGTTTTGATGTTTTGTCCGATTCTGCAATTTTGGTAACCAAATTGATTGTTGATTTTTGAATGCTGTCTTTGGTTCTTTTTTTGTTTTCAAGTACCGTTTTGTCTTTGAAAGATTGGTCTATTTTATTTTCCTGATTATTGATTAATCGGGTCAATAAATAGTCTAGGTGTTGGCTTTTTGGTTGCAGTTTGTAGATTTCTGCAATGGCTCTCTCTTCGTCATTGTAGTAGCCTTGGATGGCCCAAAGTGCCGCTTTTTCATCGTCTGTTTTAGCCATAGCCAAAGATTGTTTCCAGTCTTTTTGTTCTTGTGGATGAAAACAATAGGCCGAAACTACTCTCATAGTTGGGCATTTGTCAAAAACCTGACTGTAGAGAAAATTGGATTTGGCATAATGCTTTTGCTTGTATTCTATTCCGGCTACATAAGCTAATGCTCTGTAATATAAAGTATTTTTGGGTGCAGATTTTTCGGTTTGGTTAAAGAAAGTAATTCCATTTGCTGGTTTGTCACTGTAAAAATTAGCTTTTACAATCAAAAACCAATACCTGTTTTTTAAAAATGGGTCTTTGGTGTCGCTGTATTTTTTAACCAATAATTTAATCCAATTGCTATCAGACAAAACCTCTGGCTTCACCGTTTCGTCATAATTCCATGAATCAAATTGTTGAGTAGAATAGGTTTCTACAGTTTGGGCATCATTCAAAAACATTAGGAAGTTTTTTATTTTGTTATCGTTTAGGTTGAATTTTTTATTCCATTTTTCAGTCCATTTGGTTGTTTTCCCCTTTTTGAAATAGACCACCAAATCAGCAACATCTGTACTGCTTGAATCGGTCAAGAAAAAGGTCAAGTCTTTTTCGTCGATCTTACCTTCAAGATAGGTTGACCAGTCTTTTATGTTCTCGGAGTTGAATCGTGTACGGTGATCAGTATCAAAACCTATTCCATAAAAAACATCGGTGGATAGGAAAAGCGGAGAGTAGGATTTGTCCACAAAAGTTTCGGGTGTGAAGTTGGAATCAAATGACCAGCCCCAATCTCCATCAGCGCAAGCATAAATAGTTCCATAGACTAAAAGCGCAAGAGCACTAAAAGCAATCAATAATTTTTTTAAAAAGGCCTTTTTCATAGTTTTTTAAATTGAATTCGTCAAGATCATAAAAGATAATTTCTTTCGGATTTTGAGTAATATTTTCTTCAAGATTACCTGCCATCTCTAGCAAATCGTTTTCTGATATTGTTTCTATTTTTATCTGGTCATTTTTTTTGTAAAAAATGCCATTATTAAAGGTAGAGTTTGAAACAGCAAACTGATTATTTTTTGTAAGAACAAAACTACTGCTATTTTTTAAATTATGGATATCAATTTTGTTTCTTAAACCAATTATTTTTCCCTCTCTAATGTGAATTCCCCATGAATAAATAGGCAGTGCAATGTCTATAGGCAAAGGATAGCTTTTTAGACTTGATAAATAACGATTGGCAATGCTGGAATCGTATATCGAATTTAAAGAATCGGTCGCTATTTTTCCCATATTGTAATACATCAATACTCCACGATCCACATTTGGGATTTTAGTCTTTTTATAATATTTTATCTGATGGAGGCGAATAGTAGCCGATAGTTTTTTGTTCGAAACCTTTTTGAAAGTTTCTATAAAACGCAAATAATTGTCTTTGCTTTCAAGAGTCCAATCACAATCGATTTGGATTTCCTGAATGGTAATATTGTTTTTGGTGTTGATTTGCTGAATGAAGCTATTTGTTTTTTGTGCCAAATCCATCACATCTAATTTTTTGTCCAGCATCACCTTATTTTTGATGTAGACCACAGGAATAATTTCAAAACCAGAAGTTATATCTTCGAAACGAATAGGAGTCCTTGGGAATGGTTTTTGAGTTTTCGAACTTAAGTCAATATCAAAATACCGAATATAAAGTCTCTTGACCTCGTTTGTAGTCAAGGTGTTTTTTTCTTTTGGCGAAAGCCTAAAAATAGTTTTCCAATAATAAAAAGAGATTGTAGGTTGTTCCTGTTGCTGGCAGGAAAAAAGGAGACAGAGGATAATACCAAAAAGAATTATTTTTTTCAAAGAGAAGTTGTTTTTAATGAGTTACTCTTTTCTGTTTTTGGCTCGAGTGTAAGTCCAATAGGCTAGTAAAACCAATATAACAAACGGTAAGTAGGAACCGATAAGAACACCTATTTGATAGCCTTCGTCGGGAGCATTTTTAATTTTTTCGTTAATGTTTACCTTTTGAAGTAGTAAAATGAAAGCCGTCATTGTTATTTAATTAGAGCGTTTTTTGTAAAATCAGAAAGGACTAGTTTACCGGAAATGGCGGCTCTTTCCTTTAATAGTCTGTCCCAATGGGCTGTTCCTTCCCAAAATACTTTTTTCATTTCGGCAAGTGCCTCTGGATTGTAATGGGACAGTTTTTTGGAGAAAGTGGTCACTTCTAGATCTAGTTCTTCTTGGGTTTCCAGCACTTTGGCATATAATCCTTTTTGGTGGGCCCAGGAAGCTGCTTTCCATTCGTGTGCGGCCAAAGTCATTTCGGCCATTGCTGTTTTTCCAATTTTCCGGCTTACGGCAGGTTCTATCACAAATGGACCAATACCAATTGCCAACTCTGATAATTTGACAGCACTTTCTTGGGTTGCCAGAGCATAATCACAGGCTGCAATAATACCAACACCACCACCTACAGCTTTTCCTTGAATACGTCCTATAATTATTTTTTTGCAAGAGCGAATAGCATTAATCAAATTGGCAAACCCAGAGAAAAAGCGGGTGCCTTCATCAAGATTACTTACCGCAAGTAATTCGTCAAAGGAAGCACCTGCGCAAAAAGCCCCGTTGCCTTCACTTTTTAAAACTATTACTGAAATTTCGGGATTATCACTCAAAAAAGTAAGTTCATTGGTCAATCGATCCAACAATACTCTGGGAAAAGAGTTACTTGCTGGATGACCAAACTGCACCGTAGCGATTTTGTTTTCTATGGTTGTTAAGAGTGTTCCGTTTTTATCAGGTGAAAGCATAAGACTAATTTTGATGTAAAGTTAAAAAAGTAACCGAAGCAAAATGGTATTATTTTTGGATTTGAAGAATAGTCTTTTTGAAATTTGCATATTCCTATAATTATATGTTATATTTGCGGCACAATTGGGGGATTAGCTCATTTGGCTAGAGCGCTTGCCTGGCAGGCAAGAGGTGGTCGGTTCGAATCCGATATTCTCCACTAATAAAAACCGTAATTACTTTTCAAATAGTAGTTACGGTTTTTTGTATTAATTTCTATACTTGAACTGTTTTTCAGAATCAAATTCCCTTTTTCAGTTGACTAAGAAGTGTGTTTTTTTTATATTTTCATCTACATTTTGTACTAATATAAATGGTATCGGCACAATTGTCTTTATAATATTTATGCTTTTAAATCATGGTAATTTCATCATGGCTAAATTTTAAGTTTAATCCTTGACACAACGTATCGAGAAAGCGTAGGATTTATGAGCAACAGCCGTATTACCTCTATATAGTGTTCCGTTATTGTAATAGAGGGGTCGATACCATGCTTCTAGTGCATTGTCCTCAGTCGAACTCCACCAGTGACCAAAGGAGTTGCCAGTACATGACGTTCCAAAGCGGTCCATATAACCTCCAGGAAGACCGGTAAAACCACTGCTGTTAGTTGCTTCTGTATTAGGACTTTTCCAGTTCGCGAAGCCTGTTTCTTTCATCTTTCCTCCTGCAATGGTTTCGCCGCCTAAACAATTGGCAAGAGTTGTCCACTCTGCATCAGAGGGGATGTGATAACCCGCTGGCGCTAATCCTCTTGGGTCGTTTACAGCATACCAATTGTATAATTTCCCGAATGTCGTGCCATTTGAAGAAGTATAGGCATAATAACACCAAGCCCCAGTTGTTAATACTGCCCAATGAGCAGCGTCACTTACTTGGGGAATTTCATCTCCATTGCGGTATTTTGTAACATTCAAATTTGATTTCAACCAAGTTTGGTTGCATATAGTCACCAAATCATAAGAATTACCATCAATGTCTGTTGCGATGTTGGCTTGTGGGTTTGTTGTTGTAAAACTTACTTCATTACCATAATTTGTACCAATACTATTGGTTGCATATGCTCTTGCGTAGAAGGTAGTATTGCCAGTAAGTCCTGTAATAGCACTTGTAAATGTCCCTAATGATATACCATCATTCGTTTTTGTGGTTAAGGCTATTGTTGGGTTAGGGCTAGTGCTCCATACGATTCCCCTATCAGTTACAGGAGCTCCTCCATCATTTGAAATGGATCCGCCACATGAGGCAGTTGTTTGGGTTATTGACGATACTATTGAAGTTGTTAATGTAGGAAGCACTATTGGTGAGCCAGTTGTTAAGGAAGCCTCATTAGAATAAGAAGAGGAATTTCCAGCCGAATTGTACGAATACACACGGTAAATGTAAGTAGTGCTTGGTGTTAAGCTAGTATCGCTAAATGTAAGGGCATCAGCTGCAACGGTGCCAACAATGGTATAATCACCTGTTTTTGTTTTTCGTTCTATTTTAAATCCAGTTTCATTGGTGGAGTTATCAGTCCAAGATAAATTGATTTGGGTTGTTGAAAAAACTGCTGTTATTAAATTGGTAGGAGGTACTGGAGCTATTATTGTTGGAGAATTTCCATTGGAATCACTACTTGTTGAACATCCGAAAAAGATGATTAATGATAGTGTGATTAATGCTAATTTTATTATTTTCATACTTTTATTATTACAATTAAGTTTGGTAAATTTACATAATAATCCTATTAAAACAAAAAGCAATCTATTAAAGTTATATTTAACTCATTTAAGAAAAAATTAAACAATTTGAGTTAAGATATACTGATTTCCAGTTGTTGTAATATTTGAATAATAAAAAGACTAGCTGTTTTAAATTGCTTTTTTTTAAGTAAAATTGCGGTTTTGTTAGACAAAGTATTTTTACTTCAGCTTCATAAAAACTTTTCCTATTTTTGTTAGGTACTTAAACTAACTTCAAAATGAAAAAAATCCTATTTCTGATGGCTGTATCTACTTCATTGGCTACTTTGGGGCAAAGCCAAAAAGCAACTCCATTAACTTATCCCAAAACTGCAAAGGGGGAAACAGTTGATGTTTATTTCGACACCAAAGTAAGCGACCCCTATCGTTGGCTCGAAGATGACAAATCGGCCGAAACAGGTGCTTGGGTGAAAGAACAGAACAAAGTAACCTACGATTATTTGGCAAAGATTCCTTTTAGGGATGCTTTAAAAGCCAGGCTTGAAAAACTTTGGAACTACGAAAAAATAAGCGCACCATTCAAAGAAGGGAATTTCATTTATTATTACAAAAATAACGGCTTGCAGAATCAGTCCGTTTTGTATCGTAAAGACGCCAAAGGCAAAGAAGAAGTTTTCTTAGACCCAAATACTTTTTCAAAACTGGGAACAACCTCATTGGGCGGAGTCGATTTCTCCAAAGATGGTTCCAAAGTAGCTTATTCGATTTCCGAAGGCGGAAGCGACTGGCGAAAAGTAATTTTGATGGATGTCAACAACTTCAAAAAATTGGAAGACACTTTGGTGGATGTTAAATTTAGCGGAATTGCTTGGAAAGGAAACGAAGGATTCTACTATTCCAGTTATGACAAACCAAAAGGAAGTCAACTATCAGCTAAAACGGATCAGCATAAATTGTATTACCATAAATTAGGAACGGCTCAAAAAGACGATCAAGTAATTTTTGGTGCAGACCAAAAACGTCGTTATGTAGGCGGAGGCGTAACCGAAGACAATCATTATCTAGTGATTTCGGCTGCCAATTCCACTTACGGAAACGAATTGTATATTCAGGATTTGACCAAACCCAACAGTCCTATTATAACGATTGTAGACAATTTTAATAGTGACAACAACATCATAGAAAACGAAGGCGGAAAATTATTTATAGAAACCGACTTAAATGCTCCCAATAAACGCATAGTGAGTGTAGATATTAGCAATCCAAAACCAGAGAACTGGAAAGACGTTATCCCTGAAACGGAAAACGTTTTGACGCCAACAACAGGAGCTGGGTATTTCTTCGCCAATTATATGAAAGATGCGGTGTCGATTGTGAAGCAATACGATTACTCGGGGAAATTAGTGCGCGAAATTCAATTGCCGGGATTGGGGACAGCCACTGGATTTGGAAGCAAGAAAGAGGAGAAAACCCTTTATTATTCGTTTACCAATTATATTACACCGGGAACGATTTATTCTTTTGAACCAAAAGCAGGAAAATCGGCGGTTTATGCTCAGCCAAAAGTGGATTTCAAAAGCGAAGATTACGTTTCTACCCAAGTGTTTTATACTTCCAAAGACGGAACCAAAGTTCCAATGATAATCACCCACAAAAAAGGTCTGAAACTCGACGGAAACAACCCAACCATTCTTTATGGATACGGTGGATTCAACATCAGCTTGACGCCAAGTTTCAGCGTTTCCAATGCAGTTTGGATGGAAAATGGCGGAATCTATGCAGTGGCCAACCTTCGCGGAGGTGGGGAATACGGCAAAAAATGGCACGATGCAGGAACCAAAACACAAAAACAAAATGTATTTGATGATTTCATCGCTGCAGCCGAATACCTAATTGCCCAAAAATACACCTCGTCCAATTTTCTAGCCATCCGTGGTGGATCCAATGGCGGATTATTGGTGGGAGCTACCATGACCCAACGTCCCGATTTGATGAAAGTTGCATTGCCGGCCGTGGGCGTGATGGACATGTTGCGCTACCACACCTTTACCTCTGGAGCCGGTTGGGCTTTCGATTATGGAACTTCGGCAGACAGCAAAGAAATGTTTGAGTACTTAAAATCATATTCCCCAGTTCAAAATGTGAAAACAGGGGTTCAATATCCTGCTACTTTGGTTACTACGGGCGATCACGACGACAGGGTAGTTCCTGCGCACAGTTTTAAATTTGCTGCCGAATTACAGGAAAAACAAACAGGAACCAACCCCGTTTTAATTAGAATAGATATCAACGCAGGACACGGCGCTGGAAAATCACTCGCGGCAACCATTCAGGAAATCTGCGACATACAAGCCTTTACGCTATACAATATGGGATTCACAACATTGCCACAATAAGTAATCCATAGTTTAATACGGAGCTTGATCCTGCTGTAGGCTGCAAGCTTTTTCATAAAACGCCCTTTTTCTAAGAATAAAAAGGAGCTTCCGCTGGTCGCTCTTTTTATTCAAGAAAAAGGGCATTTTATTTCAAAAGGCTTTTCGCTCCCATCAGGGCTAGGGCATGCCTTTTCATAAGAAGATTTCATTTATCCAAAAGATTAAAATATCCTTTTTAAATCTGTAAAAAAGCAATAATTAGACAAAATTCCACCCAAAAAAATGCGCTTTTGATAAATGTCAGTGGTCAGGCTGACGTTTTTTTCGTTTTATGACCCCAAAAATTACCTCCAAAAACCCAAATAGTAACTACAACAATACCTTGTCATTCCCAATTTAAGTTCTTTTTTCACCCTTACCCACAGGCGAAATCGATAGAAATCACTTGTTATTTATTTTCCAAATAAATTAATGCTTTCGGGGTTTAATCAACGTTTTTTCGGGGTTAAAAGAGTAAATTTGAGAGTAAAATTAACAGCCACATTTATATGGAAATTGTTGCAAAACCAAACAAATATGAACTGGGAGAAATGCTCCTGGAAATAGGTTCCTTACTCATGGTTTCAGGAGCCAATACCGAACGCGTCAAAGTTACTATCAGCAGAATTGCCAGTGCCTTTGACTGTGACTCGGATTTAATGATTACCAATCATGCTTTGATGATTACTTTGACGTATAAAGACAAAATCAAAACCTTCACCAGTGTAAGATGGGTGCCCAATATGCACCTCAATTTCAATCTCATTTCGGATATCAGTACGATGAGTTGGAAAATTGTGGAAGAAAAATGGTCTGTGGAGCGCATCAATAAAGAAATGAAATTACTGGACCGAAAACCATTATATCCAAGATTTGCAGTTTTGTTTTTGGTGGCCTTGGCAGGAGCTTCCTTTTGTAGATTGTTCGGTGGTGGATTAATCGAAATGATACTTTGTTTTTCTGGAAGTTTCTTAGGACTTTTTGTGAGACAGGAAACCATGAAACTCAAATTCAATTTTTATGTGTGCATTTTCTTTGCAGCTTTAACCTCTTCGTTCTTGGTAGGACTCTATTCGTTTCTAAATCCCGAAGGAGAATTTATACATGCTTTATCCACTTCGGTGTTGTTTTTAATTCCTGGAGTGCCTATGATTAATTCCTTCTCGGATTTGATTGACGGAAACATATTAAACGGAACCACCAGAGGCGTAAACGTTTTGGTTATCGCTTTTGCCATTGCATTAGGATTGATGGTTTCATTATTAATTTTTAATTTACACTAAAATGGATTTTGCATTATTAGAAAAAGGAATATGGCTGGGTTGTGCAGGTATCGGTTTTGCCGTTTTGTTCAATGTGCCTCGCCGTACTTTAGGAGTTATATATATCATCGCAGCATTGGGCGGATTGCTCAAATTTTATTTAATTTCACTTGAAATAGGATTAGTTTTTGCAGCCTTATGCGGTTCGAGCCTAATTGGTTTTTTAAGTGTCTTGGCGGCACATTACCGTAAAGCACCACCCATGACCTTTGCGCTTCCGGCATTAATACCTATGATTCCTGGATTTTTTGCCTACAAAGCCATGGTAGGAGTAATGAAATTAACCGCCGAAAAAGACCCAGATGTCTATCCAAAACTCTTTTTTGAAACGGTAAACAACGGACTTTCGGCTTTGTTTATCATCTTGGCCTTGGCCGCAGGAGTTGCCATTCCACTACTGATTACCCGCAAAGAAACTGTCAAGAGAATTAAAACAGATATCGCTTTAGAAAAACAAATTGAAAACTTAGAAGAAGAAAATTAGAATAAACCTTTTATAAACTGAAAACGCCAGTCGAAAGATTGGCGTTTTTTTGTACTTAAATGCGATGAATGTTAATCTTGATTGAATAAATCTAAATAATCTTTAAAAACATACAATTTATTCCGTTGTGCTCCTGATATTTCTTTTATAACATCGAGCCGTTCTAAATCTGCCAAAAGCTTATAAGCAGTGACAGATGATTTTTGCAATAGCTCTTCTACTTTTGAAACTTCTATGATAGGCTGTGTATAGAGATAATCGACTACTTTGCGTGCATCAATATTGCGATTACCTAATGATTTTAGTTTTTCTTCTAGACTTTTTTGCAGTTGTAAGATACCATCGAAGGTGGTTACTCCTTTTTTTGCAGTTTCAATAATTCCAGTTAAGAAAAATTTTAACCATTGGTTAATGTCATTGTGGGTCCGAGTTCGCATTAAATTATCATAATAGAGCATTCTGTTTTTTTCAAAAAAATCAGAAAGATATAATATGGGTTGTTTTAAAATTCCTTTACTTACTAAATATATAGTTATAAGCAATCTGCCTACTCTACCGTTTCCATCTAGAAAAGGATGAATTGTTTCGAACTGATAATGTATAATTGCAATTTTTATTAAATCGGGTAAAGGCGATATTTCGTCGTTTGCAAATATTTCTAGATCAGAAATTAACTCATTAATACTAGAATGAATAGGAGGTATAAAAGTTGCATCACTAATACTTGCGCCACCAATCCAGTTTTGACTACTTCGATATTCACCAGGCAATTTGTGTTCACCTCTTACCCCTTGTAAAAGTATTTTATGGGTTTGTTTGATAAGTCGTGATGAAAAAGGAAGTTGGTTTAAAAGTTTTACCGCTTCGTTCATTGCACTTATATAGTTTTGAACTTCTTCCCAATCGGCTCTTTTTTCAGATGAAATTTCATCTTTATTTAGAAAAACTTCTTCCATATTGGTTTGAGTACCTTCAATTTTTGAAGATTGAGTAGCTTCTTTGGCAATGTGCATCCTGATAAACAAATCGATGTTTACATATTCTGAATACATATCTAACCTTCCTAAATGTCTATCAGCTTTACTTAGCAACCGAATAACTTCCATATCATTTAATATCCAATTTTTTTGAATAATATTGGGTTGGAAACTTTTGTAGTATCCTTGATTGATATATTTTCCTGAGATGAATGTTTCCATTTTGATGATTTAAAAACTTAAACAAATATAGCGTTATTTAAGAAAACAGGCAAAAAACTTAAATAGCTTTTTTTTTAATTAACAAAAACAGCAATAAACTTAAATAAACAATAAATAGATTAAGGAAGTAGCTAAAAATCTTAATTAATAAATTGGTTTCTTTTAACAGTGTTTTTTTTAACTTAAAAAGTATCTAAAACGTCAAATTTGAGGCTATGTAGCTCCATATTTGACCTTCGAGACATCAAATTTGTCATCGATAAGTCCATACATGACGTTAACAACTCCAAATTTGACGGTTTTGAGCTAATTGTCTAACTTTGAGTAGCAGTTTTAAATTGTTATGCCATGATCGTATTACGCCGCAACAACGTTCAAAAAAAACAACTTTTTTCTTTCATAATGTTTTGCTAAAACGAGACTGTTTTAGGGAATAATTTTTAACTTTGAGAATAAGCATTAAAAATTAATAAATAACATAATATGAAAGTACAAATCAACACAGACAAGAATATTGAAGGAAGTGAAAGATTAGAATCTTATTTTTCTACTGAAATCACAAGAGTATTATCCCGTTTTGATGATAAAGTGACTCGTGTAGAAGTACATTTTGGTGATGAGAACAGTGCTAAGACCGGTTTTGGAGACAAACGTTGCCTTATCGAAGCGCGCCCAGCCAATATGCAACCCATAGCCGTTACAGAACACGCCGATTCTATAGAGAAAGCATTCAACGGAGCTTTGGATAAAATCAAAAAAGTACTAAACACTACATTCGATAAACAAAAAGCGCATTAAGGCATTACAACCATAAGTAAATGAAACAAATGAGGCTGTCCCAAAAAGACAGCCTCATTTGTTTTATGTTGAGGTTTGAATATTCTAGATTCATATTGGGATCATGTTAGTTTAATTTTGCAATGGTAAATTGCCCACTGATATCACGGATTTAGCTGATTTCTTACGGGACTTTTATATAGTCTTTTGAGTCGGGAATAAACAAACTGTATAAATCCGTTTGATCAGTAAAATCCGTGGGCTATTTCTTAATTCAAGGTTATTCCTCAAACAGCATCGTTGCTAATCGATCGTCTCTTTGGTACACATCGTCATAAAAATGAATAACCCCCTCGTTATCCACCCACGCGGTAAAATAGCCAATGTAAACCGGAATTTTGTTCTTGAGCGTATACCAGGATTCTTTGCCTTTATGCATGGCGGCATCAATCTTTTCGGGAGTCCAGCTTTTATCGTCTTTTAGGATTTCATTAGCTAGTTCCACAGGTTTCGCAACTCGTATGCAACCGTGGCTAAAAGCTCTTTTTTCTTCGTTAAACAAACTTTTTGAAGGTGTGTCGTGCAAATAAATTGAGTTCGAATTGGGGAACAAAAATTTCACTAGACCCAATGAATTTTTAGGCCCTGGTTTTTGTCTAACAGTGCCATTGTTCCATTCCATATTGTGTTGGGCAAGATAGTTTGGGTTTTTGGCAATGCCGGGTTTGATTTCTTTTGCGATAATACTTTTGGGAACATTCCAATAGGGACTAAAAACGATATAACGCATATCGGCACTAAAAATCACGGTTTTGTTCATGTCTTTTCCCACGACCACATTCGAGATCAAAACAGGTTTTCCTTCCTTGAAATAGGTCAGTCGATACGAAGGAATGTTAACCACGATTAGCTCTTTGGCTTTTGCGACATCAACATCGATCCATCGACAACGTTCCATATTGACGGTAATGGTTTTAATACGATCTTCAATTGGGATGTTTAAAGAGGATATGGTTTTTTTGGTAATCGTTTGATTTTCGAGTTGACCATTACGCTTTTGGTATTTTTTGATTCCAGTAGCAAGAACGTCATCGTAAATGGCACTTTTGGAGTCAGTTGCGATGTCTTCCAGAATAAACAAGCGTTGTCTGATTTGTGCAATGGTTTGTGAAGAATCGCCAAGCTTCAAAGCAGTGGTGCTGGAATCCAGTACTATGGGATTCCAGGAATTTTCTTTTTGAATCTTTCTGTATTTATGAAGTACTTCTTTTAGGCTGTAATACTCATTCAATACTTCTTTTTCATTTTTATTAATCAGAGAAGGATTGGCAATAATTGAATCTAAATAGTTTACATAGGATTGTTTTTTTCGAGGTAGATACCAACCCAATTCGGCAATTTTTTTGTCGTCTATTCCTTTTAAAACTTTGTGGGTATAAAAAAAATAAAGAGATGTAATCAATAATTCATCATTGACATTTGCGCTTTGATTTTCAAGCGCATTCTGAAAAAGGAAGTCCAACTTTTCTTTGTATGGAATAGTGGCTTTAATTCCTTCATCTTCCATATTGTTTAATTTGTTATACAACAAATGACTTACTTCCAAGATGCCTTTGGTGTCAAACCAAATGTATTGATAGTTGCGTTTTCGATACAATTCGGTTGTTTCTTCTTGGTATTTTTGAAGGTCTGGATATTTTGTAAAAAAGGAGCTGACCAGAGTACTGTCAAAAGGAGCTAGACTCTTTACTTTGCTGAAGGCATTGATCTTATGAGGCAATTTTAAATTAGCATCTTCCTTCTTTTTACAGGAAATAGAAGAAAATGAGAAGCCCAAAATAAATAGGATAAGCAACAAAATAGATTTTCTCATGAGGAAGTGTTTATTTGAGACTACTATAAATGTACAAAAAAAAGTTGCCTTAAAGAAATGAACTTTAAGGCAACTTTTAGGTGGTAGGTTGGTGTTTTTTTAAAATTGGAAAGCGGCTCCTATTTGAAAATTTTGATTTTTAGCATCGATGTTTTCAAAAGTATCATCCAGACCTGTGATGTATCTAGCATTTATAGACAATCCAAGAGGTAGGTTAAGAGACGTTCCAAAAGCCCATGAAGGCACAAAACTGTTTACATCTGTATAGTCAACATTGTCTGAAACTACAAAACCAAATTGTGGTCCTGTTTCAAAGCTTAATAATTTAACAACATATATTTTTGCTAAAACAGGCACAGTAAGGTAATCGATCTTAGTGTCTTCAAAATTATCAGTCTCAAATCCTTCTTGAGAGTATTGTAATTCTGGTTGTATAAAAAGTAAACTCTTTATCAATGGGATTTCTTTATAAACACCAACATAAAGACCTGTTTTGGCACTTGTGTCCAAACCATTTCCACTAATATTAGAAATGTTGGCCCCTGCTCTAACACCCCAAGCTTGTGCTGAAACTGCATTAGATACTAATACTATGAAAGCACTTAACAATAAAATTTTTAATGATCGCATATCTTTTGTTTTTAAATTAGTAACTCATTCATAGAGTTTATTGACCTCAAAAGTAGTATAATTTTTCAATTTTTACATGAATATACTACAAAAATACCTTTAAGCATATATTTAAATTTTTATAAATAAAGCGTTTAAATAGCTGAATATAATTACAATACAATGTTAAAGTTTTTAAGATATAACGCCCGTTTTTGTAATATATTATGTTAACTTTGATTTAAGACGAGTAGTTTTGCGGATTATTAAATTTAAGTTGTTGGGACCAATAAACATTATTTTTTTAAAATATAAAATCTAAATAAAAAGTATGGGTGGGATTATAGAAAAAGGAAAAGGATTTTTCAAAACAGATAGATTTAGAAAAATTTTAAAAAGAATTAGCTATTTTATTATTGGTTTCTTAGGGTTAATACTTGTTTTCTTTATTGGATTGCGGATTTATTTTATTCAAAACAAAGAAAGCATAATGACCGAGATCAATCAAAAAATCAATGATAATATTTCGGGTCATGCGAGCATTGGCGATGTGGGGTACAAATTTTTAATAGGTTTTCCCAACTTTACGGTAGTTCTGAATAAAGTAGAATTGCAGGACAGTTTGTATGCCGTGCATAAAAGAAGCGTGCTTAAGGCCGAGGAAATCGAAGTGCGACTGAATGTGCTAAGTTTGTTGAACAAAAAAGTCGATATTGAGAAAGTTGTATTGATCGACACTAAAATCGATTTGTTTAAAGATAAAAACGGTGTTTCCAATTCGAATATTTTTAGACCAAAACCCAAAACAAATAAGCCAAAAAGTAAAACTGAAACTGAAATCGATGAGGTTGATTTTAAGAATGTGGTCTTTATTTCTCAAAATCTGCAAAGAAATAAATTATTCCATTTTGAAGTGGCTTCTTTAAAAAGTAAAATAAATTATACCGATGATGGTTGGGATACTGATTTGCATCTTGATGTTTTTGCCAAAAGTATGGCTTTCAATACCAAACACGGAAGTTTTATTAAAGACAAAAGAGTAAAAGGAAAATTAGCGGTTCAATTTTCTAAAGCAAAAAATAAAATCGATGTGCTTACAGAAGAACTTGGGATTGGTGAAGATGATTTTGATATTAAAGCGAGTTTTGGCTTAGAAAAAGAACATCCAATAATGAATATTAATATCAAAACAAAGATTTTATGGCTGAACGCAGCTCATTTGTTGGACCCACATTTGTTTAAAATTCTGAATCATTTTAACTTAACCAAACCTCTGGATGCCCAATGCAGTATTATTGGCGACATGAATGCCGAGGGAGATCCCGAAATTATTGTTGATGCCCAAATCAAGGATAATGTCTTGGTTTCTTCAGAAGGGGAAACCACAGATTGTAGTTTTGAAGGGAGATATATCAATAATTTTAAGAATGGCTTGGGGAATAATGATATCAATTCGGCCGTTATAGTCAAAAATTTTAAAGGAAATTATAAGGGAATACCAATAGTAATTCCAGCGGCAGCTATTAATAATTTAGAAAAACCGGTTGCAACTGGAGATTTGCATTCCAAGTTTGAGGTGGAAAATTTAGGAAATGTTTTTGGGGATGAATTTATAAAGTTTAATGGTGGAACAGCCAATGTTGATTTAAAATTCAATGTCAATATTGTGGACTTGCGAATATCAAAACCTCACTTTACTGGAAAAGTAAATATAGAAAAGGCCAATATGCTTTTAAGGTCTAAAAACCTTACTTTTCAAACGAATATTCTCCTTGATTTTACAGACGAAGCTTTATTTATTAGAAATATTAAGTATCAAAGAGATAAAAATATTTTTTTCTTAGATGGAAGAATAAACAATTTTCTTAATCTCTATTATGATGATCCCGCAAAAATGGTGGCTGTCTTGAATATCAATAGCCCTTTTATGGATGTAAAAAAGTTTATGAGTGTTTTGGCTCATAGTGAAAAAAAGAACGAGGTTAAAAAAGTAGCAAGCAAATCAGATATTAAAAAACGAATAACGCTTGTTGAAAAATGTCAAGTAGTTTTAAATTTAAATCTTGACAAAATGGTGTATTCTAATTTGACTGCCAAAAATGCAAAAATTATTGTTGTCGCCAAGAATCGACAATTTTTTGTCAAACAAGGAGCAATTGAAACCTGCGGGGGGAAAATAACATTCGCTTCTCAATTAATTCCAAATGGTAATTTATTTGATGTAAAAACAAATGTAAATATTGCAACGGTTAACATTCCTCAATTTTTAACATCTTTCAAAAATTTCGGAATTACATCCTTTCAGCCTAATGATATAAAAGGAAATCTTTCGGCAACGGCTGACATGTCGGCAAAAATGACTCAAAATGGAGATTTGGTTGACGATTCGGTTAAAGGAAATTTGTATTATGATATCAAAAAAGGGGAACTGAACGATTTTAAGCCAATAATAAAAATTGGCAAGTTTGCTTTTCCAAACAGAGATGTAAAACATATTGTTTTTAATGATTTGTCAGGACAATTGAATATGAGTGGTAGTTTTGTAAATGTTGATTATTTTAAAGTGAGTTCGAATGTGTTGAATTTTGATGTTGAGGGTATTTATTCATTCAAGAAAGGGACTAAATTAGGGTTGACGATTCCGCTTAGAAATCCAGAAGATGATTATAAAATTAAAGATCTAAAAGAAAGAGAAGCCAAGCGATACAAAGGAATCGTGTTGCATTTGTTGGTTGTGGACGGAAATAATGGTGAAATGAAAATTAAAATGGGAAGTCTTCCAAAGGATAATAAAAAAAGTAAATCATGAGAGCATTATTTTTAAGTTTAGCGGTATTGACATTAGTCAGTTTTGATTCTTTGCAATATAAAGAATCCGACGAAAAAGAACAAGTTAATAAAACGCTTGATGCTTGGCATAAGGCGGCAGCCGAAGCTAAATTCGATGTTTATTTCGGAATGATGACCGAAGATGCTATTTATATTGGAACCGATCCTACTGAAAATTGGGACTTGAAAGCGTTTCAAGCATTTGCAAAGCCTTATTTTGATAAAGGAAAAGCTTGGAGTTTTAAAGCTATTGACCGCAATATTTATTTTGATAAATCCGGTAAATTAGCTTGGTTTGATGAGTTGCTGAATACTCAAATGAAAATTTGCAGAGGTTCGGGCGTTCTCGTAAAAATAGGTAAAGAATGGAAAGTTAAACATTATGTTTTATCGATGACCATTCCAAATGATAATACTAATGAAGTGGTAAAGATCATTGCACCTATTGAAGATGTTTTGATACAAAAGATGCAACCCAAACGATAATTTTTGATTTTTTCGTTACTTAAGCTTTCATTCTTATATTATTCCTTAATTTTGCCGAAATAGCAATTATATCGTGGGAAGTAAAAATAAATTAAAAAGGTTCAAAGAAAACGAAACATTCAATAACGTTTTTCAACCAACAAGAGAAGAAGTAGTCGGAGATTTATTCCCCCTGAGAGGAAAATGGAATTCAGATTTTTTTAAAAACGAAAATCCATTAGTGCTTGAATTGGGTTGTGGCAAAGGAGAATATTCTGTTGGATTGGCCGAGAGATATCCCAATAAAAACTTTGTAGGAATCGATATCAAAGGAGCCCGTTTTTGGCGTGGTGCAAAAACTGCTGTTGAAACAGGATTGCATAACGTGGCTTTTATTCGAACTCAAATCGAATTAATCAACCACATTTTTGCTGAGAACGAAGTGGATGAAATCTGGATTACTTTTCCAGATCCCCAAATAAAATATAAAAGAACGAAGCATAGAATGACCAATTCAGAATTTCTGCAATTGTATAAAAAAATCCTCAAAAAAGAGGGCGTTGTCAATCTTAAAACCGATAGTGAATTCATGCATGGCTATACTTTGGGATTGTTGCATGGCGAAGGTCACGAGGTTTTGTATGCCAATCATAATGTTTATGTAAACGAAGGAAGTCCAGAAGAAGTAACTGCTTTTCAGACATTTTACGAAAAACAATATTTGGAAATTAACAAAGCAATTACGTATATTCGTTTTAAAATCAAATAGTTTTCAGAGGTGGTTTTCAGTTTGTAGCTGATACTACAAATTGGAATTTCAAATTAAGTATGACATTATTATTGCCTTTTTTTCTCGGATTTATTATAGCTGCAATTGGAATTACTCCTCCAGGGTTGATTAATATGACAGCGGCAAAAGTAAGCTTGAAAGACGGCAGAAACGAGGCTATTTCTTTTGCCATAGGTGCAACAGTCATTGTTTTTTTTCAGACATTCTTAGCTTTATTATTTGCAAATTTTATCAATAGTCGACCTGATATCATAAGCAGTCTTCAGGAAATTGGGCTGTTTATATTTATTACGCTGACCATTTATTTTTTTTGGAAGGCCCAAAAACCAAAATTGCCTAAGTCGGAAACCAAAGTTCGCAGTAAAACGAATCGCTTTTTTTTGGGAATGTTACTCTCAGCATTGAATTTATTCCCTATTCCGTATTATGTTTTTGTGTCCATCACGCTATCTACTTATGGGTATTTTTATTTTTTGGAATCTTTTATTTCTGCATTTGTAGCTGGTGTTGTGGTTGGTTCATTCTTGGTTTTTTATCTCTATATTGTATATTTCAAAAAAAGGGAAGCAAAATCCTCTTTTTTGATCAATAATGGAAATTATATTATAGGTTCTATTACCGGATTGGTTTCGATAGTTACACTTTTCAAGCTCATTAAGGGGTATTTTGGATAAAAAAATGGAATTAACAAACGACAATTTTTTTGAAAGAGTTTATGCTGTAGCCAGACAAATTCCATATGGGAAAGTCACATCTTATGGCGCAATTGCCAAAGTTTTGGGAGCAGCACGTTCTGCCAGAATGGTGGGTTGGGCTATGAATGCTGCGCACAATCTTGAAGACGTTCCTGCACATCGAGTGGTTAATAGAAAAGGATTGCTAACAGGAAAACACCATTTTGACGGAACCAATCTGATGCAACAATTACTCGAAAGTGAGGGTATTGTTGTCGAGGATAATCAGATTATTAACTTTGAGGATGTTTTTTGGGATCCCCAAATGAAGTTTTAATTCTGTATTTCTTCTATTTGTAGTTACTGTTTTTGAATGATTTTATAAGTGCAAAAACGACAACAGTAACTATAGGTTTAAATATGTGTCACTATCAATAAATCCAATCCAAATCCTTTATAATAAGAACATAATCCGTTATCTTTGCAATCTAAAATTAGTTTAAATAAAGATAGGTTTTAAAGGTGTTCTAGACTTAAAAATCTGTAAGAGTTAATCACAAGATTTTAAATAAAATCAATTTTAGGGTGATAGAATGTTCCAAATAAAAAAAATACTTACGCATGAAATTAGATAGAAAAGATATTCTTAAGGCATTAGAAACAATAACTATTGCTGGAGAAGGTAAAAATATGGTAGAAAGTGGCGCCATTGCAAATGTGGTGACTTTTGGAGATGAGGTTGTTGTTGATTTAGTTTTGCATACACCAGCAATGCACATCAAGAAAAGAGCTGAAGATGATATTAGAAAAACAATTCATGATTTGGTTTCACCAGATGCCAAAATTAAAGTAAACATAAAAGTAGAAGTTCCGGAAAAGAATGAAATCAAAGGAAAAGCTATTCCAGGGATAAAAAATATTATCGCAGTTGCTTCTGGTAAAGGGGGTGTTGGAAAATCAACTGTTACGGCCAATTTAGCGGTAACATTAGCTAAAATGGGATTTGCAGTAGGGATATTGGATGCCGATATTTATGGCCCATCGATGCCAATCATGTTTGATGTAGAAAATGAAAAACCAATTTCGGTTGAGGTTGATGGGAAATCAAAGATGAAACCGGTTGAAAGTTATGGCGTAAAAATGCTATCTATAGGATTTTTTACTTCTCCAAGTCAAGCGGTAATCTGGAGAGGTCCAATGGCATCTAAAGCGTTGAATCAGATGATTTTTGATGCCAATTGGGGAGAATTAGACTTTATGTTGATTGATTTGCCTCCAGGAACAGGAGATATTCATTTATCAATTATGCAATCACTGCCAGTTACTGGTGCTGTTGTAGTAAGTACACCACAAGCTGTTGCACTTGCTGATGCCAAGAAAGGAGTTTCTATGTTTTTGTCAGAAGCGATAAATGTACCTGTTTTGGGAATTGTAGAGAACATGGCCTATTTTACACCAGAAGAATTGCCTAACAATAAATATTATATCTTTGGAAAAGAAGGAGCTAAGGATCTTGCAGAAGATTTAGGAGTTGCTTTTCTAGGAGAAGTGCCAATTGTGCAGTCTATTCGCGAAGCTGGAGATTATGGTCGTCCGGCAGCATTGCAAACAGGTTCTATTATTGAAAATGTTTTTGACGAGATAACACGAAACGTAGTTAGTGAAGTTGTAAACAGAAATGAAAATCTCGAACCTACTGAGGCAATCAAAATTACAACAATGGCCGGATGTTCGGCTGTTAAGAAATAAGATTTTTAGAGCGCTCGATTTTTAGAATAATCGAGCAATCCAATAATCGAATAATCATAAATTCGAATAATCTAAATATGAAAACAGAAGAATTAACAAATAATGTTCTAAAAGCACTAGAGGAAATCAGACCTTTTCTGAATTCAGATGGTGGAGACATTACGCTTATTTCAATTGATGAAGGAAAACACGTAAAAGTACGCCTTGAAGGAGCGTGTACAAGTTGTAGCGTAAATCAAATGACTTTAAGAGCAGGAGTGGAGACAACCATTAAAAAGTATGCTCCTCAAATAGAAACAGTTGTTAATGTTATGTAAGGCGCTGAAAAATAGATAATTGGTTGTTTGTTTTGATCTTAAGGATGATTTTGTATTGAAAAATAGTCAAGTAAAAAATGATAAAAGTCATATTTACTCTTGTTAAATAAAGGGTTCGTACTTGTTAAAATTCAATAAAAAGGTTTTTTTAAAAGATTATTATTAATGAATTACCAATAAAACAGCAGTTTATTTTATTATACACAAAAAAGCATGTGAATAATTCAATATTTTTTTCTTTGAAAATTCAAATAAAAATTTACTTTTGTAGCACTAACCTATAAAATTTGAATTATGAGAAAGAAGTACTTATTAATTGTTCTATTTTTGTGTTTTTATAAAAATTATGGACAAGAACCAATTCAAGAGGCATATGTGTCCAAAACACATGTTCTGGTTGAAGATGATGAATGGAATGAAGTTAATTACAGTTCCATGGTTGATATTTTTTCAAATAGACAAGGACAATTAAAGATAGCTAATGCTGAATTTTTGACTGAACTAAGCGGAGGCAAGGCTAAGATGTTGGATAAAAGCGCATACATTACAGCGGTATTGGATTCGCAAGTATTAACTAAAAGTAAAACTGAAAAAAATGGTTTGCTGAGTTTAACCTATGAGGGAAAATTAGTGTTTAAAACTTTTGAAGGTTCTTACGCACCGCCAGTGAAAGTTACTTTCATAGTGAATCAGGCAGATGTTATTGGTTTGAAAATTCATAATAACGAAAATAGTAAAGATTACGCATTGGATCTTACAATAAAGGATTAAAATCGAGGTTTTAAACAACTTCGATTTTTTAATAAAAGTTAAATTACAGAATGGACGTTTTAATAAAAATTAAAGATAGAGAAGGAGTTGTTCATGAATTACAAGCCCCGACAGATATGGCGATGAACATAATGGAATTGTGCAAAGCCTATGAGCTTCCGGTTGAAGGAACTTGTGGTGGTATGGCGATGTGCGCTTCCTGTCAATGTTATGTTCTGAATGATGTCCCATTGCCAGAAATGGGTGATGATGAAGAAGCTATGTTATCAGAAGCTTTTTATGTAAAATCAAACAGCCGTTTGGGGTGTCAAATCCCTATTACTGAAAGCCTTGAAGGGTTGGAATTGGAGTTGGCTCCAGAAAATTAATAATTTTTATTTTTGTAAAACACTAACTGCTTTTGGTAAAATGCGTTCTACAAATAAAGTATATGCTTTTTCAGAAGGATGTAAATTGTCTGAAGCAACTAGACTCGTATTTGATATACCTTGTCTGGTGATTTCTGTAATGTTTACAAATACTATGTCGTTTTTTGCACAATAGTTTTGCGCATAAGAATTGTATTGATCTATTTCTGTAGAGATTTTTTTGTTTCCATTGCCAAATGGTGTGAATGCATAATCTGGAATTGAGACTACTATTAAATTCGATTTATCCCCCTTTGCCAATAAAATGGCTTTAGTAACTAAATCAGGAAATTCTTTTTCATATACTGAGAAAGAATTTCCTTGATATTGATTGTTTACCCCAATGAGTAAAGTGATTAGATCATAATCATTACTAGGCTTTTGATTGCTTATTGCCGATATTAAACTACTGGTTGTCCATCCTGTTTTTGCAATTATATCTAGCGAAATGGTGTTTTGTGTGTTTAAATTATAAAGTTTGTTTTTTAATTGTTCAGGGAAACGACAGCTTTCACACACACTTTGTCCTATAGTATAACTGTCTCCTAAAGCTAAATATTTGATCGGTTTAGATTTGGTTGGCAATGTTAACTCCGTCGGTTTAGGATTTTGCGAAGGAACAACAGATTTTATTTCAGTATTGTCTGATTGGCAATCTATAAAAAGAAGACTTAAGAATAACAGGCCTATTTTTAATGTATAATCCATTTTTTGGGAAATTAAAATTAAGGAATTCTTACGTTGAGTATTTATTTCTTTAAACCATTTCGGCTTTGAGGACAATCTGTTCTTCTATGGCATCCCAAAGTCCGATTCTTTTTTCTAAAGCTAAAATCGAGATCGCTTCCACTTCTGACCATTTTTTGGAATCATCACCACAAAGTTCGGTAATCATCTTCATTGCCATGGGACCATGCTCATCAGCATCTAGTTCGATATGTCTTTCAAAGTAATACAGTAGTTTGTTTAAATCATTGTCAGGAAATTTTGATTGAAAATTTTTTAAAATTTCGGTAAACATTTTTGGAATCAAATCTTCTCTTCCAAAAGTAAAAGCTGCGGCTATTTTGTGTGGTTTCCCTTCTTCGATAACTTTAAAAGTAAAATCAAGAAATGCTTTAATATTTGGGTGTAAGTTACTTTTTTTGATGGCTACAAATATGTTCTGTAGGGAATTGACTTCTTCTAAAAAATGCTCAATGCTGTTCGTTTTGGCGCCACAATCTTGCATCGCTTCTAAATACATTTCAAAATGACTTAGGCGTCGGCCGTCAATGCTTAAGTCGCTTTCTTCTGCTAATACAATTTCATTAATTAAGTATCTAGTCTCAGGATGTGGTGTCGCAAACCAAGGTGTTGAAGTACATGTTAATTTATTTTGCAAAGCTTTTAACAAAGACATAAAATCCCAAACAGCATATACGTGGTTTTCTAAGAATTGATGTAAATCTTCAACGGTATTTATTTTTTGGTATAAAGAATGGTTTAATAATTGTTGTTTTTGGATTTGAATGCCAGTATTGATTGTTGCAATATTCATTGGTTACTTTTTTTGATGTAAAATTAAAAAAGCTTCTCGTTACCAAGAAGCTTTGACTATCAATTTTATAAATACTTTAATAGTTGTCTAGTGTTATTTGAAAGCTGGAATTCCGGTAATATCCATCCCTGTAATCAATAAATGAATGTCGTGGGTTCCTTCGTAAGTAATTACCGATTCTAGATTCATCATATGACGCATGATTGAATATTCTCCGGTAATTCCCATCCCGCCAAGCATTTGTCTTGCTTCACGTGCTATATGAATGGCCATGTCGACATTGTTTCTTTTTGCCATAGAGATTTGTGCAGTTGTTGCTCTGCCTTCATTTCTTAGAACTCCAAGTCTCCAAGTTAGCAATTGTGCTTTGGTGATTTCGGTAATCATTTCGGCCAATTTTTTTTGCTGTAATTGAGTTCCAGCAATAGGTTTGTCAAATTGAATTCTTTCTTTGGCGTAGCGTAGAGCAGTGTCATAACAATCCATTGCAGCGCCAATAGCACCCCATGCAATTCCATATCTTGCAGAATCCAAACACCCTAGCGGAGCTCCCAATCCGGATTTGTTTGGCAATAAATTTTCTTTAGGCACTTTTACATTGTCAAATATCAATTCACCAGTAGAGGATGCGCGAAGCGACCATTTGTTATGCGTTTCAGGAGTTGTAAAACCTTCCATTCCGCGTTCTACAATTAATCCGTGTATTCTTCCCTCTTCATTTTTTGCCCAAACAATGGCAATATCTGCAAAAGGAGCATTGGAGATCCACATTTTGGCACCATTCAAAAGATAGTGATCTCCCATATCTTTAAAATTGGTAATCATACTTCCTGGATCCGAGCCATAATTAGGTTCGGTTAAACCAAAACAACCCATGAATTCTCCTGTGGCTAGTTTTGGTAAATATTTCATTCTCTGTTCTTCATTTCCATATTTCCAAATAGGATACATTACCAAAGAGGATTGTACTGATGAAGTAGAACGAACGCCTGAATCACCACGTTCTATTTCTTGCATTATTAAACCATAAGAGATTTGGTCTAATCCAGCTCCACCATATTCAACTGGGATATAAGGACCAAAACCACCTATTTCACCAAGGCCTTTTATAATTTGTTTAGGAAATTCAGCTTTTTGAGCGTATTCTTCTATAATGGGAGAAACTTCTCGTTTTACCCAAGCACGGGCGGAGTCACGAACTAGTTTGTGTTCCTCACTTAATAAATCATCTAGATTGTAATAATCTGGGGCTTGAAATAAATCGGGTCTCATGATATAACTGTTTTATTGTTACAAATCTACACAAAGAAATATAACAAAACTAATCTATATTGTTATAAAAAATATTTTTAATAAAAAAATGATACTTCAAGTGAGTATACAGCAATGGATTTATATCTGACCATCACTGGAATAACGAATAGCAGTCAAAAAATAAATTTATTAGAAAAATATTAGTTTAAATTATTTAAGAATTTCAAACATTTTTTTCTGGTTTAAGTATTTTTATTTTTTTTAAAAAGTAATATAATACATTAATTTTTAATGTATGTTTAAGTAATTCAGGTGTTTAGATGAATGCAAGAAAGTAAAAGTAAGTATTGGATTGAGATATACAATTTTGTAATATTGCTAAACAAATTAATAGATATTAATCCGTTATTTTTTCCCCAAAAATTAACCTAAATCAAAATTATGAAAAAGAAACTTTTACTTATTTTATTTCTAGTAGTAGGAACAATAGGGTATTCGCAAGCCTTAGATTGTAGTAAATTAAAAAATATAAAAGCATTTAATCCTGATTATCCTAAAAGGACTTTTGTGATAAAAGGAGCGACTCAAGAAAGTTATGATAATGGAGTGCTTCAATTGGTTTGGAGTGTAAAGTGGACGACCGACTGTGAGTATGAAGTTACCTGTGTAAAAAAACTTGCCGAGTCTCAAATGGAAGTAGGTGATAAAATCGTTATGACAATTGTGAGTATTGACGATGATTGTTTTACAGTTAAAAGAACTTTTCATTGTAAAAATATACCAGACGGAGATGTTGATCCAGAAAGCACCTTTTGTTTAGCTAAATAATATTGTCAAGGGATAATGATTATCTCTAAAAATATAATAGAGACAAGTCTTTTCAGCTATGATAAGTTTGTTTGATAAAAGTAATAAGCCCTAATAATGTTTTGATTTTGAATCTGAATATTATTAGGGCTTTTTTTATTTACCAGATCCACCATTCTACTTTTGCTCCTATATATTGCCCCCAACTTTTGATTCCGCTTTGTGCGAGATAGGGAGAGTAGAGGTTGTTTGAAGCAAATTCGTTATAATGTGCCACGCTATAAACGAGTCTGAAATGTGGTCGAGCCCATACACTTCGTTCAGAGGTTGGGACGAATGTTGGAGCAATGGTAAATTTGGTCATTTGTGCAAAATCCTGAGTACCATCCTTCCGCCAGGCAAGATCAACTTCATGGAGCAAATGCAGCCAGTTTTTAATATACCACGTGCCCCTTGCGCCAAGAGCAATATCTTGTTTTCGGTTGAATAATATTTTTTTGCCCAAATAATCCGTTGTAGTATTTAGACTGTCGCTAGCTCCCCTGCTTTTGGTGTAAATCGCATATCCATTAAGAGAGTATTTTTTGGTGAGGTTCAATAAAAAAGTTTCGGTAAGAGCAAGAGAATAGGCTTTTCTAAAACTGTTGGTTTCCAAATTTGGACCACCATAAGTTACATAGGTTCGACTGCTTCCTCCATCGCCTCCATTAGCGATTCCGGCGCCATAACGAGCACTTATGGTATTAAATGAGCCAGGGAGTTTGGTTGAAATGTTTTTAAAGTATTTTGCACCAACTACATAGCCAACATCCGCTGGGTAATTGTACTTTGTGGTTGCATCTTGGGTGGTACCTGATGGTAGTCGTTGAAATTCACAAAGTAATTTTACATACCCTTTCTTTGTAATTAAAGTATGCTCTAATATAGAAACATAGCGGTTGCGTAAACCCAGAGTTGGTGTTCCATTGACAATATTCAGATAGAAGTTGGGAGGTAATGTTGATGTAGTATCGATTGAACCAGTGTAAATAACCGCAAACTGAGTGTTTTTATGTTTGATCCCAACACCTTGTCCGCTGTGATCATCAAAATAATAATGATCTGCTATATGGATATCATCACCTCGAAATAATCGCGCTCCTAACCATACGCTCCAGTCACTACCCATTATGTTATTGGCTTCAGCAAATAATTCTGGCAAAGCCGTTGTGATTCCGCCGATGGATTTGTCGGATACATTTCCTATTAATTGACCTTGTGAAGTATAAAAGGCAAATCGTGCCTGAATATTGATTTTGGTAGTATCTTTGCCAGCAATAGTTGGGGTCAAATGCAAGGCAGTTGCTAATTCTAAATAGTCGTTTTCTTCAAACCTCCCTCCAATAGATCCCATTCCGTTTAAATTGAGAGATTGAGGGAATTCGCTATCAGCTGCTCCCAAACTATGGGCTATTCCGATTCGTCCATAGCTTCCAATTGAAAATTTTTTATTGGAAACAGCTGGAGCTTGAGCTAATATTTTTATTGATAAAAAGAAGACAAGAAAAAGAGTAAATTTAATTTTCATAAGTATTGATCGGAGGTTGGTTTATGAATTAAAGTTTGAGGTTGAAGTGGCAGGGGATTTAATAGCAGGGTTTTGAATAAAAGTAATTATTGATAAAAATGTCTATTCTACTAAAACCCTATTGAATCCAAATGCCTGTGGTTGATGAAATCAATTTAGTTCTTAATATTCATCGTTTCTCGAATTTTTTCAATGTATTTTGCTTTCACAATTACTGTTCCTGCTATATAATCATGAATAGCTCTTTTTCTTTTATTTGTTAAAAGAACTATGAATTCGCTGTAAATCCAAATATTAGTAGCCCATGTATAAATTAAAAAAAACAGTGGAGATAAAGACATTAAATATTGTGAGCGTTTTAGCCATCCTAAATTATTGAAAATTATTTCATCAGCTGATAAAAGACATGAGGACATCATTATAATACTTAATAATGTTAAAGCTAATAATACAGAATGTCTTAGAAAGGCTTCTCTCCATTCAATTGATTCTCCATTCAATTTGATTATTTTCATGCCAGTAATTAATTTGCCTGGTGTGCCGCCGTATTTTTTAGTTAAGTAAATATAATACCAAAGGCCAAAACCAAAATTGGGTATAAGAGTGTAGAAATAAATATTTTTGCCTAGACCATTTAGATATAATGTCAGATATATTATAGGTAAGGTGATAATAGCATCTAAAAGAAGTGAGGCAAATCTCGTCCAGAATCCTGCATATATACTTTCACTTATTCCGTTAATTTCTAATGGTATTTGGTTTTTATTCATAATAAAGTTTCTTGTGGTTCTAGGTTTTTGAATTGCTTGCCATAAAACTGTTCGCAATTTGGATAGATTTTAACCCAAATTTAAGAAATTATTTATTAATCCAAATGTATTTATTTGAAGGGAGTATTGTTCGATGTTGATAATATTTACATCTTTAGATAGAAGTCTTTTGTCAATTCGATATATTCAGGAGTGTAGATATGTCTGCCTGTTTCGATAATCAATTCATCTGTCAAAACAGTATCACTTTCATTTCTGCTAAAAGCTAATAGGCTGCGTTTAATTTCAGAGGTTGGATTACCTTTAACTCTAGTCATTTTAAAAGGATGTAATTCGTATTCTTTGGCAATAGCTACAAATTTTTCTTCTTCTTTAAAAGGAATAATAACGCTAAAGATTCCATTTTCCGAAAGTAACAATGCTGCTGCTTCAATTAAATCTTCAAAAGGCAATGCATCGGCAAAACGAGCCAAATCACGTTGTGGGTTTTCTGTTTTGTAATCTTCGGTATAAAAGGGAGGATTGGAAACAATTAAGTCATATTCATCTTCGGGTTCTTCTACAAATTCATCTACTCCGGCATGAAAGCAAAATAAACGATCACTCCAAGGGGAGTTTTCAAAATTATCGACGGCTTGTTCATAAGCATCTTCGTCAATTTCCAGTGCATCGATTTTTTCAGCATGGCTTCTTTGCGCCAGCATCAAAGCTATAATTCCGGTTCCAGTTCCAATGTCTAAAATGCTGAATGGATTGTTTTCTATAGAAGCCCATGCGCCCAATAATACACCGTCAGTACCGATTTTCATCGCACAGCGATCTTGTTCAAGAGAAAATTGTTTGAATTGGAATTTAGACATAGAGAGTTGCGATTGAAGATTAACAATTTCAGATTTTTGAGCAACTGTAAACTAAAAACTGAACACTGAATACTTTTTTATAGGTACATCTCAATCAAGCCTTCCGGTAAATCCATAATGACTTTTTTGTTTTCCCTGTCAATTTTAACCAAGAAATGGTCAATCATAGGAATTAGGATTTCAACACCATCTTTGAGTACTTCAAAAAGAGGCTGAGCAGTGGTATCATTGATAGATTGGATTTCTCCAACATATCCTAGACGTTTGTCTTCTACTTCAAAGCCAATAACTTCATGAAAGTAGAATTTATTACCCGTAAGTTTGGGTAACATTTTTAAAGGAAGATACAAGTCATTACCTAATAAAGCATCGGCTTCTTCTTCGGTATTAACATCTTCAAAACGAATTCTGAGGAAATCATTTTTGTGTAACGAGCTATTTTCAATAAAAAAAGGAACCAAGTGTTTGTTGCATTCAACAAACACTGATTCCAAGTTTTCGTATAACTCAGGTTCGTCCGTGTCTAAATAAGCAAGAACTTCCCCTTTGAAACTAAATTTTTTGGCGATTTTACCCAAATAGAAACAATCTTCTTTACGCATTTTCGCCTTCTAAATTATGCTTCAGTTGTTTCGTTATTTTCTTCTGCAGCAGGAGCTTCTTCGGCTTCTACTTCAGCAACAACTTCTTCTTCAACAGCAGGAGTTGCAGCAGCAATAGCATCAGCTTCTGCTTGTGCAGCAGCAGCTAAACGTTTTGCGTTTACTTCTTGTTCTGCTTTGAAAGCTTTTGCTTTATCAGCAGCTTGAGCTTTAGTCAAACCTTCTTTTTTAGCATCCACTTTTCCAGCTTTAGCTTCTAACCAAGCAGCTAATTTTGCATCAGCTTGTTCTTGAGTTAAAGCTCCTTTACGGATACCTCCATCAAGGTGGTGTTTCAATAAAGCACCTTTGTAAGAAAGAATTGCTTTTGCAGTATCAGTTGGTTGAGCACCATTGTGCAGCCATTTTACTGCACTATCAAGGTTTAATTCGATAGTTGCTGGGTTAGTGTTTGGATTGTAAGTACCGATTTTCTCTAAGTATTTACCATCTCTTTTTGAGCGAGCATCTGCTGCTACAACCCAGTAAAAAGGTTTTTGTTTTTTACCGTGTCTTTGTAATCTAATTTTTACTGACATAATCTTGTGATTAAATTTTGAGGTACTCGACCTCGATTAATTAAGGGTGCAAAGATACATCTTTTCTCGAAACAATCTAAAAAGTTTATTATTTTAATGATTTATAGTTTGTTAGCTGTTTTTTTTAGTTTTATTTTAAATAAGAAAACACATAAATGAGATTGAAAACCTTTATTTTTGTGAATCAAAATCAATTTATATGAGTAGGTTCTTTTCGGTTATAGCCCTGTTTTTTATTTTAGTATCTTGTGAGGATCAAGTCAAATTTAATAATCCTGCTGTTCAAGGATTAAAAGACAATGTGATTTGGAGGGCTACCTTGTTTACAGCTGTTGAAGCAGCTGATGGTTCCTTGACTATTGAGGCATATCAAAAAAATGAAATTTTAACACTTAAAACTTCGTCAACTTCGGTTCAAACTTATCCTTTGGGAGTTGACCTTATTAATAAAGCAACATTGGCGGAAAAAGTAGGTGATGTAAATACTATCTTTTCAACTGGTATAAATAGTGGTGAAGGCCAAATTGTAATCACTGAGTTGGACGCAGTAAACCATACAATTACGGGAGAATTTAAATTTAATGCAATCACTACATCAGTAAATGCTTCCACGGTCCAAACAGTAAATTTTCAAAAAGGTATTTTTTATAAAGTGCCAATTACTATTGATACAAAATTGAAGAATTAATTTGTTTCCAATTGCAATGAATCGAAATTCCGCAATGATTCTGGTCTATTTAAAAATTCAATTTGAGTTGATTTTGAAATTAATAATGACACGAAAAACGGATTTAGAGTGTTAAATTAAAAGAGGTGCAAGATAAGAAAACAGAGCGTTTTCATAAATTATCTGATAAATAAGCTAATTTATAGTTGATTAGAAAAAAAATAGAGTACATTTGTTTCAATTATTATAAATAAGTACTTATGAATATTTTTGTTGGAAGCCTTCCATTCAGTATTGAGGAAGCAGATTTAAGAGAGTCTTTCGAGGCTTACGGAGCAGTTGATTCAGTTAAAATTATCACAGATAAATTTACAGGAAGAAGTAAAGGATTCGGATTTGTTGAAATGACAAATGACGATGAAGCTCAAAAAGCAATTGACGAATTGAACGGAGCTACTGTTCAAGGACGTGCAATCGTTGTTAATAAATCTGAACCGAAACCAGAAGGCGAAAGAAGAAGTTTTAACAACAACCGTGGAGGTGATTCTCGCGGAGGTTATGGTGGAAACAGCCGTGGTGGAGATAACCGTGGTGGTGGAGACAGAGGAGGAAGATATTAATATTTTTTTCAATCATATATTAAAAAGGTGTCAATGTAAATTGACACCTTTTTTGTTGCATTCTATTTTGTTTGTTTTTGCAGAGATGTACAGTAGCATCATCTCTACAAAAACAATAATTATTTATTTTACAGATTAGCAACCAACCAGTCACCTACTTCGCTAGTAGAATACGCTTTTGTTCCTTTAGCAACTAAATCTTCAGTTACAATTCCTTGTTCCAAAGATTTGTTAACTACAGCTCTGATAGCTTCTGCTTCTGCTTTTAATCCAAAAGCATCTTCAAACATCATAGCTGCTGATAAAACAGTCGCCAATGGATTGGCAATATTCAAACCAGTTGCTTGTGGGTAAGATCCGTGGATTGGTTCGTATAATGAAGTATGTTCTCCAACTGATGCTGATGGCATTAATCCCATTGAACCAGAAATAACAGAAGCTTCATCAGTCAAAATGTCTCCAAATAAATTCTCTGTAATCAATACATCATAAGAGTTTGGCCATTGAACTAGACGCATTGCAACAGCATCAACAAATTCATAACTTACTTCAACCTCTGGGTAATCTTTTTCCATAGCTTGAACAGTTTCTCTCCACAAACGAGAAGTTTCTAATACATTGGCTTTGTCCACACAACATAATTTTTTAGAACGTGTCATTGCCAATTCGAATCCTTTTTTTGCCAAACGTTGAACTTCAACTCTAGTGTATACACAATTGTCAAAGGCAGTTTCTCCGTCGTCTCTTCTTCCTTTTTCTCCAAAATAAATTCCTCCAGTCAATTCTCTCAAGAAAACCAAATCAGTCCCTTCGATACGCTCTCTTTTTAATGGAGAATTATCAATCAATGAAGGGAAAGTAAATGTTGGACGAACATTGGCAAACAAACCTAATTTTTTGCGCATTAACAATAAACCTTGTTCTGGACGAACAGGTGCGCTTGGATTGTTATCGTATTTTGGATGTCCAATAGCTCCAAAAAGAACAGCATCGGCAGCCATACAAATTTCGTGAGTTTCGTCTGGGTAAGGAACACCAACGGCATCAATAGCGCAAGCACCTGTAAGTGCAGGAGTCCAAGTGATTTCGTGATTGAATTTTTTGGCAATGGCATCCGAAACTTTAACTGCTTCGTTAATTACTTCTGGTCCGATTCCGTCTCCAGCTAAAAGGGCAATGTTGAATTTCATTGTTGTTAATTTTTAATTATATTTTTAATAGATTTTTTTCAATTGTAATTTCTTTTTAAATCACCACCACGTTCAACATTTTTTGAGTGGCAATAATAGCGGCAACGGTTTGATCGGAATCAAGTCCTCTTGTTTTAAATTCTTTTCCGTTGTTGGTCCAAGTGATGATGGTTTCGCATAAAGCATCCGAGCTACTGCCAGGAGGAATACGAACCGCATAATCGACTAATTTAGGCAAAATCATTTTTTTGGTTTTATAAATTTTGGAAAGCGCATTCATAAAAGCATCAAATTGACCATCACCTTGTGCATTTTCTTCAAAAATTTCACCGTCGATTTTTAAACATAAAGTAGTTGAAGGACGTAATCCTTTGGCATGAACCAATACATACGATTCCACTACAATTTTTTCTTCATAAGATTGGCTGTCCAATACATCTGAAATGATGTATGGTAAATCTTCTTTGGTAACTGTTTCTTTTTTGTCTCCCAATTCGATGATTCGTTGGGTTACCAATTTCAAATCTTCAGGGTTTAGTTTTAATCCCAATTCTTGAAGATTTTTTTCAATATTGGCTTTGCCTGATGTTTTTCCTAAAGCATATTTTCGTTGTCTTCCAAAGCGTTCTGGAAGCAAATCATTAAAATACAAATTGTTTTTGTTGTCACCATCAGCGTGAATTCCTGCTGTTTGTGTAAAAACATTATCACCTACAATGGGTTTGTTGGCGGGGATTCTATAACCTGTAAAGGTTTCAACAAGTTTGCTTACTGAGTATAATGAGGATTCCTTGATGTTGATTTTTACCTCAGGCATAAAATCATTAATCACAGCAACGGTACTTTCAAGTGGCGCGTTTCCAGCGCGTTCTCCCATTCCGTTTACGGTAACGTGTAATCCATTGATGCCTGCTTTTACAGCTTCCATTACATTGGCAACGCTCAAATCGTAATCGTTGTGAGCGTGGAAATCAAAATGAATGTTAGGATATTTTGCAGTGATTTTAGATATATATTCAAAAGTGTCCGATGGAATAAGAACACCCAAAGTATCGGGTAATAATATTCTTTTAATGGGTTGCGTCACCAAAAAGTCCAGATATTGAAAAACATATTCAGGAGAATTGCGCATACCGTTGCTCCAATCTTCCAAATAGACATTGGTGGAAATTCCATTTTCGTTTGCCAAAGCAATAGATTGTGCGATTTCGGCAAAATGCTGTTCTGGTGTTTTTTTTAATTGATGGGTCAAATGATTTAAAGAACCTTTGGTCAATAAGTTTTGTACTTTGGCTCCTGCTTTTTTCATCCATTCGATAGAAATTCCGCCATCGACAAAAGCCAATACTTCAATTCTGTCGGCATATCCTTTTTCCTCAGCCCAGGACATAATACCACTTACACCTTGAAATTCACCTTCGCTAACACGAGCTGATGCGATTTCAATACGGTCAATATTTAGTTCTTCTAGCAATAATTGCGCAATGGTTAACTTTTCTGCAGCAGAAAAGGATACCCCTGAGGTTTGTTCACCGTCGCGAAGTGTGGTATCCATTATTTCTATTTTTCTTTTTTCCATATTGCTTTTCTATAAAATCCTTTTACAAAAGGGTATTGTGTGTTTTATATTATTGTTTTGCTTTGTAGCAAGCTTTATATTTTTCCTCGCACTTCATTTAATTTCATTGTCATAGAAATCGCTTCGGTTTCTACCCAATGGTTGTATTCTTCAATGGCTTTTAATCTCAAATCATTGTCTAAATAGCCTTCTTCTACCATTTGAAGAGGACCTGCCACTTTTGACCAAATTCCTATTTTCGATTTGTAATCTGAACGTTCGTCATTATAAAGTTCATCAGAATTAATTTTTTCGACAGAATGAAAACCTACTTCGTTTAATAGCTTAGGTAAATCTTCCCCAATTCTATTGTTCATTCCAGCGTCCTGTCTCCACTTCAAGAACGTATCGTAAAAAGTCTGCATGCTTTCTGGCGGTGATGGATTCCAATCTAGATTGGTATGATCATAGTCCAAAATTGAAATCTGACCATTTGGTTTCAAAAGTGATTTCATTTTTAGTAAAGCCTCTTTCGGATTGCTTAACCATTGCAATACTCTGGCTGAAACGATTAAATCAAATTTTTCTTCTGGATGGAAATCAAATAGATCAACGTGAATTAATTCTAAATTCTTGACGTCCATATGCGATTCCTTTCCGCTTAAAATTAAACTTTCGGTGTTGTCAATTCCTGTGACTTTTCCATTTTCTCCAACTATAGCTGCAATGTCTTTTGAAATAAAACCTGTTGCACAACCTATATCCAAGACACTCATGCCTGGTTTTAGAATAGAAGAAAGATGCCTGTAATCATTTGCTAGGCTTCTGTCATTATATACTTTATTGGCTTCCTGTCCGTCTCTTTGTATGTGTTTGTTTGCACTCATAAGTTTATTTTATACCTCCAAAGACAGAGAAATTACTATTTTTATGCAAAACATCTACATACGAAAAACCTACTTTTCTCAACACCTCCAATTGATACATCACAGAACGAGGTGTATCTTCTTTGGCAATATAATCGAACACATTTTCTTGATATGTTTTTCCTCCCACACCTTCTAAATAATCAGCATAACGGTTCCACATCAATTGGTCAATTGCAGGATGATCGTGTTTTATTAAATCTGAAATCCAAAAACAACCTCCCTTTTTTAGACTTTTATATATTTTGGAGAAAACAGATTCCCATTCTTCATCAGATCTTAAATGATGCATTGCTGCTCCGGTTACCACAATATCAAAAGTTTCGTCAGGCAATTCCATATTCAAAAAATCAGTTTGAATAGTAGTGATTTTTCCTTCTGAAGCTTTGAAGATTCTTTCTTTTGCTTTGTCCAACATCGGTTGACTTAAATCAATCAAAGTGGAATCAAAATCAGGAATAAGTTCTAATAATTTTAAAGTATAATTTCCCGCACCACAGCCCAAATCCAGAACTTGTTTAGCATCGGGACAACAGGCACTAGCTGTTTGGGTCAATAATTCTAAACTCAAAGTAGCATCAACAGTACTGATTTGACCTGTTTCCAAATTAGAAAAACGGCTTACTTCATTGTCAAAACGCTGTTGTATTTCAGATAATGTTGATTTCATTTTTTATAATTTAAAATTATTTTTTAGACTCCAAAACCATTTCATAATGCTCCACAACTGGGAACGGATTGTAATAATGGTGTAATAATCTTTTCCACTCTAAATAGGCATCTGATTCTCTAAAGCCAACAATGTGATCTTCTAATTTCTCCCAATTAACCAATAACAGATATTTATTTTCCTCCTCAATGCATTTTCTCAAACTATGATTTACATAACCTGGAATCGAAGCTATAAATTGGCTGGCAACTGCAAAGTCACTTTCAAATTGAAGGTTTGAACCTTCTTTTACCTGCAGAATAGCCATTTCTAAAACCATATCTATTTTTATATACAAACCCGACAGATTTAAAAAATGTGTCGGGTTTCTTAACTAATTGTATTTATTTTTTAGTAAGGCAGTTTATCTGCAAACCCTGTGATTTCTTCTTTAATGTTTTGCAAGTAGTCAATATCATCAAATCCGTTAATCATATTGTTCTTTTTATATCCATTAATGTCAAAAGATTCTTTTTGACCAGTTACTTTAAGCGTAATGGTTTGCTCTGGCAAATTAATTTCCAATTCTGTTTTTGGATCTGCTTCGATTGCTTTGAAAATAGTTTCAGCAAATTCTGGACTAACTTGTACTGGTAAAACACCAATGTTCAAACAGTTTCCTTTGAAGATATCTGCAAAGAAACTAGAAACTACTGCACGGAATCCGTAATCGTAAACAGCCCAAGCCGCGTGCTCTCTTGAAGAACCCGAACCAAAGTTTTTTCCGCCCACTAATATTTTTCCGCTGTATGTTTTATCGTTTAAAACGAAATCTGCTTTTGGAGTATCGTCTCCATTGTATCTCCAGTCTCTGAAAAGGTTGTCTCCAAAACCTTCACGTTTAGTAGCTTTCAAGAAACGAGCTGGGATGATTTGATCTGTATCAACGTTTTCTATTGGTAGTGGCACTGCACTACTCGTAAGGATGTTAAATTTATCGTATGCCATTGTTATTTGTAATTTTAAGTCCCCCAACCCCCGAAGGGGGAGTTGTAGGAGCGTATATTTATTGTGTTTTTTACCTATTTATATTCCCCCTTCGGGGGTTAGGGGGATTACATCAAATCTCTTGGATCTGTCAACTTTCCTGTAACAGCAGCAGCAGCAGCCATAATTGGGCTAGCTAATAGCGTTCTTGAACCAGGACCTTGACGACCTTCAAAGTTTCTGTTTGATGTACTTACAGCATATTTTCCAGCAGGAACTTTATCGTCGTTCATAGCCAAACAAGCGGAACAACCAGGCTGACGCAATACAAAACCAGCTTCAGTTAGTATGTCCAAAAGACCTTCTTCTTTGATTTGTGCTTCAACAACGTGAGAACCAGGAACTAACCAAGCAGTAACATTGTCTGCTTTTTTTCTTCCTTTTACAATTTCAGTAAAAGCTCTAAAATCTTCAATACGTCCATTGGTACAACTTCCCAAGAAAACGAAATCAATTGGTTTTCCAATCATCACGTCATCTTCGTGGAAGCCCATATAGGCCAAAGATTTTTTATAAGTTTCCTCACCACCTTCCACTTGGTTAGCGTTTGGAATATGTTTTGTGATACCAATTCCCATTCCAGGATTTGTACCATAAGTAATCATTGGTTCGATGTCAGCTGCGTCGATGTTCAATTCAGCATCAAAAACGGCATCAGCATCAGTTTTCAAAGTTTTCCAATACTCAACTGCTTTTGTCCAAGCTTCTCCTTTTGGAGCATATAAACGTCCTTCCAAGAAATCGAAAGTTTTTTGATCAGGAGCAATCATACCACCACGAGCACCCATTTCGATACTCAAGTTACAAACCGTCATACGACCTTCCATTGACATTTCTTCAAAAACATTTCCTGCATATTCAGCAAAATATCCTGTACCTCCAGAAGTAGTTAATTGTGAAATGATATACAAAGCCACATCTTTTGGCCCCACACCTTTACTCAAAGTTCCATTAACGTTGATACGCATTTTCTTTGGTTTTGGCTGCATAATACATTGAGTAGCCATAACCATTTCCACTTCTGAAGTTCCGATACCAAAAGCAATCGCTCCAAAAGCACCGTGAGTAGAAGTATGAGAGTCACCGCAAACGATAGTCGCACCTGGTAAAGTAATTCCGTTTTCAGGCCCTACAACGTGAACGATACCATTTTTTTGATGTCCCAATCCCCAGTGTGAAATACCATATTCAGCTGCATTGTCTTCCAACGCTTTCAATTGATTGGCAGATAAAGCATCGGCAACCGGTAAGTGTTGGTTTATAGTTGGTGTATTGTGATCGGCAGTTGCAAAAGTACGCTCAGGATATAATACCTTGATACCTCTTTCTTTTAAACCTAAAAAAGCTACAGGACTAGTCACTTCGTGAATAAAATGACGGTCAATAAAAAACACATCTGGTCCATCTTCTATTTTACGCACCACGTGCGAATCCCATACTTTGTCGAATAATGTAGTACTCATTTTAACTATTTTTTAGTGTATTTCTCTTTTATAATTTTGATAGTTTCCTTACAATTATATCATTGGCAACAAATTTAAAAAAGAAAAGAGAGGCGTCAATTTCGAAAAGTATTTATATACGATACCCAAAAGGGCTTTACAACACTATTGCACTTTAGTTCGTTGTTTTCGATAAAAAAATACACTTTCTAAATTTGACTTTGATTTCCCTTTCAAAGTAGATTTGATGCTTTTTGTCGTGTTTTTAATAATTTGCAAATTTATTACAAATAAAACGCATAAATATCTAATTTGGTTAAAAAATCACAACAAAAATTTAAAAAATAGTGATTATTGTTATATTTTGTATTCTTGATATTTGATAAAAATGAATCAAAAAACCAATTTATGAAGGGGTAAATAATGCCGTTTTCGAGTTTTTTGGCCTTCTTTTTTTTGCTAAAATACTACGACATCCAAAAAAGAGAAGAGATGAATATTTGATAAGAAAGTAGGTTTTTGGATGAATCTAAAACTATAAATAAGTTGGGCGTGCCACCGTTAAAAAAAGGGGCTTACTTTTAGTATCGCTTATACAGCCCCTTTCCTCAACGCTGTCGGGCTATCCATGCTACTTCGGTAGCTTATTCCTATCCCTCGCGCGACCGCAAGAACATTTGAGGATTCAAGAAATGTTTTTTTTCTATCGAAATTTAGAACCTACAGATTGATCTTCGTTTAATCAAATGTCATTTTTGTTGATAACTTACCTATCTCAATCCCCATAAAAAACCTAAATTTGAACTTCCACCATTTTGTGTTTGAACACTTTTTACTGTCCATAAAATCAATATTTTAAGGCAAATAAAACTTGGTAATTGGAACTTTAATTTTGCTTTTCAGAAACTATGTACTTAATATTCGATACCGAAACCACAGGATTACCTAAGAAATGGGGCGCACCCATTTCTGACACCGACAACTGGCCAAGATGTATTCAAATCGCGTGGCAGTTGCACGATGACATGGGGAAACTCATCGAGCATCAGGATTATTTGGTAAAACCCGAAGGATTCAACATTCCGTATGATGCCGAGCGTATCCACGGAATCTCTACCGAATTGGCTGAAGCCGAAGGTATTTCATTGGCCGAAGTTTTGGAGAAATTCAATATTGCTTTAGGCAAAGCCAAATTTATTGTGGGTCAGAATCTAGGTTTTGACATCAATATTATGGGTTGTGAATTCTACCGAATGGGCGTTAATTCACCTATGGGTGAAATGCCAATTTTGGACACCTGTACTGAGGTTACCGCTTCATTATTAAAATTGCCTGGAGGACGTGGAGGAAAATTTAAATTGCCTACGTTAACCGAATTGCATAGTTATCTTTTCAACGTTCCTTTTGCGGAGGCGCACAACGCCACCGCCGACGTTGAGGCTACCACTCGTTGTTTCTTGGAATTAATTCGTAGAGATATTTTTACCAAAGAAGAGCTTGATGTTGAGGTAGGTTATTTCAAGGATTTCAAAAGTAAAAATCCACACGAAATAGAGTTAATTGGTTTAAAACACATTAACCTAAAAGAAGCTTCAGAAAGAATCCGACTCCAATTTGGCGAGAAACAAGCCGTTTCGATTTCCAAAGAAGAACTTACAGAGAATAAAAAAGTATTGATAGATGCGACTTTTGCGCATTTACACAATCATACACAGTTTTCGGTTTTGCAATCGACAATTGGTATTGCTGCATTGGTTACGGCTACTGCCAAAAATAAATTTCCTGCCGTGGCAATGACCGACACAGGAAATATGATGGGTGCATTCCATTTTGTGAGTGCGGTTATGAATCACAACAAAGCGGCTTCTGCAAAAAATGCAGCTTTGGTTGAAAGTGGTGAAGAACCAACGGAATCAGAAATGAAACCTATCGTAGGTTGCGAATTTAATATCTGTGACAACCGTTTGGACAAATCCAAAAAAGACAATGGATATCAAGTCGTTTTGTTGGCCAAAAACAAAAAAGGGTATCATAATTTGGCAAAAATGGCTTCTATTGCTTACACAGAAGGCTTTTATTATGTGCCTAGAATTGATAGAACGATAGTAGAAAAATACAAGGAAGACATTATGGTTTTGTCCGGAAATTTATATGGAGAGATTCCAAGTAAAATTCTGAACATTGGTGAAAACCAAGCTGAAGAGGCTTTGATATGGTGGAAAGAACAGTTTGGTGCCGATTTTTATCTTGAAATTATGCGTCATAATCAAGAGGATGAAAATAGGATAAACCAAACCTTAATTTCCTTTTCGCAAAAGCATAATGTAAAGTTAATTGCTACTAATAATACCTATTATGTAAATAAGGAAGATGCTAATGCACACGATATTTTGTTGTGCGTAAAAGATGGAGAGAAACAGGCAACACCTATTGGTCGCGGTCGCGGATATCGTTATGGATTGCCTAATCAGGAATATTATTATAAGTCGGAAGAGGAAATGAAAAAACTCTTCGCCGATTTGCCTGACGCCATTATGAATATTCAGGAAATCATTGACAAGGTCGAAACTTATTCACTGTATCGTGATGTATTGCTTCCTAAATATGATATTCCGCAGGAGTTTGTGGTACCAGAAGATGAGGCAGATGGAGGCGTTCGTGGTGAGAATAAATATTTACGTCACCTTACGATGGTTGGTGCTGAAAAAAGATACGGAGATATTACGCCTGATATTCAGGAACGATTGGATTTTGAATTACTCACGATTTCGAATTCGGGTTATCCGGGTTATTTCTTGATTGTACAGGATTTCATCGCCAAAGCAAGAGAAATGGATGTTTCGGTTGGTCCTGGCCGTGGATCTGCAGCGGGTTCTGCGGTAGCTTATTGTCTTGGGATTACCAATATTGACCCGATAAAGTATGATTTGCTTTTTGAGCGTTTCTTGAATCCGGATCGTGTGTCCATGCCCGATATTGATATCGATTTTGACGATGAAGGTCGTGGTCGTGTAATGGATTATGTAATCAATAAATATGGAGCTAATCAGGTAGCGCAGATTATCACCTATGGTAAAATGGCAACCAAGTCAGCCATTCGTGATACCGCTCGTGTACTGGATTTACCATTGTTTGAAGCTGATAAAATTGCGAAGCTGATTCCGGGTATGATGCCATCTAAATGGAATTTGGCCCGTTTTATTTCAGAAAAAGAAGAAGATGTCAAAAAAGCCCTGCGATCGGATGAGTTTGAAAATGTAAAAGAACTGATCGCTATTGCCAATGAAGATAGTTTAGCTGGAGAAACCATTCAGCAGGCCAAAATATTGGAAGGTTCAATGCGAAATACTGGTATTCACGCCTGTGGAGTAATCATTACTCCATCGGATATTACCAATTTCGTTCCGGTTACTACCGCTAAAGATTCGGATTTATATGTAACCCAATTTGACAACTCGGTTGCAGAAAGTGCCGGACTATTAAAAATGGACTTCTTGGGTCTGAAGACTCTTACCTTGATAAAAGATACCGTAAAATTGGTAAAGTATCGAACTGGAATTCAATTAGATCCTGATACTTTCCCGATCGATGATGTTAAGACTTATGAGCTGTTCCAAAGAGGAGAAACGGTTGGTATATTCCAATACGAGTCACCTGGAATGCAAAAATACATGAAAGATTTGAAGCCTACGGTTTTTGGGGATTTGATTGCGATGAATGCATTGTATCGTCCAGGACCTTTGGAATATATTCCTTCTTTCGTTCGAAGAAAAAATGGCGACGAGGAAATCAAATACGATTTGGATGCCTGTGCCGAATATTTATCGGAAACCTACGGAATTACCGTTTACCAGGAGCAGGTAATGCTTTTGTCCCAGTCGTTGGCAGGGTTCACCAAAGGTGAGGCCGACGTTTTGCGTAAAGCGATGGGTAAGAAACAAAAAGACGTACTAGACAAAATGAAACCTAAGTTCGTTGCCCAGGCAGCTGAGAAAGGACATGATGCGAAAATTTTGGAAAAAATTTGGAAAGACTGGGAAGCTTTTGCGAGTTACGCATTTAATAAATCGCACTCGACTTGCTATGCTTGGATCGCTTATCAAACGGCTTTTCTAAAAGCCCACTATCCAGCAGAGTATATGGCGGCGGTTTTGTCCAATAATATGAGTGATATCAAGCAGGTTTCTTTCTTTATGGAAGAATGTAAGCGTATGGGATTACAGGTTCTTGGACCCGATGTCAACGAATCGTTTTACAAGTTTACGGTAAATGATGATTATGCTGTTCGTTTTGGAATGGGTGCCATAAAAGGAGTGGGACAAGGTGCTGTTGCAACTATTGTAGAAAACCGAAAAGACGGAAAATACAAGTCTATTTTTGACTTGACCAAACGTATTGATTTGCGCGCAGCAAATAAAAAAGCATTAGAAAACTTAATTCTGGCAGGTGGATTCGATTCATTCGAAGGAACAACCAGAGCACAATATTTTCATGATGACGGTGATGGAATAACCTTTTATGAAAAATCCATTAAGTATGGATCCAAATTTCAGGAGAATGAAAATTCATCACAGGTGAGTTTGTTTGGTGAGAGCAGTGATGTGCAAATTGCGGAACCTATTGTGCCTCCTTGTGAAGACTGGAGTACTATGGAAAAATTGGCCAAAGAGAAAGAGGTAGTTGGAATTTATATTTCGGGACATCCGCTGGATGATTACAAATTTGAGATGAAATATTTTTGCAATGCAAAGCTAGAAGCTCTAAAAAATATGGAAGCTTATGTTGGTAAGAATTTGACTTTTGGTGGAATTATTACCAATGTTCAACATCGTGTGGCCAAGAACGGAAAAGGATGGGGAACCTTTGTTTTGGAAGGCTATGATGAGAGTTATGAATTTAAAATTTTTGGGGAAGAGTATTTAAAGTTTAGGCATTTTTTTATTCAAAACAATTTCACTTTTATGAAGGTGATGATAAAAGAAGGTTGGGTGAATCAGGATACGGGAAAAAAAACCGAGCCAAGAATGCAGTTTGTATTGGTGCAATATTTGCAAGATGTGTTGAGTACTTTTGCCAAAAAACTAATTCTTCTGCTGAATATTAAAGATATTGAGACTGAATTTATTCATAAGCTAAATCGCCTTTTTCAAGAATACAAAGGAGAGAATACGGTAGCTTTTGAAATTATGGAATTGGAAAAAATAAAGCGAATAGTTGAAGCAACTCCTGAGTTTGCAGAAAATGAAGAGGAGTCTTTTGTGGATGAAAATGAAGAAGCGACAGAAGTAGTTGAAATAAAACCGGTCACCGAAGTGGAAGAAATAAAAGTTGTCACCAAACTCGCCATGCCAAGCCGAAAGCTTAAAGTACAAATTTCGAATGAACTGCTGTTTGAATTAGAAAAAATGCAGATTAATTTTAAGTTGAATTAATTTTTATAAGCAGGTGTTTTGGAGATTTAAAGAAATTTTTCTTCTACCCAAAACTGTTTATTTGCTTTAGAAAAAAAGAACCAAGTCAAACTTTTTTTTAGTAATAATGGTAAAAAAACAAAAGAGGCTGTTTCACGAGTTGTGAGACAGTCTCTTCTTTTTAATTCCCTGCGAAAGGTGTTCCAAAAATCCCAACTGCCAATTCAATCCAAGTAAGTATTAGTATTGCTAAAATGATTGTACAAATAGCGATTCTATAGTTGGTTTTCTTTACATTTCTAATCACTAACTCACATCCTAAACCTGTACTTATTAACAGAACACCAGCAATTGCAAAATCGGATAAAGTCCAGTTCACTTCATTTGTGAATTGCATTGATACAAACGGTATCAGTAAGATAAATGTAACTGCAAACAAAATTGCAATTAACCTTTTGTTATTTATAGCCATAATTGTTTAGATTTAAATCTGCAGTTCAAAAACAACAAAAGTGCTTTGTATTTCAAAGTAAAAATGTTAAAAATTTTTATGAATTAAAAAAACTGCACATAGTATTGGTTTCTTAAAAGTATGATAAGAGATGACACAAACTTAAATATGTGTAATCAGTACAAATTGAAATAAATTAAAGTTTGTTAGTTATTTGTAAAAATTAACGACTAAATGCTTGTTTTTAAT
>NZ_MUNX01000045.1 GCF_002001005.1 Flavobacterium sp. A45
TTATTATTTAATACCTATTATATATACCATATACTTAATTATAAAAACAAAAAATGCCTCCAGAAAGATTCTCTCTGGAAGCATTTTAACAAAAAAGTAAATGTTTATTACAAAATTCTCTTTAATCCCGAAAAATCATCACGGTATTGGCTAGGAGTACATTTCTTAAAAGCTTTAAAGCTTCGATTGAAATTGGCTATATTATTAAAGCCTGATTTGAACGCAACTTCAGACACACTAAGGTCTTTCTCAACCAGCCATCTGGCGGCATAACCAATTCGAATATCATTAATATAATTGACAAATGTTTTTCCTGTTCGTTTTTTTATAAACCTATTAAAAGAAATCGTTGTCATATTGGCCACGCCTGCCACTTCTTCCAATGACAATTTCTCTGCAAAATTCTTTTGAATATAATCATAGATCAATTTCATTTTGTCATACTCTTCAAAAGTATCATTTTCGACGGTAAAAGTTGACAAAAGCCTTTGATTACGGGAGTTCGCTAGATCATACAATATTGAGATAATCTCCAAGAAATAGTCCATACCATCCAACTTGGATATCTTTATCAACCTCGGAGTGAGCATTTCGGCTACCTGATTTGAAAATAAAATACCATGTACAGAACGATTAAACATCTCCTTTATAGGTGTCATAATTCGCCTGGACAGCAAAAATTCATGAAAAAGATCATGATGAAACTGAATTGTTATCTCGTGAATATCTTTGTTTTTACATTTATGTTGTTCCCAACCATGATACAAATTAGGCCCAACCAACACCAACTCCACATCATCAATCTCTTCTATATTGTCACCTACCACGCGTTTTACCCCTTTTCCGTTCAATATAAAATTGATTTCAAATTCAGGATGATAATGAATTGGATAATCAAATTCATCCTTAACTCTGTCAAAAACCAAAAAACTATCTTGTGCTGCAAGGGGAACAATTTCCCTATGAAAATTTTTAAAAGCGCTCATAATTCATTTTTTTATTTGCAATAATAAGATATAAAATTGATAAAATAATATTAATCCAAAAGATCTTATTACTATATCTTTGAAAAATGAAATTTTATTTTTGAATATAAAAACAGCTTCAAAAAATACAAATCCTTTTAAAGCGTTTAATTTTTTAACATTTTGACAAAAAATTAGTAAAAACATAAAATTTCAACTTTAAAATAGCAACTATTTGAAAATCAATTTTAATCGATTTTAAATTTATTTTAAGCCAATCAAAACTCATTTTTTTAATTATGACAAAATCAAACTATATACTCTCACTTTTTTTTGCTTTTAGCACATTTTGTTCGTCTCATTCACAAACAAGTGATACTAAATTATCATTATCTGATAAAAAATCAACAAAAAACACAGTTAAATTATACGAAAATTTAAATAAAACAACTCAAAAAGGTATCTTATTTGGACATCAAGACGATTTGGCATACGGTGCGAACTGGAAGTATGAAGCAGGACGAAGCGATGTAAAAGATGTCGTTGGCGATTTTCCAGCAGTTTATGGATGGGATTTGGGAGGTCTTGAAAGCAAATCGGACAAAAATATAGACGGTATTCCTTTTGACAAAATGAGGCAATACATAATTGAAGGACACAACCGAGGAGCCGTTATCACAATCAGTTGGCATCCAAACAATCCTTTAACAGGAGGAAATGCTTGGGACACCACACCAAAATCATTAGCTTCTGCTTTACCTGGTGGTGTAAGCCATGAAAAATTCAAGTCTTGGCTGGATGAAGCAGCAAAATATATTTTAACTTTAAGAGATAAAAAAGGAGATTTAATTCCAATACTATACCGCCCTTATCATGAACTTACCGGAACTTGGTTTTGGTGGTGCAAAAACAACGGAAGTCCTGAAGAGTTTAAAATCCTTTGGAAATTTACTCTCGATTATTTTCAAAAGAAAGGAGTTAACAATTTAATTTACGTGTACAATACCGCCGATTTCAACTCTAGGGAAGATTTCTTGGAATACTATCCCGGAACCGAATATGTTGATGTTTTGAGCTTTGATAAGTATCAATACAGTGATCCTACAAAAGACAACTCATTCATTGAAAGTTGCCAAAAACAATTTGGAATCATAGACCAAATCGCAAAAGAGCAAAACAAAATTATTGCTTTTGCAGAAACAGGCTACGAGGCTATCCCGTATGACAAATGGTGGACAGACACCTTAATGAAAGCTATGGGTGACTACAAAATATCTTATGTGCTGGTTTGGAGAAATCATGGCTGGCAGGAAAAAGAACAAAAAATGCATTATTATGCTCCTTTCAAGGGACAAGTGAGTGAAAAAGATTTTGTAGATTTCTATAATCTAAACAACATTCTTTTTGAAAAAGATGCTGCAAAAATTAACCTATATAAAAAATAACCCCAAAAGACATTAACCTCTAAAAATGGAAGAAAAAATTAAATTAAAAGAAAAAATCGGTTACGGATTAGGTGATGCTGCTTCCTCAATGTTCTGGAAAATTTTCAGTATGTATCTAATGTTTTTTTACACAGATGTCTTTGGACTAGCACCTGCCGTAGTTGGAACAATGTTTTTAATTACGCGTATCTGGGATTCCTGTTTTGATCCTTTGGTAGGTATTATTGCAGACCGCACCAAAAGCCGTTGGGGAAAATTCAGACCTTACTTATTGTGGACAGCTATTCCTTTTGCCATAATAGGTGTACTTACTTTTTACACTCCTGATTTTGACGAAAAAGGAAAAATAATATATGCATACGTTACTTATTCCTTAATGATGATGATTTATTCCATCATTAATGTGCCCTATGCATCCTTGCTTGGTGTAATGTCGGGTGACCGCAAAGAACGCACAACACTTTCGTCCTACCGTATGGTTTTTGCCTTTGGCGGAAGTTTATTGGCTCTTTGGTTAATTGAACCTTTGGTTAATCATTTTGGAGGAAATTTAAATTCTAAAATGGGCTGGTTATACACCATTATTGTTTTTGGAATGATTACTACAGCTTTCTTTTGGGGTTGCTTTTTTCTTACCAAAGAAAGAGTACAGCCTATAAACGATGAAAAACCTAACTTAAAAGAAGACTTGAATGATCTTCTTAAAAACAGACCTTGGTGGATTTTATTGGGTGCCGGAATCGGAGCTTTGATATTCAACTCTATACGTGACGGAGCCGCAGTTTATTATTTTAAATACTATGTAAGCAGCACTGTAAGCTACAGTTTCAACATTCTGGGAGAGAATTTTGCAATGACTCCAACCACACTTTATTTAGTATTAGGACAAGCCGCAAATATCATTGGTGTTATTGCAGCTACGCCTATTGCAAATAAAATCGGAAAAAAGAAAACCTTCTTTGGTGCAATGGCTCTAGCTGCGATTCTGAGTGTCATTTTCTACTATTTAGGAAAAGAAGATGTTATGCTTATCATGATTTTCCAAGTACTTATCAGTATTTGTGCCGGCTGTATTTTCCCATTAATCTGGTCGATGTATGCTGATAGTGCTGATTACTCCGAATGGAAACAAGGAAGAAGAGCAACAGGACTTATTTTCTCTGCCTCTTCGATGTCACAAAAATTTGGATGGACAATTGGCGGCGCTGCTACAGGCTGGCTATTGGGATACTTTGGTTTCCAAGCCAATGTAGCACAAACAGTAACTGCACAGACCGGAATACAGTTAATGCTGAGCATTCTTCCTGCAATTGCAGCAGCCATCTCAGTACTTTTTATCATTTTCTATCCGCTGTCAGAAGAGAAATTGCAGGCTATTGAAGATGACCTTAATGACAAAAGAAATATCAATAAATAATATACGATTTAGAACATTCAATTATGAGTACAACAGCAATAAAAGCCGATTCAGGACAAATAAAAATGGAACTTGAAAAGCAATTTAACACGCTTATACAAACAGAAAACCAGCCTCAAGACGGGATCGGGAACGGCATATATACACGTTATAAAAATCCTGTTTTAACCGCTGCACATACACCATTGGAATGGAGATTTGATTTTAATCCAAAGACAAATCCGTTGTTTTTGGAAAGAATTCAAATAAACGCCACATTCAATGCAGGAGCTATAAAATGGAATGATAAATATGTGCTTGCTGTACGTGTTGAAGGTGCCGACAGAAAATCTTTTTTTGCTATTGCAGAAAGTCCGAATGGAGTAGATAATTTCAAGTTTTGGGACAAGCCCTGCGTTATTCCTCAAACTGAAGAACCAGATACTAATGTATATGACATGCGTTTAATAAAGCATGAAGATGGTTGGATTTACGGTATTTTTTGTACCGAAAGAAAAGATCCCTCTGCGCCACAAGGCGATACGAGTACGGCTATTGCAAATGCAGGAATTGTTCGTGCCAAAGATTTAATAAATTGGGAAAGACTGCCAGATTTGATTTCGAATACTGGACAGCAGCGGAACGTGGTATTGCATCCGGAATTTGTAGACGGAAAATATGCTTTATACACACGTCCTCAAGACGGATTTATTGATGTTGGAAACGGCGGTGGAATTGGGCTAGGCTATGTTGATGACATGACTAATCCAATTGTAAAAGAAGAAAAAATAATATATGGAAAAAAATATCACACCGTATATGAATTAAAAAACGGACTTGGACCTGCACCTATCAAAACTGAAAAAGGTTGGTTACATTTAGCTCACGGAGTTCGTAATACAGCTGCAGGTTTGCGTTATACACTATACATGTTCATGACGGATTTGAATGATATTGCAAAAGTTACTCATGCTCCTGCTGGTCATTTTATGGGACCTGAAGGTGTAGAAAGAGTTGGTGATGTTTCTAATGTTTTATTTTCTAATGGATGGATCGAAGATAAAGACGGTACAGTCTACATCTATTATGCTTCTTCTGATACTAGAATGCACGTGGCGGTTTCTTCAGTGGAAAGATTAGTGGATTATGTTATAAATACTCCTGAAGACACTTTGACATCTGCAGGTTCCGTAAATGCTATTATCAATCAAGTGAATAGAAACAAAGAAATTTCATAATTGTGAATTCCAATTTAAAAAATCTAAAAATAGAACTAAAGCTTGAGCTTCAAAGTATCCTCTCCTATTGGATGGATAATACTATGGACGAAAAAAACGGTGGCTTTGTTGGACAAATAGATTACAATAACAACACAAATAATAAAGCCGAAAAAGGGTCTGTACTTAATGCAAGATTACTATGGACTTTTTCTGCTGCCTATAAAATTTCACATAATAAAGAGCATTTAAACATTGCAAAACGTGCTTTTGAATATATTTCGGAACACTTTTACGACACTGAATTTGGCGGGATTTTTTGGAGCATCAATTATAATGGCACTCCAAAAGATACTAAAAACCAAATTTATGCATTGGCCTTTGTTATTTATGGTTTGAGCGAATATTATTCGGTTACCAAAGATGAAAAATCTTTGGAACTTGCTATCGCTTTGTACACTAAAATTCAGGAATACAGCTACGATGCAGACAAAGGCGGTTACTTAGAAGCCTTTACCCGCGATTGGCAGCCTATTGATGATTTACGCTTAAGCGAAAAGGATGCCAACGAAAAGAAAACAATGAATACTCATTTGCATATCGTAGAAGGATTTGCAAATTTATACACCGTTTGGAAAGACGAATCATTACGAAAAGTCATTGTTGAATTATTAGCAACTATCGAAAAATACTTCATCAATACCGAAACAGGACATTTAAGGTTGTTTTTTGATGAAAATTGGATTGAAAAGAAAGACGTCATCTCGTATGGTCACGACATTGAAGCAGCCTGGCTATTATTGCGATGCGCAGAAATTGTGGAAGACGAAAAACTCATTTCTAATTATAAAAAACATGCCATTCAAATTGCAGAAGTCACCAAAGAAGGAATAGATCACGACGGCGGATTATGGTATGAATACGATCCAGAAACGAATGAATTAATGGCCGAAAAGCATTGGTGGCCACAAGCCGAGCTGATGATCGGTTACTTTACTGCTTGGCAGCTTTCAGGAAAACATGAGTATTTGGACATTGTTTTCAAAAATTGGGATTTTACAAAAAAGCATATCATTGACAAAGAAAATGGGGAGTGGTTTTGGGGTGTACTCAGTGATTATTCGAAGATACAAAAAGACAAAGCCGGTTTCTGGAAATGTCCTTATCACAATGGCAGAGCGTGCATTGAATTAATTAACCGAATCTAAGTACACGACACTATGAGGAATACTTTTTTAAAGATTATAATTCCAAGCTTTCTAATTACACTTAGCAGCTGTTCCAAAGACGATCCTGCAACTGACCCAATTGTTGTTCCTCCAGTTGAAGTAACCGATGCACTGACGACACAAAACGTAAAAACCTATATGGTTGACCCAAATGCCTCAGCAGAAACGGTTGCCCTGTTTTATAACTTAAAAAAACTGGCTAAAACTAAATTTGCAATTGGACAGCAAGATGCTTTTAGTGGTTTTTACAATAATGGCTCAACTACTGAATCAGATATTAAGAAAACTACGGGATATGATCCAGCACTTTTAGGAAACGACTTTATATTTATAACTGATAAGCAAAATAATAATCAAGCGGACAATTGGTTTTACCAACAGGAGCAAAAAACAATAAATGATGTTAAAGCAGCTTACGCTAAAGGTATAATAAACACTTTTTCCTGGCACATAAGAGAACCGTATAATGAAGACAGCTTTTATACTGCCGATATGACAACAGAGCAAAAATCAACCGCTTTTAAAAGTATTTTGCCTGGCGGTGCCAATCACGAATGGTACAAGAAAAAACTCGATAAAATAGCCAGCGTTTTCTTAAAATTGACAGGGTCAAAAGGAGAATTTATTCCGGTTATTTTCAGACCTTTTCATGAGTTTGACGGAAGCTGGTTTTGGTGGGGAGCTAATTTTTGTACCGCCGAAGAATATAAAACGGCTTATCAATTTACAGTTACTTATTTAAGAGATACAAAAGGTGTTCACAATGTTTTATATGCCTTCTCACCTGATAATTCCTACTCCAAATCGGCTGATTATTTGAGTCGTTATCCTGGAGACAAATATGTAGATGTGCTGGGAATGGATAATTACGGGGATTTCGCTGCCGGACAAGCGCAAACAGGTGCTACTAAAGCCAATGCCAAACTAAAAATGATTTCGGATTTGGCAATAACAAAAGTAAAGATTGCCGCAATGACCGAAACTGGTTATTATGTTACCGCAACGACTCCGCCAATAAACGAATGGTTTTCGACCTATTTATATAGTGCACTGACAGCCAATAGCGTTCAAATTAGTTATGTTATGTTTTGGAATAATAGCAAAGACGGCTATTGGGTCCCAACCCCAACAGCAACAAATGCAGCTGATTTTAAAACATTTGCAACAAAACCAAAATCGGCATTGATAAATACTTTACCTAAAATGTATGAGTTGCCAAAATAAATTTTAAGTTCTCTTATATAACGAAAAGCTCTAGCCCTGATAATAGTGGAAAGCCCGGAGTCTCGCTGATTTAATTTTTTTGTGTTTGAAAAGCGACTGAAAGAAGCTCTTTCAAACACTTAAAAAATTTATCAGCGAGATGAGGACTTGTAACGGATAGCAGGATTAGCTTCTAAAAAATAAACCATGAAAAAGACATTCTTCTATTTAGCCTTAATTGCATTAGTACTTGTAAATCTTGATGGTTATGCCCAAAAACAGCAGGCAAGAATCACCGTAAAAGGAACGCAGTTTTATAAAGGCGACAAGCCTTATTCCTATATTGGAACGAATTATTGGTATGGAAGTTTACTGGCTTCAAAAAAAGTGGGCGATCGAAAAAGACTGCTTCGCGAACTGGATTTAATGAAGAAAAACGGTATCGATAACTTACGGATTTTGGTGGGTGGTGATGGTGGAAAATACGATTTTACCGTTCGTCCCGCTTTGCAGTATGAGCAAGGAAAATATGATGATGATTTACTGGACGGCTTGGATTTTTTGATTGCCGAAATGGGGAAACGCAACATGTATGCAGTATTATTTTTGACCAATAACTGGGAATGGTCCGGCGGAATGTCACAATATTTAGAGTGGAATGGTAAAGGGGCGATTCCTGTGCCTGCAATAGCTCCAAATACTTGGCCACAATTTATGGCGTACACAGAACAATTCCATAGTTGTGAGCCCTGCATTGAAGGTTTGAACAATCATGTAAAATATATTGTTGGCAGAACAAATACTTATACAAAAAGAAAATACACCGAAGACAACACGATTATGGCGTGGCAAGTCGGAAATGAACCAAGACTTTTTACGGTTGAAAATGAGGCGAAATTCACTGTTTGGCTGAATAATATTGTGAATTTAATTGACAGCTTGGATAAATACCACTTGATTTCTACTGGCTCTGAAGGACTAAATAGTTCGAATGATGACATTGGGATTTTTGAAAGAACACATTTAAACCCAAATATTGATTATTTGACAATGCACATCTGGCCGAAAAACTGGAATTGGTTCAAAGCTGATAATGCCGAGAAAACATTGTCAACAACTCTAGAAAACACAGGGATTTATATCGATAAGCATATAAAAGTAGCTCAAGATTTGAAAAGACCAATTATTATTGAAGAATTTGGTTTGCCTAGAGAAAATGAAAGTTTAGTAAATGGCACATCGGTTGCCAATAGAGATGTTTTTTACAATTATATCTTCAACCGAGTTGCAGAAAGTGTCGCCAACAAAAGCGTTCTGCAAGCTGCTAATTTTTGGGGATTTGGCGGTGAAGGAAAACCAGTTATGACTGATGGAAAATGGAATCCTGGAGACCCTTTGACAACGGATCCGCCACAGGAGCCACAGGGATTAAATTCGGTTTTTTCTTCTGATAAATCGACTTTAGAATTGGTAAAAAAGTACAATCTGGAATTGAAAAAAAATTAACCGAATTAGAACATAAAAAACAAATTAACTAACCGAAAAGACAATGAAAAAGGAGTATGCCGTAGGATTGGATATAGGAGGAACCCACATTACCGCTGGAGTCATCAATCTTACCAACATGAAAGTTCTCGAATCTTCCATGCATAAAGAGTCTTTTGATTCTAATCTGCCTGTAGATCAGGTTTTGGATATTTGGGAAAAAACGATCCGTGCTTCATGGGATAAGTCAGAAGTAGAAACTATGACAGGAATAGCAGTTTGTATGCCCGGTCCGTTTGATTATGAAAATGGCATTTGCTGGATAAAAGGACAATCCAAATACGAGCATTTTTATGGATTAAATATTGCGGATTTACTTCGAAATAGGCTTAAACTTCCTAATGATTTTAAAGTCTTTTTTGAAAATGATGCGGTTTGTTTTGGTAAAGGAGAAGTATATAAAGACAACACTAATCTTTCGAAAAAAGTAATGGCTATTACAATCGGAACTGGATTAGGATCTTGTTTTATTGATAAAGGATTCTCTATCAGTTCCGGAAATCAAGTCCCTACAGACGGAGAAATATGGAATCTTCGGTTTAAAAATGGAATCGCCGAAGACTATGTGTCGTTAAGAGGGCTTGTCTCAAAGTATTTTGATTTAGAAAAAACAACCGTAGAAAGTGGATTGGAACTTTATAATCGTGCCGTGGCTGGGGACGAAATGGCGATAAAAGCATTTGAAAAAATGGGAGAAGATTTAGCACAAATTGTGATTCCTTGTTTAAAGAATTTTTCGGTTGAACACTTTATTATTGGCGGGAAAATCGCAGATTCAAGTGCTTTATTTTTACCTTCTTTGAACAAAAAAATCAAAGATGCAGGTTTAGAAATTACCATACAAATCTCTGATGACAATGAAAATGCGGCTTTACTGGGTGCTGCAAGTTTACTTCTTAATAGCCGCATTTTAAATAATGCATTGGCTGAGTAAACAAAACGGTAAAATCACAGTCAACGAATATTACCTTTTAAAATTATGAAAAAAACGATACCCTTACTTCTAGCATTATTACTTTTTAGCCCCATTTTTTCCCAAAAGAAACAAAATTTTCAATTAGTTTCCCCAAATGGAAAAATTGACATCAATATTTCTCTTTCCGATAAAATAACTTGGGCGATTACGCACGAAAAAGAAACTATTTTGAGTGCTTCGCCAATGTCTATGACACTAAATGAAAGTGAAATATTAGGCAAAAACCCAGTACTTTTAAATTCAGAAAAAGTAAATATCAAAAATTCATTTGAAACTCCGTTTTACAAAAAGAAAACAGTCGAAGACAATTACAACCAATTATCACTACAATTCAAAGGCGACTTCAGCCTAGAATTTCGTGCTTTTGATGAAGGAGTTGCCTATCGATTTATCACTAAAAAGAAAGGAAATTTTACCGTAAAATCAGAAGAAGTAGTTTTGAATTTCGATCAGGATTACACTACTTTAATGCCCTATGTTCGCGATTTAAGAAACCCAAAAGACCCTTACATTTCTTCTTTCGAATCCCATTACGAAAACAAAAAAATAAGTGAATTTGCAAAAGACACATTAGCATTTCTTCCTTTTTTGGTTGATTTTAAAAATCAGAAAAAAGCCGTTTTTCTGGAGGCAAATCTTCATGATTATCCAGGAATGTTTGTGACCAACAACAAAACAAAATCAGGATTTGAAGCCCGTTTCCCAAAATACCCTTTGCAGGAAATGAACGGAGGATTCAACTACCTCAACAAACTAATCAGTCAAAGAGCCGATTATTTGGTGACCACAAAAGGCACTAGAACTTTCCCTTGGCGAATTGTAGTTATCTCAGAAAACGATGCGGTCTTAGCCAATAATGATATGGTTCAGCGATTATCAGAACCTTCCAAAATAAAAGATATAAGTTGGATAAAACCGGGTAAAGTGGCTTGGGATTGGTGGAATGACTGGAACATCTACAATGTCAATTTTCAGGCAGGAATCAACACCGAAACCTATAAATATTATATTGATTTTGCTTCCAAAAACAAAGTGGAATATGTTGTTTTGGATGAAGGTTGGAGCGTGGAGACCAACATTATGGAACACAATCCAAAAGTGGATTTGAAAGCCTTAATTGCATACGCAAAAGAACAAAATGTAGGCATTATACTTTGGGCGTCATGGATGGCATTGCACGAAAATATCGAGGCTATTTTCAAAAACTATGCAGATTTGGGAGTCAAAGGTTTTAAAGTTGATTTCATTGACCGTGACGATGCCAAAATGGTAAATTCTGTTTATGAAATTGCACAAAAAGCCGCCGATTATAAATTACTGCTTGACTTTCACGGGATGTACAAACCAACAGGAATCCAACGCACTTATCCCAACATTTTGAACTTTGAAGGTGTAAAAGGATTGGAGAACAACAAATGGACACCAAACGATGATGTTCCTACTTATGATTGCACCATTCCGTTTATCCGAATGATCGCTGGCCCAATGGACTACACTCCCGGAGCGATGCGAAATGCCACAAAAAGTGAATTCAAACCTAGCCATTCGAATCCTGTAAGTCAAGGAACAAGATGCCATCAACTGGCTTTGTACATGATTTTTGAAGCGCCATTGCAAATGATGGCCGACAGTCCAACAGCTTACATAAAGGAACAGGAATCAACCGATTTTATAGCAAAAATCCCAACCACTTTTGATGAAACGGTGGCATTAAATGGAAGTGTTGGTAATTATATTTCTATGGCCAGAAAGAAAGGAAACAACTGGTATTTGGGAGCCATTACTAACTGGAACGGCAGAGACGTTACGATTGATTTTTCATTTTTAGAAAAAGGAAAAAATTTCGAAGCCGATTTATTTACAGACGGCCATAATGCTGAAAAAGCGGCTGTCGATTACAAAAGAGAAAAAATCACAGTTGATTCCACTACTAAAATGATTTTTCATTTGGCAAGTGGCGGAGGATTATCGGCAATAATTTCGCCTAAATAAGAGTAGTCTTTAAAGAACAGAAGATAAAGAATGAATTTAAATTTAGAACCTGCGTGAAAATATAGGCACGCAGATTCAGCAGATTTATGCAGATTTTATAAAATTTGAATAACTGAAAATGTAAATTTTGTAAAAGAGTATGCCTTGAAATTTTATCTTTTTTATTATCTCAAAATATTTTCGATTGCATTCAATTCATCAGTCGAAAATTGCAGATTCTGCAAACTGTCAATATTATTATTTAATTGTCCCACAGAACTGGCACCAATCAATACCGAAGTAACTCTGTTGTCTTTTAGCAACCAAGCCAAAGCCATTTGCGCCAAAGACTGATTTCTTTCTTTAGCAATGTCATTCAATTGAATAATTTTCTGGATTCTTTCCTCCGAAACCTCATCTTCTTTTAAATGTCCATTTGGATTATGAGCACGAGAATTTTCTGGTATTCCTTTAAGATATTTATCAGTTAAAAGTCCTTGTGCCAAAGGAGAAAAAGCAATACAGCCTACCCCTTTTTCCTCAAGAACATCAAGTAACCCTTCTTCAGGTGTTCGAACAAACATTGAATACTTCACTTGATGAATCAAACAAGGCGTTCCCAATCGTTTCAAAATTTCGGTAGCTTCTCTTGTTTGCTCGGGATTATAATTAGAAATTCCTGCATACAAAGCTTTTCCACTACGAACGGCATAATCCAACGCCATCATCGTTTCTTCCAAAGGCGTTTCTGGATCAAAACGATGCGAATAGAAAATATCTACATATTCCAAACTCATTCTTTTTAGACTTTGGTCTAAACTAGACAATAAATACTTTCGGGAACCCCAATCGCCATAAGGACCATCCCACATCGTGTAACCTGCTTTAGTCGTGATTACGATTTCGTCACGAAGATTTCCCTGAAAATTATTTTTAAGAATAGTACCAAAATTAGTCTCCGCCGAACCCGGAATTGGACCATAATTATTTGCCAAATCAAAATGGGTTATCCCCTTGTCAAAAGCAGCTTTGGCAATACTTTCCGCATTTTCAAAACTATCTACTGAACCGAAATTGTGCCATAATCCTAGAGAAATTTGAGGTAATAACAACCCGCTTTTTCCACATCTATTGTATTTCATTTATTTAATTTAAAAATTGGTGTAAAAAAATCCAACACGAATTTCACAAATTTTCACGAATTAATTAGTGGAAATTCGTGAAATTCGTGTTTAAATATTTAATTCAATTCAAAACCACCTTCCAAACCTTTATCAGAGCTTCCTCCAACCATAATTTTAAAAGTTCCTGGCTCTACCAAATAATTCCCTTCGTTATCAAAGAAACCTAATTCCTTGCCCGTCAAAGTAAAAGTTACAGTTTTCGTTTCTCCTTTTTTCAAACTAATTAGTTCAAAACCTTTTAATTCTTTTACTGGTCTAGCGATACTTGCAGCAACATCATGAATATACAATTGAGCCACTTCTTTTCCGTCATAGTTTCCTGAATTGATAATATCTACCGAAACCACTACTGACTCTCCTTTTGCGAAAGCATTCTTATTGATTTTTAAATTTTTATATTCGAAAGTAGTATAACTCAACCCAAATCCGAAAGGATATAAAGGTGTTTTCTCTACATCGGTATAATGCGACCAGAATACGTTTTTATCACTATTTACAGGTCTTCCCGTATTGTAATTATTATAGTAAATTGGCACTTGCCCTACGTTCCTTGGAAATGACATTGGTAATTTTCCACTTGGATTGTAATCTCCGTACAACACTTGAGCCACTGCATTACCTGTTTGCGTTCCAAGATGCCAAGCCTCAACAATAGCTGGAATATGTTCTGCTGCCCAAGGCAAAGCCAGAGGTCTTCCGTTATTTAAAACCAAAACAATATTTGGATTTACTTTATAAATTTCTTCCAATAATTCTTGTTGCACACCAGGCAAATCTAGATTCGTTCTACTACGTCCTTCCCCCGACTGAAAACCATGCTCTCCCAAAACCATTACCACAACATCAGCGTTTGCAGCTACTTTTTTAGCAGCATCAAATCCGCTTTTGTTCGTAGTATTAAAAACCAATTCAGCTGTAAAAGTTGCTTTTTCTGTTATCAAATCGGCTCCTTTTTCAAACGTCAATTGATTGCCTTTGTATTGTTGCATTCCTTCCAAAACAGAAACTCCTGTATTGTCGTCAGAAGCTATTCTCCAACTTCCCAATGGACTGTTTTTGTCATTAGCCAAAGCGCCAATCAAAGCAATTTTCTGTCCTGATTTTTTTAGAGGAAGCAAACCTTTATCGTTTTTCAAAAGTACAATCGATTTTTTGGCCATATCCAAAACAGCGTCGTTATTTGCTTTGTTTCCAATTGTTGCTTTTTCTCTTTTCTCGTCACAATATCTGTAAGGATCGTCAAATAATCCCAATTCGAATTTAACTCGCAAAATTCTTCGAACAGCATCGTCAACCAAAGCTTCTTTTACTTTTCCGTCTTTTACCAATTTAACCAATTCGGAAACATATAAATACGCTTCCATATCCATATCCGATCCCGCAGTTATAGCTTTTGCTGAGGCATCTGCACCGTCTTTAGCATAACCATGAGCAATCATTTCGCGCATTGAAGACCAATCCGAAACCACAAAACCATCAAATTTCCATTTCCCTTTTAGAATATCTCTTTGCAAAAATGAATTTCCGGTTGCTGGAACACCATTCAAAATATTAAAAGAATTCATCATGGTACGAACGCCAGCATTAGTCGCAGCTTTAAACGGTGGAAAAACGGTATTATACAATTTTGTGTTACTAATATCCACAGTATTGTAATCCCTACCCGATTCGGCAAATCCATAGGCAGCAAAATGTTTGGCGCAAGCCGCAATCGTATTTACTTTTTGCAAGTCGGCTTTTGTGTCACCTTGAAAACCGGTAACTCTTGCCTTTGCTATTTTACTTCCCAAATAGGGATCCTCTCCCGCACCTTCCATCACACGCCCCCAACGGGCATCTTGCGAAATATCAACATTTGGTCCAAAAGTCCAGTTAATACCCGATGCCGATGCTTCGTCTGCCGCTATTTGAGCCGATTTCTTAATTGCTTCCATATCCCAACTCGCCGCTTCTGCCAGCGGAATTGGACTCAACGTTTTATACCCGTGAATCACATCAAAACCTATGATCAACGGAATTCCCAATCGGGTTTCCTCAACGGCAATTTTCTGAACAGCCTTTACTTCTTTTACACCACGGACAGATAGCATCGAACCAACCCAACCATCACGCAAATGTTTGTATTTCATTTCGGCATTTCCTCCTTTTGGAGCTGGTCCGGTTACTTCCCAAAAACCATTATATTGATTCATTTGCCCGACTTTTTCTTCCAATGTCATTTGTTTCATCAACAAATCAATTCGCTCTTCAATTGGTTTTGATTTGTCTAAATGTGGCATTTTCTGTGCATTCATAGTTCCTGTCGTAATCAGGGTAAAAATCCCTGCAATAATTAATGTATTGTTTTTCATAATTGGTATTTTATTTTTTGGGCGTATCCCTCCAGAAAAAGTCGGGTCGGGCTATCCGTTGCAATCTCCCGAGAAAAATCGGGAGGATTTTCACTACTATCCCTTACGCGGATTCACAACAACTTCAATTTATCTCGCGAAGACGCAAAGGCGCAAAATTCTGAGTCACTGTCTTTGCGTCTTCGCGCCTTTGCGAGAACTAGATTTAAAAGAAAACGAGAAACTCTTAATCGGGTGAAAACTGAAAACTGCAACCTTAACTATTCGCTTATAAAACTCGAAGCAGGCAAATTAGCTTTATTAAAAAGCGTTGCCTGATCGGTATTCTTCCAAGCATAACGCACTTTAACAGGCGATTTCACCTTATCCGATTTAAGTACCACTGTATTGTCCTTGATTACAGCGGCTGCTTTATAAAACACATTGTCACTTCCTGCAACTTCAAACAAATCGGCTTTCTTGTCCTTAAAATACAAACCGTCTGCATAATCAAAAGTGACTGTTATTTTATTTTTTTCAATGTAAATTCCTTTATAAAGCGGGCCGTTTACCAATGCTCTATTCGTTTTATAAGTATTCGCCAAAGCCAAATTCGCCAAACGAGTTCCAACCGATTTCTTGTCTTTTGGATGAATATCGTCAATTGGAGAAATGTCGCTGGTTACTGCCATTCCTGTATTCGGAACTTCCTGCAATACTTTTCGCTGCGCATCCCGAATGATTGAACCGCCAAAATGATCTTCTCCATATTTATAAGGAGCAATCTGTACATAATAAAACGAAAAATCATACTTCCATAATTTTCTCCAAGAAGTAATCAAAGACGAAAGAGTTCTGTCATAAACCGTAGATCCCACATTGCTTTCTCCCTGATACCACAATGCTCCAGCAATTTTAAATTTTGCCAACGGATAAATCATCGCGTTAAAAGCGCGTCCTGGCTGGTTTGGACCGTAACTTTCTTCTTTACGTGTTTTAGCAGCTTCTAATAAAATAACATCATTTTGGATTACTTCTTCCGGCATCCATATCTCAGCTGGCGTTCCTCCCCAATTGGATGAAATCAAACCAATCGGTACATTCTTTAATTCTTCCTGCAGGCGTTTTCCAAAAAAATACCCAACTGCACTAAAATATTTCATCGTTTCCGGTGTGCATTCTGTCCAAGTTCCAGACAAATTATTTTGAGGAGTTGTAGCCGTTAATTTGGGTACAGCAAAAAATCGAATCGAAGAATTTGTTGCATTTTTCACAGACTCATCACCGTTCTCAATTCCCCAACTGGCATTCATTTCCATATTAGATTGTCCGGAACAAATCCAGACTTCGCCAATCAGAATGTTTTTCAAAACGATTTCGTTATATCCTTTTATGGTAATCGTATAAGGGCCTCCTTCTTTTGGAGTAGGAATAATAACCTCCCATTTAGCCTGATTGCTGGCTTTGATTTTATAAATTTCTTTATTCCAGCTTGGCGTTATCACAACTTCTTCCTGCGGATTGGCAAATCCCCAAATGGTAACTTCACTATTGCGTTGCAAAACCATATTATCCGAAAAAATATTCGGAAGCGTAACATTTGCGGAAGCGATATTTGAAAATATTAGGAAAAGAACAAAGACAATAAGCTTACTTTTCATTTAGCATTTTTTTGAAATAAGGGATTAACTGATCGGCCATTACTTTATCATCAGCGATATCAGGATGATAACCACAGCCTTTTGGAGACATTGGCTGGAATTCGAACAATGCAATTGGTTTGTGCATTTTATCATTTTCAAAAGCCTGAATCACTTTTTTCAGACATTTTACCAAAGTCACATTTCGCTCTCCCGAAACCATCGGACTGTTCAATAAAACAATTCTCGTGTTTGGTGCGTGTTTGTAAACTGTTTTGATAAAATCAATATAATTTGAAACATATTTTTCTTCATTAAAAGGAAGTCGCGCTTTTTTACCATCACCGTCTGAAAGATCATTAGTTCCCAAACAAATGCTCACTAAATCAGGCTGAAAAACAAAATCATACGGTTTTGAACTGTCTTTATTCAGATACAGATTTTCATACACATCCGGAATAATGGGTTCGTTCTCATGCTCATCATTCCAGTTGCGGTACATCCCATAACCAGAAACAGAACTCAACACAAAATCGATATCCAATGCTCTGGAAAGCACTGGACCATAAGCCCAATAAGCATTGTGCTGATCGTACCAATCTCCGCTCCCGCAAGGAATTGTAGACGCATCATTACCATATCCGCAAGTTATAGAATCACCTATCAGTTCAATTTTTTTCTTCTTTTTGGACGCAGTAGATTCTACTAACTTCGCAGTTGTTCCTGCAAATAAAACACCACCGTTAGCGGCTTCGGTAGCTTTATAAATGGAAAGGTGATGCGTTTTTTTACTATTGGGTACAGCAATTGGAAAAGATTTTACTTCCCCTTTTTCTATACGAACTCTCCCGATATATTTACCATCGAGTTCCAAGGAAACATAGTTTTGGTGATCCTCCATGCTTTGTAATAAAACAGCACAGGAGTTTCCTTCAAAATCAAAAGACACTGACGAAGCTGCACCAATAAGGATCGCTTTATTGTCCAGCATTTTCTCGATTCTCCCTTGATATTCAAAAAGCGAATGGGTTTCAGCCTTTTTTTGGGCAACAGAAAAAGACGAAATGGCAATCAATAAAAATAAAAGGTATTTTTTTTTGTAATTCATAATCTTTTGGGACTTTCTTTGTAATATAGTAAACAAATATAAAACTATTGTAATTTAGGATTAGATACTATTTTTTCAAACTATAATCAAAAATTTACATGATTCATTACAATTCATCTTTTATTGTAATAACAGTATTTACGATTAAAAAAAACATAAACTAGAATAGTTTTTTATTTATTTTTATGGATCAATTATCTAAACTTCTAAAACAGATGAATTAAAACAACAAATAAAAAACGCGTATGCGGTCTGCCTGCGGCTGACAATTCCCCAAATCATGTAACGTAAAAAACCTAACCAAATAAACCTGCAAAATGAATATTCAAGTATCTAAAAACTTTAAAAAAATGACAACAAAAGCAATTTTTTCTATTGCTTTATTTATACTCACTTATATCATTTTATTAATCTTAGCCATTTGTCTAACCATTTTATGCATAGCTGGAGCTATTGCCATTATTGCAGCAAAACCAATGTTTGCAACTGTTGCTTTAGGAATTGGTTTAGGCAGTTTAGGTTTATTCATAATTGCATTTTTATTCAAATTCATCTTTAAAAAACATAAAATAGACCGAACACATTTAACAGAAATCACCAAGACTGATGAGCCCAAGCTGTTTCAGTTTATTGAAGAAATCACAATAGAAACAGAGACCCATTTTCCAAACAAAATTTATTTATCATCAGATGTAAATGCTTGTGTGTTTTATGATTCAAGTTTTTGGAGTATGTTCTTTCCAATTAAAAAAAACTTACAAATTGGATTGGGGCTTGTGAACACAATTACGGAACAAGAATTTAAGGCAATTTTGGCCCATGAATTTGGTCATTTTTCCCAAAGAAGCATGAAAGTTGGAAGTTATGTTTATAATGTGAACCAAGTAATTTTCAATATGCTTTACGATAACGAATCTTTCGATAAAATGATACAAAAATGGGCTAGCACTAGTGGCTACTTTGCAATTTTTGTGATGCTTTCACTGAAAATCATTAAAGGAATTCAATGGATACTTAAGAAAATGTATGACTATATTAATCTAAATTATTTGGCCCTTTCCAGAGAAATGGAATTTCATGCGGATGAAGTTGCGGCAAATGTTGCAGGATATCCACCTCTTAAACATTCCCTTCTGAGAATGGATTTGGCTGATCATTCCTATAATTCAGTTCTGAATTTCTATTCTGAAAAAATATCTGAAAATATTAAAAGTGAAAACATCTACAAAGAACAAAGTTATGTAATGAGTTTTTTAGGAAAAGAAAGCGATTTAACTTTCAAAAACAATTTACCTGAGGTAACGGAATTAGACCTGAGTAAATACAACAAATCAAAACTTAACATAAAAGATCAATGGGCGTCGCACCCTAGTGTTGAGGAGCGTATCTTAAATATTGAAAAAACAAATATCATAAAAGAAAACCCGAACAATATTCCGGCAATTCTGTTATTTAATAATCCAGAGTTAATACAAACAAAACTTACTGAAAAATTGTTTTCACAAATAGAATACACGGATAAAATCACTTCTTTTAAAATGGATGATTTTAAGAGTGAGTACGTTGATAACTATGAAAAAAACAGTTTTAATAAAATCTTCAATGGGTATTATGACAATAAAAATCCAAACTATTTTGATGTAGATACTATTGATACATCCCAAAAATCAGAAACCTTTGAATCGCTTTTTGATAAAGAAAAAATTGACATGGTTTATGATTTTATTGCTTTGGAAAATGACAAAAACACGTTAACCGACATCTCAAAGAATAATTTTCAAATAAAAACATTTGATTATGACGGACAAAAATTCAAAGCAAATGAAGCCCAAGGAATCACAACAAGACTTGAAGAAGAAATTGAAAATTTAAAAGCTAAAATTACCGAAAATGACATAAAAATTTACTCTTATTTCTACCAACAAACTCCAAACAAGGACTACCGTGAAGCATTAAATCTAAAATACCGTAACTTCTTTAAATTTGACGCAGCGTTTAATCTAAAAATTGAGATGTATTCCAATCTTTTAAATGCAGCGCATTTTTTCCATGTTGTTACCCCTCTTGAACAAATCAAATCAAATTTGACAGAATTTAAAAAAGTAGAAAAAGAATTTAAAAAGGAAATCTCTGATGTCCTTCACCAAGAAATTTACAAACCCGAATTGACAGAGCCAATAAAAGAAAACTTTGAAAAATACCTTGCTGAAGATTGGGTTTACTTTAGCAATCAAAACTATTTGGACAATGAAATGGAAATTTTATTTACAGCAATGAACGACTATAATTACGTTCTTTCAAAAGGATACTTTCAAACAAAAAAGGATTTGTTGAATTTCAAAAACAAACTATTCGAAAATAATCATCTCCTTAGCAATGTCGTTTCCTAAACTACACTGACTATTTCACAAACTTTATATCACAAAAAAACCACCCTCATCAGGGTGGTTTAAAATTATTTACCGATAATCAAACTAGCTTTTCACTGCCGTAGAAGCAGCCACTACTGTTCCTTTAATCGTTAAGACTTTGACAGTCGTTTCAGCATTTGTTGTTACCGATACTGTTTTGGTAAATGCCCCAGCATTTGCAGCGTTATAAGTCGCAGTAACGGTACCTGACTTCCCTGGCGCAATTGGTGTCTTGGTATAATTAGTTGCCGTACATCCGCAAGAACCTTGCACATTGGTAACTATAACAGCTGTTTTTCCTGTATTTTTAAATTCGAAAACAATTGGTTTCGGTGTATTTTGAGGAATTGTTCCCACATCTATAGTCTCGCTTTTCCATACAACTGATGAAGCTGCTGCAATAGTTTTAGAAACTAACGTTTTTACAGGTTCGATAGCCGAAAAAGACATTAAACTTAGAGTCAATGCCAGCATTGAAATTTTAATCATTTTCATATTGTTATTTTTTATTGGTTACTGTTTTGAATAATCCAAAAGTAGATTAGAAAAACAGATACCCTTGTTAAGCGGTATCCAATGTTTGTTAACGACTTGTTAATGCAAAAAAGACAGCCAAATTTTGACTAATATTACATAATGAAACTGACTAAACTCAATAGCAGCATCCTAATTGGATTAATCGCCATTATAGGAATCCTGATAGCCCAATTGCTTTGGACAAAAGAAGCTTTTACTATTGAAGAAAAAAAGTTCAGCCAAAGAGCACACATCGCCTTACTGGAAGTGGTCAAAAAATTATATCTTGGAACCAATCATGAACTTCCCGGTAAAAATCCTGTGAGCAAAATTTCTAATGATTATTATATTGTAAATGTTGATAACGATTTTGAACCCGAAATTTTAGAATTTTATCTCATATCAGAATTCCGAAAAATGAATATAACTACGGATTTTGAATATGCCATGTACAATTGTCAAAGCGACGAAATGGTTTATGGCAATTACATCTCACTATCCGAAAAGAAACAGACCAAACATTCTGTACATTTCCCCAAACACAAAAATTTTGTTTATTATTTTGCCATCCGATTTCCTAATGAAACTACATATCTGTTCAGCTCATTGCGGTTTTGGTTCGTACTTTCGATTGCATTAATTATCATTTTACTGGTCTATGTGTATTCAATTTTTACGCTTTTACAACAAAAAAAATACTCCGATTTACAGCGTGACTTCATCAATAATATGACCCATGAATTTAAAACTCCCTTGTCTTCCATACTAATTGCCTCCAATTACCTCATCAAGCAAAATCCAATTCTGCAAGATGAAAAACTGGAAAAGTACACCCATATCATTATTGACCAAAGCAACAAATTAAACCAACATATCGAGAAAATTTTAGCGGTTGCAAAATCTGATAATGCTCCTTTAGTGTTAAACAAAATTCAGCTGAATGTTTTACCAATTTTAGAATCTGTAATTGAAAACATTAAGCTAAAACATCCCGAAACCCAAATCGAAATTAAAACCGATTTAGCTTCCATCACTATTGAAGCTGACGAATTTCATTTCACCAATTTAGTTTATAATCTGCTGGATAATGCAATCAAATACTGTGAAAATAAACCCGAAATTAGTATTGCTATTGCAAAAATTGGAAAGCATTTGCAATTAAACTTTACTGACAACGGCATTGGAATCTCCCCAAAAAACATCCCCTTTGTATTTGATAAATTTTACAGAGTACCGAGTCAAAAAAGCAATGAAGTAACTGGGTTTGGACTAGGTTTATACTATGTCAAGAAAATTTGTGATCTTCATCATTGGAAAATAACTGTAAAATGTAATCTAGAAAAAGGTTGTGCCTTTTCACTACTAATTCCACAAAATTAATGAGTACTGTTCGAATATTATATACCGAAGACGATGCAACCTTAGCATTCCTGACCAAAGATAATTTGGAACAAAATCACTATGAAGTGACGCATTGCGAAGATGGAAAATCTGGTTTTGAAGCTTTCAAAAAGGGAGCTTTTGATATTTGTATTTTGGATATAATGATGCCAAAAATGGATGGATTTGAATTGGCAACCGAAATCAGGAAACTAGATACCGATGTTCCGATAATATTCCTCTCTGCCAAAACCCTGAAAGAAGACCGCATTAAAGGTCTCCGACTGGGAGCCGATGATTATCTCGTAAAGCCTTTTAGCATCGAAGAATTACTCCTTAAAATTGAAATATTTTTGAGGCGCTCCCGTAAAAATAATGCGGTTGACAAATCAATTTATGAAATTGGAAAATACCAATTCGACACCAAAAATTTCATCCTTTTTAATGAAACCGAAAAGATAACTCTCACCCAACGTGAAGCCGATCTCTTAAAATTATTTCTGGACAATAAAAATGTAGTTTTAAAACGGGAGCAAATCCTAACCTCTCTTTGGGGTGACGATGATTATTTTATGGGACGCAGTCTTGATGTTTTTATTTCCCGTCTTCGCAAAATTTTGGCAAACGAAAAAGGAATTGCTATTGAGAATTTACATGGTATTGGATTTAGGTTTACTGTAAAATAAAAAAACCACCCTCATCAGGTGGTTTTTCAATTCTTATAAAAACTACAAAGGAATATTCCCGTGTTTTCTATCAGGAGTTACACTTACTTTATTCTCCAGCATACTAAACGCTTTTATCAGTTTGCGTCTTGTGTCCTGCGGAAGGATAACCTCATCTACAAAACCGCGTTGTGCTGCTGTGTAAGGATTAGCAAATAACTCGGCGTACTCAGCTTCTTTTTCTAGAAGTTTGGCTTCGTGGTCTTCGGCATCGTGGATTTCTTTTTTGAAGATAATTTCAGACGCGCCTTTAGCTCCCATTACGGCAATTTCTGCAGTAGGCCATGCAAAATTCATATCGGCGCCAATGTGTTTAGAATTCATTACATCATAAGCACCACCATACGCTTTACGGGTGATTACGGTTACTCTTGGCACCGTAGCTTCGCTTAATGCGTAAAGCAATTTTGCTCCGTGAACAATAATTCCGTTCCATTCTTGGTCAGTTCCTGGCAAAAAGCCCGGTACATCCACCAATACCAATAACGGAATATTAAACGCATCGCAAAAACGAGTAAAACGCGCTGCTTTTATCGAACTGTTTACATCCAGACAACCCGCCAAAAACATTGGTTGGTTGGCTACAATTCCTATACTTCTACCTCCCAATCGGGCAAAGCCCACGAGGATGTTTTCGGCATAGTTTTTATGGATTTCAAAAAACGAATCTTCGTCAATAATCCCTCCGATTACACTGTGCATATCGTAAGGCTTATTCGGATTATCCGGAATAATATCAGCTAATTGCAAACGCACCTCATCTTTAAGCTCATAAGGCAAATTATGTGCAGTTTCTTTGTTGTTTTGAGGCAAATAACTCAACAATCTCTTGAGGTCTTCTAGACAAACCACATCATTCGTCGAAGTGCAATGTGCCACACCCGACTTGGTAGAATGCGTACTCGCCCCTCCCAATTCCTCCGAAGTTACGGATTCGTTAGTCACGGTTTTCACCACATTCGGACCTGTAACAAACATATAACTGGTGTCTTCAACCATCATAGTAAAATCGGTCATAGCTGGAGAATACACAGCTCCACCGGCGCAGGGTCCCATAATCGCAGAGATTTGCGGAATTACACCACTGGCTTGTACATTTCTGAAGAAAATATCAGCATATCCACCCAGTGAACGAACTCCTTCCTGAATACGTGCTCCACCCGAATCATTCAGTCCAATCATAGGCGCACCCATTTTGACAGCCATGTCCATGATTTTACATATTTTCTCTGCGTGTGTTTCGGAAAGCGAACCTCCAAAAACCGTGAAATCCTGAGCAAAAATATAAACCAATCTTCCATTGATGGTTCCGTATCCCGTGATAACACCATCACCGTAATACATTTCATTTTCCATCCCAAAATCGGTAGTTCGGTGTGTTACCAACATCCCGATTTCTTCAAAAGAACCTTCATCCATCAAATAATTGATTCGCTCTCTTGCAGTCAGCTTTTTGTTCGAATGCTGTTTCGCAATACGTTTTAATCCTCCACCCAAATGGGCTTCGGCAATTTTATCATTTAGTGTTTTTATCTTGTCTTGCATAATTTACTGAATTGGTAAGCGTACGATTTTTTGATCTTCAAAATACTGTTTCAATGCCACCAAAGCAGCAATTTCGGCTTCCTGAGCCATTTGGTTTTTCAATACATCAGCATTGTAATATTTCTTCACAAAATGTGTGTCGAATTTCCCCGAACGAAACGCCTCGTGTTCAAAAACAAATTTCCCGAAAGGCAAAGTTGTATAAACACCTTCCACTTGATAGTTTTCAATAGCTTTAATCATCAATTGAATTGCTTCTTCACGCGTTTGTCCGTAAGTGATTAATTTAGCCAACATCGGGTCATAATAAATCGGAATATCCATACCTTGTTCAAATCCGTTATCCACACGAATTCCTTCGCCAATTGGCAATTGATACACATCTAAATGCCCTACACTAGGCAAGAAATCATTCATCGGGTCTTCGGCATAAACACGCAATTCCAATGCGTGACCTTTTATTTTCAAGTCTTCTTGTTTAATGGATAATGCTTCCCCCCTTGCCACTCTAATTTGCAGTTCAACCAAATCAGTACCGGTAATCAATTCCGTAACAGGATGTTCTACCTGCAAACGGGTATTCATTTCAAGGAAATAGAAATTATTGTTTTCGTCCAATAAAAACTCAACTGTTCCTGCTCCAAGGTAATCACAGGATTTAGCCACCAAGACAGCTGCCTCACCCATTTTCTTACGCAATTCCGGCGTTAAAACAGCCGAAGGGGCTTCCTCTACCACTTTTTGGTGACGACGCTGAATACTACATTCTCTTTCAAACAAATACAAAATATTTCCGTGACTGTCTGCCATCACCTGAATTTCGATATGTCGTGGAGAAGCCACATACTTTTCGATAAAAACCGAACCATCACCAAACGCAGCAACTGCTTCACTTATGGCACGATTCATTTGAGACTCAAAATCAGCTTCGCTTTCTACCACACGCATTCCTTTTCCTCCACCTCCAGCCGAAGCTTTAATCAAGATAGGAAAACCAATTGTTGTTGCGGCTTGCTTTGCTTTTTCGATATCGGTAATCGCTTCGTCGATACCGGGAACCATCGGGATATTGTATGCTTTTACAGCATCTTTGGCAGCCAGTTTACTTCCCATAATTTTAATGGCTTTCGACTTAGGACCTATAAAAATGATATTATTTTTCTCTGCTTCTTCGGCAAAATCAGCATTCTCACTCAGGAAACCATATCCTGGATGAATCGCATCAACGTTCAAAGATTTGGCCACTTCAATAATTTTACTTCCCAACAAATAAGATTGGCTAGAAGGTGCTTCTCCAATCCAAACTGCTTCATCAGCAAATTTTACGTGAGGTGCATTTCTATCGGCTGTAGAATAAACTGCCACGGTTTTAATGCCCATTTTTTGTGCGGTTTTCATCACCCTAATGGCGATTTCTCCTCTATTGCCAACTAATATTTTCTTCATAATTTTATTCGAATTCAATTAACAACTGCCCTTTGTCTACGGCATCTCCCGTGCTCACCGAAATGGATTTGATCACACCATCACGAGGCGAAAGAAAACTGTTCTCCATTTTCATGGCACCAAGAATAATTAGGTTATCATTTTCTTTCACGATTTGCCCGACAACGACACTAATCTCCAAAATTAATCCCGGCATAGGTGCTTTGATCGCGTTAACCTGTTTGGTCAACCCAACTTCGAACCCCATTTCCTTGATCAAAATATCCAAAGGATTCGAAATCTCCACCCTATAATTTGTATTGTTTACCTTAACCGTATAGCTTTTATGATTGAAATCCGAAGTGATGATTTCCGCTTTATAAGGTAAGTTTTGATGCAGTATATGAAATTCATTTACTCCCGTAGGTATTGCATCCAGTTGAGAAATACTTTCCTTTTCAAAATCAAAATGGAAAGCATCGTTTACAGTTACTTTGTAATTATCACTCATTCTTGGTCTTTTTAGGGGAGTAAAAGTATGAAAAGAAAACGTTTTCGTAAACAAAAAAACAAATTCTAGATAAAATCGTCTGAAGAGCAACAATTAGGGCGTGCCTCCAGTAGAAAATGGCCCTACTTTACTTTGCGCATATACGGCCCATTCTCTACTGGAGTCGGGCTATCCATGCTACTTCGGTAGCTTATTTCTATCCCTCACGCAAACTCGTTGAACCAGAAAGTTAAGTGGTAAAATTGGACTTTACATTAAAAGATAAAAAATCCGTGATAATCAGTTTCATCCGTATAATCTGTGGCCAATTCAAAGTATGCTACAACACCAACAATCCAAATTCTCTCAAAGTATTCACAGGTTTTGAATACCAAAACAACTCAAAATCTTCTAGCTGTAGTTCAAAATCGGTTTTTACTTCCTGAAAAGAATAAGTTTTCACATTCGAAACTGAGATTTTCTGAAGCATTTCAACAAGCCATTCTCCTTCCGTTTTATTGGTCTGAATAGTGAAGCTTTCTTTTTTGTCGTGAAAAGTCAAAGCCATCATTTCCCAAGAATTACCTTTTTTGGATTTGGTAAATGTTTCAATTGATGGTTTTCCTCCCAGCCAAACAATTTTGGCGGTAGGTTTAATATTAAAATTAGTTTCTTCCTGCAAGGCATCAAAAATAAAATCAGAACTTATTTTTGTCTTCGGAATTTTGAAATCAAACCAATCCTGCAATTCATAGTCAAAGCAAATGCCGTGCATAAAATTGAACAGCGATTTCTTGAGTCCGAAACTAAATTTATCATGATCGATTCCTGTTGAATCAACAAAATTAATATCATTATTAGCAAATGTCCCTATGGCTTCCGTTTCTTTAACGGCACCAAATTGCTCTGGGAACATTCCCACTGGGCTGTGAGCCGTCATCGCAAACTGATGCCAAAACCCAGACTGCAATACACCTGCTTCAAACAACTGTCGTACCATTTCGAGGCTATCCACTGTTTCTTGAATTGTTTGTGTTGGGTAACCGTACATCAAATACGCGTGAACCATAATGCCCGCTTCGGTAAAATTGCGAGTAACTTTCGCTACTTGTTCTACCGTTACGCCTTTGTCAATCAGTTTTAACAATCTGTCCGAAGCTACTTCTAGCCCACCCGAAACGGCAATACAACCCGAAGCCTTTAGCAACAGGCACAAATCTTGGGTAAAGCTTTTCTCAAACCGAATGTTTGTCCACCACGTAACTGCCAATTTTCGGCGAAGGATTTCGAGTGCCAAAGCGCGCATTAATGCCGGAGGTGCAGCTTCATCTACATAATGAAAACCGGTTTCACCCGTTTGGGCAATCATTTCTTCCATTCGATCGCACAACAAACTAGCCGCAACAGGTTCGTAAACCTTGATGTAATCTAGAGAAATATCGCAAAATGTACATTTTCCCCAGTAACAACCGTGCGCCATGGTGAGCTTATTCCAGCGTCCGTCACTCCACAAACGGTGCATCGGATTCACAATTTCGATAACCGAAATGTATTTATCCAGAAGCAAATCCGAATAATCGGGCGTTCCCACTTGGGATTGTTTGTAATCCGGTTTAGTGGAATTATTTTTATAAACCACTTTTCCATCTTCAAGTAAAAATGTTCTTTTATAGGTTCTAGTCTCCCCTCCTTCGGAGGGGTCGGGGGAGGATAATTCTTCAATTGGAGTTTCGCCATCATCCAAAGTGATATAATCGAAAAACTCAAAAACACGTTCATCCGAAAGTGAACGTAATTCTGTATTCGGGAAACCGCCACCCATCGAAATCTTGATATTCGGATAGTGTTTTTTCACCCATTGTGCAGAACGAAAAGCTGAGTATAAATTCCCAGGAAACGGAACCGAAATCAAGAATAAAGTCGGCTGAATCGTTTCGATTCTCTCTTTCAAAATCGAAAGCAGAATATTATCTATATAAGTCGGTTCTTGTTGCAAAGCTTCATACAATTCATCAAAAGAATTGGCACTACGCCCCAATCTTTCTGCATAACGACTGAAACCGAAATTTTCATCGACACATTCCACTATAAAATCCGAAATATCCTCAAGATACAAAGTTGCCAAATGTTTGGCTTTGTCCTGCGTTCCCATTGTTCCAAAAGCCCAATCAAGTTCTTCCAATTGTGCAAATCTTGAAGCTTCCGGCAAGAAATCTTCCTGACATATTTGGAGCGCCAAAGTTGGATTCTTCCCCTGTAAAAACGCAATAACCGAATCAATGGTTTTGATGTATTCGTCCTGTAAAGCTAGAATTCGTTGAGCGTTTGTAGTTTTTGGTTTATTGTTTATTGCTGCTTGGCCAAAGATCCCTTCCAATCCTTCTTTCGAAAACAATTTCAAAATCACTTCTATACCCAAATCTGCCTGAACTGATTCGATATTTTTGGTATTCAGAAACCCTTTGATATAAGCCGTCGCTGGATAAGGTGTATTCAGTTGGGTAAACGGAGGCGTGATGAGGAAAAGTTTTGGTTTCAAAAGTGAGAATGTTTTTGTGCAAAAATAAGGGATATTTTTAGTTTCTCTCCATAAAAGCGAATTGTAACTTTTCTGTTTTTTAATTTATACCGAAATAAAAATAGAATTAGATACTTTGTAAAGATTTAAATACATTTACAAAATCATTAAAAACCGCCTCTAGTGAACTTAAAATTACTCTTCTTTATAGCATTAATTACCATTTCTTCATTTGCCCAAAATAAAAACAAAACCATTGGTTTTAAAGAAAATAAAGGTCAGATTATAGATCAAAAAGGCAAGCCTAACAATGCCGTAAATTACCTTTTAAATTCTGGTGGATTGAATGTTCAACTGAGAAAAAATGGCTTTTCGTATGATGTTTATGAAGCAAAAAAACATCCTATCAATCATTCTCATAACGAAAAGAAAAAACCTTTGCCATTTCCTTCAAAAGACAATGATAAACTTCCTGACTATACTTTAGAATACCAATTTCACAGAATTGACATTGATTTTGTAAATTCAAATCCAAAGGTAGAATTGACAACCGAAGAAAAATCTTTGGACTATGACAATTACTATAATATCCCCAACAAACCCGAAGGAGTTTTGATGGTGTATCAATACAAACAAATAACCTATAAAAACATTTATCCGAATATTGATGTCGTTTTTTTTGTACCAAAAGATACTTTAAAAACAGTAGAATACAATTTTGTAGTTCATCCAAAAGGAAAAATATCAGATATTCAATTAAAATTTAGCGGAGCCCAAACGGAATTGGTTGATAATAAAATTAGAATGAATGTACGTTTTGGCAAAATGGAAGAAACCCTTCCCGACAGTTGGACTGAAGAAAGAGAACTTAAAAAGGAGATTGCTGTAGGTTATACTAAAATCAAGAAAAATGTTTATGGTTTTGAAAGTGCTGAAAATGTTTCTGACAAAACGTTAATTATTGACCCTGTGCCTATTAGACTTTGGGGAACTTATTATGGCGGAGAAAGTATGGATGATTCATCATCCATATTTGTAAAAGATGGATTTATATATTGGGCAGGAGAAACCCAAAGCGCTAACAACATTGCGTCAATTGGCTCATATCAAGATTATTATACATCAAATGGCATTTCTGATGCATTTTTCACTAAGCTTAATTCAGATGGTACAAGAGTTTGGGGAACATATTACGGAGGAAATAATGAGGATGGAATTTCTCAAATCAAAGTTTCAAATAATGATAACATTTATATAGCTGGCACAAGTCGAAGTATTACAAACATATCTACATCCAGTAGTTATCAGCCTATTAAAAGTGATTACTCTGATGCGTATTTGGCAAAATTTGACACTAATGGCATCCGGCAATGGGGAACTTATTATGGCGGATTAAGTAATGACAAATTTTATTCAATTATGATTGATTCTGATGAAAAAATATATGTTTCTGGCGACACAGGTAGTAAGGAGAATATTACATCAAATGGAGCATTTCAACCTAATTTTTTAACTACCATTACAGACAATTCGGGCGGTTTAGTATACAATGGCATGATTGTCAAATTTGATGCTGACGGAAATCGAATATGGGGAACCTATTATTATCCAGGAACTATTTTTGATTCAAAAATAAATGCTAATGGAGAATTATTTTTTTTAGGGACGTCTTTAGATTTTTCTTTACCAAAATCAGATTGGAAAAGAAAAGGGCTATTAATTAAACTTGATCCAAACGGGAACAAAATATGGGATACGTTTTTTGGAGGTAATAACGACGATGCTTTTTTTAACCTTGGAGTCGATATAAACAACAACCTATATTGTTCTGGGGATACTGATAGTAATTCTGGTATTGCAAGCAGTGGAGTTTTTCAAGAAAATTATATTCAAAATTCTATATCTAAAAGTGGTTGTATATTTAAATTTAATCCGAATGGAGTTAAAATTTGGGGATCTTATTTTTTTCCAGAAACACTTGGAGCGTCTGTTTCTAAAAATGGTGACATTTATTTTACTGGAAGAGCAGAAAATGGTTTTCTTCCTACTCCAAATGCATATCAAGAAATTAGAAATCCATTAGCGGATTCTTATTTAGTGAAATTTAATACAAATGGGCAAAGAGTATGGGCAACGTATTATGCTGGAGAAGGTGCTGATAATGCACATATCACAACAGTAGATGATGATTCATATATCTATTTGTCAGGCATGACGAATAGCACTATAAATATAGCTTCAACAAACACTTATCAATCAAACCTTTACCCTCGTAGCGCAAGTTATCTACCAAACGTAGCAGATGCTTTCTTAGTCAAATTTAAAGACTGTTTTTCCTTGTAACAGCCTCTTCCAACTCTCCAATCTGTATTGGAAAATCTCTTCAACTAAAAGCATCTGGAGGAACAAATTACGCATGGACAGGACCAAACGGTTTTACATCAACAGATCAAAACCCAACAATACCAAATGCAACAGCTATCAATAGTGGTCAATACAGTTGCAATATTACTGGAACTGGTGATTGTGATGGAGTTCTTACTGTCGATGTTATTGTTCGTGATACAGTTCCTCCCATTCCCGACCTCGTAGCTCTACCAACAATTACAGGAGATTGCCATACAGCATTAACAATAATCCCAACTGCAACAGATAATTGTGTAGGAACAATTACTGCAACAACTGTAAGCCCTCTTTCTTATGGTTTGCCCGGAACTTATACTGTAATTTGGGATTATAATGATGAGAATGGAAATATCTCACATCAAAACCAAACCGTTACAATTACCAATCAACCACTACCAACAGCTACTTCCCCACAAACCTTCTGCATTCAACAAAATGCAACTATAGACGATATTGCAATAACAGGACAAAACATAAAATGGTATAACCAGTTAACAACCGGAAATCTTTTATTAAATACAGTTCCTCTTCAAAACGGTACAATCTATTATGCTTCGCAAACAATAAACGGTTGTGAAAGCGAAAGAATTCCTGTTACTGTAACTATTCAAAATACACTGGCTCCAACAGGAGACACTTCTCAAAGTTTTTGCGCAAGTCAAAATCCCTCTTTGAGCAATCTTATAGTTGTTGGAACAACCATAAAATGGTATGACAGTGCAACCCTAGGTAATCTTTTGACTGATAACACTCCTTTAGTCGATGGTAAAACCTATTTCGTAACACAAACCGAAAACAATTGTGAAAGTTCCAATAGAATGGCAGTAACGGCTTCTCTAATCAACTCTTTGCCTGCCAATGATTATGACTTCTCTATATGTGATGATTTGAATGACGGTGCAGAATATGTAAAACTGGAAGACTTTAATTCTTATTTAATTTCAAACACTGCCAACTATAATTTCGGTTATTATCCGTCTCTTTCAGATGCCGAGAATGAAGTAACTAGTAATAAAATCACAACAGCTTTCAATTACAAATTAGCATTGGGAGAAAATAGAATCTACATCAGAATCAATTCAAACACACCATGCTATGCGATAGCTGTTTTAAGAATTTCTCTTTTTCCAAAACCAATTATTCCTATTGAAGATATTGTGCCTATTTGCGAAAACAAAAGTATTTTGATAGATGCCGGTTCTGGTGCCGACAGTTATTTATGGTCTAATGGAAAAAATACACAAACCATTAACATAGATAATCATGGAGATTTATCGGTAACTGTTACCAAAACTTATGGTACTCTTTCTTGTTTTAGTGACAAAACATTTACGGTAAAAACATCCAATATTGCCAAAATAACTTCAATAGAAACCAAAGACTGGACAGACAATGACAACTCAATTACGGTTTTTGTAACTGGAGCTGGAGATTTTGAATATTCAATTGACGGAACTAATTACCAAAACAGCAACCAGTTCTCGGGTATAAACAGTGGCGATTATACAGTACATGTAAGAGACAAAAATGGCTGTGGCACAGCAACAGAGGAAGTTTATTTATTAATGTACCCTAAGTTTTTTACTCCAAACGGAGATGGATTCAACGACACTTGGAAAATTAAATCTTCAGAGACTGAAAAGGATTTAACGCTAAAAATATTCGACCGATTTGGAAAATTACTAAAAGAATTAAATTCCAATTCTAATGGCTGGGATGGAACTTACATTGGACAAACCCTACCCGCTACCGATTATTGGTTTGTGGCTACACGAAAAAACGGAAAAGAATATAAAGGCCATTTTAGCTTGAAGAGGTAAAACTGTCATAAACACAAAAAGCCCAATAAAATGAGCTTTTCACGTGTAATATAAATTCAGTTTCACTTCACTTGAACCAAGATCCATTTGGAAATTTCCTCTAAAGCTACTGGTGAAAATGTCTGTTCAATCGTTGCATACTCATCAGGAGAACCCGTTTTGGATTCCTGAAAGAGATGATTTAGATTGGACAACTTCTTAGTGGTTACGTTTTTATTTCCTCCTTTGGTAAGAGCTGCTTTGATGGCTTCGAGATTTACATCCGCTGGGACTTGTAAATCTTTTTCACCATTGAGAGCTAGGACTGGGCATTTTACTTTTTCTAAAGCTATTGTAGGATCTAATTTTAAAAAACTAACCAGCCAAGGGCTAGTAATTTGAGAGGAAAGTGCACTAATCTGGGTATCATTGGCACTATCACCTAACTTTGATTTTAGATAACCAAAGGCCTTGCTTTTTAGATTTTCATCATTTGCTGAGGAAGCTACAATAATATCATAAGCCCCTTTAAAAATTTCCTGCCCTTTTTTAATTTCATTTTCTGAAATTCCCTTTTGACGTTCAATCATTTCTTTTTGCAAAAGCATCAATTGATCTCCGCGAAGTCCTGGTCCAGCCAATAATATAATGAATTTTACATCCTTCGAGTTCTGTGCAACAATAGGAGCAATTATTCCGCCCTCGCTATGACCTATTAATCCTATTTTATTTTTATCTATTTCTTTTCTAGTTTGCAGATAAGCAACACCAGCCCGAACGTCATTTGCAAAATCCAAAGTAGTTGCCATTTTATACTCTCCTGTAGATTTTGCAGTACCGCGGTCATCAAATCGTAGAACCGCAATACCTTTTTTTGTCAAATAATCTGCTAAAACTAAAAACGGTTTATGTCCTAATATTTCTTCATCTCTGTTTTGTGGGCCACTTCCGCTTATCAAAATCACAACTGGAAATTTGCCTTCTTTGCTAGGTAAACTTAACGTTCCTGCCAAAACATTTTTATCTGTTTTATTTTCGAAAGTGACATCTTCTGTATAATATGAATACGGTTTTTGTGGTTCTTGCGGTCTTTTTAGAATTTCTTTTTCTAGTTTTTCTTTAGACAAATTCAATGGAAAAGATTGACCACTTTGAGTAAAAGTACCAACAATCACATTATACTGATTTAGCTCCCCCTCAAAAACAATCCGGGCACTTGGAATCTCTAATTTTAGAGTAGCATTCTCAAATTTGGTTGTTGTAACGGGAATTCCTTTTGCTCCTTGGTCTGGACTATCCATCGTAGCACTGTATCCATTTTCACTTTTGCTTATATTAAAAACAAGTGCTAATTGTCCTCCGGGAACTTTTAAAAAACCATTCCATTGTCCCGTAATTTCTTGCCCGAACATTGTAAAAGACAACAAAATTGTCATTAAAAAAAATACTGCTTTCTTCATTTTATTTGATTTTATTTTTAAATTAAAATTGATGTGAAATACCTTGAAACCTTAGTTCTATTTTTCTTTTTTAGATGATGGCAAAAAGGCAAAATCTCTCCTCTAGCCCCGATAGCAGTGAAAATCCTTTGTGGCTGGGGTTCAGCCTACAAAGATTGCAACGGATAGCGGGACGATACTGGCAAAAATGCCAAATCTTTCTGCTTCAAATTAATGATCAAACTCGAGTTATACACTTTTCTTTTCTATTTCCTTAAACTTTATGTAAGAATACACAGTTGGGACTATTACCAAAGCAAGAACGAGGGAAATAAAGACAATAGTGAACGAATTATTGTCGAAAATCAATCCGCCCAATACGATTGCCAAGCCTCCAATGACCCAAAGTTTACCTGCAAAAATGTGGGTAAGTTTCCAAACTTCATTGTTTTCTAATGTCCATGGTGTGCGTATCCCGATGAAATAATTGGGCTGAATTACTTTGAAATAATTGCCCAACACTAAAAACAAAACCCCGATAATGATATAGATTAAATTAGGACTGGAAAAAGACTGATTCTTCGTAATAAAAATGATAAACAAAGCCAGCATTGACATGCATAAAACAAGAAAGAACTTCAATTGATAAAACTTCCCGCCCATTAAAGCGATTCTTTTTTTGGGATCAATTTTTGGGATAACAAGCAGTAAAACATACATCAAAACGGGCAGCATATATAGCAACCCAATCAAGGAAAACTTATCTCCCCAGTGGTCGACCTCGCCTTTGTAATTCCAATGCGTTGGGACTTTATCGGGCAATGCACTCCAAATAAAAGTCAGATAAATAAAAGGCATTAACACAATTCCAATAATAGGAAGTTCTTTCCTGAAAGTTGAATTCATTTTATTATTTTTTAAAAGTTAAAATCCACTGCAACACATCTTCCATTATAGTAGTGTTGATGGAATAGAAAATAAATTGTCCTGATTTTTCGGCAGTAATTAAATCGGCTCGTTTTAGAATATCCAAATGATGGGAAATACTTGGCTTCGACATATTGAACTGATCGGCGATTTCACCGGCTGATAAATCCTTTGTTTTCAAAAGCTCCAGTATTTCTCTCCTCGTGGCATCATTTAATGCTTTAAATATGTCATTCATAATTTAAAGTATTTATGTATTTAGACAAATGTCTAAATACTTTTTTATTCTGCCAAATATCTAACAACAATTTTCTTTGCAGTACACATCAAGCGTCAAAATCAAACACAGGGATTATGCCTGTATTTTAACACAAAATGATAACTTTATCCATAAAAAATAACATTTTAGTTATGTTTGTTTAAAAAAATTTACGTTATTGCGCGAAATTACACCACTACCAAACCACCAAAAACCACAATTCTTGAAAAGCCTAATTCAAAACATTAAAAAATCTGAAGATTCAGATGACTCTTTACTTTGGTCAAATTTAAAAGCGGGTGACGAAAAATCATTCTCATTACTTTTTGAAAAATATTATGCAGATTTAATTCGCTATGGTAATTCATTTTCTCCATTTAAAGAGAAAGTACAAGATTGCATACAAGATGTTTTTACAGATCTATGGATTTACAGACAATCAATAAGTGATTCAGTTGTTGTGAAAGCCTATTTATTATCTAGTGTACGCAAAAGAATTGCGCGATTAAATGAACGCGATTATATATTCATGAAAACTACCACAACTGATTCTATTGAATTTTTATTTGATTTCTCAATAGAACACCAACTTATCTCCGATGAGGAATCGGCTATAAAAGTAGTTCAACTAAATTCTTTCTTGAACAACCTACCCGCCCGTCAAAGAGAAGCACTATATCTTCGTTACCATCAAGGGCTTAGTGTGGAACAAATTGCTGAAATGCTTCAAATTAATTATCAATCTGCAAACAACCTATTACACAGAGCATTACTTCAACTCAGAAAAGAATGGAAAGGCAATCTCTCCCTATTATTACTACTTACTTCAACAACTTTTTAAATGTTTTTTATTTAATTTAAAAATAACACTAATTTAATGAGTATCTAATAAAGAAACTGTCCTCTATGTTCTTGTAAGCTAATTTTTTTATGCAAGAACGAAACAATTATACAGAAATAGAAGATTTCTTGAGCGACACCTCATTCCAGTTATGGGTTCGATCAAAAATAGATAATCAAGGTTGGGAAGAGTGGACTTTAGAAAATACAGATCGTGCTAAATTAGTAGAAGATTCAAGATTATGGCTATTGGCGATGACTGTTCACCATGAAGAAATCTCGACTAATACTATTCAATCAGGATTAGAATCCACTTGGAAAAAAATCAATAAAAAAGAAGAATTATTAGCCGAAGTAAAAATGCCTACACTAAAATTATGGCAAAAAAAATGGTTAAAAGGAGCCGCCGCGGTACTATTCTTTGGTTTTCTATCTAATTGGTTTTTCAGCAATCATTTTATTTCCACAAATTCAGACTCTACTTATAACAAAATCATAAAGGCAGATTACACTGAACTGGTTGAACAAACTAATTATTCACAAAAAGCACAAATAATAACCCTGTCTGATGGAAGTTCCGTTCTATTAAAACCAAATAGCAAACTGAGTTATCCTAAAATTTTTGAAGGTAACACTAGGAAAGTATTCCTTTCTGGAGAGGCCTTCTTTGAAATTAGCAAAAATCCAAAAAAACCTTTTTTTGTGTATGCAAATGAAATTGTTACCAAGGTTGTTGGAACAAGTTTTAGAATAAAAGCCTATGCCGATTTGCCAAATGTTGAAGTAATTGTTCGCACAGGCAAAGTTAAGGTAAGATCCAATCCAACAATAACAAATTCAAAAGAAAAAGAAATTGTATTGCTTCCCAATCAAGCACTGCGAGTTACTCGTAAAAATCTCACCTTCAATAAAATTACCGATATAACTCAAGATGAATCTTTTTTCCATACACAGGGAAATATTGAACAATTAAGCTTTGAATTTACTGACATACCTGTTGCTCAGATATTCAAAACCATTGAACAAGCTTATCTAGTTAATATCGACTTCCCACTAGAGAAATTAAAAAGTTGTCATCTTACGACTTCATTAATCGATCAACCTTTGCCCGAAAAATTAAAAATTATCTGTAAAAGTATTGGAAACAATACCAGTTACGAAATGAATGGAAACCAAATCATTATAACATCCCAAGGATGCAATTAAAAATCAAGCCTATGTGAAATTATTTTTGACTCAATAAAAAACGCCGAATATGCTGTAACACATTCGACGTTAAATTAATATCAAAAAGCTTTCTGTAAAAAGCATTTTTGGTACGTTTTTCAGAACACCCCTATAAAAAGTATTAATCAAAACAAAACCAAAATTATGAAAAAACCTGTTGTTAAACAACGATTACTCTTTCAAATCATGAAAATAACACTCTTTCAGATGGTATTGGCTTTTGTCTTCTCAACTGTTATGATGGCCAACAGTGCCAAAGGACAGAAAAAACTAGATACAAAAGTTACTATTTCCATAACCAACTTGAGTTTATCCAATGCGTTATCTAAACTTGAAAAATCTGCTAAAGTAAAATTTTCCTACAATTCAAGAATCACACAACTTAACCAAAAAGTGAACATTACTGCAAATAATGAAACACTTTCTGCAATTTTAAACGAAATACTTACACCTTTAAACATCAATTATTCTGAGATAAGTGATCAGATTGTTTTGCAAAAATCGCCTATAAACGATTCATCAAATCTTGATCTTTTGAACGCATTAAATTATAATTTAATTGCAAATCCTATCAAAGGTAAAGTAATTGACAATAACGGGAATGGGCTACCAGGAGCATCGGTATTTGTAAAAGGGACTAAAATTGCAACCTTAACCGATTTTGATGGAAGTTTCTCGATAGAAGTACCTTCTGGAAGTACAAAATTAGTAGTTAGCTATGTTGGCATGAAAACGAAAGAAGTTGATGTTACAGCTGATTTTATGACTATAACTTTATCTCAATTAGGACTAGATCTTAACGAAGTTATAATTACAACAGGTTATGAAAAAACCTCAAAAAGAACTTTTACAGGAGCTACAAGTAAAATTAGCGCTACCGAACTAAAGGTTGATGGTGTAGTTGATGTGAGCCGAATGATCGAAGGTAAGGCTGCAGGTGTAACAGTGCAAAACATTACAGGTACTTTTGGTACAGCTCCAAAAATTACAGTTCGTGGATCGTCTTCTATTTTTGGTGATACAAAACCATTATGGGTAATTGATGGTGTAGTCCAAGAAGACATCATCAATCTTTCCTTTGCTGATTTAGCTTCAGGAAATTCAGAGACTTTATTAAGTTCATCAATTGCTGGTCTAAATGCTAATGACATTCAAAGTATTGAAATTTTAAAAGATGCATCTGCAACTTCTATTTACGGTTCAAGATCGCTAAACGGTGTTGTTGTTGTTACTACAAAACAAGGAAGAAGAGACTCGCCTCTAAAAGTAACCTATTCATTAGAGCAAACCCTTAGAACTGTCCCAGAATATAGCCAATATGATATTTTGAATTCTCAAGAAACGATGAGTATTCTAAAAGAAATAGAAGGAAAAGGTTTTCTTGATTTGCCTTCAACTTTACAAGGAAGATATGGTGGCGTTTATAATTTATTAGGACAAGCAATAAACACTTACGTTCCAGCAACCGACAGTTACTTGGTAAAAAATGATCAGGCAAGTCGTAATCAATTTTTAAAAAAATATGAACTAGCCAATACGGATTGGTTCAATGTCCTATTTAGACCATCTATTACTCAAAACCATTCATTGAGTTTCTCGGGCGGTGGAAAAAACAACACTTTTTATGCTTCATTAGGTTATTATAATGACCCAGGATGGACAGTAGCTGATAAAGTCAATCAATTATCGTCAAATCTAAAAGGAACTTTTTATGTAAATGATAAACTAAACATAACGCTATCAACATTAGCCTCAGTAAGAGACCAAGAAGCACCTGGTAGTTATGATAGCGAAAAAGACGAAGTTTTTGGAAAAGTAACTAGAGATTTTGATATCAATCCTTTTAATTATGTTCTAAATACCAACAGAACGCTTAGACCGTACGATGAAAACGGAAATTTAGAATATTATAGAAACAACTGGGCTCCAATTAATATTTTGAACGAATTAGAAAACAATCGCATGGAGATTGAAGTAAAAGATATTCGTTTTCAAGCTGATTTAGACTATAAAATCAATAAGCATCTAACATATAATCTTACTGGATCGGCACGTTATGCCAATACAAGTCGCGAACATAAAATATTAGAAAAATCTAATGTTGTAGGTGCTTATAATGCAATGGAAACTACAATTGTTAGGGATGAAAACATCTTTCTATATCAAGATCCTAACGACTTAACTGCTCCAAAAGTTTCTGTGCTTCCAAATGGTGGTTTTTTAAGAAAGTATACTAATGATTTAACATCTTACAACCTTAGAAACAGTGTAAACTACAGAAATACATTTAACGATAAACATGAACTAGAAGGTTTATTTGGTACCGAATTGAGATCTGTAGATAGAAATAGTGATAATTTTACTGCTGCTGGATTACAATATGACAGAGGATTGACTGCTTTTACTGATCCTAGATTATTAGAAAAAATAATTAACGAGGGAGATTCTTATTATGACTTTAATGCAGAAAGAGAACGAACTGTTGGTTTTTTTGGAAAAGTAGGATATACTTATGATCGTCGCTATACTGGATCTATAACTGGTCGTTATGATGGATCGAACAGACAAGGAGATAGCGGATCATCAAGATGGCTACCAACTTATACGGTAAGTGGTAAATGGAATGTTATCGAAGAGGAGTTTATGAAAGAAGTTACTTCAATAACTAATCTAGCACTAAGAGGTTCCTATGGTTTAACAGCAACTGCAGGACCTGCTACAAACTCATTGGCTATCTATAAAAGCTTCATTACAGATCGTTTAAATTTATCTGATAGAGAGACAGGAATTGAAATCGAAGAGCTACAAAATAAAGATTTAACCTGGGAAAAACAATTTGAAACCAACATTGGAGTTGATCTTGGAATGTTTAATAACAGAATCCAATTTACTACAGATATATACAGCCGTAAAGCTTTTGACTTAGTAGATTTTGTAATCACATCAGGAATTGGTGGTCAAAGAATTAAGCAAGGTAATAATGCAAATATGGAAACCAAAGGTCTTGAAGTTGCCTTTACTACCAAAAACATTAATAATAAAGATTTTAAATGGTCTACTACTCTTAATTTCTCTATCTATAATCAAGAGATTACTAAACTCGAAAACAAACCAACAGCATTTGATTTGATCGAAGGAAATGGTGGAAATGCTATTGGACACCCAAGAAACTCATTGTATTCGTATCAATTTACAGGTTTAAATAATCAAGGTTTACCAACTTTTATTATGCCTAATGGAGAAACGGATCTTATTACAGGTGCTAATTTTCAAGACAATGACAATGTTACGGATTACTTAAAATACGAAGGATCTATTGAACCAAATAAATCTGTTGGTCTTGCCAATACTTTTACCTACAAAAATTGGTCACTATATGTTTTCATTGTTGGATCAGGAGGAAACAAAGTACGTTTAAACCCTGTTTACAGTAGCCAATACGATGATTTAACTGTTTTTACAAAAGACTTTACAAATCGTTGGATCAATCCTGGGGATGAAAACTTTACAAATATTCCTGTAATTGCCGACAAAAGACTAGCTGAAAATTATGGTGGTATTAGCCAGCTTGAAACGGCATATAATACCTATAATTATTCTGATGCACGTATTGCAGATGGCGATTTTGTAAGACTAAAAAACATTTCATTAAGTTGGGAATTTCCAACCGATTTGAAGAAAAAATTAGGTCTTAACACCTTTACATTAAGAGGTTCTGCAGTAAATCCATGGTTGATTTATTCTGATGAAAAATTGAACGGTCAGGATCCGGAATTTAGAAACACAGGAGGTGTAGCGTTTCCTGTAACAAGTCAATACACATTTGCCATAAATATTTCATTGTAATAATATATCATTATGAAAAACCTAAAAATAACTTTATCCCTATTAGTGCTTATAAGCATTACTAGCTGTGATGACTTTCTTTCAGAAACCCCAGACAACAGAACTCAAATAGATACTCCCGAAAAAATTTCAGAATTATTAGTAAATGCATATCCAAATGCCAACTATATGGATATTGCCGAAACTATGTCTGATAACGTTTTTGACAGTGGAGAACAATTTGGTAGTGCTCCTCTAAAAAACCTCCAAAGTTACAATTGGGAAATGCAAGATCAAACCGATATTGATACCCAAGCTGCATATTGGGATGCCTGCTATAGAGCCATTGCACATGCAAACAAAGCTCTAGAGGCTATTGAAGAACTTGGTAACACTACTGATCTTCAGCCGCAAAAAGGAGAAGCTTTACTAGCTAGAGCCTATGCACATTTCATGTTAGTTACACTTTGGTCTAATCGTTATAATCCTGCAACTGCAGATAAGGATTTAGGAATTCCTTATGTAACAGAACCCGAAGATGTTTTAATTAAAAAATACACTCGAAATACTGTCGCTGAAGTTTTTAGTTTAATTCAAAAAGACATAGAAGAAGGATTACCATATGTTTCTAATAACTATAAAGAGCCCAAATTTCATTTTAATAAAAATGCAGCAAAAGCATTTGCAAGTCGTTTTTATCTAATAAAAGGGGATTGGGATAAAGTTCTAGAAGTTTCTGCTGAATTGGGAGCTAACCCTGTTGGAAAACTTAGAGACTATGAATCCTATACGTTTGACGATTTTAATACACAACGTATTAGATATGCCAAAAGTGATGAAGCAACAAATTTATTAATAGCATCGCCATATTCTATCTACTCAAGAGCTACGTCAGCCAATAGATACTATCTATCTGGCGCAAGATCTGAAGAAATCATTGGTAGAGAAACCAATATTTTTAACAAAGACTGGTATTATTCTAATTACTCGTACAATGGATTCATAACTACTTTTGTACCAAAATATTACGAATATTTTAAATACACCAACACAACTGCTAACATTGGAGAACCCTATACAGCCATTGTCTTATTAAGCAATGATGAGTTTTACCTAAACCGTATCGAAGCACTTGTAATGAAAAACCAACTTGCAGAAGCAACTACTGCACTGGAATATTTTCTCGCAACAAGAACCGATGGTTATGACCCTGCTACCGATGTATTAACCGAACAAGACATTCTGGACAAATACCCTGTAATTGTTGATGAATTCACACCGTTTTATACATTATCAGCAACGCAAACATCCTATATAAAAGCAATTACAGAAACTCGTAGAAGAGATTTTATTCATGAAGGAATAAGATGGTTTGACGTAAAACGATTCAACATAGTAGTTGAACACGAACGTTACAATGAGCCTACTATTATTTTAGCAAAAGATGATAAACGAAGAGCCATACAAATTCCTCTTAGCGCATCAACAAATGGTGTTGAAAAAAATCCACGTTAACTATTATTCAAAAAACTATGAAAATAACAAAATACAGTCAAGTACTAGTACTTATGCTACTAATACTTACACTAGGGTCTTGTGCAACCGAAGATCACCTAACAGAAAGTCAATTAGATTATAGTCAACCTGTAAAAACAGAACTAGACAATTGGATAACGAGCAATTATCTGACACCTTACAATATTAATGTACAGTACAAATGGAACCAAAATACAGTCGACAACAATCGTTATTTATATCCACCACAAGTAGACTTGGTAAAAAATGCTTTAGAAATTGTTCAAAAAATTTGGCTGGATAGCTACAAAGCAATTGGAGGAAATGATTTTGTCAAAAAAATTGCTCCAAGAGAAATTGTTATGGTTGGAGGAGTAAATTTAAATACTGTTGGAACAGTGACACTAGGTCTGGCTGAAGGAGGACAAAGAGTTACCCTTTTTGAAACTGATTATGTAGATAGAACAAGTAGCGAAAGTGTTAAGCGTTTTATTCATACAATTCAACATGAATATATCCATATCTTAAATCAAACTAAACCTTTTGATGAAGAAGCTTGGGCAAAAATAACTCCAGTAGGATATACTGCAAGCTGGCATTTAACAACGACCTCGGATTCAAACGAACTAGGTTTCATAACAAGCTATTCCAGATCAAATATTAATGAAGATTTTGCAGAAACGGCTTCGTCAATGCTAGTATACTCATATGATGAATATGAAGCAATTATTGCTGGTATTAAAAGTCCAACAGCAGTAGCTGCATTAAGAGCTAAAGAAGCGCAAGTAGTTAAATACTTTAAAGAAGCTTTTGATATGGATTTTTATGCCTTAAGAAAACAGGCAGAAATTAATACTAATGCAATAATTAATTAAGCATTAATGAAACTTAGTATAAACAAGTACGTTTTACAGCATTAACTAAACAAAATATTATGAAAATAAAACCACTATTTAAGTTACTGATTCTTGCTTTTCTGGCAATACAATTGGTTTCTTGCGACAATAATGAAACGGAGCAAAAATTTGATCAAACACCAACCGAAAGATTAAATGCTCAGAAAACCGAATTAAACAACTTACTATTATCATCAGAGTATGGCTGGAAAGCTGTTTATTTCACAGACAACACACAATTAGGCGGTTATACTCATCTTTTTAAATTCAAAAATGGCGGACTAGTAGATATGGCCTCCGATTTTGATAGCGATACAGCTATCTATGGTAGTGAGTACCAAATTCAATTAGGAAGCACCGTGAGTCTTGTCTTTACTACAAAAAACAGAATCCATTTACTATCCGATTCAGATAGTTATCCTACAACTGCTCTCAGAGGAAAAGGATACAAGGGTGACTTTCAATTCTTGTATTATGGTCAGGAAAATGGTGAAATAATTTTCAAAACCAATAGAGATTTTATCGAACTTCATTTTGTAAAAGCTACTGCGCAAGACTGGGCTGATCTTCCTAAAAACATTGACATGATTGACAATGTGATTGGAGCTCCTACTCGACCACTTTTTAGATTACTAGAAACAAACGACGGTACTAAAATTAATCAATTTGACTTTAATTTTTCTGATGTGACTCGTTTTGCCCTTGCAAACTCTATAGAATCTGGGTCAAATATGAGCTATAATATGGGCATCGCTTATACTCCTACCGGTATTACAGTTAATCCTGCAGTACAAGTTGGTACCCAAAAACTAACCAACTTTATTTATGATGATGTAACAGGTGAATTTACTGCAACAGGAACGAATAATGTTACTGCAACAATAAAATATAGCGCCGCCCCATTAATAAAAACGGATGATTACAAAAAACTTTTGGATGGTGAACCTCAAACAGTATATGGCTATATTGCTGCCTACTTATCAACTGCGCCTACAAATTCTCCTTTATGTACTTCATTATTAAATGAAATTAATGCGACATTACCAGCAAACCAAAAATTGAGCAGGATTCAATTGTATTTCAATACTCCTTATGGTAATTATATTGAGTATCGATTCTCGGGAGGAAAACCAACAATTTATCATACAGTTTCAACCGTTGAAAATGCTGCAGATAAAACTATTGTTCTTATCAATGAATATTGGGATAATGGTGCTGCAATTATACCAGAACCTAAATTTTTAAAAGCTATTGATCAAAAACTATTAGACCCAGCAGGTTTATATGTTAAAAAAGAAGATTTTAAAATAAGATTTACGAATACTGTATATACTTTTACTAGTGCTTCAAGCCCATTTAGAATAACAACTTATGGACTATAGACACAAAACAATCAGATAGCTCAAATACTATTGTATTTTTAATCATTATTTTTTGAATTTTTATTATTTAAGTAATGATAGCCCGCCAAATAAGTTAGATTTTGCGGGCTTTTTTTTGTTTTATTGATAAACAATATCATCAAAAGGCATTAATAAAGAGGCAAATCAATTGAAATCAGAAATAATCAAAAAAACACTTAATTCATTTTTAAAATATGATAAAGAAATATATTACACCGATAAATGTTATTATCTCCCTATGT
>NZ_MUNX01000107.1 GCF_002001005.1 Flavobacterium sp. A45
AATTATAACGACTTAAGGTGGTTATTGCGGCGGGGCTCACCTCTTCCCATCCCGAACAGAGTAGTTAAGCCCGCCTGCGCAGATGGTACTGCAGTTATGTGGGAGAGTATGTCGCTGCCTTTTTTTATAAAACCCCGTTTCTTACGAAACGGGGTTTTTTGTTTTATAAATGTATAGAATAACTAGGGATTAAAGCAAAAACGGTTCAGGTGCAAAAGTTGGGGATTATGCATAAAGATTGGATAATCTAAACAAGAAAAAATCTATATTTCTCACTCCTCTAAACGCCTTAAAGAAAAGCCTACTTCCTAAAATCAATTTTTTCTACGACATCAGAATATTGCTGGGTCCGGTAGTTGTATCTCCTCAGATGAAATGAATCACAGTTAAATTCAAAATTAATTGTAGTATTTCTGAAAAGTTCGTAGGCTGTTTTCATTTTTTTTGTATCGAGGCCACGCGCAATACTTAAGTGGGCATGCGCGTTTTTAATTTTAAAACCTAAATATAGATGTAGATCTATAATGAGATTATCGAGGTATTGTTGTGAGATTTGATCTAGCGCAATAAAGAAGGTTCTTTCTCCAAAGGAATCCCAAGCGTTAAAAGTCACTTTTTGTGAAATGGCTGTGTTGCAGAATTCTCTAATCCTGTCTAGATGAAGTTGGAGTGACAGTTCGTTTTCAAAGTTGATTACGGTAATATGAGCTGCTGCATTGACACTTCCAAACCAGCCAATATGTTTTTTGAGCAATTGTTTATAAGACATAACTAATGTTGATTGCTCAGATTTAGGAAAAATGACCAACGAGTAAAGTGGCGGAATGGTTTTCATAATTCATAAATAAGGGTTTGGCCGAGCATGAATGAAGGTAGTCTATGAAATAGTTCTAAAAACTAACCCGTTTTGGATACGTTATGTTTCTTTAAATCGTTTTGAATGAATATTGACAATCTTTTATGATTGGACATTCTGGGCATTTTGGAGTGGGGCGACAAATTTCTCTTCCTAAAAATGAAATCGCCATCCCTATTTCTCCCCAAATATTTTTTGGTAAAATTTGCATGAGTTGTTTTTCAGCTTTATTACCATCTTTTGTTTCTGAAATTAATCCAATTCTGGGCGACACCCGAATCACGTGTAAATCAGCGATGATTCCTTCAGCAGGAAGGTTGGCTTCCCGCATAATGACATTGGCTGATTTTCGCCCGATTCCTTTCAAAGCGGTTAGATTCTCCATGGTGAGTGGGATGTTCGTGTCTTCTTGGATAGTCTGCGCAATTTCAATTAGCCAGTTAGCTTTGGTGCCAAAATTCCGAACTTTTGAAATATGAGGAATTAATTCATCGGCATTCGAAATGGAGAGGCTTTTCATGTTGGGAAAAATTTCGAACAAAGCAGGCGCAATTTTATTGATATTGGCATCCGAATCTTGTGCTGACAGAACAACCATAACCATCAGTTGGTAAAGATTTTGGTAATCTAACGGATGCTTTCTGTCTTTGTATTTTTCCAGAATTGGGACCAATTTAGTTTCCAAATCATTTGTTTTTCCAAATAAATCCATTGCGAATAATTTTTGATTAATAATTCACTGATATTAAATTTTATTTCTCAATATCTTTTATAAATTCGTCGTACTCTAAATAAAATAGTTCCAAAGCATTCATTTTTTCATAGAAAAAATCAAAAATTTCATCCCAATATTTGCGGTTGCTTACACTTACATTCAATTTTTCAACCCAAATACGGCTAATGGTTTTTCCATTCTCAAGAGTGTGATTTTTTTCGAAAACTAAATCTTTTACAAATTCTTCTTCGAGTATGTTTTTTAAGGCTAATAATTTTTCGAAATATTGTTTACGCATTTCTGTATTACGCATTTCGATATCGATATGTACTTGTGCCTTGGTATTTTCGACATAGAATTTAAACGAGAAATCTTTAATTTTGGTATCATATAAAACCCATTTTCTAGGATATTTTTGAGCAAATTCAACCCAAAATTCATGTTTTAGTTTTTGATTTTCTTCTTTGCTGTACATATTGTTGTTCTTTGGGTGTTTAAATTTGTTTTGAACCTATTTCTAAAGTATATTTAGGTATTATTTTATTTGCAAAAATAACCTTTGATTATGGATTTTCAAGATTTTTTACAAATTGTTCCTCATTTGGATGCTGTTATTCTTCCTGGAGAAGCGGCTCATAACATTATGGTGCCAATTGAACGTCTTGAAATTTTTAAAAAAATAGATTTTGAACAGATAACGCCAAAAAATGCCGGAGTAATGATGCTGGTTTATCCTAAAAAGGGTGAAACACATTTGGTTTTGATTGTGCGGAATTCCTATAAAGGAGTTCATTCTTCCCAAATAGCTTTTCCAGGCGGAAAATATGAAAAGGAAGATGTCAATTTTATGCATACAGCATTAAGAGAAACTTGCGAAGAAATTGGAATTCACCAAGATAAAATTGAAGTTTTGAAAGCGTTTACTAATTTATACATAGTACCAAGCAATTTTATGGTTTACCCTTTTTTGGGGATTTGCAGAGATGAAATAGCTTTTAATCCCGATCCTATTGAAGTAGCTGGCATAATTGAATTGCCATTAAATACTTTTTTAAGTGATTCCATTGTAATCAATGCAGAAATGACGACTTCTTACTCTAATTCCATTGTGGTACCAGCTTTTAAAATTGACGACCATATTGTTTGGGGTGCTACAGCTATGATGTTAAGTGAGTTGAAAATTGTTTTGAATTCTGTTTTAGATAAAATCAGTTTTTGAATGGTCTGTTTTGTTAAAAGGGTTGACTTTTAATACTAAAAAAGGAAAAATAATCGTAATTTTGCAATCCCAAATCTAAAAACAAATAAACAATCTTATGGGATTATTTAAACGAAATCCTTTCGGACATATATTATTTATAAAAAAATGGCTGATTAGAATCTTTGGATTTATTAGCCATAGACGTTATCGTGGTTTTAATGAACTGCAAATTGAAGGTTCTGAAATTATTAAAAAACTCCCAGATACAAACGTTCTTTTTATTTCGAATCATCAAACTTATTTTGCGGATGTGACAGCAATGTTTCATGTCTTTAATGCCAGTTTAAGCGGTCGTGAAGATTCCATAAAAAATGTTTGGTATATGTGGAACCCCAAATTAAATATTTATTATGTTGCGGCCAAAGAGACTATGAGGGCAGGGTTATTGCCTAGAATTATGGCCTATGCGGGTGCAATTACCGTTGAACGAACTTGGCGTGCTAAAGGACAGGATGTAATCGAAAAAAAGGATGTGAATCCAAATGATACAGAGAATATTAAAATTGCATTGGCTGATGGTTGGGTAATTACTTTTCCGCAGGGAACAACAAAATCTTTTAAACCCGTTCGAAAAGGAACGGCTCACATCATAAAACAGCACAGGCCTATAGTTGTTCCTATTGTAATTGATGGATTTCGACGATCGTTTTGCAAGAAAGGATTGTATATGAAAAAGAAGGGAATTCTCCAGTCGCTTGTCATCAAAGAGCCTTTGGCCATTGATTATGATAACGATTCCATTGATGAAATTGTTGAAATGGTAGAATACGCTATCGAGCAACATCCATCTTTCCTGAAAGTAATTCCACTGGAGGAATTGCAGGAGCAAGAAGAGCTGAATAAAAAGAGACAATGGGAATATTAGAAGAAGTGATTAGTGAATAGTCCTAGTAATTAGCTTAAGCACATTTTGCAAATTACTAAGGACTATTAATTACTCTTAAACTTTACAAATCAATTTTCTTCAATTCTTCGAAGTTATTCTGCAAGCGCTTTAATAAAATACCATAGATTAATTTATAAATCAACCAGAATGCAAAGGTAAAAATTGCTGTGGCCAAAATTAATACAATGAACGATATTAAGGCTATGTTTAAAGGCATTTCGGGATGTACGACTCCGTTTTTAGAAGCTCCTTCCAAGTAGCCTTCGTAAAACAAATAGCCACCAAAAATAATAAAAAACACTGCAAAAAAGGAAAGGTTAAAAGCGATGTATTGCTTTACCACTTTTCGGGTTTTCAATATCGTGGAAATGAGTTTTTTGGTATTATCATCAACCGCAATTTTACGATACATCGTATAAAACTTGAAAATAAAGTACAAAATAACAACATAAAGGATCACAGTAGCGGCTATATAGTAGCCATAAACACCCAAATGCTTAATTAATTCCACATTTTTCTCGTCGTATTTGGTGAACGATAAAGCCAATCCTAAAAATAGCCCTAATCCGAGTTCTATGATACTCACTATAAAAATCCACTTCACTACCGAAGACGATTTTTTGTGAATCATTTTATAAATTTCATTTTCAGATACCTGTTCAAAAGAAGCTGCGTTCTTTTTCCAGTCTTTTTTTAATAAATCCAACTCTTTCATACGCCTAATGGATTTAATATTTTTTTTAATTTCCCTTTAATTCGATTCATTTTTACCCTTGCATTCACTTCACTAATCCCTAAAGTTTCCGATATTTCGGTATAATCCTTGTCTTCCAAATACATAAATACTAACGCTTTTTCAATGTCATTGAGCTGATAAACTGCTTGGTACATCAATTTCAACTGCTCCTCTTCCTCATAATTATATTCTATGTCATGCGTAAAATGTTGTCTGCCTTCGTACTCAACGGTTGCAATGCTGCGCTTACTTTTTCGATACAAAGTGATTGCCGTATTCAAGGCGACTCGATAAGCCCAAGTCGAAAATTTACTTTCTCCCCTAAATTTTGGAAAAGCTTTCCACAGTTGAATCGTGATTTCCTGAAACAAATCCTTATGAGCATCCTCACCAGAAGTATACAATCGACAAATCTTGTGGATTATATTCTGGTTTTCTTGCAGTTGCTTGACAAAAGAAGGTTCTAGATTTTCACTCATATTCCATTAGTACGAAACCCGCACATTTTGTTACAAAACAGTTTTTTTTATTTTAAATAAACAGGGTAATAAGGAGCAGAAATCAGTCATTCATAATAACTTTACTCCCGCTGTACGCTATATCTTTTTATAAGGCAAAAAAGCGTTATAAAAAGGATGCCGCTTCCATCGGGGCTAATCCGGAAATTTAGTTTTTCAGAATATCTTTTTAAAACAGAAAAACTATAACCGAAAAATCACAACGGCCTCACCTCATAATAATTAACCATTAAATTCACAAATTTACTGTAACTGTCCATGCCCTCTTTTTGTTGGTTGATTTTTAGGAAGCGATCATAAAAAGCGTGGAATCCTGTCTCAATTGGGGTTTGGTATTGTTCCCAAAAATCTTCACTTTCTTGGTAATTTTTTAAAATTCCCGGATGAACGGTTTTGAGTAATTTTTTTAATACTTCTTCGTTTCGTACTTGCCAATTCCCTAGACAATAGCGTAACGCCATACTATATCCCGAATATTGAAAATATAAATTGTCATTTTTTATAGAAGACATAAAGCCAATAAAATTACATTCACTTTCGCTCGCATATCCCATCTGATGAGCCATTTCGTGATTGGTGGTCATCGGGAAACTGTACATTGGACCTAAATAATTTACCTGCGCCTCATTGGTAAACGGATTCAGATAACCTCCAAAACCCATATAGGTGAGAGGTAAACTAAAAAGAGATTTCTTAATACTCAAATGCGAGTAAGTGAAAAAAGCATATTCTTTAGACAGGTTCTTATACCCATTTTGATTCATTTCAAAAACTTGGTTTTGCGAATAGGGAAAAACCACTTTTAAACTATCGTTTTTTGTGATTTGACTTTGAATAGCATTCGTTTTTGCGATTAGTTTTTTGGTAAAAGCCAATAAATCGGCATCGGTATAATCTCTTTTGATATTCATTTTTTCGAACAATGGTTGACGATAATAATTCAATGCCCAAAGGAAATGAAAGAAAAAATAAAATACCGAAAGAACACTCAAAACCGTTAGGATGTTATTTTTCCAATTCAACTTCCAAGATTTTCTGTTTTTCCAAAACCATTTTAAAGCAAATAAAATCAGGATAAAATAAATACAATCACCTATAGAAAAAGGAATTTTACCTAAAACAATTCTTGAAAACTTAGAGATAAAAACATAAATCCCGTTGCTATAAAACCGCTCTACATTTTCCGGGAAAAACCGAATGATTTTTAGGATTACAATTTGCATCAACAAGAATAAAGGGAGAATGTAATTTCGTTTCATTTTTTATAAATTGTATTGTAAAGAAACAAATTTTGGTGGATTATTTATTTTAAAATAATTTAAAACTTTTATAAAACTAGCTTTAGGAGTTTGTAACTTTGAGGTTTTATTATTTTAAACGTTTTTAATTAAAAAATATACAGCAGAATGAGTCAAGAGATAAGAAATCTAGAACCAAAAGCACTTTGGAACAAATTTGCCGATTTGAATGCGGTACCTCGTCCTTCCAAAAAAGAAGAACGTGTAATTGAATTTATGAAAGACTTTGGAACCAATTTGGGACTAGAAACTTTTGAAGATGAAATCCGAAATGTAATTATTCGCAAACCTGCAACTCCAGGAATGGAAAACAGAAAAGCCCTTGTGTTGCAAGGACATTTGGATATGGTTCATCAAAAAAACACAGATACGGTTTTTGATTTTGATACTCAAGGAATCGATATGTATGTAGATGGGGATTGGGTTCGTGCCAGAGGAACGACTCTTGGAGCCGATAACGGTCTTGGTGTTGCAACTATTATGGCAATTTTAGAAAGCAAAGACATTCCGCATCCAGCAATCGAAGCTTTGTTTACAATAGATGAAGAAACTGGAATGACGGGAGCATTGAATTTGCAAGGTGGAATTCTTAAAGGAGATATTTTATTGAATTTGGATACCGAAGAGGATGATGAAATAGGTATTGGATGTGCAGGTGGAATGGATGTTACCGCCACTGCCGAGTATGATGAAGAGGAAACTCCTGAAGGTTCTGTTGCTTATTCTATAAAGGTAAAAGGATTAAATGGTGGACATTCAGGAATGGATATTCACAAAGGTTTGGGTAATGCTAACAAAATTATGAACCGTTTATTATTTGACGGTTTTGATAACTTTGGATTGCAAATTTCTGAAATCAACGGAGGAAGTCTGCGTAACGCAATCCCGCGTGAAAGTACAGCGAAAGTAATCATCGCAGCCGTTTACGACGAGGCTTTTGTATTTGATATGCAACAAATTGTAAACGAAATCAAAGCTGAGTTTCAAACTACTGAACCTAACTTGGAAGTGGTTTTCGAAAAATTGGATACTGTTCCTGCAACAGTAATGCCAACAATTGCACAGTTTTATTTCGTTAGAGCGATGTATACAGCTCACAACGGTGTTTATAGAATGAGTGCAGATTTTGATAATCTGGTTGAGACTTCAAACAATATTGCAAAAGTAGTGGTAGGAGAGGGAAAACTTTCTGTTCAATGTTTGACACGTTCTTCAGTAGAATCGTCAAAATTTGATATGGCAAATGCTTTGCGTTCTGCATTTGAACTAATGGGTTGTGAAGTGGAATTCTCAGGTTCATATCCAGGTTGGTCACCAAATCCTAAGTCTGAAATATTAGATGTTTTGGTTTCTATTTATGAAAAACAAAACGGTGAAAAACCAAACGTGGCGGCTTGTCACGCTGGATTAGAATGTGGAATTTTAGGGACAAACTATCCTGATATGGATATGATTTCTTTCGGACCAACTATTCACGGAGCGCACTCTCCTGATGAAAGAGCAAGTATTTCTTCTGCTCAAAAATACTGGAAATTTGTATTGGAAATTTTAGAAAATATTCCTGTGAAATAATAAGGAATAATTAAAACACAAAACCCTCGTTTATTACTAAACGAGGGTTTTTTTAATATCAGTAATTAATCCCTTTTCGGGCTGTTTTTCTTTTCTCTCTTTTCTTCCTTTTTTTCTTTAGCGGTTTTAAGAGGCTCTTTTTTGACGGTTTTCTTAGCGTCTTGACTTTTTGACATGATTCTATGTTTTTTTGTTTGTTTTTAATTCTATTCTAGTAAAGGTACATCTTTTTTTAATTTCATTTAGTTATTACTGTTGTCTGTAAACTTCTACACTATCTTTTTCCAATCTTTGCTTGAGCCAATTCATTAATTTTCTTTTAGAATCTAATTTCAATTCAGTTTTACTTTTGTATAAAAGTACAGGAATAGTTTTTTCTTTGCTCGCATACTGTGTGATAGCAATTGGTTTAACTTCTGGAAAAAGAATTGCGACTTCTTTACTAACCTTTGTATTATTGGCTTGATAATTTGAAATCGTTTTTTGTAAATTATTAATCAGTTCATCTTTATCGGCTCCAGATTTTTTATGACTATTGATGGTATTTAGAATATCATTTTTTAAATCAAAAGTATCCTGTTTGATCAAGAGTTGCGTATTCATTAAATCATATTCTTTTAATTTTTGATTGAAGGATTTAATTTCTGCAGTGCTGAATTTTTTGGACAAAAAAGCCAATTGTATAATTTTTGGATTGGTATTATAATCTGTTTTTTTATAAATAAGGGTATATTTTTTTTGAGGAAACTCATTTTCAATAAATTCTTCTGTTCTTTGTGTGTATTTTTTTTCATCAAATAATCGATAAGCAAAATAAACACTTGGGATAATCATGATTAAAAGAAGTATGGTAATTCCTTGTTTTACTTGTTTTTGATGTTTTAAATCAATTTGTTTTGCGATAGGATATTTTAAAAATTTGACAATGATAAAAGTCGAAATACATATAAAAACACAATTGATAGTGTACAAATAAAGGGCACCTCCAAAAAATAAATAATTTCCAGTTGCCAATCCATAACCTGCAGTACATAAAGGAGGCATCAAAGCTGTGGCAATTGCTACACCCGGGATAGGATTTCCTTTTTCGACTCTCGTAACTGCAATAACACCAACCAATCCACCAAAAAAGGCAATCAAAACATCATATATGTTTGGTGAAGTACGGGCCAAAAGTTCCGATTGAACTTCTTTAAACGGGCTAATGTAAAAGTAAAGTGTCGAAACGATTAAGCTTACAATTGTTGCTATCGCAAGGTTTTTGATTGATTTTTTTACCAATTCAAAATCATACATTCCCAATCCAAAACCGGCTCCAACGATGGGGCCCATTAATGGCGAAATTAACATTGCGCCAATAATTACTGCAGTCGAATTGACATTCAATCCTACCGAAGCAATCACAATGGCACAGGCCAGAATCCACAAATTGGAACCTCTAAAAGATATATTGCCAATAATGTTTTCCAATACTTTTTTCTTGTCTTCTTCTCCTTTTTGAAGATCGATAAAGTTTAGAAATTTCTGAATTATTTTATTCATTCTTATTTTGTTTGAAAGAAGATGGTGTATATTTTTCTGTTGAAAGTAAATTTAAGCAATAAAAAAATCCCCAACTAGTTTATAATTGGGGAATAATCTTAAAAACTGTATTTAGCATTAATTTTTCTTTATAAATAAAATTAAACCGAGCACACTTACAATCAAAACAACCAATGCAGCAAGAACCATTGTCAAATCCCGCACGTTTTTTCCAGCCCAATCCATAAACAAGAACTTATGAAATATAGCAAAAGAATAACCTTCTATTTTATCTGAATTTTCGATAACTGCTGCTAGCCTTGAAGTGGATGTTTCGATAAAGTAAGTTGTTTTTTCAGGTGTGTCATAAGCTAACTTGATAACGGGCAAGCGTTTATTAACAAAACCATATTCTCTACTTTCAAATTCATTTAAAACCTTTGTTTCCAATAAAGGTGTGTCCTCCAGACTTGTTTTTTCAGTTGTACCAGCTTCCATTTCACAACAAGCCGCTTTTGCACCAGTATCACTAAAATAATGAGCCAGGAATTTAGCGTATTCTAAATCAAGGTTTGGTGTGATTTTGTTTGTTTTGGTATTTACATAAACAATTTCCGATTTTGGATTTTCTTTTTTGCCCCATTTGGATTTTGAATCCATTTTTGGTGCCTCATATTTTTTATTTTTGGTTAAGGCTAATTGACATCTATAGTAAATACTGTCATTTAACGTAACGAGACTTACATTTTCCATTCGGTTCCAGTCAATAGCAATGGCATTGTTTGGAGTATGGATGTCTTTTGTTTCAAAAATGGGTTCATACACCATTTTGTCCAAAGTGTACGGATTCCATTTGGTTGTGGCATGATAGGCTCCACTAAAAGCAAATGTCAATGTAAACAGTGAAACCCAAATTCCGATTTGACGGTGGTATTTTCGCAATCCTTTTTTAGGAGCTAAGCTATCGGTTTTTTTGAATTGTTTCCAAAACAGACCATAAATTACAATACCGCTAATGGCTGAAAAAAAGATAATAGAAAGAAATAGAATCATCACTGCAATACGAATACTATTATTGCTAATGGCATCTACAAAAGACCAATTGTGAAAAGTATCAAAAAACCAAATGAAGGCTTGTCTTGATTTTGGGTTAAAAGTGGCGAGTTTACTTGAAGATGTCTCTACATAAACTTCCATTCCGTCAGGACGATCGAATGTAGTTTTGTAAACCGGTAAATAGCGATTGACGTATTTGTATTGAGAAGTAAATTCGGTTACGATATCAGTCTTTACAATAGCGCTTTTTTGGTCATCAAGGAAATAGCGTGACAGCCAATGTGCATATTTTTGATCCCCATTTTCCAATTTTTTTGCATTGAAAGCATTAAAATATGAAAGTTCGTCTTTTACCGTTTTTATTTGGTAAAAGGTTGCATTGTCAAATGAAACGATTCTGAAATTCTTGAATTCGGTTATCTTGTTTTGTTCTAAAACTTCTTGAATTGAGAGCGCCAATTGGGTTTTATCAATTGGTTTGGCTTCAAGTCTTTCGTTGGCGATTGTGGGTTTGAAAAAATGCGCCATAAACGGATGCATCAATCCGGATAATGTCCAGAAAATAACTGGAATTAGCGTAATGATTCCTAATGTACGGTGCCACTTGTACATTTTCTGTTTCAGTTTTTTAACTAGTTTGGAATCTTTCTTTTTTGAAGTTTTTTCTTCTTTTACTGGTTTGTTCATTGTTTCTGTTTTTTAGCCCCGATTACTTCACTGTACTTTTATTTTCATTGGAGTTCAGTGAACTTCGTTTGCAGTGGAAATCCTTTTGTGTTTCGTCTTTTCAGACGTGACACAAAAGATTGCAACGGATAGCGGGATTAGCTCCTAATTCTTATTTTTTTTAATGAAAAATTATACTGCAGTCCGATCATAAATGTTCTTGGCGCAGCAGCGGTATAAGTAGGCTGGGCACTTGTTGTGTTTCCTCTGGATACATTATAAGCGTATAATTTGTCGGTAATATTGATTATGTTTCCGTAAATTTCTATTCCTTTCCATTCGTAGCCAGCTCTGAAATTAAAAATATCATACCCAGCATATTTTACTGTGTTGATTTGGTCTTGGTAATAATTCCCTACTGATTGCCATTCCAGCGAAGTTCTGAATTTTGGAAACCAATTCGGGTAATAACTGATTTCAGAATTTCCGGACCATCTTGGGGCTTGAGGCATTTCATTTCCGTTCAGGTTTTGCAAAACATCTGTCGAATTATCCGAAACTTTGAAGTCGATAAAAGTATGCTGGGCAACCGTTCCGCCAAATCGAATGTTCAGTTGATTAGAAAGCAGTTTGTAATTTCCGCCAAATTCTACTCCTTTGTGTCTGGTTTCTCCAACAGAACGATAGTCAGTTGAATTATCGGGCAGACGCACGCTTAATAATTCGTTTTTGCCTTCCATATAATAAACAGCATAATCAAAGTTTAATTTGCCTTCAAGGAATGATAACCACCCGCCAATTTCATAATTATCAAAAGGCGCCGGTTCCAGATTATAGTAGAACTCTGCTGGTTTTCCTGTTGTTCCTCCAGTTCCAGGTTTGGTTCTAAAAATGGATGTGATTCCGGGAGGAGCAAATCCTTGGGAATAATTTCCGTAAACGCCGGTAAATGAAACAGGATTATAGTTGGCTCCCGCTTTGAAAGTAGGTTTGTCATATATTTTTGTTCCTGCAGAATTGTCTTGTGCATTGTTGTATTCTACTTTTAAATTATCATATCGTGCACCAGCGGTAATAACCAATTTGTCAATAGGATTGAAACTCAATTGTGCATATCCAGCGGTATTGAAAATATCGGCTGTATAATTGGCTAATTTTATATCGGGACGTTCGGCAGTAATTTCATAATAATCTACCGTTTGTTTCCCGGGAGCTCCTAGGTTTAAATTGGCTTTCATTTCCAGTAAGTAAGACCAATATGTAACAGGAGAGTAATCATAAAGAGCTCCGCCAACAATTTTGGTATTTAAAAAATCAAATTTTTGAGTGTGTTGTCCAATGGCACCATAGCTTTTGAAATTATTGGAGTTGACTTCACCTTTTGCTGTTGTTGGATTCACTGTTGGACTCCATCTTATTCCGTATGATGGATTTTGCCCTAATTTGTTGTCACGGAAATAAGCAGTAATGTAACTATTGGCATTATCATTCCAATCGTGTTCTAAGGTCAATCGTGTTCTCAAAGCATTCGATTTACGATACGTAAAATCGGTGGTACTTTTGTAAGTTCTATTGTAGAAGGCATCTTCATTCACAGAACCGCTCATATCAGAATTGTATTTACCCCACATCGTGCTACTGATTAATCGGGTTTTATCGTTTATGTTATAGTCAAGTCTAAAATTAAGATTGTCTTTTTTGTAATCAGAATAAGTCATCCAGCCATTTTCTTGTAAACTGGAAATTCCTGCGACATGAAAACCGATTTTGCCAATAGTGGCTCCGCCAGCCGCTTGAATTCTTTTATAGCCCCATTGGTCTGCTTGGATTCCAAATTTGAATTCTGGAATTATAGAAGGTTTTAGGGAGATTAAATTTATTGTACCACCTACAGCTTCTGGACCATATAAAGAAGAAGCAGGGCCTTTTACCACTTCGATATTTTGAAGATTAAATTGATTAATTTCTAATAAAGCATTGTGGTTGAAAATTCCCATCGGTCGGATTGGTAATCCATCTTCCAGATATAAATAATATGCATTGGTAGTCATTGGCTGGCGAATGGACATCGAATGTTGTTCATTTCCAAGATTTACCATTAACACACCTGGTGTTTTGTTTATGATTTCATAAGCTGCAACGGCTTTGGTTTCGTTAATGGTTTTCGCGGTTAATTTGCTAACAGCTGCAGGTGTTTCTTTTCGTAATGTTGCAGAACGATTAGCAGTTATAAATACACTTTCAAGTTCTAGTGTTTTAGTGCTGTCTTTTTCGGTTTTATTTTGCGCAATAGTGATTTGCCCCAATAATAGGAGGGAAAATAGAATTTTTTTCATTTCTGATTTATATAAATTTGGAATAATAACAATTTTTTCATTGACTTTGAGCCAATGAAAAACATTTCAAAAAAGTTTGAAAAGTGAAATTAGAATTTATATAAAATAGGAGGGTGGGCGAAAGTTTGATAAGGAAACCGAGATTGGTTTTTTATCGAAAGAAAAATAATTTTTTTCGCTGTGAAAAGTAGAAGTAACAATTGAAAAATTAGTTTCCAAAGTATTTTGAATATAAACCAACTCCAATTTTTCTTTGAGGTTGTTTTGCATTTCTTTCTCATTGTCGTCAAATTGTTTTAAACTTTTTTTAAGTTCACAATTTCCGTTACACGTATTGTTAGCTATTTTTCTTTGAATACAAATGGTTTTGGCAATCTCGTCTTGGTTTATTTTAAATTTGGCATATATAATTATGTTTCCAAAAGAAGGAAGCAGTAATATAGAAGAAAGTAATATGACAAAAAATTGTTTCAGGCTGTTTTTGATTTGGATGTAAAAATACTTTTTTTCAAGATAGTTTTATCCTTTTTATTAAAAAAAAATCCCCAACTACTTTCGTAATTGGGGATTCAAATCAAATTTATTCTTTATTAAGAAACCAAAACCCACGCTCCGCTAGCGATTAAGCTTTCGGCTTTCTTGAATTTCATTTCCTGTGTTTGCCCATTGGCTACATTTTGAATAGTTACCGTGTCGTTACGGTTTATTTTTGGCTGGTCGCGAACGATAGTTTCCGTTACTTGTCTTTGCTGTGTTTGTCCAGCTTCTTGATTAGCACCTTCACTGTTTGGAATTTCGTCTTTGCTTAACTGATAATCTTCAACTTGACGTTCAATTCTTGCTTCTTCAATGACAGGAGCATTTTGAGCTGGTAAATCACCTTTGAATAAAAACGAAATTACATCTTTATTTACATTGTCAAGCATACCTCGGAACAAGTTGAACGCTTCCAATTTGTAAATAAGTAATGGGTCTTTTTGCTCGTGAACAGCCAATTGAACCGATTGCTTCAATTCGTCCATTTTGCGTAAATGTTTTTTCCAAGCTTCATCAACAATAGACAAAGTGATATTCTTTTCAAAATCAGCTACCAGTTGTGCGCCTTCCGTTTCATATGCTTTTTTCAGATCAGTTACAACATTGAACATTTTTATTCCATCAGTAAACGGAACTACTATGCGTTCAAATTGATTTCCTCTGTCCTCATAAACATTCTTGATAATTGGATATGCTTCTCTGGCACTTCTTTCTGTTTTTTGAGTATAAAATTCAAGGGTCGCTTTATAAAGTTTACCTGTGATTTCAATTTCGGTTAATTTAGAAAAATCCTCTTGTGATACCGGTGATGTAAAAGAGAAATAACGAATAATGTCAAATTCAAAATCTTTGAAACTGTTTTTGGCTTTATTTTCATCAACAATTAGTTCGCAAGTATCATAAAGCATGTTTGCAATATCTAATTTTAGACGCTCACCAAATAAGGCATGACGACGACGTTTGTACACTACTTCACGCTGTGCATTCATTACGTCATCATATTCCAATAAACGTTTACGAACACCAAAATTGTTTTCTTCTACTTTTTTCTGAGCACGTTCGATAGATTTGGTCATCATCGAATGTTGAATCACTTCTCCTTCTTGAAGTCCCATTCTGTCCATTACTTTGGCAACTCTTTCAGAACCAAATAAACGCATTAAATTGTCTTCAAGAGAAACATAAAATTGAGAACTTCCAGGATCTCCTTGACGTCCTGCACGACCACGTAACTGACGGTCAACACGACGTGAATCGTGGCGTTCTGTACCTACAATTGCCAAACCTCCAGCAGCTTTTACTTCCGGAGATAACTTAATATCGGTACCACGACCTGCCATATTGGTAGCAATAGTCACAACACCTGCTTTTCCAGCTTCTTCAACAATTTGCGCTTCTTGTTTGTGCATTTTTGCATTCAATACGTTGTGAGCTACACCGCGCATTTTTAGCATTCTGCTCAATAATTCTGAAATCTCTACAGAAGTTGTTCCAATAAGAACCGGTCTTCCTGCTTTTGATAATTCGGTTACATCTTCAATAACTGCATTGAATTTCTCACGAGTTGTTTTGTATATAAAATCTTCTTTGTCTATACGAGCCATTGGTCTGTTAGTAGGAATCTCTACCACATCCAATTTGTAGATTTGCCATAATTCACCTGCTTCGGTTACAGCAGTTCCAGTCATACCACCCAATTTGTTGTACATTCTGAAATAGTTTTGCAAAGTAACTGTTGCAAAAGTTTGTGTGGCAGCTTCGATTTTTACGTTTTCTTTGGCTTCAATGGCTTGGTGTAAACCGTCAGAATAACGGCGTCCATCCATGATACGTCCAGTCTGCTCATCTACAATCATGATTTTGTTGTCCATGATTACATATTCTACATCTTTTTCAAAAAGACTGTATGCTTTCAAAAGTTGTGTCAAAGTGTGAATGCGCTCGCTTTTTACTCCAAAATCTTGGAACAATCTTTCTTTTTCTTCTGCTTCAGCATCTTTGTCTAATTTTTTCTTTTCGATAGCAGCGATTTCGGTTCCAATGTCTGGAAGTACAAAAAAGTCAGCATCAGTATCTCCTGAAAGGAATTTGATACCATTATCCGTTAGACCAACTTGGTTGTTTTTTTCTTCAATCACAAAATACAATGCTTCGTCCACTTTTGGCATTTCGCGGTTGTTATCCTGCATGTATTGATTTTCGGTTTTTTGAAGCAATTGTTTGATTCCTTCTTCACTCAAAAACTTAATCAATGCTTTGTTCTTAGGTAAACTTCTGTAAGCTCTCAATAATAAGAAACCACCGTCTTTGGTATTTCCTTCTTTGATTAATTTTTTAGCTTCAGCAAGAAAACCATTTGCTAATTGACGTTGTAATGCTACCAAATTTTCGATTTTTGGTTTCAATTCATTAAATTCATGACGGTCTCCTTGAGGAACTGGACCAGAAATGATAAGAGGTGTACGGGCATCATCAATTAAAACCGAATCAACCTCATCGACAATAGCGTAATTGTGTTTTCTTTGAACTAAATCTTCTGGCGAATGCGCCATGTTATCTCTTAGGTAATCAAAACCAAATTCATTATTGGTTCCGTAAGTAATATCTGCATTATATGCATTTCTTCTTCCTTCAGTACTTGGTTGGTGATTGTCAATACAATCAACTGTCAATCCGTGGAATTCGAATAATGGTGCTTTCCAAGTACTATCACGTTTTGCTAAATAGTCATTCACGGTTACCAAATGCACACCGTTTCCAGTCAAAGCATTCAAGTACAATGGCAAAGTAGCCACCAATGTTTTACCTTCTCCTGTTTGCATTTCGGCAACTTTACCTTCGTGCAAAACCATTCCACCAATTAATTGAACGTCATAGTGAATCATGTCCCAAGTAATTTCTTTACCTGCTGCATTCCACGTGTTCGCCCAGACTGCATTGTCTCCATCAAGGGTAATATAACTTTTTGTAGCCGAAAGTTCTCTGTCTTTTGGGGTAGCAGTAACTATAATTTGTGAGTTATCCTTGAAACGTCTTGCTGTTTCTTTAACTACTGAAAAGGCTTCAGGAAGAATTTCCATCAATGTTTTTTCAGATATATCGTAAGCTTCTTTTTCAAGAGCATCAATAGCGATATAGATATCTTCGCGTTTGTCAATGTCTTCAATGCTTTCTACTTCTACTTTAAGGGCAGCGATTTTGGCATCTTTTTCGGCACGAGCTTGTTTTATTTTTTCTTTAAAAAAAATAGTTCTAGCTCTTAATTCGTCATTTGACAAGGATTGCAAAGCGCTTTCAAAAGTCTTTATTTTGTTTAAATACGGTTGTAAAGCTTTGACATCTTTCTCGGATTTATCTCCAACAAAGATTTTAATGATACTGTTTATGAAACTCATGATTTATTTTTATTTCTATTTAATGTAACTTGTATATCTGTGTAAAATTAAACAAAAAAAAAGCCTCTTTTGAGACTTTTTCTTGGTTTACTTTTTAATATTCATCCTCGTTCCAAAGATAATCTTCGTCCGTTGGATAATCTGGCCAAATTTCTTCCATTGATTCATATATCTCGCCTTCGTCTTCGATGGACTGAAGGTTTTCTACTACTTCTAATGGAGCTCCTGCTCTAATAGCGTAGTCAATAAGTTCGTCTTTGTTAGCAGGCCACGGCGCATCGCTTAAATATGATGCTAATTCTAATGTCCAATACATATTTGTCGATTTAGTTTGTGCAAAAATAAATTTTTTACTGAAAAAGACAAGTAAAAAATGATTTATTTTTTTTAAAGTTAAGAACGTATTTTCAGACAGCAGATTTAAGTTCACAGTTTTCAGATTTTAAAACTGAAAATCTATGCTAAAATACTGTATACTGCTATCCGCAAACTGAATACTTATTTTCTAGGAATCCATTTCACTTCATCAGCGTTTAAATCTAAAGACAACTTTCGTGCCAATACAAAAAGGTAGTCAGAAAGTCGGTTTAAGTATTTAATGGCTATTTCGGCAACAGGTTCATTATGACTTAAATGCACTGCTAACCGCTCTGCACGACGACAAACACATCTGGTTATATGACAATATGACACAGTTTGATGCCCGCCAGGTAAAACAAAATGAGTCATTGGCGGAAGTGATTCTTCCATAGTGTCTATTTCATTTTCTAATAATTCGATGTCAGACTCTACAATTCCAAGTTTTTTTAAACGAAGTTCTCCATTCTTCATTACTTCTTTTTCAGGTGGAGTAGCCAAGATTGCTCCCACAGTAAATAACCGGTCTTGTACTTCAATTAGGATTTCTTTGTAATGATTGTTTATTTCTTGGTCACGAATAAGTCCAATGTAGGAATTCAATTCGTCTATTGTTCCATAACTTTCTATGCGCGCATGGTCTTTTGGCACTCGGGTTCCTCCAAAAAGGGCAGTAGTTCCACCATCTCCGGTTTTTGTATATACTTTCATTTGAATTTCTGATTTCTGATTTCTGATTTTAAATTTAGATCAGAAGTCTCAAGTTAGATTAAATTTAAAACAAAATTACTGTATTAATTCTATTATTGAAGCAACAAACCGTTGTAGAGCACCTTCGCTAAGGTCGAAATACAAATCGGGTTCGATACATTCGATTTCCATTAAATGCAATTCAGTATCAATTACAATTCCATCAACTCGGGCATATAATAATTTGTTATGAAAAGTATTTACGACTTTTTGGGCTTTGTCTATTAATTCTTGGCTTGGTTGTATCAAAGAGTATCTTCCTCCAAATTGAGATTGCACTCTAAAATCACCATCAATTGGTTTTTTATTGACGGCATGGGAGAATTTTTTATTGAAAAAGATAAAAGAGGTTTCTCCCAATGTTTGGATTTCGGGAATGAATTCCTGTAAAAGCAATTCTTTCTCTTGTGCTATTTTAGTGTATTCGTCATTTGTTTTTTTGATATCCGAGACATTAAAAACAGATGTTTGATAGGAACCTGCAGAAAAAGCAGGTTTTAAAACTGCTTTTTTCCAATGTTTTGGAATTATTTCGGCAAGATTAAGATGTTCGGTTTTGTCGATGAAAATAGTGGGAAGAATTGAAACTCCTTGCTTTTCCATTTCACGTAAATAAAATTTATGCTTATTTTCCTTGATGATTTCAATTGGATTGAGTGTTTTAATGCCCAGTTGTTCTATTTGGTCAAGCCAAAGATTGAATTCGGTTTCTTTTTCGAAATAATCCCAAGTATTGCGAAAGATTAAATAATCAAAATCACTCCAATTGATGGTTTTGTCATTCCAAATCACCGCTTTTGCAATGAGGTCGTGTTTGGCTAGCTCTGGAATTAATTGTTGATCTGAGATTGTTAAATCCGGGAGCTTTTCGCAGGTTAGTAAACCAATTGTCATTTGCTTTTGAGGTCTAAGAATTTAAGGAATTGTTTATAGGTTTATTCTAAAAGTGTTATGCTGAATACGGTTATTTATATATTGTTTCTTCAAGATACTGATCCTTCACGGTATCGCTCTCGATAATTCCATCTCTCAATCGAATAACACGATGTGCATAAGCTGCGATTTCTTCTTCGTGGGTTACAAGGATTACGGTGTTTCCATTAGCATGGATATCTCCAAAAAGTTTCATGATTTCCAAAGATGTTTTACTGTCCAGATTTCCCGTTGGTTCATCGGCAAGAATGATTGAAGGTTTATTGACTAATGCTCTTGCGATGGCAACACGTTGACGTTGTCCTCCAGAAAGCTGATTGGGCTGATGATCCATTCTGTCGCCTAGATTTACCTGGTTCAATACTTCGGTGGCACGTGCGTTTCTTTCGGTTTTTGAATAGCCTGCATAAATCATGGGCAAAGCTACATTGTCAAGTGCAGTCGTTCTAGGTAAAAGGTTGAATGTTTGGAAAACAAAACCAATCTCTTTGTTCCGAATTTCGGCCAATTCATCGTCTTTCATGTGACTCACGTCTTTTCCGTTTAGAATATAGGTTCCGGAAGTTGGTGTGTCCAAACAGCCCAATAAATTCATTAATGTCGATTTTCCGGATCCCGAAGGTCCCATTAAGGCTACATATTCCCCTTTGTTAATTTCTAAATCAATTCCTTTTAATACATATACGATTTCGTTTCCTAGTATAAAATCTCGTTTGATATTGGTGATTTTTATAAGTGGGTTTTTCATTAGAATATAGGGTTGATGATTGTTGATTTTAGTTTTTAAAATTACAAAAGACTTTTTGATTTATGATAAGTAGTTACAGTTGATTTTTTGTTACAATTTATAGGGGGTAATATGTTTTTTTGTATTAATAGAATAATTTAATGTGTTTGGTTTAAGTTGATTTTGTTTGATCTTAGTTGCTCTCGGGGTATGCCCAAATGTATTATTCTTGTTCCATGCTTGTGAAATTAGCATTGAGACCTCATTTGTTTCATATTTTTTGGAATTGTTTATATAATTACCACATATAAATTAGATATGATGTAACTAAGGCTACATTTGATTCAGAAATGTAAAACATATCAAAATTATGAAAACTAGAGAAATATTATTAGGAGTGGCAGTGATTGCTTTGGGATTTTCATCTTGTAAGGATGAGAAAAAAATTCAAGCTGAGAAATCGGTAGAAACTTATGTAGTTTACGTAGATTCATTGGGAAAAATGGATTCTGTGGCGACTATAGAAAATTGGGAATCTATTCAATCTACTTATGAATTGCGAAATGCAGAAGCTGAGGCGGCTTTAGCTGATTTGAAAGATGATATAAAAGCCCAAGAGCGTATTAATGAAAGCAGAGCTAAATATGAAGAGTTGAAAGCTAGAATGGATGCAGAAGCTGAGGCTAGAAATAAAGCCATAGTTGCTGATAGCCCAAAACAACGATTGAGAAATGCATTGTTTGGTGTAGGTAAAGTAGGTGATGACATGAATTTTAACTGGGTAAATGCCAAAAATATCCTTAGTGTTTACCAACTCTTTGTTGATACAGCACAGAAAAACAAAGATAGTTACTCACGTGAGGATTGGGATGAAGTGAAGTTGATGTATGAAGCATTGGATAGTAGAAAAAATACTGTGGAAAACGAAGGACTTACTTCAAGTGATAACGGAAAAATTGCATCATTGAAATTGAAATTTGCACCAATGTATACTTTAAACAGAATGGGAGCCAAATCTTCAGAAATGGCTAACGCAAAAAAATAATTTATTATTAATTCAAAAAAATGGCAGTCAGTAATGATTGTCATTTTTTTTAATATTTATTTAATTAGTAAGAAAAAAAAAGTTAAATATATTTATTTATGTATTTTATCGATAGTATTTGTTATTTTATCGTTTTTTAGTTTTTTTAATTCAAATATAATCCGTAGATTTGTAACCATAGAATTTTAATTGTTATACACTTAAATAGTAGTGTGGTTAGTGTAGAACATATTTTGATAATTGCTACAACAAATTAGGTTGATTAGCCTATGAATAAAATCTTATACAAGGTTTTAATGTTTGGTTATTCAAAATGAAAAATTGACAGTCATGGGGGTGACTGTCTTTTTTTTGCTCTATTTCGAAATGTTTTGTCTTTATGGTTAGCTATAAAGAAGTTTAGGTTCGGATTATAAAATGCTGTTTGGGCTGTTCGTATCTAAAGAAAACCAATCCCCATTGAAAAGTATCAATGCTTACGGTTACTTTTGGGTGATTTTTTATAATCTCCCAAGCTTCTTCCATTTCTGCAGACCAGTGAATATCATCAAATATCCAAATGGTTTCGTTTGTAATTGTTGGTAATAATAAATCGAAATAGTCTAAAGTTGCTTTTTTAGAATGGTTGCCGTCGAAGTAGATCAGTTGGCCGTTTTCGGTTTTCAGTTGGCACTTCTGCAGGTAATTATTAAACTCTGTTACAACACATTCTACATTCTTACAATTGAATTTTTTCAGCTGCAGTTCAGCTTGTTTTGCGGTTTCCGGACAGCCTTCTAAAGTTATAATGGATGCCTTCGGATTTCCTAAAGATAGGGCAGAAGTGGCTAATCCTAATGATGTTCCAATTTCTAGTATGGTATCCGGTTGAAAATAATTTACAATCCTAAACAATAATTGGGCTCGTTTCGTTGAAATTCCAGCTGTTTTGGCAATCTGGCCAATTTGTCTGATATTGGATTTAAAAACACGCGAACCCGCACCAAAATCAGTTACTTCGATAGTGTTTTTGTTTTGTAAAAGCTCGTTTCGATACTTTTTTAAAATATCATATTCTGGTTTGAATTTCTTGTCATAAAAACATTTGGTCAGTAAATTAAAGACAAATGGCGAGTGAACAGCATGTTCGTTTTTGGAATGCCAAAGAAAATGTAAGTAGGATTTGATTTGAAAAAACATAGAGATTATTTCACAAAGATTCACAAAGAAAATGCGAAGATACACAGAGATTTCTTAAGTCCTATATATAAACTAAAAACTAAACTTTGCGTGTCTCAGTGCTTTCTTAGAGATTCTTTGCGAATGGTATTTATTAAAGTACATGCCAAAATTGAACTGTCCCAAAATTTAAAACTATATTTGCAAACTTGGAATTTATGGAGCGAATAGCAATGATTTTTTTATAATGATGAACGAAATAATAGGAGACAGGAATGTAATAACTTCCAAAGAAATAGACCAATGTATCGCTATTTTGACTCAATTGAATACTGATACTGACCAGATTTTTGATATTCCGAAAGAGCAAAGAACGGCTTTGATTAAGGCTGCTGGACAATTTTCGCGTCCGGATCGTGATGAACTTTCCCGAAGAAAAAAAGACGGAAAAGCAGTTGCCAAACGCAAACAGGAAAAGAAAGACAGAACGGCTCGTAAGGAAACTGGAATTCGTTCGGCGCGTGAAGCGAGTGTTTTTGTTGCTCCAAAATTGTTGGCTTCGCATGATTTGGCTTCCAAAGAACAGTTGGAACTTGAGACTCCTAGAAAATGTTACGTATGCAAAACGGAGTTTACCAAAATGCATCATTTTTACGATACGATGTGTTCTGATTGTGGCGATTTTAATTATGCCAAACGTTTTCAAACTGCTGATGTAAAAGGGCAAATTGCCGTGATTACTGGTTCCCGTCTGAAAATTGGATATCATATAACTTTGATGCTTTTGAGAGGCGGAGCGACTGTTATTGCTACGACTCGTTTTCCCGTGGATTCGGCTTTGCGGTTTTCTAAGGAGGAGGATTTTAATGAGTGGGGACATCGCTTGAAAATTCACGGATTGGATTTGCGTCATATTCCAAGTGTGGAGATTTTTTGCAATTTTATAGAACAAAAATACGGGCGATTAGATATTTTAATTAATAATGCGGCTCAAACCGTGAGAAGACCTTCGGGATTTTATACGCACTTAATGGAAAACGAAGAGCTCCCAATTGGTTCTTTGCCACAGCAGGCGCAAGAATTATTATTAGATCATACTAATTGTCTGGATGAATTGAAAGTGTTGACTTCGGGAGCTTCGTCCAACCAAAATATGCCGGTAACTTGGCACGGACCCGAACCTGGAATTGGTTTAAGGGCTTCCGCCAAATTATCGCAGATTCCGTATTCGTTTGACAATGCATTGGTAGCACAAGAAGTTTTTCCGGAAGGAGAACTCGATGCCGATTTACAGCAGGTTGATTTGCGAAAAGTAAACAGCTGGAGATTGAAATTGGGTCAAATCGAAACGACCGAAATGATTGAAGTGCAGCTCGTGAATTCGGTTGCGCCTTTCGTATTGTGCAACCGCCTTTCGGAAGTGATGAAGAAAGATAACACAGGAAAGAAACACATTATTAATGTTTCGGCAATGGAAGGGAAGTTTTATCGAGATTTCAAAGAAGATCGTCATCCGCATACTAATATGGCCAAAGCGGCTTTGAATATGCTTACACACACTGCGGCTGGAACTTTAGCCAAAGACGGAATTTTCATGAATGCTGTTGATACAGGCTGGGTAACCGATGAAGATCCTGCAGAATTAGCTAAAAGAAAACAAGAAGAACAGGATTTTCAGCCACCACTTGATATTGTTGATGGTGCTGCAAGGGTTATGGATCCATTATTTGACGGAATCAATACTGGGAAACATTGGTGCGGGAAGTTTTTGAAAGATTATCGCCCGATTGGTTGGTAAAAGCACATAGCCATCAAAGGAGAATAGAAACAAATTATAAAACAAAAAACCACAACAAATTTTTTTCTGTTGTGGTTTTTTGTTGGTCTGAAAAGGGACTGCAGTTAATTAACAGAAATTAATTTTACGTCAAAAATAAGTGCAGAACCTCCTGGGATAGGTCCCATTGTTTCATTTCCATATCCTAAATGAGCGGGTACTAAAAGAATACCGCTTCCTCCGGTTTTGAAATGAGGAATACCTTCTGTCCAGCCTTTTACCACTTGGTCCAAGCCGAAAGAAATTCCCTCTGGTTTACTTTCGTCAAATACACTTCCGTTAGTGAAATAACCTTTGTAAGCTACGGTTACATTAGATGTAGCTGTTGGTTGCGCACCTGTTCCTGGTTCGTTAATTACATAATACAAACCAGATTCGCTTTTTTGTGCTTTTAATTTGTTTTTGGCGATGTAATCGGTGATTTCTTTGTCGTTTTTGGCAACGTAATCAACGGTTGCTTCGTTTGGTGTTTCATTTGTTACTTCTTTATTTTTGTTGCAAGAAATAAGAAGAGTCAAGGCCACTAGGACAGTTAATAAGTGTTTCATAGAGATGGGTTATTTTTTTAAAAGTTGCAAATATAGCCAAAAACGAAAATGATTTTGTTAAAAGTTCGGGTTGTCATATCATTAAGTTTGCCTTTGTTTTTTTCTCGCAGAGACGAAAAGGCGCAAAGTTTGAACTGTTTTCTTTGTGTCTTCGCGTCTTTGCGAGAGTTTGATTTAGAAGAAAGAATAGCTAAAAGTTAAAGTTTACCTGAGATTTTTCACTGTTCAATTATTCCTTTTTTAATATTGGCAAAAAAGCAAAATTTTTCCTTTTAGCCCCGATAGAAGCGAAAATCCTTTGTGGGCTGGGGTTCAGCCCACAAAGATTGCAGCGTATAGCGGGACAGTACTTCCTAAAAATACCCAATCTTTCTGCTCCAAAAAAAATTATCGGACTCAGATTATTAGAATCCTTCTCCGTCATTAAAATAGAAAGTTTTGGAATCACGCCCAAGACCAAAATTAACGATGAAATTGGTGAGCGTGTTTTTGTCAAGCAGGACTCGCAGTCCCACACCCACAGCGGGCTGAACGGATTCGAATGAGGTAAGGCTTTTGGAGGTGCCGCTGGCAGTTGTGGCATTGGCAAATACGGTTCCACTGATCATTTGGTTTTTGGTAATCGGGAAACGGTATTCGCTTTCAACATAAATCAGGTTTGTACCTCTCAAAAGTCCTTGCGTATAACCTTTTCCACTTCGGCTGTTTTGATCCCAGCCTATTGCGGGAAGATTTAAATACGGTAATCTGCCTCTTAGCTGAAACTGACCGTAAGCCCAGATTCCCACAACGTGCTGTTTGTTGGTTTTGCTGATGGGGATAAAATATCTGCTTTCCAGCAATAAGGTTGCACTGCGGTGTCGATTGAGATCTGTTTGTGGATTGTAGCGGTAATTCATGTTTAGGAACAGACCTTTATTGGTGTTTATTAAATTGTCTCTAGTGTCGTAAATCAAGTTTAGGCTCACGCCATTGACTGCATAATTCTTATCGCTAAAACCATAATCTTTGGAATAATTGTAATGGTAGGTGTATTGCTCATTGGCAACATCCAAATTTTTGTCATAGATGTTGGAATAACTGTCAAAATGCATTCCTAAACCAATAAAAAAGGAGGTAAATATGGTATAGGATGCCGTTTCATGAAATTTGAAGTAATTGTAATTCATGGGCTGTTCTATGGCTATGAAATCAAAGTCCTGAAACTCGGCGCCCCAAGGAATAATGCTGGTTCCCAGACCATAATTGGACTGTGAGAAAACATAATAGCGGAAATCACCGCTAAAAAACAATCGGTCATTATTGATGTACATATTGTTTTTTAGATAGAGCAAAACTTGTTTCTCTGTGCTGTATGAAGCACCTCCTGACAGTAATGAGATTTTGTTTTCGGGTTTTATTTTGAAGCTAAACTGGCTGATGAATCCAAAAGTAAAACCGTTTGCAGGCTGATAGCCCAATGTGGGGAAAGCAATTAAATGGTTTTTGGAATCTGGTTTGCTTATTTTTAAGGTATCTTCTTTGGTAAATAAATCAATTATGGATCGTAGCTTATATTTTTTTTCTTCTTCCTTCTTTTCTCCCTCTTGGGAAAGAATAGTTTGAGAACAAAAAAGGAGTAGCAGAAATATGATTTTCGACTTCAAAATAGTTTTAAAATTCATAATGAATATTCTGTGCTGTAATCAGATTTTCTAAAAACAAAATATAAAACTAAACAAAATTTCTATTTAAGGTTACATTATTGCAATAAATGTGTTTTATCATTATATCAATAAAACTATAAAGTAGAAAAACCACAACAGAATATAAATTCCAATTGTGGTTTTTTAAAACTTTTTATAAAGATGTGTTCAAATTTCACAAACTAAAAAACTAACCCTCCAATTTAGCCGAAAGCTCAAACCATCTTTCTTCCTTATTCTCAATTTTCTTGATGATGTTTTCTAGTTCTCTCGCCTTCTTTTCAATGTCGGCATCGGCTACTTTTCCGTCTGAGAATAACTGCTCAATTTTGGTTTTATCGATTTCTAAGTCTTTGATTTCTTTCTCTATTTTTTGAAATTCTTTTTGCTCGTTGAAAGTCAAATTTCCAGTTGGATTATTTTGCTTCCATTCTTTCTTTTCGGTTTTATTATCTTCTTTTTGCGCTATGTCGGCACTGTCTTCGTAGGCTCTAAAATCAGAGTAATTTCCAGGGAACGTTTCGATCTCGCCTTGTCCTCTAAAAATGAATAACTGATCCACGATTTTGTCCATAAAATAACGGTCGTGCGAAACCACCACCAAACATCCCGGATAGTCCAAAAGAAAACTTTCTAATACGTTCAAGGTCACAATATCCAAATCATTCGTAGGTTCATCAAGAATCAAGAAGTTTGGATTCTGAATCAAAACCGTACATAAATACAAACGTTTGAGTTCACCACCACTTAGTTTTTCTACATAATCGTATTGTTTTTTTGCATCAAAAAGAAAACGCTCCAACAATTGCGAAGCCGAAATCAATCTGCCTTTCGTTAACGGAATAAATTCACCGTATTCTTTGATTACATCGATTACACGTTGTCCTGGTTTTGGGTTAATCCCGCTTTGAGTGTAATAACCAATTTTTATTGTATCACCCACAACTACTTTTCCACTGTCCAATGGCATAGTTCCTGTCAAAAGATTAAGGAAAGTAGATTTTCCGGTTCCGTTTTTACCGATGATTCCAATACGTTCTCCACGCTGAAAATCATAACTAAAATTATCTAGAATAACATGGTCTTTAAACTTTTTGGAAATCTTGTGAAGCTCAATAATTTTGCTTCCCATACGTTCCATATTAATTTCCAATTCTACGACATTTTCTTTACGGCGACTTTGTGCTTTTTCTTTAATGTCATAAAAATCGTCCTGGCGGGATTTCGACTTGGTCGTTCTCGCTTTGGGTTGACGACGCATCCATTCCAATTCTTTGACAAACAAGTTTTGCGCTTTATCGACACTCGCATTTTCAGAGGCGATGCGCTCTTCTTTTTTCTCTAAATAATAGGAATAGTTTCCTTTGTATTGGTATATTTTTCCGTTGTCTAATTCGATAATTTCGTTACAAACTCGTTCCAAAAAGAAACGGTCGTGCGTTACCATAAACAGCGTGATGTTTTCTTTGGCAAAATAACTTTCCAGCCATTCGATCATTTCCAAATCCAAGTGATTCGTTGGCTCATCCAGAATTAATAAATCGGGACGGTTAATCAAAATAATGGCAAGAGACAAACGTTTTTTCTGTCCACCCGAAAGGCTTTTTACTTTCAGTTTAAAGTCTTCCAGCTTCAATTTGAACAAAATCTGTTTGTATTGCGTTTCGAAATCCCAAGCGTTATGACGATCCATAGCGTCAAAAGCTTTTTGGTAGGCTTCCTCATCTTCTGGGTTTTCTAATGCTTTTTCATACGCTTCAATCACCTTCAGACTTTCATTGTCTGATGCAAAAATACTTTCCTCAATCGTCAATTCATCCTGCAGTTTATTGTCCTGTGACAGAAAAGCCATTCGGATGCTTTTGCGAAGCACAACCTGTCCTGTATCTGGCTCATCAAAACCATTGATGATGTTCATTATAGTGGTTTTACCCGAACCGTTTTTGGCAATAAAGGCAATTTTTTGATCTTTGTTAATTCCAAAAGAAATGTCTTTGAACAGCGTGCGCTCCCCAAAAGATTTAGATATATTTTCTACTGATAAGTAATTCACTTTGTATGATATGAGTTATAAATTATGAGTTATGAATGATTTGCAGAACATAACTTTTTTGCAAAAGTAAGCTATTATAACACTATTCACGAATAGTTTATTTTGAAACGTGAATTAGTATGTGACAATTCAGCGATTCAACAGTTTAACGATTCAACGATTTAGTCTTTAAATAAGGACTCAAATCAACTGAATGTATTTGTTGTAGAGTGTTTACAAATGGTTTCTTTATAGTGGCCTCATTTGTTAAATAAAACAACAATCCATCTTCGGTTGCAATTCCTTCAATCTGATGGAAGGGGATTTTAATTTTAATTTTTCGTTGGTTTCCAGTGGAGAAATCATTGTTTTTATAATCGTACAATAAATATAGAAAGGGCTGAAGCATTTTCGAATAGCCACACAAAATAATTCCTTTTTTGGTTGGTAATACGGTTACACCCGTTATCAATCCTTGCACATCCAAGCTTTCTTTAAGCTGAGCGATATGTGACCCGGGACTTTTTGGCAAGGAATACACGCTTGTTTTCTCAGTTGTCCATTGTTTGGTAAACAAATAAATACTATCCTGTAAGACCACAAAGGCTTCACAATCAAAATCGGTCGTATTTGTTTTTTGAATATCAAAATCAGTTTGATTAGCATACGAAAAAGCAATAGTGTCAATTACGGGGGCTGTTGTCAAAATCGATTTTTTTTCAATTCTCACGATTTGTAAATCCTTTCTGTTTCCTTTGTAATTATTTCCAAAATCACCAATGTAGAGATACAAACTATCTTGGGCAATTTCTTCCCAGTCGTTATTTTTAAGACCCTGAAGATTAATTTTTTTCTTGGTTTTCCCTTTCGTGTCGATTCCATATAAAGTAGTATCAAGGTCATCATTGTGCGTCCATAATAAATTTTCAAAAACAATTAAACCAGAAGTTTCAGAAATTGAATCATTTATATTTTCCGAAGACTCTGTTTTTATTTTTGCGGAAGCATACTCACAACTTCCATTATTCTCTGTTGCTTTCGGATTAAAATTTTTAGCAAGATGATCTGTACATCCTTGAATTTGGGCATATGAGGTAGTTACAAAAAGTAACAAAAGTAGAATTATTTTTTGCATTGCAGTATTCAAATGAAAATCAAAAGCAAGGTATTAAACAATTCTATAATAAAAAGATTTTTGGGCAAATTATTAGTTTTTTGCAGGCATGGTTCCCGCTCTCATTCTAATCTTTTTATCTCGTCTCGCCTTAAAGATCATAGTAGATAAAAAGGATTTTCCCTTCACACGAGCGAAGCAAACTGGCGAAGCAATGAGGGCTAGTTAAGTTTTATAGTTTTGTAGATTTTTCTTTTTTTGGAGGAGGTTTTATTGCTGCAAGAATATCAGTAATTCCAATCAAATCATCTTATCAGGCTGTTTAGAATTGTGATTTTTTCTTTACATTTGAATAACTGTAAAAAGTTAATTTTCTAAAATACAACCAAAATCTATGGCTTTGATTAAGCGAAATCTGCTTCTGCTTTTTTTTGTTGCTTCTTCCTTTTCTTCCTTTTCACAGAAAATAGATTTTAGAAGTGATAGTTTGGATATGAAACATATTCTGAAAAGTATTTTTGTAAAAAATGACAGCACAAAGAAAAAAGACCCAAGTAAAGTTGCCTTTTCGTTAATGCCCGCTCCCGACATGAAAAGCTCCGAAGGCGGACTTGTTGTGTCGTTTGTGACTACTTTTTTTATGGACGAAAATCACGAAACAACCAAAATGTCCGAAGTCTATTTTACGCCAACCACTAGTTTTACAGGACAATATTCTTTTCCGATACAGTCCTATATTTATACCAAAGACAACAAATATAATTTCATTGGCGATTACAGGTTCATGATTTATCCGCAGTTTACGTATGGGTTGGGCGGAAACAGTTCCAAGGATCCTCAATCCGAAGTTCATTATCAGCAAATTCGATTCTATCAATTCGTTAGCCGAAAAATAAAGGGAGATTTTCGTTTAGGATTGGGTTTTCAATTGGACAATTATAAAGATATTTCCGAAGATCTTGAAATGGAAGGACAAACCGATTTTAACAAATACCAAGAAGGCGACTACACTGATGAACTTTCGTCAGGAATAGCTTTTCAGGCGTTGTATGATTCCCGAAAAAACATTTTGAATCCCACGCAGGGTTATTATTTTGAAGCCGATTATAGAATTAATAACAGCATTTTTGGAAGCGACACCGACTGGAAATCCATTTACATTGATGCCCGAAAATATCATTCGTTCAGTAAAACTCGTCATAAAATTTTGGCCACTAGAGCTTTTTATTGGGCGGTTTTCGACGGGAAACCACATTATTTAGATTTACCGAGTATCGGCTGGGATCGTTATGGAAAAACAGGCAGGGGTTTTACCCGCAACCGCTATAGAAGCAATTCCTTATTATATCTGGAAACAGAATACCGTACAGATATTACCAAAAATGGCTTCCTTGGAGCAGTTTTTTATGCTAATTATTCCTCGGTTTCCAATTTAGATACTTATAAATTTGATAATTGGACTCCAGCGGTCGGGACAGGTTTGAGGATAAAATGGAATAAAGTCAATAATTGTAATCTAGTATTGGATTATGGTGTCAGTAAAGATGATTGGACGTTTAGGGTTGCGCTTTCTGAGAATTTTTAAATTTTTTTGTAGAGGTTTGTATTTATGATAAACTTTGTGTGATTAAAGCTTAAAAATATATCTTTGAAAAATGCAGTTATCCGTCATTATTCTCAATTACAATGTCCGCTATTTTTTGGAACTATGTTTGTTAAGTGTAGAAAGAGCTCTGCAAAACATAGATTCTGAAATTATTGTGGTGGATAATAATTCCCAAGATGATAGTTGTGAGATGATAAAATCTCGTTTTACAAATGTGAAACTCATTCAAAACAATCAAAATGTTGGTTTCCCAAAAGGCAATAACATTGGAGTTGGCCAAGCCAAAGGCGATTATGTCTGTATCTTAAATCCAGATACCGTTGTAGCTGAAGATACATTTGAAAAGGTTTTGGCTTTCGCCAAAAAACAAAATAATCTTGGAATTATAGGAGTCAAACTTATTGACGGAACAGGAAATTTTCTTCCCGAAAGCAAAAGAGGAGTTCCCAGGCCTTGGGTTGCTTTTACCAAAATCATGGGGTTGTATAAACTATTTCCAAAGTCTCCATTTTTCAATAAATATTATGCTCAGCATTTGAACGAAAACCAAACTGGTAAAGTCGAAATTTTAGTTGGTGCTTTTATGATTCTGAAAAAAGAATTGTATGAGGAAGTGGGCGGTTTTGATGAAAATTGCTTTATGTATTCAGATGATATTGATTTGTCATATAGGGTGTTGCAAAAAGGAAAACCCAATTATTATTTCCACGGAACCACTGTGATACACTATAAAGGCGAAAGTACAATTAAGGATGGCACTTATATGAAACGATTTCAAGAGGCAATGGAGTTTTTCTATAGAAAATATTTTCAGGTTTCTAATCTTTTTTCTGCATTTATGAAAATTGGAATTGTGTTTTTTTCTTTAATAAAAAGAATTCAAGGCAGGTCTAAAACTAAAACTACACCTAAAAGTTATTTGCTTGTATCAGCTTCTGATACATTGGTAAAAATAATAGCGCTTCTTGTCCAAAAAAAGGTTGGTTTTCTCGATTTGAAAACAGAAAAAGAGGTAAATTTGTCATCAATTTCAATAAGAAATGGGTCACAGATTATTCTGGATAATGAGTTTGTTTCCTTTAAAGAATGTATTAATATTCATGAAAAGCATAGGAACAAAGGAGTTACATTTAGAATTATTCCCAAAAATGCAAATTTTATCATTGGAAGTGATTCTTTTAATGATAGGGGAGAAATTGTAAAAATCAAATAAAAATTACATTTAGTGAAATTTATATTGATATTTTTTAATAATTTCGCAAACTGAAAATCAAAATCACCTTTTAGATTAACAATATGGCAAGATTTGAATTAAAGCTTCCTAAAATGGGAGAAAGCGTTGCAGAAGCAACCATCACAAATTGGTTAAAAGAAGTTGGCGACAAAATTGAAGCAGATGATGCTGTTTTGGAAATTGCGACCGATAAAGTAGATTCTGAAGTTCCATCGGAGGTTTCGGGTGTTCTTGTCGAAATATTATTTGGTAAAGACGATTTAGTTCAAGTTGGACAAACTATTGCTATTATTGAGACAGAGGGTGGAAATGCTGAGGTTGTAAGTTCAGAAGTATCTCCAGCAATTATTGAGGAAATACAAAAAGCAGTTGAAGTAGCCAAAGAATCGGTTGCAACTCCGGTTGATTTTTCTGAAAGTGATAAATTCTTTTCTCCATTGGTAAAAAACATTGCAAAAGAAGAAGGGATTTCTTTAGGTGAATTAGTAAGTATCAATGGTTCCGGGAAGGAAGGACGTGTTACTAAAGAAGATATATTGAATTACGTAAAAAATAGAGGTTCTCAACCTGCAACTGTAGTTGCAACACCGGCTAAAACAGTTGAAGTACCAAAAGCGGTTTCAGCGGCTACTCCATCACAAACGGTTTCACCTGTTTCTGTAAATGGAGGTGATGAAATTGTGGAAATGGATAGAATGCGTAAACTGATATCTGGTTATATGGTAGCTTCGGTTCAAACCTCTGCTCACGTGCAATCATTTATCGAAGTTGATGTGACTAATATTGTAAAATGGAGAGATAAAGTTAAAAATGCTTTTGAAAAAAGAGAAGGTGAAAAGTTGACTTATACTCCTATTTTTATGGAAGCAGTTGCTAAAGCGTTGAAAGATTATCCAGGTATGAATATTTCGGTACAAGGTGATTTTATTATAAAAAAGAAAGATATCAACTTAGGGATGGCAGCAGCTTTGCCTAATGGAAACTTAATTGTTCCTGTTATTAAAAATGCAGATCAATTGAACTTGGTTGGTATGGCAAAAGCGGTTAATGATCTAGGGAACCGTGCAAAAATGGGGAAATTAAAACCAGACGATACTCAAGGAGGAACTTATACAGTTACCAATGTGGGAACTTTTGGAAGTGTTTTTGGAACTCCAATTATTAATCAGCCGCAAGTTGGGATATTGGCACTGGGAGCTATTCGTAAAGTGCCAGCAGTTATTGAAACTCCAGAAGGTGATTTTATAGGTATCCGTCAAAAAATGTTCTTGTCTCACAGTTATGATCACCGCGTAGTTGATGGTGCGTTGGGAGGTGCATTTGTGAAAAGAGTAGCCGAATATCTTGAGGCATTTGATGTAAATAGAGATTATTAATTCAGTATAAATTGAAAATGAACCCGACAAATTTTTATAGTTTGTCGGGTTTTCTTTTTTTAGTATTTTTAGCATTGACTTTAAATGAAATCAATACCAAATCTTTATATTTGTACCAATTCAAATACAAAAAATGGAACTAAAACTCAATAAGCCAATTTGTTTTTTCGACCTTGAAACTACAGGAATTGACATCGGAAAAGACAGAATTGTAGAAATATCAGTTTTTAAAGTTTTTCCCAACGGTAATAAAGAAAGCAAAACGTGGCTGGTGAATCCAACGATTCCAATTCCACCACAATCAACAGCAATTCACGGTATCAGTGATGAAAAAGTGGCTAATGAACCTACTTTTAAAGAACTGGCTCCTCAAGTTTATAATATGATTAAGGATAGCGATTTGGCAGGATTTAATTCAGATCGTTTTGATATACCGTTATTAGCTGAAGAATTATTGCGTGCAGGAGTCGATTTTGATATGAAGAACAGAGTTTCTGTCGATGTACAGACTATTTTTCATAAAATGGAAGAGCGTACCTTGAGTGCAGCTTTAAAGTTTTACTGCGGAAAAGGACTTGAAAATGCCCATTCAGCGGAAGCAGACACTATGGCAACTTATGAAATCCTAATGGCACAATTGGATCGTTATCCAGAATTGGAGAATGATATGAAATCGCTGTCTGAGTTTACTACCAGAAAGAAAATAGCTGACTTTGCAGGGATGATAGCTTTTGATGCTGATAATGAAGAGATTTTTACCTTCGGAAAGCATAAAGGAGCCAAAGTTGATAAAATTTTGGAAACAGAACCAGGTTATTTTAGTTGGATTCAAAATGCAGATTTTCCTCTGTACACTAAAAAAGTTTTGACAGCCATAAAATTAAGAAAATTAAATACGAAGTAAGTTGCTAAGTTTCTGAGTATCTAAGAATCTCAGGAACTTAGCAACTCAGAAACTAAAAAAAAAATGAAAATAATCTGTATCGGCAGAAATTATGCCAATCATATAGAAGAATTAAAAAATGAACGCCCTTCGGAGCCGGTTATTTTTATGAAGCCAGATTCGGCAGTTTTATTAAAACAGCATCCTTTTGTAATTCCAGAATTTTCAGAGGATATTCATCACGAAATTGAGCTTATCGTAAAAATAAGTAAAGTTGGGAAATATATAGAACCAAAATTTGCTCATAAGTATTATGATGAAATAAGTGTTGGAATTGATTTTACAGCCAGAGATTTACAGACTAAACTGAAAGAAAAAGGGTTGCCGTGGGAAAAAGCTAAGGCATTTGACGGTTCAGCGGTTATTGGAGAATTTTTGCCCAAAAGCCAGTTTGTTTCATTAGAAAATGTTACTTTTGAATTAACGAACAATAATGTTACGGTACAAAAGGGGAATTCCAACATGATGATGTGGAATATTGATGAGTTGATATCGTATGTTTCTCAATTTTTTACTTTAAAGATTGGGGATATTATTTTTACGGGAACGCCAGAAGGAGTTGCAGCAGTAAAACCAGATGATGTTTTAGAAGGATTTTTAGAAGGACAAAAACTATTTAGAATACAAGTAAAATAATGGCTTTAAAATATAATTTAGCAAAAGTGTACGCACTTTCGGATAACGATCCAGAGTTTGTGAATGAAATTTTGAATTTATTTGTTACTGAAGTCCCTGAAGATTTGATGCAAATTGGAGAGGGAATTAAGAACAAAGATCACAAACATACTTATGCCTTTGCACACAAATTGAAACCAACATTGGATTTGCTGGGATTAAATGTGGCATTCGAGGAAATTCTGCAAATAGAAGCCTGGACTAAAACAGAAGGTAAGAAGAAAGAAATAATTGAGACCTATAAAAGTGTTAAAACTCAGGTTAAAGATGCTATTAAAGAGTTGAGAAAAGATTTTGATCTTTAATTCGTCGTTTTAATTTTTTATAAAAATAGAAGATATAAAAGAATCTAACAGTTGTATAGAAAATGCAACAGTTAGATTTTTTTTTAAATATAGAGTAAAAGTTTTTAAAAATATGAAAGCAGCCATAGTTACAATTGGAGACGAGATTCTGATTGGTCAAATTACAGATACAAATTCTGGTTTTATAGCTAAATCATTAGATAGAATTGGGGTTGAGGTTTATGAGATGCTTTCTATAAGTGATTCTCGTGATCATATCTTAAATACATTTTCAAAACTCCAGAACAAAGTTGATATTGTCATTGTAACTGGCGGATTGGGTCCGACTAAAGATGATATAACTAAGAAAACATTATGTGATTATTTTGAAGATAAATTAGTTGTAGACACTGCTGTTTTAGCACATGTAACTCAATTGATAGAAGGTTTTTATAAGCGGGCGATTACTCAAATAAATAAAGATCAGGCGCTGGTTCCTTCAAAATGTATGGTGCTTCATAATCAAGTGGGCACAGCACCGGGATTATGGATGAAAAAGGAAAACACTGTTTTTGTGTCGCTTCCAGGAGTACCATTTGAGATGAAATATTTGATGGAAAATGAAATTATTCCTAAAGTAGTTCGAGATTATCAGCGACCTTATATTCTTCATAAAACGATTCTTACCTATGGTAGAGGAGAAAGTGCAGTGGCAGAACAAATTGAAGACTGGGAAAATAACTTACCCGAATTCATTAAGCTAGCTTATTTACCAGCACCTGGAAGAGTACGGTTACGATTATCGGCTAGAGGAGCTGATAAAGAATTATTAGAAAAAGCTATTGAAGATAATGTGGTTTCTTTGACTGAAATAATAGGAGATATTATTGTTGGTTTTGAGGATGATGAAACACTGGAAGTGAGTCTAGGTAAAATCTTAACGAGGAAAAATAAAACAATTTCTACTGCCGAAAGCTGTACAGGAGGTGGTATTGCGCAGTTGCTGAGTTCAGTTCCTGGGGCTTCTAATTATTTCAAAGGAAGTGTAGTGGCTTATTCAACGGAAGTAAAACAAAATATATTAGGTATTTCGAAGAATTTGATAGAGGAATATAGTGTTGTGAGCGCTGAAGTCGCTGAGGCTATGGTTTTGAGAGTAAAGTCACTAATGAATACTGATTATGCAATTGCGACTACTGGCAATGCCGGTCCATCCAAAGGCGAATCAGATGCTGATGTGGGAATAGTTTTTATTGCATTGGCTACGCCAAATGAAGTCTTGGTTGAAAAGTTTAATTTTGGACAACCACGTGAAAAAGTGATAGATAGAGCGTCAGTAAAAGGACTTGAAATGCTGCTCAAAGAAATTTCCAAAAAAGAGCAATAATTTTTTTGGTTTATAGGTTTATTTTTCTTTTCTTTGCACCCTGATTTTGAATAACGATAAAAGATAAGTATAATGTCAAGAGTTTGTGACCTTACAGGTAAAAGAGCGATGGTAGGAAATAACGTTTCTCACGCTATGAACAAAACTAAGAGAAAATTTTCTGTAAACTTAGTTAAAAAGCGTTTTTATCTTCCAGAAGAAGATAGATGGATTACTCTTAGAGTAGCAGCATCTACGATAAAAACAATTAATAAAAATGGAATCGCTGCAGTTTTGAAAAAAGCGCAGTCAGAAGGATTTATTAAATAATCTTTTCCAAAATAAAAAAATAGCAAGATGGCAAAGAAAGGAAATAGAATCCAGGTAATTTTAGAATGTACTGAGCACAAAACAACTGGTGTTGCAGGTACTTCAAGATACATAACTACAAAGAACAAAAAAAATACTCCAGACAGATTAGAGATTAAAAAATTTAATCCAATCTTGAAAAGAGTTACTGTTCATAAAGAAATTAAATAATAATTAGAAATTTTAAAAAAAAATCTCAAATTTTTACATTTGTGCATTTTATAAAAATTTCAAATAACATTCAATCATGGCAAAGAAAACCGTAGCATCGTTACAAACATCTTCTAAGAGATTATCAAAAGCCATCAAAATGGTAAAATCTCCTAAAACTGGTGCATATACATTCGTAGAATCTATTATGGCTCCTGAAGAAGTTGATGAATTCTTGAAAAAGAAATAATAACTATTACATTTTATAGAAAAGCTACTTTCATTCGGAAGTAGCTTTTTTATTTTCTATATTTACACCTCGAAATTAAAAGATTCTTTTGAGAATTTCGTTAAAGACAAATCGTATTGTTTTTAATTGATTTTTCTTGTTTAAGTTGACAAATGTAAATTCCAAACCATAAACTCAATGAGCTTTTTTAAAAAAATATTCTCCTCAGAGAAAAAAGACTCTAGCCTAAGTCAAGAGGCAAAACAAACATTAGATAAAGGTCTAGAAAAAACCAAAACCAGTTTCTTTTCCAAATTATCCAAAGCAGTAGCTGGGAAATCAAAAGTAGATGATGATGTTTTGGATAATTTGGAAGAAGTGCTAGTTTCTTCGGATGTGGGAGTCAATACAACCTTAAAAATAATTACCCGAATTGAAAAAAGGGTAGAGCAAGACAAATATCTTGGTACTGAAGAACTCAATCAGATTTTGAGAGACGAAATAGCAGGATTGCTATCAGAAACCAATACTGGGGAAGCAACCGAATTTGTTATTCCTGTTATTACCAAGCCATATGTATTGATGGTTGTTGGTGTAAACGGAGTTGGTAAAACAACAACAATCGGAAAGTTAGCTTATCAATTCAAGAAAGCTGGCTATAATGTGGTACTTGGAGCGGCAGATACCTTTCGTGCTGCAGCTATTGACCAATTACAAATTTGGGCAGACAGAGTAGGTGTTCCGATAGTTAGACAAGATATGGGAAGTGATCCAGCTTCTGTGGCATTTGATACGCTGCAGTCGGCGGTAGCTCAAAATGCTGATGTTGTTATTATTGATACTGCAGGTCGTCTGCATAATAAAATAAACTTGATGAATGAACTTTCAAAAGTGAAACGTGTAATGCAAAAGGTGGTTGGTGATGCTCCGCATGATGTAATGCTCGTTTTGGACGGTTCTACAGGACAAAATGCATTTGAACAAGCCAAACAATTTACTGCAGCAACAGAGGTTTCGTGTTTAGCAGTTACTAAATTAGACGGTACTGCCAAAGGCGGTGTGGTTATTGGAATTTCTGACCAATTTCAAATTCCGGTTAAATACATTGGTGTTGGCGAAGGAATCGAAGACTTGCAGGTTTTTAATAAAAACGAGTTTGTAGATAGTTTTTTTAAATAAATAAGTCCATGAATTTTTCTTCTATAAAAAATGCAAGCCCTATATATTTTTACTTTGTAAGTATTGCGGCTTTTGTGTTGGCAAATGTTGTTAGAACAACCAGTGTTGGTTTTTATTATGCTTTACTGATTGTCGGGTTGATTTTTTTCTTTTTAGGATTGATGAGGAGGATTAAGAAGTAGACTACTATTTTTTTGATAGTTATCAGTAATAAGAATTTAGCGGTATTTTGTAATTTATTAATTTACAAAATACCGCTAATTAGTTAAGAGCTTTTTTGTGATAAATGATTCTTATTCCTACTGATACAAAGCACTTATTTTAGACCATAATTCTTCATCAAAACCGGATAGGGCAAAAGTTGGATTATCTGGATTTGCTACGTCTCCCATTCGGATTACTACCATTTTTTTGCTGGGAATTACATAGATTTTTTGGTCGTTTTTGCCTAAAGCCATAAACATGTCATTGGGAGCTGTTGTGACTAAACTGCCTTTAAACTGCAGTTGGGATTGAGGTAAGTGGTAACTCGCTTTGCCATTCAGCCACCATAAATAGCCATATCCTAAATTGATATTTTGTGAAGTGTTTGTCGCCTCATTGAAATAGCTTTCGTTCAGTATTACATTATTTTCCCATTTTCCTTTATTGTACATTAATAGTCCAAAACGTGCCATACTTCTTGTGGTACTGCTGTAAACAATATTGTTGCCAATTGTAAACCAAGTGCCGTTCATTCCGATTTTGTCTCTTAGTTTGGTATTGAAATACGTATTCCAGGATTGTCCGCTGGCCTGAGCGATGACGTCCTGCAGTTTTACATACACATTGTGATATGCCCATCGTGTTCCTGCATCAGCTTTGTAGATAAGTGCGGATGGCGAAACATCATCGGTACTGTCGTCCAGACCAGTGGTCATGCTCAATAAATGTTTACAGGTGATTAGGTTTTCTTTGGCTAGTGGTGCGCTTGTCCAGCCCGTTCCTAGGTATTGTGATACTTTGCTGTTGCTGTTGATAAGGTTTTCCTGTTGGGCAATTCCAGTCATCGTTGCCGTTAATGTTTTGCCGGCACTTGCCCAGTACCAATTGGTTGAAGCATCGTGGCCATTAAAATAATTTTCCATTACGATGCGTCCGTTGACAAGGATGATAAAGCCTTTGGTGTTTTTGAGTTTCAAATAATCCAAAAGTGGTTGTACGGCTGATTGTTTCCAACTAAGGCTTTCTATAGATTTTGTTTCCCAAGCAGTTCCTGTAAGTGGAGGAAAGTAGAGTGTTTCTTCGGGTGTTGGGGCAGGTGCTGGGTCGTTATTGTCGGATGAGCAATTGATGCAAAAAAGTGCAAATACGAGTAATAGTATTGATTTTGACATGGTTGCGGAGGTTAGTTTTGGGTAAGACCAAAAATATAGAAAATAGTTTAACGGGAATGTTTTTTTTTATTTTCTTTGGATTTTTAAAGTTTAACTTTGTCGTTTTAACTAAGGTTGTTGATAAACGAGATGCCCTAGCCCTGATTGCTTCGCCAGTTCGCTTCGCTCGTGTGCAGTGGGAATCCTTGTGAGTCTCGTTTTTTCTAACGAGACTCACAAGATTGAAACGAATAGCAGGATATAGCTCCTTAAAAAAAGATTATTTATGAAAAAAGTATTTGGTGTTTTATTGATTGCCCTTTTATTTGTGGGGTGTAAGCAAAAAATAACTCCTTCAGACGTTGCCAAAATCAACGGTTATTGGGAGATTGAAAAAGTGGTTTTGGAGGATGGGAATGAGAAGGAATATGGAGTGAATGAATCGTTTGATTTCTTCCAAATTGACAAAAAAAGTGTGGGAATCCGCAAGAAAGTGATGCCACAATTGGACGGAACTTTTTTGGTGAATGATACATTTGAGAATGTGAAAATCAGGTTTGCAGACGACCAGGTTTTTATAGATTATAGTACGCCATATATGAAATGGAGCGAGGAAATACTTGTACTGACTGATAAAGAGCTAGTTGTTTTGAATGCAGAGAAAAAAGAATATCATTATAAAAAAACGGGACCAATAAATCTAGATGACTATGGCAAAAAGACTAAATAATCAAAGTTCGATAGGGGACGTTTTGAAGCAAATTATCGAGGTCAATAAATTGCAATCTGGAATGGATGAGATTGATGTGAAAGATGCTTGGCGTAATTTAATGGGGAACGGTGTGAACAGTTATACTAATAATGTTGTTTTGAAAGGTTCAACTTTGTATGTTCAGTTGACATCGGCCGTGTTGCGTGAGGAATTGAGCCACGGAAAATCCAAAATCATAAAAATGATTAATGAGGAATTAAGGAGAGATGTGGTGCGGGATGTGGTTTTACGATAGTATTCAGTGTTCAGTTTTTTAGTGATCAGGCTTAAAAAAGTGTTCAGTAATTAGTTTAAAATAGTAATCAGTTTATCATAAAAAAAAATCCCATTCTAGTCTATAGACTAGAATGGGATTTTTTTATGAAGTTTTTTAAGCATTGTTTTTCACTGAATACTCAAAACCTGAACACTGCTAACTGACTAGAACTGCTCTCTTCCAGCAAAGTGAAATGCGCTTTCAATAGCAGCATTTTCGTCGCTATCAGAACCGTGAACTGCATTTTCACCGATAGAAGTTGCGTATGCTTTACGGATAGTTCCTTCAGCAGCTTCAGCTGGGTTTGTAGCACCAATTAAAGTTCTGAAATCTTCAACTGCATTGTCTTTTTCTAAAATAGCAGCAACGATAGGACCACGAGACATAAATTCTACTAATTCTCCGTAGAAAGGTCTTGCAGCGTGTACAGCGTAAAATGCTTGAGCATCTGCAACTGTCAATTGAGTTAATTTCAAAGAAACGATTTTGAAACCACCGTTCGTAATCATTGCCAATATGTTTCCGATGTGTCCGTTTTGAACTGCATCAGGCTTAATCATTGTAAAAGTTCTATTAGTCGCCATTTTTCTGTGTTTTAAAAATTTGTGCAAAAATATACTTTTTTTATCGAATGATTTTAGCAAATCTTCAATTTAATGACGTAAATCTGTTATTACTGTTATTTTAAACTTTGAAATACATTTTCTTTTTGTAGAAATAGGTCAAAAGTAAAGACCAGATACCTGCATAAAGTAAGGCAAACGTTAATGAAGCTGTCATTGGGTTGCTGAAAAATGGCAACACTTTAAATGTATACAAGTAATCCCAAAGATTGATTTGCTCGGCTGGGAATTTTGGATTTGGTAAAGAAACCATTGCCATTGCCTGCGGAACAATTTGAGAAAGGAAGAAAACAATCATTGGATTTACACCCCAAATTTGGAATAATTTGATTCCCTTTTTATAATCGGCAATATCAATCAAGCTGTATAAAACAGTTAAAGTAACTGTAGCAAGTCCGGCTGTATATAAAACGTATGAACTTGTCCAAAGTGCTTTGTTTATAGGGAAAACAATATTCCAAATTTGTCCCAAGACAATTAGAATTACTCCTATGATGAACATTTTTTTTGCTTTTTCAGTTTTTAATAAGGTACTGGTTAGCAATTGTCCAATCAATAAACCAATAATTCCTGTTGCAATCGCTGGAATGGTACTTAATACTCCCTCAGGATCCCAAGTTTTGGAGGATTCCCACATGTGTCCTTTTAATAGGGTGTTATCAGTCCAAGCTGCAAGGTTTGTTCCTCTTTCAAGGTTTGTGATTTCGAATCCTGGAGCCGGAATTAGCGTCATGATTGCCCAGTATCCTAGCAAAATTCCGATTGCTGTCAGTAATTGTGTTCTTTGAGTAGTTTTTAAATACAAAAGAGAAGCAATGAAATAGACAATTCCGATACGCTGTAACACACCAGGCAGGCGTACCGATTGATAGGCTTCAATGCCACTATAGGCAAGAACCATATAAATAATAAAAATCGAAACAGCTAAATAGGTTTTTAATTTAGCATCGAAATTTCCCATTAGGGCATAGCCAACTAAGGCAGTAATAAGTAAACGGCCAATAATTAAGGGAATACCTTCCAATCCGAAGAGTTGTATACTGCTGAAAAAGTTGAAAAATATTCCCAGACATATCATACGCAGCGAGCGGGTGAATATTTTATTGAGTGTAGTGCTGTCGTAGGTTTTGGTGGGCATTGCAAATGAAATCGCTGCTCCCATGATGAAAACAAAGAATGGAAAAACCAAATCCGTAGGAGTACAGCCGTGCCATTCGGCATGTTGTAATGGTGGGTAGATTGTAGCCCAACTGCCAGGGTTATTGACAATGGTCATTAATAAAATGGTTAATCCTCTAAATACATCAAGCGAAATAAGGCGGTCTTTGGTCATTGGTTTTTTTTGGTTTTATTGTGAATAATCATTTAGTACAATGTAATAATGTTGAAATTTTGTTCTAAAGGATTGAGTTGGTTCATTAATTGAGGAATTAAGCTTTCTCCGCTTTCCAGATAAAATTCCGAAAAATTGGCTTGACGTTCCTGAAGGCTTTGGTTTGGGAACAATTCATTTTGTAAATCAATTATGCGCTGTAATTCGTCATGAAATTTTCTTTTTTGAGCTACAAGCAATTTTTTTTCGAGGTTTTCCAATCCTTTGGTTTGTTTGACTTCTTGTGCTTTTACTGCACCTATGAAAGATTTGTCGGTATGATTAGCGAGCTCTAAAAGTGCTTCAAATTGTTTTCTTAAAGCTTCTTTCTGTTCGGTAAAATCAATTGGAAAATCCGATAGTTTTTGGGTTACTCGATTGACTAAAGTGCTTTGTTTTGAAAATAAATCTGCCCAAGACAGGTTTAATTTATCGGCTTTTTTGTTTTGTTTTTCAGTTGCCAAAAGCACTGAATTTCTCAATAGTAAGATTGGAAAAGTAATTTTTGCGGTAGCGAAAAAAGATTTTAATTCCAACCAATAAGCAATTTCTCCGCCTCCGCCAATGTAGCATAAATTGGGTAAAATAACTTCTTGATACAAAGGACGCATAATTACGTTTGGGCTGAATTTCTCAGGATTGCTCTCTAATAAATCAAGAATTTCAGTTTCAGTAAATTCGATTTTGGTGTGGTTGACTTTGTAAATTCCGTTTTCGAGAATGATTCTTTCGCGTAAATTATCTTCGATATAGAATAAATTAATTTCGCGCGGATTTACCTGAACGAAGTAGTCTTTCATTTTCTCGACAGTTTCTGTTACCGATTTGAAAGACGATTGATGAAGCAATTCCTCTTTTATATACGGAATAAAACTGCGTTTTAAATCCTGATCATCAGCATCTAGAATAACTAAACCTGATGTGCCAAAAAGTTCATTAGCTAAATGTCTCGTGGCATCGGCTAAGTTGCTGTGCTTGAGATAAGAATCTTCAAACAGTTTTATGATGGTTTTTGCATTGATACTGGAGCCTATTTCGAGTGCATATATTTCTAGGAATTCAGTAAGTCCTTCTGTAGATAATCTCCCAACAGGGCCTTTGCTGTCTCTGTTCCAGTGAAACTTTTTTCCTTTGAAACTGAAATAATTAATCTCTTCAAAATCATGGTCTTCAGTTGCCATCCAATACACGGGAACAAAATTGTAGATTGGATATTTCGCTTTTAATTCTTTGGTCAAATTAATCGTCGAAATGATTTTGTACAAAAAATATAATGGACCAGAAAACAAATTCAGCTGATGTCCAGTGGTAACGGTAAAAGTATTTGGATTGTTTAAAAGTTTAATGTTGTTCAAGGCTGCAACTGAAACATCATATTTAGAATATTGTTTTTCTAAAACACGAACTAAAGTTTCTCTTTTGAAACTGTCATTGCCATTGAAATTATTCTTTTTCTCTTCAATCTGTTTTTCAAAGTTTTCAAGAGTTGGAAAGCGATGATATAATGAAGCTAATTCTTTTTTTTGATTTAAATAATCATTCATCAAAGGAGAGAAATACCCAGAATTTTGATAGCTGATACAGTCGGTTGGCATATTGATTTTATTTGATGCTAAATTACCAAAAAATATTATAAGACATTGTATAAAAGTTGTCTTTGAGAATGTAACTTATCTTGAATTTATGAATATTTATTGGAAATAGTATAATGTAAGTTGGGCGCTCTTTTTTTTTAAGTTAAACTTTAGACATTGTAAAAATTGATTAATCAGATTTGATTAAAATTAAAAAAGCAACTCATTAATTGAGTTGCTTTTTCTTCAAATAATTAAAACTAAAAATTTACATATAATTTTGCTTGGTAATTAAAAAGAACACTACAAGCATCACTGCTACAATTAACATCCTATAAATTGATGATTTAAACATTGTCGTACCATTGAGTTGGTCTTCTCTTCTCTGTTTAATAAGGTTAGAAATCATAAATGGGATCATTATTGTTATGGACCCGTATAAATAATATCTCGAATACTCACTATATTCGTTTGAAATGAATACAAGAAGTAGTCCACATAGGGAGATAAT
>NZ_MUNX01000037.1 GCF_002001005.1 Flavobacterium sp. A45
GTTTTCGAGTTCTAAATTTAAAACGGAATAACAAATAGCCCCAATTCCAAGAATTAGAATAAAAATAGAAAGGCTGTCTTTATAACTAAATTTCAAGAATTTAAAATCTTTTTGGGCTAAATACAAAAGCAAAACATAAACTGCCAATATACACAAAAAAGACCCCATTGCAGATTCACTTATATTTAATGTGGTAAAAATATCTCTAATGAAAAGCAACAAGAAAATCAATCCTTTTAAAAAAGTAATCTTGTAATTATTCGATACAAAATAAAAAATAAACAAAGAGGGAATTAAAATTGATTTACCACATAGCACTAAACCTTCATAATCCAATAACTTAAACAACACTACTAATGCTGATGTTACAAAAAACAATATAAGTGAAGGTGTACTAGCTTTCATTTAACATAGTTATAAATTGATCTTCAGAAATTATTTCAATGTTGAGCTTGCTGGCTTTTTCCAATTTAGCAGGCCCCATATTATCTCCGGCCACAACAAAATCTGTCTTGGCCGATATAGAACTACCTACTTTTCCTCCGTTATCTTCAATGGCTTTTTTTAATTCATCTCTAGAAAAAGTAGAAAAAACACCAGACACAACAAATGTTTTCCCTAAGAATTTATCTGTTGCGTTTGGATTAACTTTTTCTATAATTTCAAATTGCACACCATAACTTTTTAATCTCTCGACAATGATTTTGTTTTCATTATTTTCAAAAAAATCAATCACGCTTTGAGCAATTCTTTCCCCAATTTCATCCACCAAAATCAAATCCATAAGAGTTGCCTGTTGTAACGCATCAATATTTTTATAATGCTTGGCTAATTTTTTGGCAACAGTTTCTCCAACAAATCGAATTCCTAAAGCAAACAAAACACTTTCGAAAGGAATACTTTTTGAATTTTCAACTCCCTTTACTAAATTCTCCGCTGATTTTTGAGCCATCCGTTCCAAAGGTAAAATCTGCTCAACCGTTAATTCATACAAATCTGCGTAATTATGTACTAATCCGTTATTAAAAAGCAACGCAACCGTTTCTCCTCCAAGCCCCTCAATATCCATTGCTTTTCTCGAAATATAATGCTGAATTCTTCCGATAATTTGTGGAGGACAACCATAAAAATTCGGGCAATAATGATTGGCCTCGCCATCGTTACGAACTAACTCAGATTGACATTCCGGGCAATGGGTGATGTATTTTGTTACTACTGAATTTTCAGGACGCTTCTCTAAATCTACAGCAATAATTTTAGGAATAATCTCCCCTCCTTTTTCTACAAAAACAGTATCGTTTATTCTAATATCTAATTTTTCAATTTGATCGGCATTGTGCAAAGAAGCTCTTTTGACAATAGTACCTGCCAATTGCACTGGTTCAAGATTGGCAACTGGCGTAATAGAACCTGTTCTTCCTACTTGATATGAAATTGAATTTAGTTTTGTAGAAACCTGCTCTGATTTAAATTTATAAGCAATAGCCCATCTTGGCGATTTTGCCGTATAGCCCAACTCCTCTTGATGGCGAAAATCATTTACTTTTATTACAACTCCATCCGTTTCATAAGGCAATTCATGACGATGAACATCCCAATACTCAATAAACTTAAAAACTTCATCCAGGTTTTTTGCCAATTTCGCTTCAACAGGAGCTTTAAAGCCCCAATTCCTGGCGACTTCGAGTCCTTCAAATTGGGAATTAAAAGGTAAGTTGGGGCCAATTAAAAAGTAAAGTAAACAATCCAAAGGACGCTTGGCGACTTCGGCACTGTCTTGCAATTTTAAACTTCCAGAAGCTGTATTTCTAGGATTTGAATAGGGAGTTTCACCAATTTCAATCAATTCCTGATTCATTTTTTCAAATCCGGCAAAAGGCAAGATAATCTCACCTCGAATAGCAAACTGTTCTGGATAATTCCCTTTTAACTGCAAAGGAATTGATTTGATTGTTTTTATATTATTGGTGACGTCATCTCCTTGAAAACCATCTCCACGAGTTACCGCTCGTTTTAATTTTCCGTTTTCGTAGGTAATACTAATAGAAGCACCATCATATTTTAATTCACAAGTATATTCTAATGAAACATTCCCTAAAACTTTCTGGATTCGATTTTCCCAATCAATCAGATCTTCTTTGGAATAGGAATTATCTAAAGAATACATGCGATATTCATGAGGAACAGTTTCAAAATTCTTAGTCACCGTTCCACCCACTCTTTGCGTTGGAGAATTGGAATCAAAAAATTCAGGATGTTTATTTTCTAAATCCTGAAGCTCCTTTAATTTCATATCAAACTCATAATCAGATAATGTTGGCTTATCCAAAACATAATAATTATGATTGTGAAGATTAAGTTCTTCCCTAAGCGTTTGAATGGTTTGCAGTATATCCATAAAACAAAAAATTGGCTATTTTAGTGTATTAAATAATCTACTAAAATAACCAATTTAAACTTTAAAATTCAAATTTATCCCTCGATAATCGAATTAATTTGATTGTATAATTGACCATCACTCAAAATTGAACCTTGCTGTATCAATTGAAAAATAGAAAGATTACGCTCTTCGGTAAATTCTTTTTTCCCAATCTTCATTTCGATTGTATCTGTAAACAAATTATCACTTAGCCATTCTAAACCCTCTTTTGTCAAAAAATCAATTTCTGAAACTAACGATTTCAAAACAATCGATTTTATATGTGTATCAAAACAATGAAAAAGAAAAATGTGGTTTTTGGAAAAAAATTCTAAATAAGATGCTTTTGTAAGCACGCCTTCCCAAATCAAATCTGAAAAAACATCCAATTCCTGTTCGGCTACTTCTGGTTTATTGGCTTTGATCTGATCCCATTCCGCTTTGTCAATTGCTTGAGTCGCTAAAAAATTAGTGAACTCCTGCGTTAATTCCTCAAACTGTTCTTTGGTTAACCTAGAATATTTCATTTTTATATCTTTTGATAATTACTTAAACAAAAAAATCCCGACTTTCATCGGGATTTCAATATATACATTTAAAAATTATGCTTTTTCAGCGATAATTTCATATGCTAATTCAACGATTACATCTCTGTGCAATCTAACTGAAGCAGTATATTTACCAGTACGTTTAACAATACCAGAAGTGATAAATTTTCTGTCAATTACTTGACCACCTTTAGCTAAAGCTTCAGCGATATCAATGTTTGTAATTGAACCGAATAATTTTTCACCACCTGCTTTTGCAGAAATTTTAATTTCAATAGCTTTCAAAGTTTCAGCTAACGCTTTTGCATCAGCAACAACTTTAGCTTCTTTGTGAGCTCTTTGTTTTAGGTTTTCAGCCAATACTTTCTTTGCAGAAGAAGTAGCTAAATGAGCGAATCCTTGTGGAATTAAAAAGTTACGACCGTATCCGTTTTTCACAGTTACTACATCATCTTTAAATCCTAAATTTTGAACATCTTTTCTTAAAATAAGTTCCATGTTGTTGTCCTTTATTTGAGAAGTTAGGTTTCATTTTACCGAAAACCAACAACTATTAATTTTTAATTATTTTAATAAATCGGCCACGTATGGCATTAAAGCTAAGTGACGAGCTCTCTTAACAGCTACAGACACTTTTCTTTGGTATTTCAATGAAGTTCCTGTTAAACGACGAGGAAGAATTTTTCCTTGCTCATTAACGAATTTCAATAAGAAATCAGCATCTTTATAATCGATATATTTGATACCTGATTTTTTGAAACGACAATACTTTTTAGTTTTGTTAGTTTCTATGTTCAAAGGCGTAAGATATCTGATATCCCCGTCTTTTTTTCCTGAAGCAGATTGTTGTAATGTTGCCATGATAATTAAGCTTTTTGAGATTTAAGTTTTGCTCTTCTTCTTTCAGCCCAAGAAATAGCATGTTTGTCAAGACTTACAGTTAAGAAACGCATAACTCTTTCGTCACGTCTGAATTCAGTTTCAAAAGCAATAAGAACTTCTCCTGATACTTTAAATTCGAACAAATGGTAAAAACCACTTTTCTTGTTTTGGATTTCGTAAGCCATCTTTTTAAGACCCCAGTCTTCTTTAGATACCATTTCTGCTCCTCTACTAGTAAGAAAATCTTCAAATTTGCTTACTGTTTCCTTTACCTGAACTTCAGATAAAACGGGATTTAAAATGAAAACAGTTTCATAATGATTCATAAAAAATTTATTTATTTGTTAAATTGGGTGCAAAAGTAATCTTTTTTTTCGAACATGCAAGTACAAAAATACTATAATCGATGAATGACTAAAAAAGATTTGATTTTTTTAGATTTATTAAAAAAATAAACTATTTTTACTTGACCAAATCAAAAATTTGATATTATGAAACTAAACTGTGTAGTCGTAGATGACAGTTCAATACAAAGAATGATTATTGCAAAGTTAGTTAATAACCACACCAATTTAAACTTGATTGGTGATTTTTCTAACGCAATAGAAGCCAAAAGTTGTATGACTGTTCACACGGTAGACTTAATATTTCTTGATATTGAGATGCCTGTTATTAGTGGTTTTGATTTCCTTGATGGTTTAAAAACCAAGCCCCAGATTATCTTCATCACCTCAAAAGCCGAATATGCCATGAAAGCTTTTGATTATGACGCAACGGATTATCTACAAAAGCCAATTTCTATTGAGCGATTTAATGCATCAGTCCGTAGAGCTATTGACCATTTCCTTCTGAAGAAAGAAAACAAAGAAGACGAAGGTGAACACATATTTATTAAAAGCAATCTGAAAAAACTAAAGATATTCACGTCCAAAATCAAATGGATTGAAGCTTTTGGTGATTATGTAAAAGTAGTTACGGAAGACGACAGCAATCTTGTACTTTCGACAATGAAATCTTTTGAAAATGATTTGTCAAAAGATAAATTCATAAGGGTACACAAATCTTATATTGTAAATATAGATAAGATTGACCGCTTCAACAGTAAGTTTGCTGAAATCGGAGTAACAAAAATTCCTTTGAGCCGAAACAAAAAAGAAGATTTAGTAAAAGCACTTGCCTATTCATAAAACTTTACCTTAATAGAAATCTACATTTACAGTAACTTTTATAGCTCTGTATTGCGGGACAGCCTCAAAACTATTCAGTATCTTCTGAATAGTTTTTTTTGTATTTACAATAGAAGTATTTTGAGGTATTTTAATAATTATAGTTCTAATATACTCATTTCGGATTCTACTGATTGCAGGTTCTTCTGGACCTAAAACAGGCATAGCCAAATTTTGGCTCAGCACCTGATACAACCACATAGCACCTTCCTTTACCTTATCAAAATCACGTTGCTTCAATGTTAATTTTACAATCCTAAAATATGGCGGATATTTATAAATTTGCCTGTCATACAACTGCTCTTTATACATACCTGTATAATTGTTATTAGTAACTTGCTGTATGGTATTGTGATTTGGGTTATAAGTCTGAATAATTACCTTTCCTTTTTTCTCAGATCTTCCTGCACGTCCAGCCACTTGAGTCATCATTTGAAAACTTCTTTCGAATGCCCTAAAATCGGGATGATACAACATTGTATCTGCATTCATAATACCAACCAAATTGACATTATCAAAATCCAATCCTTTGGCAAGCATTTGGGTTCCCACCAAAATATCAAATTCCCTATTCTTGAAACTATCAATAATTTTCTCAAAACCAAATTTACCTCGGGTTGTATCCTGATCCATCCTGCCAATTTTAGCATTTGGAAAAATGGTTATCAACTCCTGTTCAATCTGTTCTGTTCCTAGACCTTTTGTGGTCAAATCTACACTATGGCAAGAATGACAATGAGTTGGATTTGCAATAGCATAACCGCAGTAATGACAGCGTAATTGATTTTTGTGCTTATGAAAGGTCAAACTCACATCACACGACTGACAATGCGGAACATGTCCGCAGGTAATACATTCAATAATTGGAGAATAACCCCTTCTGTTTTGAAATAAAATCACTTGTTCTCCCAATGACAAAGCTGTTGTTATTTCTTCTATTAAAACATCACTAAAATGACCGTTCATTTTTTTCCTAAAGTACTTATCTTTCAAATCGACCAATTCAACTTCAGGCAAGCTTACATTCCCAAAACGCTTCATAATTTCAACAAAACCAAATTTACCTGATACTGCATTATAATAAGTTTCAATACTTGGGGTAGCAGAACCTAAAAGCACTTTGGCCTGATGTGCATTTGCTAAAACAATGGCCGCATCACGGGCATGATATCGAGGTGCAGGATCAGATTGTTTAAAAGTTTGTTCATGCTCTTCATCAATAACAACAAACCCCAGATCTTGATAAGGTAAAAACAAAGCCGATCTGGCTCCAATTACAATTTGGGCTTTTTCCGCATTTAATAAAACCTGGTTCCAAACTTCGACCCTTTCATTATTACTGTACTTCGAATGATAAACAGCTACTTTATTTCCGAAATGAACTCGTAATCTTGAAACCAATTGAGCGGTCAAAGCAATTTCTGGCAACAAATACAATACTTGTTTCCCTGTGATTAAATACTCTTCTATAATTTTGATGTAAATTTCAGTCTTACCACTTGAAGTGATTCCATGCAAAAGACATACTGATTTTTGCTCAAAATTTTCTTTTATCAATTCAAAAGCTACCTGTTGGTCGGTACTTAATTTAAGTTCTCCATCCCTTCCATTTCCAGCAAAATTAATTCGGTCTTCTTGCAAAAAATACTCTTCAAAAATTTCTTTTTCGACCAATGCTTTAACAATTGCCGTAGAAGACTGAGCTGTTTCAACGAGTTTTTTTACTGTAATAGGTTTTTTCTCAGAAGCACTTAATTGGAAATAATTTAAAACTACTTCTTTTTGTTTATTGGCGTTTTTTAAAACTTCAAGTAAATCTTTTAAACCCTCATTGGAATCATATTTTGAATACAAACGAACGTATCGCACCAACTTTGGTTTATAACTTTCCTGAATTTCTTCTTGAAGTACCAGAATGTTTTTGTCTATCAATTTTTGAATTACAGGAAAAATATTTTTTTTATTCAGAATTGAAATTATATCCTGTACTTTCAAAGAACTTTGTTGTTGCAAAGCTTCGTAAACCAAATATTCATCATCTGAAAGTAAACTTTCATCAACAAATAAATCATTTTTTCTAGTAATTAACGTTTCGCTTTCCAGTAACAAAGCACTGGGCATTGCGCCTCGGTAAACATCACCAATGGCACACATATAATAATCGGCAATCCAAATCCAATGATTGATTTGAAACTCGGTTACTATAGGGAAATTGTCTAGAATTTGATGTATTTCTTTTGCTTCGTATAAAGTTGGTTTGCTATTGTGAATTTCAATAACCAAAGCAGTATAGATTTTACTTTTCCCAAAAGGCACGGTCACCCTCATTCCTTTTTTTATAAAAAGAAACTCAGCTTCCGAAACTCTGTATGTAAAAGTTTTGGCAAGTGAAAGCGGTAAAACAACTTCTACAAAATGCATTAAATAATTTTAGATTTTAGGTTTTAGATTTTAGATTAATTTACTAAAATCTAAAATCATTCTTATTTCACTCGGTACCAATATTGCGTTCTTCCAAACAAAGAAACTCCAACAAAACCTCTGACTTTTAGTTTGTCTTTTCCTTCAAGTGCAATAAGACATTTATACTCTTCCCCTTTTAATGGATCCAAAATTTTACCTCCGTTATACTCATCTCCATCCTTTACAAGACCTTTGATGATTAGTAATCCCAAAACTGGTGCATTTTTATCTTCCCCAGAACATTTTGTACAAAGAGATTTTCTTTTTTCTGGATTTAATATATCAATAATTTTCCCGTAGACTTTACCTGATTTCTCATAAATTTCCACAATTGATTTTGCTTGTCCTGTCTCATCATCAATGGTTTTCCATTTTCCTAAAACGTTCTGGCTTTGGGCATTGAAAATCATTGCAAAAAACGCAACTAAACTAAACACGATACTTTTTTTCATTTTTCTTTAATTATTGTCTCACTTTTTATTATTCCAAATGGCTGTAACCATCAACCCTTGGATTTCTTTCGACAAGAATACAAAATTCCATTTAAACAATCTCATTATATTGTTAAACTTTAATATTGTCTTTTGTCTTTTTTAACTTATGAATTGTAGCATTCAACTCGAATCCAAGCAACAAAATCATGCAGTTAATCCAGATGTAAAACATCATGATTAACAATGTTCCAATCGAGCCGTACAATTCGTTGTATTTTGAAAATCGTATCACCCAAATTCCAAAAAAATAGGAGGAAATAATTATAAGAACCGTTGTAAAAACCGAACCCACACTAATAAATGGCGGTTTGTGTGACTGTTTAGTTCCATATCGCAATAAGATAGCAGATGTAATTAAAATCATTAATATTACAAAAATATATCTTCCCATAATAATTAACGGAATGCGGTCACTTAATACATCTTGTATCGCTGTACTCTGAATCAAAACCTCAAAAACTACAATAATTGCAACTGTAAGAAGCAAAAGAACAGAAAGCAGTAATGAAATTCCCAAAGCAACAAAATATTGATTCAAAAAGCCTCTTTTTTCCAAAACATGTCGGGAAGATTCAAATCCGCCAAGAATTCCATTTATACCATTTGCCATCAAGAAAATAGAAAGTAAAAATCCCGAAGAAACCAATCCTGTGTGACTATTATTAAGAATGTCGTTTACAATATTAGCAATAGCATCATAGGTGTTTGGCGGCACGCCTTCCCTCACAAACTCCAGAAAATCGTCCTGAAATCCTTCAATAGGTATATAGGGAATTAAGTTTAAAATAAATAATGCAAAAGGAAAGAGAGCCATAAAAAAACTAAAAGCAACCGCACTGGCATGATAGGAAAATGCCCCATCAATGATTCCCTCAAAATACAATTCCAATAAATCATATAACGAAAACCCTCCTAAACCAGGCACTTTCACCTTTTTTAAGACACGCATCAAATTTCTGACTATTGGAATTTTTTCGAGTTTAGCTTCAATTAGTAAGCTCATACTATTAAATTGCTTTTAAACTTAAATCCATATTGTAAACAGAATGTGTCAAAGCTCCCGATGAAATATAATCGACACCGCATTCAGCATAAAACCTCATGGTTTCTTCATTGATATTTCCCGAAGATTCTGTTTGGCATTTGTCGCCTATTAAAGCTACTGCCGTGCGAGTATCATCATAATTAAAATTATCAATTAAAATTCTGTGAACTCCTTCACTTTTTAAAATTTCTTCAATTTCAGCGAGGTCTCTCGCTTCAACAATTATTTTTAAGTCTAAATTATTTTCCTTGAGATAGGCTTGTGTTTTGGCTATTGCCAATGTAATTCCGCCTGCAAAATCAATGTGATTATCTTTCAACATTATCATATCATACAATGCAAAACGGTGATTTTCTCCCCCACCAATTTTAACTGCCCATTTTTCGGCTACACGAAATCCTGGGGTAGTTTTTCGGGTATCTAATATTTTTGTATTTGTACCTTTCAACAATTGTACAAAACTATTCGTTTTAGTTGCAATGGCACTCATGCGTTGCATTGTGTTCAATACTACTCTTTCGGATTTTAAAATAGATTGAGAACTGCCCGAGACATGAAAAACAACATCTCCTTTTTTTACTGGAGTGCCATCTTCAATAAAGGTTTCGATTTGCATTTTAGGATCTACATATTCAAATATCATTTTGGCTAATGCAACTCCTGCAATTATCCCCTCTTCCTTTACCAATAACTTTGCTTTTCCTTGAGCATTTTCAGGAATACAGGCCAATGAACTGTAATCTCCAGATCCAACATCCTCTCTGATAGCATTTGCAATTAAGCTATTTAATTCGTTTTGAAACTCCGCTTCACTAATCATTTTTTCATTCTTTTAATGGAATGCTAAAGTAGGATTTATTTTGTGTATTAAAAAGTAAGTTCGTTTGAAAAATTTTGAATTTCACATTTACATATAACTATTTATCTCTTCAATTACTAAATCGTCAAGAGAGTTATAAAACAGGATTGTTTTTAAAAAGAAAACCTGTAAGCATTCGAGTTACTTACAGGTTTCCTATTTCCATTATTTTGGTTTTGACAACTAATTATTCAACACCATTTTGATCAATCATATAGATCAAAGCAGCCATAGTTCCTGCTCCAAGTTCTAATTCTCTTTTATTGATTGCATCAAATTTATCGTTTGCTGCGTGATGGTAATCAAAATAGCGTTGAGAATCAGGCTTCAATCCTGCTTTTACAATTGTTTTCCCAGTTAATGGCCCTATATCCGATCCTGAATGTCCTTTTACAAAACTGTGAATTAAATACGGTTCAAATAATGGTTTCCAGTTTGTAATCTTCGATAAATTAGCATCATCACATTCTAATGAAAAGCCTCTTGGAGTAAAACCTCCTTCGTCACTCTCTAAAGCAAAAATGTGGTTTTCTTTGTTTGCCAATGACAATTCTTGATACTTCCTTCCTCCCCTTAATCCATTTTCTTCATTCATAAAAAGAACTACTCGAAGTGTATTTTTAGGCTTGTAATTTAAATTTTTAAAAATATTTACCACTTCCATACTTTGCACTACTCCTGCTCCATCATCATGTGAACCATCAGCCAAGTCCCAAGAATCAAGATGACCACCTACAACCATAATATTTTCTGGATGCTCTGTTCCCTTAATTTCGCCAACAACGTTGTATGAAAGCACATCCTCAAATTGCTGACAAGATTGTTTAAAATAGAATTTTAAATTGGGATTACTTTTTAAACTCTTGCTTAACAATTCGGCTCCGTTGGTACTAATGGCAGCCGTTGGTATGTATTTTTCCTTCGGTAAATCACCATAACTTTGTCCTCCAGCATGTGGAAAATCATCTAAACGCAAATTTAAAGAACGAACAATTGTCCCTACAGCCCCATACTTAGAGGCCTCTTTTGCCCCACTATATCTTTGATCTCCAGCTCCAGAATAGGCATCAAAAGCATCAATAGCTCCATTATTCATAGGTCTGTTATAAAATACAATTTTTCCTTTTATTTTATCTTCACCCAAAGCTTTCAATTCATCAAAATTATGAACTTCAACCACTTCAGCAATTACACCATTTTTAGGAGTTGCAATTGAACCTCCCAAAGCGCAAATTGGCACTTTGATTTTGGTTTTATTGTCTTGAATATAGGCTGTTTCTTTTTCTCCACGAACCCAATGAGGTACCATAACCTCTTGCAAATACACTTTATCAAAACCTAACTTTTCCATTTGACTTTTGGTGTATTGAACCCCTTTTTCGGCTCCCTCAGAACCCGATAAGCGAGAACCTACCTTATTTGACAGATGATCCAACCAAGAATAGCATTGTGATTTTGTTAATACTGAGTTGTAAATTTCCTTAAAAAATTGTTCGTCTTTGTTTTGGGCAAACAAAGCAACACTATTTACAAAAAGTAAAGAAAGAAGTAGGCTTTTTTTCATTTTGGGTTATTCTTAATTTATAGTTTTAATTAATCGTTGTGCAATTTCGAAATTCTAAAATAAAATTGATGTTAAAATCAAAAAAAAATCCTGCTCACTTTAAAAGTTTACAGGATTTAGTTTAATCAGCTTAATTCTCCAGACAACAACATTTTACTAATTACATTGTTTAACATATAAGTCATATAAGTTTTTAATTTGAATAATATGTAGTAAAACCAATAGTTCATTTAAGCAAAGCCTTTATGCAAAAAATATTTTAAACTTATATTCCCTTTTAAACCACTAATTTGACAACTAACTTTTAAAAAAACTTACATGACTTAAATGTTTAAAATTAAATACGGTTTATTTTCGAAGTTGACTTTTTATTTAATTGGCTCAAAACTTACAGCTGTTCCTCCACCAGGAGCCAAAACTAAATTTAATTTTGACTTACTAGTAACCTCAACTGTTCTTATTTTGTAGCCCATTGGGTTATTTTTCCAATCAGCATCTTTTGCATCTTCATAAATTATGGCTTTATACTTTTGGCCTTTGTTTAAAAAATCTAATGAAACTTCAGATTTTCTGGCATTTTCATCTGTGATTGCTCCCAAGAACCAAGTCTCTTTTCCTTTGGTTTTTCTGGCAATAGTCAAATAATCTCCAGGTTCTGCTTCAAGAATTTTCGTGTCATCCCAATCCAAAGCAACATCTTTGATAAATTGAAAGGCATCCATGCGTTTTTCATAGTTTTGAGGTAAATCGGCAGCCATTTGCAAAGGCGAATACATCGTTACATACAATGCGAGTTGTTTGGTCAATGTAGTATGAACTTGCTCCGTCTTGCTTTTATCATAATAGCTCATCTTGATTTCAAAAATACCCGGAGTATAATCCATTGCCCCACCTAGAAGTCTAGTAAACGGCAAAATGGTTTCATGGCTTGGTGGGTTTCCAACACTCCAACCATTGAATTCATTACCGCGAGCTGCTTCAGCTGCAATGTAGTTAGGGTAGGTACGACTGTAACCTGTAGGTCGAGACGATTCATGAGAATTAAGCATTATTTTATAATCGGCAGCGCGTCTAGCCACAAAGTTGAAATGATTCACCATAGTTTGTCCGTCATGAAATTCACCACGAGGAATAATTTTACCCACATATCCTGTTTTTACTGCTGGATAATCGTATTTTTTCATCAAATCGAAAGCTCTATCCAAATGACGCTCATAATTAGCAACCGATCCTGATGTTTCATGATGCATAATCATTTTGATGTTTTTTTCTTTGGCGTAAGCCGCAACTTCAGCCAAATTGAAATCTGGGTAAGGAGTTGTGAAATCAAAGACTTCTTCTTTCCAATTACCGTTCCAATCTTCCCAACCTACATTCCAACCTTCTACTAATACACCATCAAATCCATTTTTGGCAGCAAAATCAATATATCTTTTGGTGTTTTCGGTGGTTGCACCGTGTTTGCCTGTAGGCGTTAAATTTTTGGTTAATTCATTTTGAGCAACTTGTGAACCTGCATAATCCCAAGTGGATACTCCAACGTGCATTTCCCACCAAATCCCAACATACTTCATTGGTTTTATATACGAAACATCATCTAGTTTACATGGCTCGTTTAAATTCAAAATCATTTGCGAACCCACAATATCACGAGCATCTTTGCTGATCATAATTGTTCTCCAAGGCGATACACAAGCCGCTTGCAAGTAGGCTTTATCACCAATTGCATTTGGCACCAATTGCGAAGTAAGTTTATAATTTGCAACATCAACATCCAAATGCATAATTGGGTAATTGATAACAGCAGCTTCAAATATATTGACATACAAACCCGAAGGAGATTTCATCATCAAAGGTGCTTGAACCCTGCTCTTGCCAAGAGCTGTCGTCACCCCTATTCCATTATTTTTATCCAATTTAGTATTATCAATTTCAGAAAGTTTTGATTCATTATAAGGGTATTCATTAGTATCAAAATCACCTGGAATCCAAAAGGCTTTGTAATCTTCGGTTAAATTAAATTGAGAAACCTCATCAGAAATTATGAAATAATTTAGTTTCTCTTGTTTTGGAAATTCATATCTAAAAGCTACGCCTTCATCATAAACCTTGAAAATGATATTCATTTTCACATTGGTTTCTTTTTGTACCAAAGAAACGGTAAGTTCATTATAATGATTTTGAATGGATGCTTTTTGTCCTAAAACCGGTTTCCAAGATTCATTGAAAGTTGTCTCTTTTGAAGACTGAATTTCAAAATTAGCATCAAGAGCCTGTTTTTCTTTGAGTTTTATTCCTAGATTACTTTCCGCAATAACGGGTTTTCCGTTGTAATTTACAGTATAAGATGGCTGTCCATTATTTACTAACTTGAAATTGACTTCAATAGCTTTGGATGGCGATTTTACGCTTTGCGCATGAAGCGAATTCAAGGCAAAAACGAAGATAATTGAAAATAAATGTTTCATTTGGTTACTTATTGATTTCTTAAATCAAAAATAATTATTAATCTAATACCATTTTATTTTAAAACTACTACAACCTTGTAGTTATAATAAGTCCTCCTATTGCTAAGAATTAACTTGATAAATACTATTAGCACTATTATTATCTATTTAAATTTAGCAGTATTCATTCTTGGCCCAATTCCATTTTCATTAAACGCTTCAATAGCGAAGTAATATTCTGTTCCTTTGTCCAGTCCTCTAAAATCATACAAACTGCCTTCGTAAACCATTATACTGTTGTATAATTTATCAGGTGCAATTCCGTAGTAAATAGTATAGCCTATGGCGTCTGGCTGTACCTTCCAAGTAATCATAGCATTACGAGAATCAGCAGAATTTCTATCTACTTTAAAACCTGCAACCTTTTTAGGTTTGTCTGACAATCCATTTCCGAAAACACGAAAATCTGAAACGGCAAATAATCCTGATGCATTGTGAATATTCACCATTTTTATATAACGTGCTTCAATTGAATTTGTTAATTCTAAATAATCATGAGGTGCATCTTTGTCACTTTTGGATTTATCAACGACCAAAGTCCAATTTTGATTGTCATCAGACATAAATATTTGGTACTGATAATAAATATCCATTGCCTTGTTGTACTGTGTAGCTTTATGATCGGCATAATTAATCTGTAAAGCGTTAATTCTCATTTTTCTACCCAAATCAATTTGCAACCATTCGCCTGGCTTGTCCGTTTTGGCAGACCAATAGGATTGAATATCTTCATCTGTCAAATTCTGGGCATTGTAACATATTTTTTCAAATACTTTTTTCCCGCCTGTGTCTACTCTGTGGGTTTGTACATCCATGCATTCTTCGGATGAAGAAACTGTTGCATTTTTTTTGTACGAAAGTAACATCCATCCTGTAAATGCTCCATTGGTTTGATCCCTTTTACTATTTGGCAGCAAAGTTGGATAATCTCCATAAGTAGTAATCGAATACATGACATCATCTTTGTCAAATCCAGAAGGAAACATATCGATACGACGTTCAAAGCGATCCTTAACCGAAATTTTACAGGTTCCCGTATTCCAATAATTGCCATAATTATCGGCAAAAGTGTTACCATGTCCGGCCCCTATCACAAATCCTCCCGGTTTGTACGACATTGGATTGTGCTTTTGGTATGTAAACGGCCCCAAAGGACTATTTCCTACATGAACACCATTGGCGTAGCCCTTAAATTCGGTGGCAGGAGCCCCATATTGCATATAATATTTACCATTGTGCTTGGTCATCCATGCTCCTTCAATAAAATTGCCCCAAGGAGCCGGTTCCATGTCGTTATTAGGCCCAAAGCGTTCCCAACCATGTTCAGCGGGATCCAAACCTACAACTGCTTTTATTTCGCCATAAGGACGCTGAATATCCTCCACTTCAGTTGCTGAATATAGCTTTTCGTAATCGGCCTGATTCCCTTTTGGAAGCCATGTTTTATAATCAACTTCTACTCCACAAAGCGGTAATTTCCCACTTGAACCATAGTACATATACACTTTTTTGTCATCATCCTGAAAAATAGCAGGATCCCAAGTGGGCAACATCGCAGTATTGACATGACGAACCCAGCGACCCGATTTTGGATCGGCAGTTTTCCAAATTGGGTGGTCTTTTTTCCATGTTGAACCTACATAAAACAAAGTATCATTTACAACCCAAGCAGCTGGCGCACATTGATCGTCATCACCAGGATTACGTTGAAAACTTCCGTAAACAAATTTCCAGTCCGCCATATCACTACTCCAAAAGAAACCGGCTTGGTTGGTTGCAAAAAGATAATAATCACCTTTGTAGGGAATGATTACAGGATCGGCACTTGAGCGTCGGGAATCCGGAATTCTATTATGATTTTCTGTAGTATAATTGTAACCAATATTGATGGGATTACAATAGGTCGATGCTGGTTTATTGGGATCAAACCATTTCGTTTTTCCGGGAATATTTGAGCTCTGGGCGCTACTATTAGTGCTACTGATTATTAAAAGCAACAAGAATGCTCTTGAAAGCACTTTATCTATTTTTTTCATTGGTACAGTTTTAAGGTTTTAAAAAGAAATTGTTTGCCTTTTCAATTAGAACTTAATTGAAAACTATTTTTTATCCTTTATTCTTTGATTTAATAATTCAGGTTCATTGGTCGTGATATAATTAAAATTATTTTCAATGATCCAATCCATATCCTCAACATCATTAACAGTCCAGGCGTTTAGCGTAACATTATTCTCTTTTGCTTCTTTAATCCATTCAGGATGTTTTTTAAAAACAGAATAATGGTAATCAATACCAGATATTTGATCCAGTTTTACTTCCTTTGGAGATTTATTTCCCTCAAGATATTGTAAAGAAGTTTTATTGTCTACTAGCCTGATTTGTTTTAAAATTTCGTAATCAAAACTAATGTAGGAGGTTATTTTTTCAGCTTTAAGTTTCTTAACGTTCTCAACAGTTTTTAAGGCTGTCTTTTTTCCTCTTTCTTTACTAATTTCCGAAGGTTTTATTTCGCAAACCAAAAGAGTATGCTTGTTGTTTTTTTTGCCTTCTATAATATACTCACTCAAAGTTGGCAGCTTCTCTCCATTAGAAAGCTTAAACTTTATTAAGTCCGCATAATTTGTTTCTTCGATAAGCAATTTATTATAATGTGCATCATGATTGATCACAAGAGAATCATCAGCAGTTCTCCAAACGTCAAATTCAGATCCAGGCAGTTTTAGATCGATCGCGTGCCTTAACGCTGCAATAGAATTTTCAGGAAAATTATTTTCTTTCCAAGCTCCCCGATGTGCTACAACAGCGTTTTTCTTCGCATTACAAGAAGAAAAAACAACTATTATCAGCATAAAAAGGAATACTCCAAATATCTTAATAGCATTCATACTTTATAAATTTAAGATTGTTTATAAAAAAAGCCCTCCGTCTAACCAAAACGGAGGGCAACCAAATAAACTAACCAAGCTTAATTAACCAAATTAAAACTTACCTTATTGTCTGCGTTTGAATTTCCACCTACGAAAACTTCAAACTGTCCAGGCTCAGCAACAAACTGCAAATCAGTATTGTAAAATTTCAAATCATCTTCTCTAATTTCGAAAGTCACTGTTTGTCTTTCTCCTTTTTTAAGGGTTATTTTTTGAAAGCCTTTTAGTTCCCTAACCGGTCTGGTTACTGAACCTATTACATCTTTTATATACAATTGCACTACTTCTTTTCCGTCAAAATTTCCAGTATTTGCAACCTCAACACTTACAGTTATTTTACCATTGGAATTCATCTTATCCGCTGAAATTTTGAGGTTTGAATACTCAAATTTGGTATAACTCAACCCATAACCAAAAGGAAATAATGGTTCGTTTCTTTCATCTATATAATTGGATCTGAATTTCTCGAATTTCCCTTCAGTGTTAACAAGAGGTCTTCCAGTATTTTTATGAGCATAATAAATTGGGATTTGACCTACGCTTCTTGGAAATGTAGAAGTCAATTTTCCTGATGGATTTACATCTCCAAACAAGACATCGGCAATAGCATAACCCGCTTCACTACCGGCAAACCAAACATTCAAAATGGCTGGTACTGTAGCATTCTCGTCATTTATTACCAATGGACGGCCATCAAATAGAACTAATACTACGGGTTTTCCAGTTTTTAATAAAGCATTCAATAAATCTTTTTGAGCTTGAGGGATTTCCAAATTTGTACGGCTGCTGCTCTCTCCACTCATTTCGGCAGATTCTCCCAGTGCTGCCACAATAACATCGGATTGATTGGCAACTTTTACAGCCTCTGCTATCATTTCTTCTTTTGAACGACTGTCTCTGTTTAAGGTTTTACCAAACATAGTAGCATTGGTTTCGAAAGTTTCATCGTAGTCTAAATTACTACCTTTGGCGTAAAGCACTTTAGTAGATTTTCCAGCTACTTCCTGAATTCCTGCCAATAATGAAATACAATTTTCTCCTTTGGTAGCCACGCTCCAAGTTCCTGACATATTGTTTTTGGCATCTGCCAATGGTCCGATAAGCGCAATTGTTCCTGATTTTTTCAAAGGCAACAACTGATTATTATTTTTTAACAAAACCAAAGATTGAGCCGAAATTTTTCGACATTCCTCTCTGCTGGCAGCAGTAAATATTTCGGTTTTGGCTCTATTCTCGTCACAATATTTATAAGGGTCTGCAAATAATCCTAAATCGTATTTGGCATTCAGAATAAGTGTTACCGCATTGTTGATTTGTTCAATAGTAACTTTCTTTTCTTCCAATGATTTTTTCAAAGTGTTCAAAAATCCTTCACCAACCATATCCATTTCAACTCCTGCATTTAAAGCCAAAGCAGATACTGCTTGCAAATCGCCCATTCCGTGCGCAATCATTTCTGGAATTCCTGTAAAATCGGTAACTACAAAACCTTTAAAGCCCCACTGTTTTCTCAAAACTTCAGTCATCAACCATTTACTTCCAGTAGCAGGAATTCCATCTACTTCATTGAAAGAAGCCATAACCGATCCTGCTCCTGCATCAACAGCGGCTTTGTAAGGTGGGAAATAGTCATTATACATTCTGATGTGGCTCATATCAACCGTATTGTAATCACGCCCTCCTTCTGGTGCACCATACAAAGCGAAATGCTTGACACATGCCAAAATGCTGTTGTTTTTGGAAAGATCGTTTTGTTGGTAACCGTTTACCATTGCTTTGGCTATTTGGCTTCCCAAAAATGGATCTTCACCAGAACCTTCTGAAACTCTTCCCCAACGTGGGTCACGAGAAATATCGACCATAGGCGAAAATGTCCAATTGATTCCATCGGCACTTGCCTCTTGAGCAGCAATTTGAGCACTTCTTTCGATCAATTTCATATCCCATGTACATGACAGTCCAAGCGGGATAGGAAAGGTCGTCTCGTACCCATGAATCACGTCCATTCCAAAAATCAAAGGGATTTTCAAACGGCTTTTTTCGACTGCAATTCGCTGAACTTCTTTTATTTTTTGAACTGATTTTATATTAAATAATCCACCGACCTTGCCTTCTTCGATTTTCTTTGCAACATCAGAGGTTTTGGCTTGACCGGTGGTTATATCTCCCGATGTTGGTAAATTCAACTGCCCCAATTTCTCGTCCAAAGTCATTTTTGATAACAACTCAGCTACGAATTCAGCTTTAGGTTTAATTGCAACGGTTTTTTTATTTTCTTTCTTTTGGCTATAGCCCAAAAAAGCGAAGCTTAAGAATAGAATGATTAATGTCTTTTTCATTTTTTATCTGTTTATTTTATTTACTTCAACTAAGCCTACAGCCTTATTTAAAAACCATATTTTCCAGAATGAAAACCAAGATTCAGTAAACCTTGTTTTACCTCTGGCGCATTCATAAACAATTTCCAAATTAAACCAGTTCGATAGTTTTCAATCATTGGTGCAATTGTTCCTTGATCAATTGCCAAATATCGGGGAGTAATCCAATTATAATGCGGTGAAAAAGCATCATAAGGTCCTGCAATTCCTATGTGAGTACTTTTCTTTTCATCATACAAATAATGCAAAAACTTCATGCTTTCTTTTGGAGTGTAAGGAAAAGAAGATAATGCGGCAGTTGGAGTGATAACCCCTAAATCATTGTCGGTATCATGAGCAGAATACCCTGTTGATCCATCTTTGTTTCGAGTGTAACTAGCCGTAAGACCCCAACATTTTTCAGAATAGCCTTTCCATTTTTTTGGATTATCAACACAATAGCTGTATATGATTTTAGCCTGATTTTGGGTTAATTCCCAGTAGTTTGCATACTTGTCGGTAAGTTTGGTTGGATCCAATCCTAAGTAAGAATATTGAGCCCAGAATAAAGGTCCAGCATTTCCGCTAACGGTATTGTACTTGAATACTAATGGAATTCCGTATTGTTTTTTATCAGTGCCAATCATTCCGTTTCGTGTCCATGCTTCGTGATAAGCAGCTGAGGGAATTGGATGAGTTGTGGAAGCAGCTCCCAAAATATAGGCAATCAAACACTCGTTGTATCCTTCCAATTTGAATTTCATCTCCCATTGATAGGTAGGAGACCAATGCCAATACATGGCGTTTTCACCATTGGTGTACCAACTCCATTCGACTCCTTTCCATAGATTATCTGCTTTCGCAGACAATGCTTTTTCTTGGTCATTACCGTTTTTGAAATATTCTCTCACGGCAATCAATCCTTGGCACAAGAAAGCAGTCTCTACTATATCACCTCCGTCATCCTTATTGCCAAATGAAATAGCCTTTCCTGTAGTTCCATCCATCCAGTGTGACCAAGCTCCGTGAAAACGATCTGCTTTTCCCAGAAAATCCATTGCAGTGGTCATTCGGGTAACGGCTTCGGCTCTTGGAATAAAACCTCTTTCTACTCCAACAATCAAAGACATTAGCCCAAAACCAGAACCTCCCGTGGTTACTTTGTTAGCTTCGAAACTAGGATCATCTGTGTGATACCTTTCTCTTCCCAATTTTGAATTAGGTTCGGCGTAATCCCAAAAATATTTTATGGCATCTTTTTGAACTTGATCCATAGCTTGCTCATCAGTCAATTGAACCGATTCTTCTATAGTTTTATCAACTTTTGTACTGTTACTACAACATAAAAGAAATACAAAAGTAGGGACTATCAAAAGTTTAATTTTCTTCATACTTTACGCTATAAAAAACTTGCCAAAATAAAATTTACTTTGGCAAATCCCTATTCAACTTCAATTTATAGTTTTCCTGTAAATAATTCATTTACCTCTCCTGCTGTTAATGCAGAAGCATACATCCTGAATTGATCCAATCCTCCTGTCCAAGAATTCATCCAACCTTCTTCAGGATTTCCTGAACCTCCAATTCTGAAACTACCAACTTTTGATGTATTAAATTTTACATTTCCATGATTTGTCCATTGGCTAACAGGTTCATATACCACACCATCTCTATACAACACCATTTTAGAAATTGTTCCATCATAAACAAAAGCATAATGATGCCATTGATCATCAAATAAACCTGGAACCGCTTTCGTATTTACCCATTCAAACCATTTATCAGAACCTCCTGTACTAGGCTGTTCATCAACAAAAAGCTTAACAATTGGGTTTGCGGCTGTACCTTCCACCATTACAAACATTGCTGCTTTTGCCCAGTTATCACTTGTCAAGGCAAATATAAATTCTGTTTGAGTTGGAGCTTTATGTTTTGCCCAAAATGCAACAGTAAAGCTAGCAGCTGTAGAAGCAAAATCATTAGCAGAGGAATAAGCTATAAATTTTTTAGGTTCTCCTCCTTGTACTCCTTTCCCATTTATCCCATCGGTTTGAGCAAGAGGGTTGTCACTAGGAAATTTTGCGCGGATATTGTCTACTGCAAAACGCAAGGGATCGCTTGTATTGTCATCAAAGGGGACATAGAATTTTAAAGGTCCGCCAACAGGATTTTCATCCGCTGGATAATCCCCCAATTCAGGTCTGTCCATTTCTTGACATCCTATAATTGCCATCAAAATAAATACTATTCCGAAAGCTTTCTTAATCATTGATATATTGATTTTCATATCTTATTTAATTTTATAAATCGAATGGTTATTAATAATTAGGGTTCTGAATCAAAACTCCATTTGATTGATCAATAGCAGTTTGTGGAATTGGATAGTACTTGTTTTTAGCTTGATATCCTAAAGGCCCCAATACTGTTGATGCATCTCCCCAACGTACTAAGTCATAGAATCTCTCCCCTTCCATTGCCAACTCAATTCTTCTTTCACGCTTGATTGCATTTTTCAGGTTGCCATCTGCTGGTACATCCGGAAGTAGAGCTGCATTATTTCCTCTTGCTCTTTTACGAATTTGATTTACATAATCTGCGGCTTTAGCTGCATTGCCTAATTCATTTGCCGCTTCAGCAGCCATTAAAATCACATCACCATAGCGAATAATTTTAACGTTGAACCACTGATTTTTACCTGTACCCTGTGCGGCTCTGTAACTTGGTGTAGAATAGGCTTTTTTGTTCCAATATGGCTGAGACAATCCTGTTGGAATTGTAGTACCATATCCATCATCCTTACCCTCGAAAAGAATTGTGGAATTTTTACGTGGGTCACCTGTTTCATAGGCATCAACTAAATTTTGGGTAGGAACATTGAATCCCCATCCTAAATCCCAAACTCCTGAACCACGAATACCTTGTGATTCAAAATAATTGTTTGAATAATTAACTCCATCCTGTCTAAGGAATTGCACTTCAAAAATAGCTTCACTACAATTATCACCTTGCTCTTTGAACAAAATCTCATACGAATTAAAAAGGGTATATTGCCCTGAATTGATAACAACCTCCGCTGTTTCAAGTGCTTTTGCCCAATTCCCTTGATATAAATACAATTTAGCTAAAATCGAATTAGCAAAACCACTAGTTGCTCTACCAGGATAGGCAGGCCAGCTAAGTGGTAAATTTGCCGCTGCAAATTCTAAGTCTTTTATGATTTGAGCATCTACATCAGCGATGGGAGATTTTGCCTTAATAGCATCACTCGGTGTGATTATTTTATTCAAAACTATTGGCACCTCACCATAATCCCTGCGCAGTTCAAAAAATGCCAGCCCTCTGATGGCCATAGCTTCTGCTTTGTTAGTCAAAGTACCTGCGTCTGTTTTTCCGGAATTGTCAACATCATAAATTAAATCATTGCAAGCATAGATTAAACTATAATGTCCGTCCCAATTTGACGAAAATTCAGTTGGAGAATAAATAAATCCGTCCATTATGTTACCTCTGTTTGCTGCATCTCCGGGATCACTTCCCTTCATGGCATCATCTGAGCGAATATTTTGAAACCAGTATCTGTCCCAATCGGCAATTCCTGCCTGTGTTCTCATTTTTCCGTACAATCCAAAGGCTTTTTCTTCAAAACCTCCTGCCTGTAAATCCCCTTCTGCTGCTGTTCCTAATGGTTTTCTATCCAAAAATTCCTCATCATTGCATGAGTTTAAGGTAGACAGTGAAACTACGGCCAGTAGCGATATATATAATATAGATTTAAAATTTCTCATTTTTATTCAAGTTTTAATGTTAAAAAGTCAGATTCAATCCAAAAGATGTAATCGCAGGCAGAGGATATCCTCCTGTGTCTTTACCGAATGAAATTGGTGTTCCCCCCGCTTCTGGTGTGAATCCTGAATTATTGGCCCAAGTAAATGGGTTTTGTGCATTTAAATAAACTCTTAAACTTTGGAGAAATGTTTTATCCAAAAAGTCTTTATCAAAATCATACGCTAACTGAATGTTTCTAAGTCTAAGATAACTGCCGTCTTCTATCATGTAAGTCGATGGCAATTTATTATAACCTGAACCGTCATTGAGTCTTGGCTCCCAATTTGAAGTTCCTGCCCCAGTCCATCTGTCCAATCTTTCTGTTCTGTAATTGAATTGTGCAAATGTTGAACCGTTACCCCAATCTCTATAAATCTCATTTCCGTAAACACCTTGAAAATCGAATGACAATGTTATTTGTTTATACGTTCCACTCAAAGAGAAACCATATGAAACATCTGGCGTTGGATTACCTATTATTTCTCGGTCATCTGTAGTAATTTTTCCGTCACCATTTACATCTTTATATTTAAAATCCCCAGGCGCATAATCTCCCAATGAGCTTGGAGGAGAATTTAATATATCTGCGTATGATTGGTATAGACCTTCTACAACATAACCGTAGAATGAACCGATAGGTGCGCCGGCTGTAAGAATCGAAGGCCCTTCAAAAACCTGAAATCCTGGTTCATAAACCGATTTTACTTCATTATCCAATGTAGTGGCATTACCACTGATAGAATAACTAAAATTATCATTTATATCATCATTCCAAGAAACTGCAACCTCAAATCCTCTATTTTCGATTTCTCCAGCATTGGTATAAAACTTTTCACTTCCAAGGTCAACAAAAGTCAATAAATCTTCTGTTGTTTTGTTGAAATAAGCAGCCTCAAGACTCATTCGGTTTTCAAAAAGTTTCATTTCTATTCCTGCTTCATACGAAGTTACTGTCTCCCATTGCAGATCTGGATTATTTCTATACGCCAACACATAAGCTGGAACTATTGATTCTCCAAAAACAGCTGAACTTCCTGTGGTATAAGCTGGATATGCTGGATAATGTATTGATGAATATTGATTTCCTAAAACACCGTAAGAACCTTTAATTTTCAATAAATCAAAAAACTTTTGGTCTTCCATAAAACCTTCTTTAGTTATGTCCCAAGCTGCCCCTATAGACCAGAAATTTTGCCAACGATTAGAATCACTAAGCTCTGATGAACCATCACGACGGAAAGAAGCATTCAGTATATATTTTCCATCATAATTGTATAAAAGACGGGTTAAATATGAAACGGTAGCCCTGTCCCATTGGTCTGAATTAGCAAAACGAGTGGTTGGATCCCCATAAGGATAAACATTCAGATACCACCATCTTTTGTCATATGGGATTTGATCTCCATTAATATATTGTGTAACTGTACCGTTAACTCCTTCAAAAGTTTCTTCTAAGCGTGTGTAACCTGCTAAAAGCGTAAAATCATGATTTCCGAATTCTTTGTTATAAGTAAAATTATAGTCCTGTTGTTTTTTATTGAAATCATTTTTAAATTGATTAACATTGGTCAACATATTCCCACCGTATGGAGTTGTTTCGTCGGTTTCACTTACATAGACATCAAAAACAGGAGTGTATCCCCTTCCTTTACTGTAACTTGTTTCAGACTGAAAAGAGCCTCTAAATTTTAATCCTTCAATAAGTTTTATCTCGGTGAAAGCATTTATAATGTATTTTGACTCTTCATTCAGTTGTGTGAATCTTTTCCCTTGAACTTCTGCAAGCGGGTTCCCAATTTGGGCAGCACCAATTTCCAAAGGCAATTGATTGAACATTCCATCTGCATTTCGAGAGGAAACTATTGGAGTGGCTCTCAATGAACTCTCAAAATTACGCAACTGTGGAAGTGAGGAGTTGTAACCATTCATGGATACACCTATTTTAATTGACTCTGTTATTTGTGTTTCATTATTGACATTAAAAGTAAATTTTTTGTATTTCTCATTGTCAATCAAACCATCATCTTCTATATGTCCTAGTCCAAAATAAAATTTATTTTTATCTGTCCCGTTAGAGAAACTTAAATTGTTGGTTATTACCAAAGCATTATCATTACTAATTTCTTCAATCCAATCTGTATTGGCATTAAATTTATCATAATGAGAATAAGGCGCTAGCCCTTGATTGCTTCTCTGTTCATCATATAAGGTCTTGAATTGTGCACCATTGGTAATTGACGGTGTATCCACTAAAGTTTTAAAACCAATAGAGCTGTTAAAGTTAACTGTGGTTTTACCTTCTTTCGCTCTTTTCGAAGTAACGATTATAACTCCATTTGCACCTCGAACACCGAAGATAGCCAATGATGATGCGTCTTTCAATACTTCCATAGATTCGATATCCGAAGCATTCATAAACTTAATGTCATCGGCAAAAATCCCATCAACAACATACAAAGGCTTTGTTTGATATCTACTCACCGTTCCACGAATTCTAACATCAGGATCTTCTCCAGGTTTTCCAGAATTGACAATTGATAGACCCGCTACTTTACCCTGAACAGAAACTATAGGGTTAGGATTTGGTTTATCAGCAATTTCTTTTGCTTGTACCTTAACAATGGAACCTGTTAAGTCTCTTTTCTTAGCAGTACCATACCCAATTACTACTACTTCTTTTAGTGCGGTATCTGCAGATTCTTTCAATGTTATCGTCATTGGTGTCAAAGTTGCAGGAACTTCAACTGCATCAAAACCGACTAAGCTGATTTTTAATATATCGCCCTCTTTGGCACTAATACTAAAATTACCATCGATATCAGTGTCAGCGGAAACATTTCCTGCAACAACAAATGCTCCAGGTATCCCAAGCCCAGTCTGATCCAATACTTTTCCTTTGATTACTTGACCAGACATGTAAGCTGGCAGTAGAATGAGTGCTAAAAAGCTAAAAATAAAATTTCTCATAAGTTTGTTAAACGTTTAAGTTAGTTTAGCTAATTTAAACAATTACAACGTTGTAGTAGCCGAAACGGCACTACTACACGAATACATCAAACCTAAACAACGAGAGTAGAAACCCTTATTTTACAGACACTTACAAAGAACATGAAGTACTACATCGAAAGGTGATGATGTAGTGATGATGTACTACAATTCCATAAAAAAAGTATAAAAAAAACATAATATTAACAAAAAAATACACTTTTTTATATAGATAATAGAAATTTAGAAAGTATTTCGTCCTGTGCAAGCCCTAATTTTTTTCTTAGACGATAGCGATGTAGTTCTACTCCTCTAAATGAAATATTCATCATCGGAGCTATTTCCTTGGATGAAAGATTCATTTTTAGGTACACACACAACTTAATATCCTTTGAAGTCAGGTGTGGGTATTTCTTCGAAAGGGCAATAATGAATTCATTATTAATTTGATTAAGATTAGTTTCAAAAATTTCCCACTCATGCTTATTGACAGCATTGATTTTTATAGCTTTTTTAATCTCACTTTTTAATTTATTGAAATCTGATTCTGTATCCAAGATATTCTGAATGTTTTCAATCATTTCACTTTGTTTGGCAATTGAAAGTGATTTACCTGCCACTTCCGAAGATTTTGATTGCAATTCCAATTCCAAAATATGTTTTTCATATTCCTGGCTATTTAATTCATTTTCGGCTTTCAATTCCATTTCCAAAATTTCTTTCTGATGCTTTAACTCTTCTTTTTGCAATTTAAGCTTCTGAATGTATTTCATCTTATTCCATTTATAATAAAGATACAGAATGAGCCCAATCAAAATAATATAAACGAAAATCATCCAAGCTGAAAAATACCATGCTTTGGCCACAACAAATTCAAAATTGGCTATTTTATTATAATTTAACCCATCATTACTATAAATGGTGACATCGTGGGAACCACTACTTAGGTTATTCAAAAGAATCAAACCCTCCTTGATTGGGAAAAAATCTTTTGTTCCATTAATTTTATAAAACAAATCTGGTTTTGTTGCTCCATAAATTCCAGATATTACATTTATTCTAAGCTCTGAATTATGATTAATTTTTGAATTATTTTCAACCAAAATATCATCATTGAATGCTTCAATCTTAACAGTGGTTTTCTTCTTTTCATCATACTTTAAATCAAGTGAAATAAAACCATCATCCAGATTCAATAGATAATTATTATTATCCTTAAACACTTTCAAATTATCATTGATGATTTTTCCTTTATAATATTTATCTTGAATGCTATTTCTTATAAATTTAGTGCCCTGTGCATATATATGGTACAAAAGCCCATCCTGTAGTACCATAAAATGATTTTCATCAATAGCCACAATATCAGAGGCATTTTTAAAATTAGCATTAAACAGTTCATTGGTTTCCAATTGGTTAGTAATGGAATTAAAAGTATACCAGGAATTGTCTATCAAAAAAAGAATTTCATTTCGGAATTCAAATATCTTAACCCCGAAGTCATTGTTGATTTTACTCCGTTGGGTAACATTATCGACTTTGGTGGTCACATAATCATCATTATATAAAATACGATATAAACCCCTGTTATTATCCGCAGCCCAAATTTCATTTTTTCTGTTCTGTGCTAGATATTTAATAGGCTTCAATATTTCTTTTATTACTATTTTTTGATTTAAATCATCAGCATCATTATAAATAACAACTCCACTGTAAGTCGCCTGCAAATACGAATTATTAATACTGCTTTTGGTCAAATTCCAACCTCCGTTAATGTTGTTCAATTTACTGAACAATCCATTTTTATAAGTATAAGTTCCTTCGTTGTGACCAATGAGGTATTGATCATTAATTTTACTGATATTCCAAGCTTGCCCTTGCGTGTTGGGGATTAATGAAAGCTGTTTATCTTCATATTTGAAAACACCATGATTGGAAGCCATCAAGTAGCCTTTTGGAATACTTGCCACTGAATACACTGACCCTAAAATCCCTGAACTGTCATAGAATATTGAAATTGGAGAATTGACTTCAATATGGGCTATTCCATTATCAAGACCTAACCACAAATCATTCTCTTTATCCTGACCAATACTCAAAATTGAATTGTTCATCAAGACGTTATTTCTATTGATATTTTTATAGGATTCATCATTTAAATCCAGAATATAAACGCCATTATTTGCAGTCCCAATAACCAACTTATTGTTTTTGATGAATTGGGCCACATTAATATTGGCCGTTTTCAATATATTGTTTAAAGCATTCTTCCAAGGGCTTAAAACATTATTCTCAAAAACATAAACACCACTCTTTTTGGTGAAAAAATAAATTTTATTTTGATACTTTTGAATACTATGAATGACATTGTTTTCCAAAAGAGACAATCCATTTACTTTTTCGATTTTTCCATTAGCCAATCGAAAGATTCCTTTTTCAACTGACGCAATCAATATTTGATTGTCGACAACAAAACAATATGAAATCAAAAAAGGAAATGGCTTTTCCTTTATAACCTTACCATCAAATACAAAAATACCATTGAAAGACTGAAAGTAAATTTTGTTATTAAACTTGAATATTTTCCATATTTCTTCATTATTATTGGCATCAAAAACCTTTTTCCCTTTCGTAATAGAAACATAATGCATCTTGGTGTCTTTTCGATACCAATAACCGAATTCTTGATAAGAACCTGAATAAATACGGTCTCCATCCACCATTATGGAACGAATAATTGTTTTATTGGGTAGTGTATATTTCTCCCATTTTACACCATCATATCGCAACAAATAATAATTATTGGCAAAATACATGGCATTATCATTACCCTGTACCACATTCCAAATCTGGTTGTCGCCTTGATAATTTGATTTATTATAATTTTCCACAAAAGGGAGCAACTCTTGAGCAAAAAGATGCGATGACATAAAACCAAAAAAGAGTATGTAGAGTAGTTTAGTTTTCAAAACGCGAAGATTTTTTATCAAATATAATTACATTTCCTCAATAAAATTTACAAAAAAAAGCCTCTGAATACAGAAGCTTTTTGATGAAGTGATTTTATTTTAACCTAACAATAGTTCATAAACCTGATTTGCTATTTCTATTTCTTCATTAGTAGGAATAACTAAAATTTTTGTTTTTGAATCTGGAGTATTGATTTCTCGAATTTCTTTGGAACGAATTTCGTTTTTGGCTGAATCTAATTCTAATCCAAAATAATCCATATCGGTACAAACGAGTTTTCTGATGTAGGATGAATTCTCTCCAATACCGGCAGTAAAAATAATGGCATCCAACCCATTCAAAACGGCTGCATAAGAACCTATAAATTTCTTAATTCTATAGGCATTCATATCCAAAGCCAATTGACAATCCAAATTCCCTTTTTCGGCATTGGATTCGATATCTCTCAAGTCACTGAATCCAGTAAGACCAAGCATTCCGCTTTGTTTTTGCAGCAAATTATTCACGGCATCCAATGAATAACCTAACGAATTAACCATGTGAAAAATTATAGACTGATCTACATCACCACTTCGCGTTCCCATAATCAAACCGTTCATAGGTGCAAATCCGAGGGTATGATCAATACTTTTTCCGTCTTTTATGGCAGTCATACTACATCCGTTTCCTAGATGTATCGTAATGATTTTAGATGATTTTCCAGAATTATTTTCATTTAAATAACGAATTGCCTTTTCTGAAACATATTTGTGGCTCGTTCCATGAAAACCATAGACACGTATCTTATTCTCCGTCAAAAGATAATTAGGTAATGCATATTTGTGAGCTACAACAGGAATGGTTTGATGAAAAGCAGTATCAAAAACAGCTACTTGTTTTGCATCACTGAAAATTTCTTCAGCAACATTTATCCCTTCCAAATTGGCGGGATTATGCAAAGGTGCCAAGTCTGAAAGTTGTCTTATCTTCTCCTTAACCTCTTTTGTAATCGTTACTGTATTCGAAAAATTACTTCCTCCGTGCACCACACGATGACCAACGGCCTCAATCTCCGAAGTACTTTTGATAACCCCAACTTTATCATCCATTAACAATTGGGAAATCTTCTGTAATCCTATTTTATGATTTGCAATTGGCAACGTTTCCTCTACTTTTACAGTATTGGTTACATAACTAAAATTTGATGATTCTAAACCTATTCTGTCAATCATTCCACTGCAAATTACCTCATTGGCAGGCATATCAATCATTTGATATTTAATAGAAGAACTTCCCGAGTTTATAATTATTATTTTCATTTAAAATTTATTTAATTAAAAAGCTATAAATCCTGTGCTTGTATAGCTGTAATTACTACTGTATTTATGATATCGTCTACGGTACAACCACGACTCAAGTCGTTTACTGGTTTGTTTAAACCTTGCAACATTGGGCCAATTGCCAATGCTCCCGTTTCTCTTTGAACCGCTTTGTATGTATTATTTCCAGTGTTCAAATCGGGAAAAATCAATACACTCGCACGACCGGCAACTTCAGAATTTGGCATTTTGCTTTGCCCTACTTCCAAGTCAACTGCGGCATCGTATTGTATTGGCCCCTCGATTTTAAGGTCTGGGCGTTTTTGTTTCACTATTTCGGTTGCAAGTCTAACTTTTTCTACTTCGTCCCCTTTTCCAGATGTACCTGACGAATAGGACAACATAGCAATCTTTGGTTCAATTCCAAAAGAAATACTTGAATCCGCAGATGAAATGGCAATTTCTGCCAATTGCTCCGCAGTCGGATTCGGATTGATAGCACAATCCCCGAAAACAGAAACACGGTCTTCCAAACACATGAAGAATACTGAGGACACCACTGAGGAGTTCGGTTTAGTTTTAATGAACTGTAAAGCAGGTAAAATAGTGTGTTGCGTTGTATGCGCAGCACCCGAAACCATACCGTCTGCATGTCCTTTGTACACCATCATAGTCCCAAAATAAGAAACGTCTTCCATTAAGTCTCTTGCCATTCCAAGAGTTACATTTTTGGCTTTTCGCAACTCATAATAGGTATTTACATAATCATCATAATTTTCAGATTCTATCGGATTGATGATTGGCACTTTAGAAAAATCAAAATCTAAACCTAATTCGGCTACTTTACTTTCTATTTGTTTTTTATTTCCAATAATAGAAATATCGACAACATCCATCGCTAGTAAACGAGAGGCCGCAATAATAATCCTTTCATCACTTCCTTCCGGCAAAACAATATGTTTTCTATGAGCTTTGGCTCTTTTTACCATATTGTATTGAAACATTTTAGGAGTCATTCCCTCTGCTTTAAATGCATTAAATTTGTCAATTAACACATCCAAATCAACGTATTTGTCAAACGTATTTATCGAGGTTTCAATTTTTTGAATATTATCGGCATATATTTTTGACTTAATATTTCCAATCTGATTGGCAATATGGTAAGTACCTCCTTCTACTGTAAGGATTGGAACTATGGAAGAAAGTCCTTCTATTAATTTCAAAATACTGTCTTCTGGAATGATATTACCAGTCAAAACAATCCCGGAAACCGATGGATAATTTGCGGATTCATTTGCCTGTAACGCCCCAAGAATAATATCAGCTCTATCTCCTGGAGTGATAATAAGGCCATTTTCCTTAAGATGCAGTAAATAGTTACACAATTGCATGGCACCGATACTATAACTACCAATTTGATTGTTTAAATATTCATGTCCAAATAATATTTTGGCACCCAAAGCCTCTACAATTTCATGTATTGTTGGATTGTTCAAACTGCTAATTAATGGAATCGAATTGATAAGAACAGATTCCGGCATATTTTTCTGCAATCCTGTTGTTACTAATTCTAAATTTTCAGGTTGTACTTTATTGGCAATTATTGCCAGTACTTCAACTTCTTTTACTTTAAATGAATTATAAGCTAGACTTAAATTATCTATTAGTTCCTCAAGCGTTTTGTCTTCTCCAGAACCAACAATAATCGTAGGAATCCCAAGATTCTTGGCAATCAGCACATTCATATCCAGTTCAATAACCGTACCTTCTCCCGTAAAACTCGTTCCTTCAACCAAAATAAAATCAAAACGGTCTTCCAGTTTTTTGTATTTTTCAATAATCAAATCAACAACTTCGCCTAATTTTCCATTGTTTTTTTTCTTGATTAACTTGCTTTTTGTAATAGCATAAGCATCTTCATATTGAATATCTAAGTCAAAATACGAAATAACCATCTCGATATGAGTATCCTTTTTTCCCTCTTCATAATCTTCAATCACAGGCCTGAAATAACCCACTTTTGCAGTCTTTCCCAACAGCATTCTCAATAACCCCAAGGTAATTATCGTCTTACCGCAATTCTCCTCAATCGTTGCGATATATATAGCTTTTTTCATATTCTTACTTTTAAAATTTAATCCATTTAAACGCTTTATGCAAAATTATATCTTTAATTTCCTTCTAAATATGACCAAAATCAGGTTTAAATAATAAACTACAATTTGTTAACATAATCAAAACCATCTTCGTCTTTTAAAATAAAAAATCATCCCAATGCCAACCAAAAACATAAAACCTACAACAAGATAATAGCCATTGTGATATCTCAACTCGGGCATATTGTCAAAATTCATTCCATAAACCCCAACAATAAAAGTAAGCGGAATGAATATCACCGAAATAATAGTCAGTGTTTTCATGATCTCATTCATCTTATGAGTTTGTGCCGCAAAAAAGAAATTGGATGCACTTTCCAAAGACCCCATATCCGATTCAATTTGTTCCAAAAGTTCTAAACATTTTTGATGCAAACGGGTAAAAAAGCTGAAATTTTCCGACTCTATTTCATTAAACACATCATCTTCTTGTATACTTTTTATATCATATAAAGAATCACGAAGCGGAATGATAGAACGCTTCAAGAAATTAAAATTATCTCTGTGTTTTTCAATTTTTTCCAAAATAATAGGGTCGGTGCTATTTTTGGTCATATTAATTAAATCTTCTATTTTGTCCTCCTCATTTTCAAGAGTTATGTAAAAGTTACCAATAATCGCATCCAACAGAATATACAATAAATAGTCTGCATTCTTGGTGCGAACAATTCCTGAATTGGTTCGAATACGTTCACGTATGTGGGTAAAAAAATCACTCCTTTTTTCCTGAAAAGAAATTAGGATTCCTTTTTTCAACAAAAAACTTATCTGCTCTACCCTAATATCATCTGAGTTTTCGGCAGGAAGCATCGATTTTATATTAAAAAACAAAACGTCCTTTTCTTCTTCAAGTTTAGTTCTTTTGGAGGTATTCAAAATATCAGCCAACATAAAATTATCAATTTTAAAATGGCTCGCTACTTCTTTAAGCAAATCAATGTCATTCAATCCGTGGATATTTAACCAATTTATTTTTGTCAAATCGATATGTTTTTCCAAATGATTGATAGTACCATTCTCATATTCATTTACCATACAATCGTCATAAACAAACAACTGCATTTCAATTTCCTTATCTTTATGTAAACCGGTGTACTCTAAACTATATGGCTGTAATCGTTTTCCTTTCTTGTACTTAATCTTTCTCATAAAATAATTTGTATAGTAATATTACGAAAAAGCGCTTAATTATACAAATAACCGCATTTTATCAAATCTACTGTTAAACATACAAGTGATGTCAGTTTCAATTTGAATAAAATCTAGAAAAATTGTTAGTTCATTAAGGCAAAGCTACTTAGTTTTACAAAGGACGTTTTTAACTCATTTTCCTTTTACTCATTAATTTGGCAAACTACCTTTTTTTACTTACAAGACTAAATTATATTTTAGATTAAAAGCCTTAAATTGTAGAATATAGCGCAGAAAAGTTTCTTTACAAAATTTGTTTGTCCATTTTTTATTTTACACTTAACAAAAGGTTATACGATTTTATTTTTATTTCAATTATATAACTAGTACTTTTGCCAAACATTATTCGAATTTTGATTTGAAATATTCAAAATTCAAAAAAACATGGGGTCGACTGGTTTTGACAGCAAGTCGAATTGAAAAGTAAGCACGCCGAGAACTGGGATAATTCTCGTAAATAAAAGGTCTCAAACATTTTACACGGCGAAGGAAACTACGCTCTTGCTGCATAATCTGAATTATAGTAAGATTAGCCTCGTCCTACCAGGTAGGAAAGCAGGATTCATCTCGAAAGCTTTGGTTTATAGCGGTCGATTAAGGTGAATCGTAAATTTAAACCTAGATTTCCACAAGCTTCGGGTGGATTTCGAAATTAAAGAAGCTAAGCAAAGAGCGGTTGTTCCTGACCCAACTCCAAGTCGAAAATCTATTCAGGAAATAAGCGTGTAGAAAGCTCTTTAGTTGCTTGTTTGGACCCGGGTTCGATTCCCGGCGATTCCACTGGGACCGTTTAAAGCCAACTTTTCAAAGTTGTCAAAAACGCACAAAATGTCTCGAAATCCCTTAAAAGCCTGCAATTTTTTGAATTTGCAGGCTTTTTTATTTTTCCTGTAACTATCAAAATTTTCAAAAGTGCTCCAAATTTATGTGGCAGTATTGTGGCATTTTGTTATTGGAGTGGATACCTTTTTTACCACAAAAACTTAAGGCTGTTTTTTTAGAATTTTTCTGCAAGCTTTGAGTTAGATAATTTAGGAGACAATACTCTTCAATAAATTGAACAGCATCTAAATTTGAAAAAATGCAGGAAACAAGAAAACGCTGGCCATTGGAATTTAAAATTTGTGCCGTCACCATCAGCAGAGAGTACGGGAGCGTGCTTCGAGTAGCCCAAGAGCTCGGCATCAGTAAACACAGCCTGAATCATTGGAAAAAGCTTTACAAGGATGGAAAACTTGCCCTGCAAAAAACATCTGATTCATACACAAACCGAAAGGAATTATTAAGGTTAAAAAAGGAAATCAAGAATATCAAGCTGGAGCGCGATATTCTGGAAAAAGGTGCTGGGCATCTTTTGCAGAAAAGACGGGCACAATATCAATTTATCAAAGACAACACAGACATGTTTCCCATTGTCAAGATGTGCAAAATTTTCAAAGTTGATCCTAGCTGTTACTATAAATGGCTAAAAGGTCTACTTACCAGCAGAGCGGAACGCAGAGTTTTTGTAACATCGGAGATTTCAAGAATTTACCATTGGAGCCTGGGCAGGTATGGAAGCGTTAGAATCACCAAAGAATTGTCAACATTGGGCATAAAAGCATCCCGGTCTTTTGTTGGAAAGATAATGCTGGAGAATCATTTACAAAAGATTCCAAAACTAAAATTTAAAAGAACCACAATTTCTTCTCCCAAATATTCTGCAGTAGAGAATCTGTTAAACCAGGATTTCAAGGTGAGCAACCAAAACCAGGTATGGGTATCGGACATCACCTATATCCAGACTAAAGAAGGCTGGACATACCTTACCGCTGTCATGGATCTATTCGACCGCAAAGTAATAGGTTGGTCGTTAAGCAAAACCATGAAAACAAGCGACACCACAATTCCCGCATTCAAACAAGCCCTGATCAATCGTCCTTTAGTTCGTGACCAGAAATTGATATTTCATTCAGACCGAGGAATCCAATATGCCTGCAAAGACTTTGTTTACTTATTGACAAAAAGAGAGCAGATAGTCCAAAGCATGAGCAGAAAAGGCAACTGCTATGACAATGCAGTCGCTGAGAGTTTTTTCAAGACATTAAAAACAGAATTAATTTATCAAAACAAGTACACGACGATAAAAAAAGCAAAAAAATCAATCATTGACTACATCCAAAATTTCTATAATAGCTGTAGAAGACATTCCGCTCTTGGAAATTTAACAATAGAAGAATTTCATAATCAGTATAAAATAAATAGTTGTACAAATGTTGTTCATACAGCTAAATAATTATGTACCTGTTCACGAATATCAAGCGTTCACGTTTTCGTGAACATAAATATAACGTGAACAATATGAACAAACAGTAATTATACAGAACGCAATACAACCTTCAATAATATTTTCACAATTATTTCTAGTGCTATTATTTAAAACGATTCGCATTATTGATATGTCTAAAATGTTATTTTTTGAACTTAACAAATCTTTTGTGCTGACTTGCAACTTCCATTTTCTACTATGTTAATATTTATTTTGTCATTAAATTGACTGTTAAGTTTTCAATGCGTCTGAAATTCTTTATATGCATTTTTGATAAATGCTTTTATTTTACTTCGTTTATTTTATTAAATATCAAAAGCCCTAACTAACACCCCAAATAACTCTTTTACATCAATATTTCCTGCCCCCATTTCTTTAAAAATTTGTTTATCAGGTAAGTCATCCTTTACGGTTTCTGCAAAAATTATTATGTCCGATTTAATGCTATCTGCAATGATAAAACTATCTTCGGGAGTTAGTAATAATAACAATCTGAAAACATCCATTTTATGCTTACGCAATTGCTTTTCATCAATTTTTTCTCCGTTTTCTTTTCGGGTTTTATAGTCTAGAAATGCTTTCGCTTTTAAACCTATCAAAGCTTCTGTATTTGCCAAATGTATTCCGTTATCTAATTGGCTGTGTTGGATGGTAAAATTGTAATAATCATCATCCATTAATATCGCTGATAAACTCGGAATTTCTGTATCAACTGGAATTGGAGTTAAATGTGTGCCTTCATCCAAATCTAACAAATCGGGTATTCTTGAAAATAATTCAATTTGAAAAGGAAATTCTTCTACTTGTGGTTTTAGGAAACGATAGTATTTGCGGTCTTCTTCACTTTTTTCTTTGACTTCGTAATTTCCTTGTTTTACAAATTCCCAAAAATGTGCTACAAATTTCGGACTTAATGCTTCGATTACTAAAATAATATCAATGTCTTTTGTTGCTCTCGGCGTTAAACCAACACTGTCAATGATGATGTCACAAGCAGTTCCTCCTATGATGATATAATTATCTGTGAAATCTTTAAAATGTTGTCTAAATATTTCTAAACCTCTTACCATATGTATTTTTCTATTATTTGGTCTAATGCCATATCCGTTCTTTCGTCAATAAATCCATCTTTCAAACTTATGTATAGAGATAATGGATCTACATTATTTTTCTTTGTTATTCCTTTTGTGATTAATTCTGGATTGTATTTCCAAACTTCTAAAGCGTAGTTTCCGCTTTCATTATTCATATTTACTAATGGGGTTGTTTTTTCCAACTCATAGAATTTGTTTTTTTCTATGGCAAAGTAATCCAATCTACTTGGGTTCATATCGCTATATTCTTCCAATGCCGTAGCGTTAGAACAATACATTTTTATTGATGGTTTTTCATCTACATAAACTGTTTTTAGCACTGGATTTATAATATGTTTTTCAATGCTTTTCCAAAGTTTTGGGATATCAGTTTCGAATACAATATTTTTTTCTTTGGTTCCAACAACCTCAACAATAGCTAATCGTTTTAAATTTTCTATCGCTTTTGTTATCCCCATTTGAGTGTACTGGAATTTTTCTGCTAATTCTTTGAAGGTATATTGACTTAAATTATCTTCTCTGTGCAGTATTTGATATAGCAAAATTAATTGAGCGGAAGGTAGCAACAGAAATTCTTTTTGATATGCTTTCTCCTTATTGAAATCTTGAATATCTATAAGTAATTCTGCGAGAAACATTTGTTTTCCGGGAACGATGAAACTAATTTTTTGGTCAATAAGTCTTTTTCGATTTATAGCCGTGATGTCTTCGGTAACAATAATAATTCTTTTGTCTAATACCTTTTGGATTGCTATCACTTGTTGTCTTAATTGTGCAGCATTAAAAGCATCTTCTTTATTTACCTTTACTAAAATTAATTCGTGATTATGTAAATGAGTTACATAAAAATTAAAATTGTTCCTGAAAAGGAACGGTAATTTATTAGTGTACTCTTTTGATAACTCTTTTATTTCAAGGTCTTTCCCTAGTATTTGATGGATATATTCTTTTAATTTTTCCATAATAAACTAATAATTGTTATAATAAACTAGATAGGTTTATTGTGCAAATATAGGTTTATTATGTTAAATATCAATTTATTAATGTATATAATGCATTGAACTATGTATAAAAATAAACTTATTTATACTTTAAGATAAGTTTTGGAATTGAAACCAATATTCTCATTGTACTTTATATATCCCAATTGGTTAGTTACTAATTTAGTATTTCCGATTTGGAAATTACCAACGTTAGAATGATGATGGCCATAAATCCAATAATCAATATCGTTCTCTTCAATTAAGTCTGTTAGGTTGGTTGCAAAGGCCTCATTGATTTTACTATTAGCATATTTTTCTGGATAATTTACGAAAGTTGGCGCGTGGTGTGTTACAACAATTGTTTTATTATCTGATTTTATTGCAAATGCTTTTTGTATAAATTCGAGACTCTCTTGGTGTAGCAGGTTGTAATCATCAACATTGAATAATCGATCATTATACTTGATTACTTTAAAATCGGATATTGCTTGTTGAATTGTCCAATGCTTGACTTGAGAAATATTTGACCATAATGTTGAAAAAATCAAATTAACTCCGGGAACTTCTTTAATGCAATTGTTTACTAAAAAGATATTCTCCCTAATTTTTGTATCTAAAACTACATCATTATCAATCCTGTCATAGTAATACTCGTGATTTCCTGGTATCCAAAAAGTCGTTTCGAAATTTCTTGAAATGTAGTTGAAGAAATCTTGATGGTCTTCCATTATTTTAAAAGGTACAATGTCTCCAGCTAAAATAAGTATGTCAGCAATTGACTCAATTGGATTATCCAGAATGTATTGTTTGTTATCAGGGAATTCGAGATGTAGGTCAGAACAATATTGGATTTTCATAATTGAGAATGTCTTATGTTTTTACTTTATGGGTTTAATCTATTTAACAAACCTACAATTAATCCCATTCACTAACAAATTCACTTTTTCTTTCGCTTTCAATACTCATTTTAGAATACATAATATTTCGATTAATGATTTCTATAAATTCGTAGTAGTTTATGTTATTTTGTTCTACAAGAAAATCTCTTACTTTTTCTAATTGAGATAATTCAAATTGCATATTTGGTAACCTACTACCCATTGTAATTCCAGCAGAAGTATAAAAATCGAGTCTTTTGAAAAGTTCTGCATCACAACCTTTATCTAAAATTATTTTGAGAAAATCTAACATTTTATCTCTGTATATGCTTGTAATAATATTGAATATTAATTCAATCATTTTTTTGTTTTCAGTATTCAACAATTGATTATGCAAAAAATCAATTTCTTTTTGGCTATCCCTTCTAAATGCACTTGAAAATTCTGAAGCGCGATGAAGAAAAATACTTTTAAAATTCACTAAATAATTAATCATATTTTTAAAAACAATTTCATAATTGTCCAAATCCCACAGTTTCTGGAAATCATTTTCATTAAAATCTCTTCTAGATAAATAGTCTTTATCATCAAAATTATATTTCAATAAATCAATTATAAAATTTGGGTTTTGTGATAAAATCATCTTTAATACTTTCAAATCATAATCAAAATGCCTTCCTGCATTATCTAAATACAAATAAATCTTTTCAAGTTTTTTTAAGTTTCTTATGAAAGATGATTGATACTGGTCATTAACGATTTCGAAAAAATCACCATACATAAACAGATTATCATTTAATTCAGTTTTTAGAATTATTATATCGAGTAACTTCTCAATTTCAATTTCAACATTCAATTCTAAATCAGAAATCCTTTTTATAAGATGATCTATAAACCAAATATTTTTGAAATCATCTTTTTGTATTATATCCACAATTGAATTATAGTCCTCTATTTCTAAATATTCTTTTGGAATTCTTGTAAATAGTTCCATTAAATTAATATCACTATATGTACTGTTTTTAAATACTAATTTTAATTTTTCGACTTTATCTTTATCAAAATTTATGTTTGATATTATTACTCTAAAATATAAATTTTTTGAATATTCATACACAAACACATTTTCCAATACCTTAATAAATAGATTAAAATCTTTCTTAGCGAGATTTTTAAGTATGTCCGAAACGGGACTAGTTATTGTCTCAAAACAAGAATAATTCCCACTCTTATTCTCGAAAATTACATTCACGGACTGCATTAAATCTATATAATCATCAAAAGTATAATCTGAAAAATTATTAATTATCTTTTCATTTCTTTCAAATTTTTCATCTAACAATAACCATAATTTGAATTCTTTCGAACTAATAAGATTTTTCACTTCTTTTTTCACCTTAATTTTTAAATAACCAAGTTTCCTTATATAATTATGTACAATTGAAGATTCTCTAAATTCTCCACTATTGAAATTTTCTTCAAAAAACGGAAGTATTATTTTTTTATCAAAATTGATTATTCTTTTTTCATTTTGATGGCGATGTGAATACCTATGTTTATCAAAGAAGTCATATACACTATTTTTTAATTCGGCATTTTTATAACACTCAAAAATGAACTTAAAAAGTTTAGTTCTAAAATTATTTTGTTCTACAGTTAGTACAATATATTCTTGATTAAAGTAGAATTGTCTTCCGTTTCCACTATAATTACACTCGTAACTATCAATTAAATATTTATTCGCTATAAAGAGAATAATTTTAGAATAAAAAACACTATTTTCATTAACCTTTGAATATAAAAACTCAAAAAGTTTTATTTGAATTTTATAACCATATTCATAGCTAAACCTTTTATAGGTAAATGATTGTGTAAAAACTTTTAGTACTTTTGTAAAGAGCAGTTGACTTGATAGTCCGTACTTTAATAATAAAGTCAAAGCCACTTCAAACTTATCCGGTAGGTTTTGGAAATTTACTAAAAGATTGATTATTTTATCATCATACGATTCAATAGAATTGTCTTTGTAAATTTCAAACTTGAGAGTATCTATTTCAAAATCCGTTTCTGAACTTATAATTTTGTTTATAAATACTATTGTTTCTGTTTCTAAATAAAACCAAAAGCTTTCTAAAAATTTTATTGATTTATCTCGGTCTTCTTGAATAGAATTCCATTTTTGGTTAACATCATACAATATCAAATCTTTTATTTCATGAAAACCATAATTGCTAATTATTGGATTTAAAAGAGACATCAATGAAATTTTGCGGTCATCAAAGTGTAAATTCAATAGTTGTTTAAATGAAATATGTTGCTCTTTAATGAAAATCAAATAGAAAATATATTCTCCAAGAATTTGGTCAGCAATTTTATACGTGTTTTTGTATTCGTCAGCAATTTCATTTTTTACTAGTAAGCTTAATTTTTCTACTAATTCATTTTTGTTAATGTCAAAATGATTTGAAATTTCATTGATAACACCTGAATTAGAAATATCAATAGATCTAAATAGTGTTAGTATTCCAGCAGTCTTTAATAAAACTAAATCGTCTTTTATACTATTATTAGCAGAAGAAAAATATTCTTCTAATATTAATGATGCTTTAGTAAGTTTTTCGATTTCTTTATTTAATCCAGCGATGGCTCCCATTAGGGCAATTCTTGGATTTCCTTTTGAAATTGAATGTATTCTATCAGTATAATAATCATTAATATTAAATTCAGGGGATTGCAAGATTTTTGCTAATTCAGATTTCTCAAAATTTGCTAATTCAATTAAACCATTTTCTTTGAGCTGATATTCAATTTCTTGTTTCAAATAATTTCTAACAGTCATTATAATTTTAATGTCACCAGAATTGAATTCATTTTTAAAATTTATAATTGATGTTAAATTACTTTTGAGTTTATTAGCATCATCAACAACAATTATATATTTGTTGTTTTTTGTGATTTGTATTTTTAAATCATCCCAAATTAGTTGATTATTGTTTCTAATA
>NZ_MUNX01000082.1 GCF_002001005.1 Flavobacterium sp. A45
CATTAAAACACAAATAAGTTATCAGAAAGTTTTATATATTACCGCTAAAAAAACCACATTTTTTGATTCTTCGAATAGAGTTTCATAACTTTAACTGGATCTTTTAAAGCAAAAAAAGTTATACAACTAAAATTTATATGGACAAACTTAGCCACAAATGACTTGGAAAGAACAACCCAATTTTTCACAGCATTAGGCTTTGTGTCAAATGGGAAAATGGATGAAGGAACCAGCTTTTTTTTGGGGCAAAACAAATTTGTTATCATTTTTTTCATTGAACAAAGATTAAAAAAAGACAAAAATGGATCAGGAAATTAAAGCATACAACGAAAAGCAAGCTTCGGGAGACAAAGAAATTTGCAACCAGCTTGCTACAGGTATTGACAACGAACTGACTGAAGCCGAACGTAAAATTTGGCACGCCCATCCTGTTTGGTTTTTAGACGGTAACCCAATTGTCGGCTACAGCAAACAAAAAGCGGGAGTCCGACTAATGTTTTGGAGTGGAGCCGACTTTGAAGAAGAAACTTTAAGCGTAAGAGGTCAAAAATTCAAAGATGCTTCTGTATTCTACAATAGTGTTTTGGAAATCGACACGAATGATTTAAACCGTTGGCTGAAAAAATCAAGAGACATTCAGTGGGATTATAAAAATATAGTGAAAAGAAAAGGGCAATTAGAAAGACTGAAATAAACTAAAAGCCCAAAGTTAAAACACAAGTATATGAACGACACAAGCCATCATGATGAGCGAATCGCTAAAATGACATTTGCTTCTGTATATCCACATTATCTCGCAAAGGTGGAGAAAAAAGGCAGGACAAAAGAAGAATTGCATCAGGTAATCGAATGGTTAACCGGTTATGACGAAAAGAAACTGCAGGAACTCATTGATGAAAAAGTCACTTTTGAAACCTTCTTTCAGAATGTTTCCATAAACCCTAATGCTTTCCTCATTACTGGTGTAATTTGTGGCTATCGCGTGGAAGAAATCGAAAACAAGTTGACGCAACAAGTTAGATATTTGGATAAATTGGTAGATGAATTGGCAAAAGGTCGCAAGATGGAGAAGATTTTGAGACTTGCTTAGAGCTGTCTGCAAATAATGGAATTTCTTTTTTAAATAGATCTCAAAAAATGGAACGACATAACAGTAAATTATAAATATAATGGAAGACACAAAAAATCTATCAGAAGGCACCTCACCGAAGGTAACAGGAATTGGCGGTATTTTCTTTTTTTCAGACAATCCACAGGAAACGAGAGAATGGTATGCCAAAAATTTAGGGTTTGAAGTCAATGAATGGGGTGCTACTTTTGAATCCAGAAAAAGTAACAAACCAGACGAGATAGAATCGCTTCAATGGAGCCCTTTCAAAATGGGAGACGAGTATTTTTCCCCATCCAAAAAAGACTTCATGATTAATTACCGAGTTCAGCATATTGAAGAACTTGTAAAAAAACTCAAAGAAAACGGAGTAACCGTATTGGACAGCATTGCCACCTACGATTATGGAAAATTTGTGCATATTATGGACGGCGAAGGCAACAAGATTGAACTATGGGAACCTTGATAGTTATTTGATGAGTTGTTTTTCATACTATAAGAATCAATAAGTCAAGAAAAAAACATTAGTTGTACTCATGCACAAATCTAGTATTTACAACGCCATAGTATAAAACTCAGTTTTTATTTATATTTTTAAAATCCATTTTAAAGGCTTTTATGAAAAACACATTTTTATTGATACTGACTTTTCTATCTATCATCTCATTTGCGCAAGACCCAGAATTTAGAAAACCCAATTATGATGAAATTAAAAAAGAAATAAAAGACGCTAATTCTGTTTATTATTATCCCAAATTAAAACAAAAATTCGATTCTGCTGATTTTACGATGTCAATGGAAGAAAAACGTCATTTATATTATGGCTTTGTTTTTCAAGATGATTATTCAGCAGAATATACTTCAAAAAACAGAGATAAGTTCATCGAAATTCTACAAAAAAAAGAATTAAACGAAATAGATTATGACCAAATCATCTCTTATGGAGACAGCATCCTCAAAACTAGCCCTTTCGATTTAAGGGTTTTGAATTATCAAAATATAGCATTCGATAAAAGAGGGATTACCAACAGAATGATTAGCAGTTCCTCTCAAATAAGAATAATTACAAATGCCATTTTGAGTTCAGGTGATGGTTTAACTAAAGAAAGTGCTTTTTATGTAACCACTATTTCGCACGAATATGACATTTTAAATATAATCGGTTTTGAATTTGGAGGTAGTCAAAGTCTAATCAAAACTTATGATTATCTTACCGTAAAAGAAAATGAAGATAAAATTAAAGGTCTTTATTTTGACATCAGCCCAAGTTTAGCGAAGCTTGACATTAATTTTTCAACCGAAACCTTTAAAAAAGAAGATTTAATAGGTACATGGAAAATAATCAATGTACTCGAAAAATCTCAAAATAAATATTTAGCTGAGTTAATTAAAGGATTTGAGGTTTCTTCTTTAATTTTTAATCAAGACAATACTTTTCATTTTAAATCCACTAACAAATCAAGAGGAATTTTAGAATTTACAAAAATGATGGGGACATCCAATTGGATTTATGACCCTAATAAAAATTTGATCAAAATAGGAACAAAAAAAGATCATTACTCGGTGATGGGTTTTAAATTCGTCCAAAAAGAAGGAAAAACTTTTTTTGTTATTGAAGACACTGACATGAAATTAACATTTGAAGTGCAAAAAACATGAATGTTAGCAAAACTATAAAAGAAGCTTTCCTTTGAATAAATTTAAAGTTTTTTATCTAATCCAAAGTAAAGGCTAAGTCTCCCGACTTCGCCACACAAGCTAAGTAAACAATACAATCCCACAATTCATAACCTTTTCATAATCAATAAGAAAAAAAATCACTGACAATAGTTTAGCAATGTAAGTCGTAAAAAAAACTTTGTCGAATAGTATTACGAAGATTTCTCCTCCTTCGAAATGACAATTTTGTGTTCAAACTTTGAGGCAAATCAGAACAATGTCATTTATATTGCTTTTTTAATAGAAAAATTAAACCTCGAAAATACCCAAGTGTAGCAAATAAAAGTCAACCCCAAGTCTCTAAATATATTCCCGTAAACTCTCTGATACTTCAATCATCAACAAATATAAATTTAACAATCCCCTTGCCTATTTGCTTTATTTTTTTAACTTTATGATTCCATAATTTATAAAAAAACGTAATGAAAATAGCAGTTTTAGGTACTGGAGCCGTTGGCACAACCATAGCCTCCAAATTGATCGAATTGGGTCATCAGGTAATGATAGGTTCCCGAAGTAAAACCAACGAAAAAGCAATTGAATTTGTAAATAAATTTGACCAAAATGCCACTAATGGTACTTTTGAGGAAGCGGCTACTTTTGGAGAAATTATCTTCAATTGCGTCAAAGGACAATTTGCAATTGAGGCATTAAAGCAAGCTGGCAACGGAATCGTCAATAAAATTCTCATTGACATCTCTAACCCCATCGATACTAGCAAAGGGATGTCATTTTGTTTAATTCCTGAACTTTGCAACACCAATTCATTGGGAGAAGAAATCCAAAAAACATTTCCTAATACTAAAGTGGTAAAAACCCTAAACACCATGTGGAGCACTCTGATGATGATTCCATCCATGCTGAAAGATGGAGATCATACCAATTTTATATGTGGCAATGATGAGGAAGCCAAAAACATAGTGCGAAATTTACTGAAAGAAATTGGTTGGAAAGAAGAAGCCATTGTGGATTTGGGCGATATTACTGGTTCTAGAGGTACTGAAGCAATGCTCCAATTGTGGTGGAAAATTTGGGGAGTCACAATGGGAACTTTCAGCATTAAAGTTGTCAATTAATAAAACAACAATTAAAATGCCTCCAAAAAGCTAAGACCTTTTGGAGGCATTTTTCTTTAGTATAAACACAAAAAGATAGTCGATTTAACTTTTTAAAAAATCCAAAAGTCAGTACCGCTACTCTTTTAAAAAATAACTATTTTTGCAATCTAATTTTTTTACCATGTCAAAGAAGAAATACAAAATAGCGGTGATTCAATTGAATCTAAACGATGTTGCCGAAAACAACCTTAAAAAATGTTTGAGTTGGGTACGTGATGCCGCCAGTCAAGGGGCTGAGGTGATTTCGTTGCCTGAGTTATACAGCAGTCATTATTTTTGTCAAAGTGAAGATGTTGACAATTTTGCTTTGGCAGAACCATTGTACAGCACTTCATTTATTGCTTTTAGTGCTTTGGCAAAAGAATTGGGAGTAGTTATTATTGTTCCTTTCTTCGAAAAAAGAATGGCAGGAATTTACCATAACAGTGCTTACATCATTGATACCGATGGTTCAGAGGCTGGATTATACCGCAAAATGCACATTCCGGACGATCCACATTTCTATGAAAAATTCTATTTTACGCCAGGTGATTTAGGTTTCAAGGCCTTCCCTACCGAAAAAGGAAAAATAGGAACTTTAATTTGTTGGGATCAATGGTACCCGGAAGCAGCTCGTTTAACAGCCTTACAAGGTGCCGATGTGTTGTTTTACCCAACAGCAATTGGATGGCATCCGCTTGAAAAAGAACAATACGGCGAAAACCAACACGGGGCTTGGATGAACGTGATGAAAGGTCATGCCGTTGCCAATGGCGTTTATGTAGCAGCAGCCAACAGAATTGGTTTAGAACAATATATTGAAGGAACTGCAGGAATTCAATTTTGGGGATCTTCGTTTATTGCGGGACCACAAGGTGAAATTTTGGCGCAAGCTTCACACGATAAAGAAGAAATTCTGATTGCCGAAGTAGACTTGGATTTACAGGAAAATGTACGCCAGAACTGGCCTTTCTTTAGAGACAGAAGAATTGACGCTTTTGGTGATATTACTAAACGAGCAATCGACTAATATTCTCTTTTTAAATAAATAAAAAAACTACCAAAAGTAAATTACTCTCGGTAGTTTTTTTTTTTATTCAACCAAATCTCAAAGATTAAAAAAAAGGTACTAGTAGACTAAATATTCTGATAATCATCTTTTAGACCTTAGTGTCTTAGTACCTCTACATTCAACAAATTACTACTAATTCAAATCTGGCTGATATATTTTAACTGAACCATCTCCTTCGCTGCTTACAACAACCAAACTCCTCTTTGTTGGACTTTTAGAAGCTGGAATAAACAATAAACCTTCGGGAGCATCGCCTGTCTTTAATGTCTGTAAATATTTTGGAGCTGCTGGATTACTCACATCATACACCATAAATGCATCAACTCTTTCCAATCCCACAAAAAGAATTTGCTTATCTCCCATTTTAGCTACATAAACGGCTTCAGGTTCCACAGCTTTATCATCACTTCTTCCGTCATCATAAACTCCAAATTCTTGCGCTTTTTTGTCCAACTCATTTTTACTGTCAAAAACCAATTGTCCTGTAGCACCATTCCAAATTGAAAAAGAGCGAGCTCCAAATCCCACCAATTCATCAAAATCTCCATCTCCATCAGTATCACCCATTTTGGTATTGATATTCAATCTTCCCATACTTGCATCGGCTTTTAGTGCTGCAGCATTTGGAAAAATAGTTGGATCCAATATCACTGACGCATGATTGATTCTGCGAACATCTGTAAAAGCAGAATATTCTCTGGCATCACCTTCATTTGCGGTAACAATATATTGCACTTTATTCACTTCAAAATTACTAATGGCATCCGGTTGGAACATTCCTTTTAATTTCCATGGATTGAAAGCAACAGCAGCATCTTTGTCGCTGATATCAATAGCATTTTCAGCTAAACTGTAATCTTTATAACCCAATGGAAAAACTTGCGTGATTTTTTTAGTAACCAAATCAATTTTTGCAATACCATTGTTTTCCTGTAAAGTTACCCAAGCCGTTTTGGAATCGGCAGAAACGGTGATGTATTCCGGTTCAATGTCCGCGGCAAAATTATTGGTTGGACTAGCTATTCGAAATGCTTTGGATTTTAAAACTGATAATTGACTGCTAAAACTGGCAAAATTCAAAGTGGTAACAGCATAACCGGAAGCTACATCAATAATTGAAACCGATCCATCTGGATCTTGTGAATAGGTATCATTTGGTTCACCTTCATTTGCGGTTAGTATGAATTTCCCATCATGTGAATACGTAATCATATCAGGCAACGCCCCTACTGTAACTTCTTTCACAAAGGCATAACTTGAAGTATCAAAAACGACTACTTTACCAGGATCTTGCTTGTTAATTGTAGATTCTAGGGCAACCGCCAATTTACCATTAAAAACAGCCACACTATTTGCAGCTCCACTATATAAAGTTAAATCAATACTGGTCAGTAAAGTTGGTTTACTGGGATCCGAAATATCAATTACATCAATTTTGTTGGCACTGCTGTTATTTACGGTAAATATTTTTTTAGTGATTTCATCATAGGCACTAATTTCAGCGGCTCCAGTTCCACCAATTGTCAATGATCCAATTTCCTTGAAAGTAGAAGGATTCTCATTTATTGTTTCCTCTGGTGTTTCGTTGGAATCACTATTACTTTCACAACCCACCAATAAAAATAACGCTGCCAGTACAGCTACACTTTTCTTTATCATTTTTTCTATTTTTAATTTTCCCAAAAATACCTATCAAATTCACAGTACTTATTACTAGAATATTATAAAATCTTTAACATAACTTTTCAGATGAATCAAAATTGCACCCATAAATTAAAATGTAATCCTAAGAATTATTTATTAATTCTACTGTTTGTTTATCTTTGCACGCATTACAATTAGCACTTACTATGACTACAATTACAAGACGATTCCCTGCAGAGTGGGAAAAACAACAAGGAATTTTATTGTGTTTTCCACATAATGGAAAAGATTGGCCAGGAAAATATGAAGCCGTTCAATGGGCTTTTGTTGAATTCATCAAAAAAGTAGCCACTTACGAACAAGTATTCTTAGTTGTTGCTGACGAAAATCAAAAGGAGAAAGTAACTGAAATGCTGGAAACAGCTCACGTAAAAATGAGTAGTGTCTCTTTCATCATCCATAAAACTAATCGTAGTTGGATGCGTGATTCCGGGCCAATAATTGTGAAAAACGGTACAAAAAGGGAAGCTTTAAATTTCAATTTTAACGGTTGGGCAAAATACAAAAACATCAATCTTGACAAACATGTTCCTGCTAAAGTGGGTGAATTTCTTAACATTCCCGTTACTCAGGTGATGTACAAAGGCAAACCTGTCATTGTTGAAGGCGGTGCCATTGACGTAAACGGAAAAGGAACATTATTAACTTCTGAAGAATGTTTGATGCATCCCGATATACAGGTTCGAAATCAAGGATTTACCAAAGAAGATTATGAAGCAGTTTTCAAAGAATATTTGGGAGTTACCAATGTGATTTGGTTGGGTGACGGAATTGAAGGCGATGATACGCACGGACATATTGATGATTTATGCCGATTTGTTAACGAAGATACCATTGTCACCATAGTAGAATTAGACAAAAACGACTCGAATTATAAACCCTTACAAGATAATTTGAAGCGTTTACAAAATGCCAAACTCGAAAATGGAAAAGCTCCAGTTGTAGTGGCTTTACCAATGCCAAAAAGAATTGACTTTGAAGGATTGCGTTTGCCTGCCAGTTATGCCAATTTCTTAATTTTGAATAACTGTGTTTTGGTTCCTACTTTTAACGATGCTAATGACCGAGTTGCCTTAAATATTTTGGCAGAATGTTTCCCTGATCGAGAAATCATCGGAATCAGTGCTACTGATTTCATTTGGGGATTTGGAACATTGCATTGCTTAAGCCAACAAATTCCAGAGTAAAAAAACTGTTTAAAAGTTTAAAGGTTTAAGTGTTTAAAAAACTTAAGGATTTATTTGTTTTAGGTTCAAAATAACAACTATAAATAAAAAAAAGACTTGTAGAATATAAATCTGCAAGTCTTTTTTATTTAAAACTATATGAAACCTTATAAGTTAAAGCATTAAACTTTTAAACACTTAAACTCATTAATCTCTTGTAAAAGGAAGTTTTTGATTATCGCTGATAATCATTTCAAATCCATTTTTAGCTTCGTTAAATTGAAATTTAACTCCTGCTTCTTTAGATTCAAATAAATCTTTACCAATTGGGGTAAGAGAAAATTTTGGATAATCAGTGATTTCAGCAAAAAGCACACTATTTTTTTCAGTCATTTCAATTTTCAAAGGTGCTTTGGTGGTAGAATATTTACCTAGATAAGCATCCAAAATAACATCTTTTTCAACCACTCCATTTCCTGATTTCCAAGTATTGTTACTTTCATTTACGTCTGGAAATGCATGATCGGCATCAATAACTACGCTCTCGATTTCTTCGGTAGTATTTACTTTGAAAGACCAGTCTACATTACGCTGCCAAACTTCAACAGGCAATTTAACACGGGTTACTTTTCCGCTTTTGGTTTTAACGTCTAAAACTACTGGCATAGCCATTTTCTCAAAGTTTTCAATTGTTATTACTGCTCCTTTGCTAGGATCATTTTTCACATACTTAACAGAATTTACACCTTGATCCAAACGCCAGTTATTGACAAACCAACCTCTCCAAAACCAACTTAAGTCTTCACCCGACACATTCTCCATCGTTCTGAAAAAATCATCCGGAGCTGGATGTTTGAAAGCCCAACGTTCTACATACGTTCTAAAAGCCAAATCAAAACGTTCCGGTCCTAAAACCTGTTCTCTTAAAACAATCAATCCAGAACTTGGTTTGAAATAACACAAAAGACCAATATTTTTTTCCTTCATATTATCAGGAGAACTCATTATTGGTTCATTCTTTGGGTCTGTAAAATATTCGGCATTTTGGTGAAGATCTGTAGGTTTGCTTTTATATTCTCCATTATTAAAATCAACCGAACTTAATGAATTAATGAAAGTATTGAATCCTTCATCCATCCACCCAAATAAACGCTCATTAGAACCCACAATCATAGGGAACCATCCATGACCAAATTCATGATCCGTAACTCCCCACAAATCTTCACCTTTAGATTCCCAACTGCAAAAAACAATACCTGGATATTCCATACCTCCTTCGTTTCCAGCTACGTTTGTAGCAACTGGGTAAGGATATTCAAACCATCTTTTAGAATAATTTTCAATTGAGGCCTTTGTATATTCTGTAGAACGTCCCCAAGCCTCATTCCCTGCACTTTCAACTGGGTAAGCCGATAATGCCAATGATTTTTGTCCACTTGGTAGATTGATTCTGGCACCATCCAATATAAATGCCGGTGAAGATGCCCATGAAACATCTCTTGAATTCTTAATTTTAAAACGCCATGTCTTTTCAGTAGCAGTTCCTGCTTTTGAAGCATTTTCAGTTACTTCTTCGGCAGTACGGATCATTACCGTTTTTTCACTTTGTTTGGCTTGCGCAAGTCTTTTTTGCTCTGTGGCAGAATATACAGCAGTTGGATTCAACAGATCACCTGAACAAACTACAATGTGATTGGAAGGCACAGTAATATTTACATCAAAATCACCATATTCCAAATAAAACTCTGATGCTCCCAAATATGGATTAGTATTCCAACCTCTCAAGTCATCATACACACACATACGCGGATACCATTGCGCAATAGTAAAAATTTTACCGTTTTTGGTATCCAAAACTCCCGTTCTGTCCGAACCTTCTTTTGGAGAAATAAAAGAGAAATCAATTTTAATAGTAACAACTCCTCCTTTTGCTTTCAAATCATCTGGAAGAAAAATCTGCATTCTTGTATCAGTAATACTGAATTTTGCTTCTTTTTCAACAGACTTACCTTTTGAAACAGTAACAATTTTTACCGATTTGATTTTATGACCTCCGTCAAAAACCTCACCTCTAGCACCATTACGACTTCCGGCTAATGGTATAAGTGCATTCCCTCTTGAATCCGCTTTGAATAAATTTTGATCCAAATGCATCCAAACAAATGACAATTTATCATTACTGTTATTGGTATAAGTTACAATGCCAGTACCCGTAATTTCATTTGTCTTTTCATTCAATTTTGCCGTCAACTTATAGTCTGCTCTATTTTGCCAATATTCATGTCCAGGCGCACCGTTTGTAGATCGTGTTGACGAACCATTGTTTGAATAAAAAAATGGTCCAAAAGCATCATGATAATCATACTTTGAAACTGGTTTAGCTGGAGATGTGCTAGTTGCAGGAGCTTCTTGACTCCATGCGGCACTAAATACAATTAATAAAGTCAATTGCAACAAGACTCTAAAACAATTATTTCTCATAAGGTAAATTTTTATTGATTTTTATTTGGGTAAATGCAAAATAGACATCTGCAATAGACTTTTTGAAACCCGTTCCTTTATATGCTTATTTCATAAATTTCGTGTTTCTGAAACAAATTAATGGAAAAAAATTCAGATTTCAGCTTAATATTAAGAATTTGATTGATTTTATATCCAAATATAATCTCAACTTTCTTTCATAAAACAAGAATTATAAAATATCTTTACAATACTAATTTTAACAGCAAAAAAACTATTATTGTGACCACAACTATATCCAACTCCTTTTTAACCGCACAAATAAAACATACTGGAGCCGAATTATGTTCCTTAAAAGATAATTCCAATAAAGAATACATTTGGAATGGAAACCCTGCCTTTTGGGGAAAGCATTCTCCTGTTTTATTTCCAATTGTAGGTACATTAAAGAACAATTCTTACCAACATGACAATGTTCAATATCAATTATCACGACACGGTTTTGCCCGTGAAATGGAATTTGAATTGATTGACAAACAAGAAAACTGTGCTACTTTTTCATTAGTTGCATCTCCAGAAACCAAAGAAAAATTTCCATTTGATTTTGATTTACACTTAATTTATACTTTGGAAAATAAATCCTTGACGATAGAGTACAAAGTCTTTAATAATGGGGAATCAAAAATGCCATTTTCGATTGGAGCACATCCAGCATTTGATTTGTCAGGAAATTTTGAAAATTACAGCTTGGCTTTTGAGAAAGAAGAAACTTTAAATTATTATTTACTCGAAGAAGGCTTGATTTCAAATGCAACCAATGAATTGACATTAGACAAAAATGAATTGCATTTGAATTATGAGCTTTTTGCAAATGATGCTTTGGTTTTCAAAAAAATAACGTCCAAATCGATAACCATTTTGGAGAATTCAAAACCATTTTTGAAAGTGAGTTATTCCGATTTTCCGGATTTGGGAATTTGGACTCCTCCAAATGCTCCTTTTATATGTATTGAACCTTGGTTTGGCTATTCTGACACTGTAGATAAATATGGTAATCTTTTCGATAAGGAAGGCATACAAATATTGGAAGCTAATACCTCTTTCCATTCAGCTTTCAGTATTGAAGTTCTGTAAACTAATAACGATTTGAATCTTATGCTAGAAATAAACTTTTTACCATTCCCAATACTAAAAACCAAACGCTTTTTATTGAGACAACTCAACGCAAATGACGCTGATGCAATTTTGTCACTACGTTCGAATGACGAAGTCATGAAATACATTCCGAGGCCTTACCTTAAAACCAAAGAAGAGGCCTTGGAACTTATAGCCATGTTTGATGACAAAATAGAAAATGGAATTGGCATCAACTGGGGTATTTACTTTCTTGAAGAACCCGAAAATCTCTTGGGAATTATTGGCTATTACCGAATGAAACCTGAACATTACAGAGCAGAAGTAGGTTACATGATTTTTCCGGAACATAGTGGAAAAGGAATCGTATCGGAAGCATTGCAAAAGGTGGTGGAATATGGTTTTAAAGAGATGAAACTGCATTCCATAGAAGCTGTTTTGGATCCTGAGAATAAAGGTTCGGAAAAGGTTTTGTTAAAAAACGGTTTCACAAAAGAAGCCCATTTAATTGAAAATGAATACTATGAAGGTCGTTTTCTTGACACAATGATTTATTCTCTTTTGAATAAATGATTATAGGATTCATATAATTACTTCAATTCTAAAAAATGGAAATCAAACAAGCGGTCATAAATGATAATGAAATTTTGACAGAAATAACAAAAAAATCAAAAGCCTATTGGGGATATTCTGAAGAACAGATTTTAAAGTGGAATGACAGTTTAACTATTTCCAAAGAATATGTTGAAACGAATTCTGTTTTTAAATTAATGGATAATGATAAAACTATTGGTTATTATTCTTACCTCATAGAAAAAGAGAGGAACGTAATGCTTGACAACTTATTTATTTTGCCAGAATATATCGGAAAAGGATTTGGTGAATATTTAATGAGTGATTTTTTAAATCGGATGAAGATCGAAAAGTTTGAAAAAATAACGCTTAATTCTGAACCAAATGCTGAAAATTTTTATCTAAAAATTGGATTCAAAAAAATTGGCGAGTTTGAAACGTCAATAAAAAATAGATTTATGCCAATTATGGAAATGAGCCTTTGAATCGATTAAAAAAATCAATCCTTAATAATACACAAATCTTTCTTATGAAGACCAATGCCCTAGCCCTGATAGAAGTGGAAATCCTTTTACTTTTCTTTTAAAAGTAAAAGATTGAAACGGATAGCAGGATCAAGCTCCTGATTATTTGGATTGAATTTTCGGAAGGGTTTTTATATACAGTTCTTCAACTTGTTTTCTAGCCCAATCCGTTTTTCGCAAAAAGGTGAGACTTGATTTTACACTTGGATTTTCGTTGAAGGATTTTATTTTAATCAGTTCGCCTAATGTGTCAAATCCATAATATTCTACTAATGTTTCCACAATTTTTTGAAGTGTGACTCCATGAAGCGGATCCTTTGATTGTTGTTTTTCCATGATGCAAATTTATAGCATTTTCCTAAAAACAATTGTTCTTTCATTAATTAGTTCCTAAATTTGCCCAACTATGCAAAAAACCGTCAACATACTCAATAAAAGAGCCCGATTCGATTATGAAATCCTTGAAACATATACTGCTGGAATTGTTTTGGCAGGAACCGAAATCAAATCCATTCGATTAGGCAAAGCCAATATTACCGAAAGTTTCTGCGAATTTAGCGGTACCGAACTTTTTGCAATCAATACTTATATTGAGGAATACACTTTTGGGAATCAATTTAACCATAAAGCAAGAAGTGAGAGAAAACTGCTTTTGAACAAAAGAGAATTGAAAGGACTGGCTCGAAGCGTACAAGCCAAAGGTCTTACTATTGTGCCTTTAAAATTGTTTACTAACGAAAAAGGTCTGGCGAAACTGCAAATTGGCCTTTGCAGAGGTAAAAAAACATACGATAAAAGAGAATCACTTAAAGAACAAGATACTAAAAGAGATTTGGACAGAATAAAAAAAGCATATTAGTGTAATTCACGTTAAATTTTGTTTTATTGCGTAGTTTTTTATCAAATTTTAACTACTTTTACTTACATTAAAACAAAAATAAACAAAATTATGAAAAACTTTTTTATTGCATTAATCTGTGTATGCTTTGCCAGTTGTGGAAGTAATACTTCTATTGTATCCAGTTGGAGAGACCCAAATGCTACACTTGCCAAAGAAAATTTCCAAAAAGTATTAATTGTTGCATTAGCAAAAGACGAAAGCACAAGAAGATCTACTGAAAACAGGATTGCCTCCATAAACCCAAAGGTTCTAAATCCTTCCTACAATTATTTGAACCAACAAAATTTAAATCTTACCCAGGAACAAAAAATAAGTATTGTACAATCTGAAGGTTTTGATGGAGCTATTACTATGCGTTTCATTAGAGCAGATAAAGAAACACAATATGTTCCCGGAACAACAAACTACTATAGTGGTATGGGATATCCTGGTATGGGATATGGCTATGTAGGTGGTTACGGTATGGGTTATGGTGCAGGTTTTGGTGGATGGTACGGCGCTTATGCTCCAGCTTATTATTCTCCAGGCTACTACCAAGAAAATGTATACTACTACATTGAAACTAATATTTTTGATTTAAAAAACAACAAATTAGTTTGGAGTGCAACTACAAAATCTCTAGATGTATCAGATGTAAATACTACAGTTGATGAAATCATGGAAGCTTGTGTACAGCAAATGAGAGCTGATGGTTATATGTCTCCAAAATCAAAATAAAACATAGTTCATTTCCCTTAAAAGAATTGAAACTAAAAAAGCAACACTGAAAATTTTTAGTGTTGCTTTTTTAGTTTGTGAAAAATATACTATTTAAAACCTACTATTTGTTCTTCAGCCGCAATTACTTCTTCTACAAATTTTTTGTATTCCAAATAATCCTTTGGAGCGATATTATCCCAAACAATGGTTACATCTCTTTTTATCTTCAAAGAATTGTTTTTTATAAGTTCAAATTTTAAAGTATAATTTTGATTCTTAAATGAAAAAGTTTTACTCTCTGGTATTTCTGAAAACTTCTTATCTTCAGGAATATTTAGAATAACTTCTGATTCATATTTATTATTATTTTCATAATTATAATAGTTAATATCAGATTTCCTATTTTCTGTAGCAATAATGTCTCTTGTATAAACTTTATCGATAAAAGGGATTTCTGTTATTTTGAGTCCACCTACTTTTTGTAAATTTTCGGATATCGAAAACTTAGTTTCATAGGTGAGTCCTTTATCAAACATTTCGTTAGATACCAGTTTTACAGATTCCAAGCTAATCACTTTTTGCAATTGCTTATTATATCCTTTTTCAATTTCCTTTTCTCTAACATCCTCAGTAGTTCCATCAGAAAACAATTCATTATAATATGATTTCGTTGCTCCTTCGATGGTATGTGTATTCACAAATATTTTTGATTTTTCATCTAATGTTACAACTGAAGAGGTTTTCAAAATATTTTCAATCGTAGAATCGAAAGGAATTTTTATCAATATAGATTTTTCATTTTCCTTTTTATCAAATGAAATAACTAGTGCATTTGCTTTATATAAAGAAGTTGGTAGCATTCGATATGGCAAATATTTATCGGTAAGTTCCAAGAAAACAATTTTATTATCGATTCTTGTTTGTACAATGCAATGATTAAATTCCAATGACGGTAATCGCATCGAATTAAAACCATTATCATTTGTTGAAACTAAAACCAAATTAGATTTTAATCCAGCATATTCTGATAATGCTACAAATAAGGTTGATACATCTTTACAATCTCCTAGTTTTGTTGTAATTGTTTTAGAAGGTTTTTGAGGCACATAACCACTTTGTCTAAAATCTAAAGAACTATAGGTAATGTTTTTTTCGATATAAGCATATATTGCTTTCGCTTTTTCTTCATCACTTAAACTAGCAACTCCTTTGGGAAAAATTGCATTAAAAGTATCTTTGGTAATTTTATCCAATTTTAAATTTTTCTTCACCAAATCCGAATACCAATTCGAAATATCGCTCCAAGATTTTAAGGTCCCTACTTCAATCGCATTTGTCAAGTCACTCGATATTGGAGAGTAATCCTCTTTAAGCGGTAAAGCTGGTATATTAGTTCTTTTCCAAATACTACAGTTCTTTCCATTTAATTTTCTTGTAGTTGGCACAACATCACCATTACTGAAATTGGTATAATATTGGCATTCCACTGGGCTTATCAATCCAAAAATGGCTTCAGTTGATGGATAATCGCTATCAAAATAACAAGACAAATTAAAATCTTTATAAAAACGACCTGTTCCATTATCAATGCGTTCGTATTCTATATAAATTACATCACCCACTTTTAAATTTGAAAACACCAATAAGTTATCCCCTTGTTCGGCAGGAACAATAGTTTCGTCAGTTTTAATAATTTCAGATTTTAAAACAGTATTATAATTCAAGTTTATCGAATACTCTTTCATTTTCTCGATACCGCTTTCGGATGTTATTTCATATACATACGAAATTCTAGATTTTCTTCCTCCTTCTGGAAAAACATTTACAATATATTCGTCCAACAATAATACTACACCATAATCACTTTTCAGTTTTGAATTCCTCCTTGCTTTAACCAATTTATAAATGTCCTTTGTGGCTATTTCATCAATTTCATTAGGAATATTAGAAATATCATACAACTGCTTTCTTAACGTCCCATTTCCAGAATTATGGATTAATGACTGTCTAATGTATTTTTCTGCTTCTTTATTATTCTTCATCAAATTATAGATGGCGGCTTTCTTTTCCATATTGGTAAAAGAATATGGAAAATTCCTCAAATTCTCATCTACAGCTGAAAGTGCTTCTTCATATTTATTTTCATTTGTCAAAATAGTAATATAATCATTTCTGAATACATTAATATAAGGATATTCATCAACCCTTCTTTTTATTATTCTCTCAACTGAAGCTTTATCATTCAGTTCATTATAATAATTAATCAATAAATTATCTACTTCATTTATTATTTTACCTTTAGACATTTCTTCCAAAAGTGAAATAGTTTTTGCCTTATCATTTTTGAGACTAGAATACAAATTTGCCGATGCTATTTTAAGCTTCTCACTTCCAAAAGTATCTTTATCTATATCTCCAAGCATCCTTAACATTCCCTCTATATCTTCTTTTTTGGAAGCTATCATAAAATCGAACATTAATTCACAGAAACGTTGTTTATATTTCTTGGAACGATCTCTATATGCTTCTAAATCTGCAATAGTAGAATTTTGAATCCATTTACTATCAATTATTTTTGAAACAGAAACAAAATAATAATCAAGATCATTTTTCTCTATATTTTTTAAAATCTCCTGTTTCTTTTGATCCTCATCGCCAACTAAATTATAATATCTTAGAAAATAGCTCCCAATAAAAGAGCTATTAGGATATTTTTTATCCAAACCCTCTATAGCCTCATAGGCATTAACAGTTTTATTATTTGATTCATAAGCTGTAAATTGATATAACTTGTATAACAAATTATTAGGATATTTTTTTACTAGATCATCAAAATATTGTTCATAATCTAATTTTAAAACTTCCGTTTCCGTATTTTCAGATTTTGAAATTGTATAGGGCTGAAAAGTCTTGCTAAATTTCAATTCACTAGGAAAGCTAGTGTCGAGATTTTTAAGTTGTGCCGAAAAATAATCGTTTCCTCCTGTTGTAGCTAATTTAAAAAGTAATCTATTAACTCCCTTTTCTAAATCAATTTTTATTGAGTATGCATCAAGGTTTGTCTTTTTAACATCCTGATTATAGTAAATCTCTTTATCATTCAAAAATATTTTCAACCCTTGACCAGCTCCAAAATTCAATAATAAAAATTTCTTTTCAGGTGAATCAATAAAAGTTTGTGCATAAATAATACCATTCCCATATTCGCTTTCATTTATAAAAAATTGATAAGCATCGTCTTCAATATTTTTAGGATTGTACCAACCAATTTTGCCGTTACTGTTGGCATCAAAAAGTTTATCATTTTTGGTATAATTTTCAGCTTCATACTCTATATCTAAACCACTACCATTTAAATTTTCAAAAACACCACAAAACTGCCATTCATTTATTGCTCCTATATCTGCAAATGATTTTTTAGCCTCTTCAAATTGCATTCTTTTGCGCTCAAAAACTCCTTTTCTATACTTAACGATAGGTAAGTCCTTAAACTTTGGCGAAGAAGCTAGATAATCAATCTTTTTATAAGTAAGATCATTGCTAGCATCAGTCGAAATATTACAAAGTATAATATCTCTATTAATAAAAGGTGCTATATAATATTGTGAATTGGGAAGTTTTTCTAAATTTTTGATCAATGTTTCATCAAAATTTATCTTACCAGATTCTTCATCAATAAAAGCATCCAAAAACAACAAATCAATATTTGTTGTTTTACTTTTGCCAAACTGTTTGTCAAATAAGATCCTGGCTTCTTCTCGTTTATTATTAATCAATAAATTAAGAATGTTTGTATAATCTGCTTGAGAATAAATAAAATTGGTAAACAATAATAAAAATAAAATAGTAGTTTTTTTCATGAATTTTGATTGGTTAAATAGCTTTTTAATTTTTATCTTCTAATAAAGGAACAAAACGAAACTCTCCAAATTCATGTTTTTCAAATTGCTTTTCATTGACGCGGATTAACAATGTCATAATTTGAACATCCTCACCCAACGGAATAACGAGCCTTCCTCCTATTTTCAGTTGAGCCATCAAAGGTTGCGGGATTATTGGAGCACCAGCAGTAACAATAATACTGTCAAACGGAGCGTGATTCGGCAACCCTTTATAACCATCACCAAAAGAAAGATGCTTGGGACGAATACCTAGCTTGGGCAGTAAAGCTGATGTTTGTTTGAACAACTCATTTTGTCTTTCTATACTAAATACCTGAGCGCCCACCAAACACAAAACGGCAGTTTGATATCCGGAACCTGTTCCAATTTCCAAAACTTTATGTCCTTTTTTTATTTCCAACAACTGCGTCTGAAAAGCAACAGTATAAGGCTGGGAAATTGTCTGACCTGCCGCAATAGGAAAAGCCTTATCTTGATAAGCATAATCTTCAAAACTTGAATTTAAAAATAAATGACGAGGGATTTTTTTAATAGCTTCCAAGACATTCTTATCAGTAATCCCTTTTTGTTGCAAAACGGTTACTAATTGATTACGAAGTCCTTGATGCTTGGCTGTATCTTTCAAAATTTAAGTTTTTATTTAAAGCAAAAATAGAAAACTAAATCAATTTTTAATTCAAAATAAAATCTAATTCCATTCCTAAAATAATAATACATTACACTAGAATTTAATATTTTTATAAATTGGAATTTCTTATTTTATTACTATTTTTGTGGAAACATCATTATTATGCTGAAAATTGGAGTATTGGGTGCTGGTCATCTCGGTAAAATACATTTGCGTTTATTACAACAATCTAAAAAGTATGAATTAGTAGGTTTTTATGACCCCAATCAAGAAAACGCTGAAAAAATAAGTAAAGAATTTGGATATAAAAATTTCAGTACTATAGCAACATTGATTCATGCAGTTGATGTTATTGATATAGTCACTCCTACTCTTTCTCATTACAAATGTGCCAAAGTAGCCATCAAATCAGGCAAACATGTTTTTATTGAAAAACCCATTTCCAATACGGTTGAAGAAGCCGAAGAAATCATTGCTCTTGCCAAAGAATACAATATAAAAGGTCAGGTTGGACATGTCGAAAGGTTCAACCCTGCATTTACAGCAACCAAAAACATGATTGAAAACCCAATGTTTATCGAAACACATCGATTGGCAGAATTCAATCCTCGTGGTACTGATGTTCCTGTTGTTTTGGATTTAATGATACACGATATTGATGCTATTTTAAGCGTCGTTAAATCAAAAGTAAAAAACATCAATGCCAGCGGAGTTTCTGTAATAAGTGACACTCCAGATATTGCCAATGCCCGAATTGAATTCGAAAATGGTTGTGTAGCCAATTTAACCGCGAGCCGAATTTCAATGAAAAACATGCGTAAATCGCGTTTTTTTCAAAAAGATGCCTATATCTCTGTTGATTTTCTGGAAAAAAGATGTGAAGTGGTAAAAATGAAAGATGCTCCAGAAGTTCCTGGCGATTTTGACATGATTTTACAAAATGCAGAGGGAGTAAAAAAACAAATTTATTTCTCTAATCCTGATGTAGAACAAAATAATGCTATACTTGACGAATTGGAATCTTTTGCAGATGCCATCAATAACGATACTACTCCAGTAGTTACTTTGGAACAAGCTACAGAAGCTTTGAGAGTAGCGTATCAAATTATAGATTGTTTTAAAAAATAAAAACCAAAAAATATACATTGAAAGTTTAAAGTTTAAAGTCAATCATTCGTCTTTAAATTTTAAACTTTTTTAACTTTAAAATACAAAAAAATGAAAATTATAGCTGTAATCGGAGCAGGAACTATGGGTAATGGAATAGCTCATACTTTTGCACAAAGTGGTTTCACCGTAAAATTAATTGATGTTTCCGAAAAATCATTGGATAAAGGAATGGCAACAATAGCAGCCAATTTAGACCGAATGGTTTCAAAAGGAACCATAACCGAAGAAGACAAAGCGAAAACAATCACCAATATTATTACCTATACCGACATCAAAGATGGTGTTGTTGGAGTTGATTTAGTAGTTGAAGCCGCTACAGAAAATGTAGAATTAAAATTAAATATTTTCAAACAATTAAACGAAGCTTGCTCTCACAATACTATTTTAGCTACTAATACTTCATCTATTTCAATTACTCAAATTGGAGCTGTAGTAGCACATCCAGAACGTGTAATAGGAATGCACTTTATGAATCCGGTGCCAATTATGAAACTGGTAGAAATCATTCGTGGATATAACACAAGTGATGAAGTGACCAACATCATCATGAAGCTATCCGAAAAACTAGGTAAAGTTCCTGTTGAAGTTAACGATTATCCAGGTTTTGTAGCAAACAGAATTTTGATGCCAATGATTAATGAGGCGATTGAAACGTTATACAATAAAGTAGCAGGTGTTTATGAAATTGACACTGTAATGAAACTGGGAATGGGGCACCCAATGGGTCCTTTGCAACTAGCCGATTTCATTGGTCTTGACGTTTGTCTTGCCATATTAAATGTAATGTACGACGGTTTCAAAAACCCAAAATATGCTCCTTGTCCGTTATTGGTAAATATGGTGAGGGCTGGAAAATTGGGAGTGAAATCAGGCGAAGGTTTTTATGATTATAGCGAAAGTAAAAAGGCTGAAAAGATTTCGAAACAGTTTGTTTAAAACATTTTAAGTTTAATCAATTGAAATGTCTGACAAACAAAGTTTAGGTAAGAAGCTAGAAAATGAGCTAGAAAATGAGCTAGAAAAAGATGAAGTCTTAATTTGGTCTGATTATCCAAAACAAAGTTTTCAAATAGTATTTGAAGACCTTATAATTATACCATTTTTAACAATCATTTTTTTTATAGGTGTCTATCTGCTCATTATGGTTTTAAACTTTGACGCAAACAAAGACTTAATTATTTTTTCAATTTTTACTGTTGTTATCTCTATTTTATTAATAAATTACAGATATGTTCAAAAAGTAAATATTCAAAAAAAATCAATTTACGGATTAACATCAAAAAGAGTAATTATAATTGCCAACAATAAAATAAAATCTCTAGATTTAATTCACATTAAAGAAATTTCATTTGTAGAACATCCCTTTAATTTTAAATATGGTTCTGTTATATTCGGTGAACCTGAAAATATTTTTGGAAGTTCAAATGAACCTTTTAAGTTTAACAATCGTGGAGGATTAAATTTAAAAAGAGATGATTTTGCATTTGATTTTATTACTGACACAAAAAAAATATATCATTTGATTGAATCTAAGATCAATAAATAATTTATAATCACTAACAAATGTCCATTCAGCAAAACCTTCTCCATATAAAATCAACTCTTCCAGAGCATGTCACTCTGGTAGCGGTTTCCAAAACCAAACCCGTTTCTGATCTAATGGAAGCCTATAATGCTGGTCAACGCATTTTTGGAGAAAACAAAATTCAGGAAATGGTAGATAAATGGGAACAAATGCCCAAAGATATCGAATGGCATATGATTGGACACGTACAAACCAATAAGGTCAAATACATGGCTTCTTTTGTGAGCTTAATTCATGGAGTGGACAGTTTAAAATTATTGGAAGAAATTAATAAACAAGCTCTAAAAAACAATAGAATTATAGATTGTTTGCTACAAATATACATCGCCGAAGAAGAATCAAAATTTGGACTTGACGAAGAAGAACTGTCTGCACTCCTATCTTCAACTGCTTTAAAAGAGTTGAAAAACATCCGAATTGTTGGTTTAATGGGAATGGCAACTTTTACGGATAATCAAAACCAAATCAAAAAGGAATTTTCGCATTTGAAATCTATTTTTGATGGATTACAATCACTGCAAACTGCAAACTGTAAACTGCAAACTGTTTCCATGGGAATGTCTGGCGATTATCAATTATCAATTGCATGTGGCAGTACAATGGTTCGGATTGGAAGTAGTATCTTTGGAGGGAGATAAAATTATTCAATTGCAAAAATCAATGGCAATTGCAAAAATCAATTTTAAAAGTAAAAATGGATATCAATAAACCAAAATTTGCAAAAATATTCAATTTTGAAGACCGATTAGTAAGATTTGCTGGAGAGTGCATCATTTTTAGCCGTAAATTAGAAAAAACATTTGAACATGATTACTATAAAAATCAACTTATTAGATCATCAGGCAGTTCTTCTTTAAATTATGGTGAAGCTCAAGGTACGATTACTGATAAAGATTTTATTTTTAAAATTTCATTGAGTATAAAAGAACTTAAAGAATCTAGAAATTCATTAAAAATTCTTGATTATATAAAGGCTGGAATTGAAGAAGAAAGAAATGATTTATTAACCGAAGTTGAAGAATTAATAGCTATTTCTTCAAAAATGATGAATAATAAAAGAATATAAAAATCAATTGAAAAATTTAAAATTGATTTTTGATATTGTAATTGATTTTTGATATTGAATATGTACGCAATACTCGACATAGAAACCACTGGAGGACAATTCAACGAAGAAGGGATTACGGAGATTGCTATCTATAAATTTGATGGACATGAAATCGTAGATCAGTTTATCAGTTTAATCAACCCAGAAATCCCAATTCAGCCGTTTGTGGTCAAACTCACCGGTATCAACAATGAGATGCTTCGCGGTGCTCCAAAGTTTTTTGAAGTGGCCAAACGCATTATCGAAATGACAAACGACTGCGTACTTGTAGCTCACAATGCCTCTTTCGATTATAGAATTCTTCGCACAGAGTTTCGTAGATTGGGATATGATTTCAACATCAAAACACTTTGTACCGTAGAATTATCCCAACGATTGATGCCAGAACAACCCTCCCATAGTTTGGGTAAATTAGTTCGTGCACTAGGAATTCCAATGGCTGACAGACACAGAGCTAGCGGTGATGCAATGGCAACAGTCAAACTTTTCAAGATGCTTTTGGATAAAGATCTCGAAAAAACCATCACAAAAGAGCTTATAAAATTTGAAGTTATCAAAGGCGTATCTCCCAAATTATTGGACATTATCGAAAGTCTGCCTTCCAAAACCGGAATTTATTACATCCATCGCGAAGATGGCAGTATTATATTTATCGGACAAAGCAAAAATATCAAAAAAAGAGTTAATCAGCATTTTACAGGTATAACCACAAGCTCAAAAAAAATCCAAGCCGAGGTATTCACCGTAACTTTTGAGGAAACAGGAAGTGAATTGATTGCTCTATTGAAAGAGTCTGAGGAAATAAAGAAAAACAGTCCCATTTACAACCGAATGGCACGAAAAAATACTTTGCCCTGGGCTATTTATGCAGAAAAAGACCCAAATGGATATTTGAACTTAAAACTTCAAAAAGCCGATGGACGAAAAAAAGAAATAACAGCATTTGCCAACCAACAGGAAGGAAAAAGTGCTCTCAGCCGCATCACTACCACTTATCTGCTGTGCCCAAAACTTACCGGGCTTTCTACTTCAAAAACTCCCTGCTCACAGAATGATAACAATCAATGTGATGGCGCTTGCATCGGACAAATAACTTCCGAAGAATACAATTCTAGAGTTCAGGTTTTTATCGACAAAAATCTTTTCGATAACAAAAACATGATTATCATTGATAAAGGCAGAAAAACCGGGGAACACAGCGCAATATTAATCGAGAAAGGAATATGCAAAGGATATGCCTTTTATGATTTGAATTACCAAATCATAAACCCCGAAATCCTAAAAAACATCCTGGTCCCAATACCGAATAATAGAAATACCAGAGCATGCATTCAAGGCTATTTGAGAAAAAACAGGGTACAGAAAATTATTAATTTTTAATAATCAAAATTGGGAGGAATTAAATCAAAATATGATATTTTCAGGCAACAAACTCGAATCATAGTCCACGGCACAACTACAAAAGCCGGCCGAATATTTGATTTGATACTTTTGGGCGTCATCCTATTGAGTCTCTTTTTGATTATAATGGAAACTGTTGAAGGTTTTGATGCAAAATACCACAGCCAACTCGTTTTTTTAGAATGGGTAATTACTATTTTCTTCACTATCGAGTATATTTTACGGGTAATTTCCATCGACAAACCCCTCAAATATGTTGTTAGCTTCTACGGGATAATAGATTTCATTGCAACTTTACCCATGTATTTGTCAATATTTTTCCCTGGCACAAGTGTTTTAACCGCTGTTCGGGCTCTACGATTATTACGACTATTCAAAATCATAAATCATCCTCATTTCACTAGTCAATCTATACATTTAAAGGAGGCTATCAACGCCAGTAAAGGAAAAATCATTGTCTTTATTTATTTTGTTTTAATCTGCACGATCATTATTGGATCAATAATGTACATTATCGAAGGCAAAGAAAGTGGTTTCACAAGTATCCCAACAAGTATTTATTGGACTATAGTAACCTTGACAACAGTTGGTTACGGCGACATTTCTCCACAAACTCCCCTAGGGCAGATCTTTGCTTCACTGGTAATGATTTTAGGCTACGGAATCATCGCCGTCCCGACCGGAATAATAACAGCCGAATTTGCAAAAAGAAACATAAACCCAAATACAAGCTCAGAAACTTTCAAAACCACTTGCACTGCATGTAATACAGTCATCCAAAACAAAGAAGCATTATTTTGTCACCATTGCGGTGATAAATTAAATGATTCTATTGTCAGGAGCTAATCCAGCTGTACACTACAACTCCTCATTATTCCAGTAGTTTTTCTAAGGCATAAAAGGAGCTTCTTTCAGTCGCTCTTTTATACCAAGAAAAACAAACTAGAATGACTCCGGGGTTTTCATTACCATCTGGGCTAATGACAAGATTACGTTAAAAAAGAGCAAATGAAAACATTGCAATAAAACTAAATGAAATATTTAATTACCATAGTCGGACCAACAGCCATAGGAAAAACAGCCTTAAGCATTGACCTTGCCAATCACTATAATTGTGAAATTGTTTCCTGTGACAGCCGACAGTTTTTCAAAGAAATGACAATTGGAACGGCTGTACCCAGTCCAGAAGAATTAGCATCGGCGAAACATCATTTTATCCAAAACAAATCCATTTTTGATAATTACACCGTAGGTGATTTTGAAAAAGAAGCACTTATAAAAATTGAGGAATTATTCCAAAACAATGATTACGCAGTACTTGTTGGCGGTTCAGGATTGTATGTGGATGCTATCTTAAAAGGCTTTGACGAATTTCCGGCCATAGATTCTTCCATTCGTGAAAACGTAAATTTAAATTATGAAAATCTAGGAATCGAATATTTACAACAACAATTAGAAACACTAGATCCAATTTATTTTCAAAAAATAACTTCCGAAAACCCTCAAACTTTACAAAATCCGCAACGTATGATGCGATTTGTAGAAGTTTGTCTTGGAACCGGAAAACCATATTCGTCGTTTTTAAACCAAAAGACAAACAATCGAAACTTCACACCAATCATCATTGGTCTTGAAGCAGACAGAAACGTGATTTACGAAAGAATAAACCAACGAGTAGATATTATGCTCAATCAAGGGCTTTTAGCCGAAGCCCAAGCGTTATACCAGCACAAAGAATTAAACGCCTTGCAAACGGTTGGCTATAGAGAGTTATTCAGTTATTTTGATGGAGAATTTACGTTGCCTTTTGCCATTGAAGAAATCAAAAAAAATACCCGCCGATTTTCAAAACGCCAGCTCACTTGGTTCAAACGCAAAGAAAACACGAAATGGTTTGATTATTTGACTAATAGAACGAAAATCATAAGTTATATAAACAGCCAAATTCATAATTCATAATTATTCATATGCCAATAGATCCAAATTTCACTTCCATATTGAGTAAAGATTGGGAAATCAATTTTACCCAATGTACTCCAAATGGCTATTTAAAATACACTGATTTATGCAATCTTTTGCAATTAACGGCTGCAGCCCATTCCGAAGTGGGTGGAATCAGTTTTACCGATATGCAGGAATTCAACCAAGCTTGGGTTTTGAGCAGAATGAGAGTTGAAATTACAGAATTGCCCAAATGGAGAGATGTTGTAACCGTAAAAACCTGGATCAATTCCTTAGAAAATTCTCGTTCGGTACGTGCACTCGAAATGTATGTCAATGGAAAAAAAATAGTAGGCTCTGAGACATTTTGGGCTGTTTTTAATACCAAAGCCCGAAGACCGGAACCTTTGGCACTTCCCTATCAACATTTTGAATTGTATCCTAAAAACAAAGCCACTGAGATGGGTTTCTCAAAAATAAACATAACTCACGAAAAAGAAATGGTATTCGAAAGAACCGTTTTCATGTCCGATTTAGATATTGTAAACCATGCTAATAATGTAAAATACTTGGAATGGTGTTTGGATTTAATTGATGAAAATAAAATACTATCACAACAAGTAAAAAGCTTTGAAATGAACTTTTTAAAAGAACTCTCCCTAAAAGATAAAGTTATCATTCATGAATGCATTAAAGATACCAATGCTGTTTTTAGCATCACAAAAGAGGATAAAACATGCTTTGCGTTGCAACTCAATTGGAAATAAAAAAAGCTTCGAATTAATTTTCGAAGCTTTTTTTATGAATTAACAAGACCTAATTATTTGCCTTTCACAACTAATCTGAATCCTTCACCGTGAATGTTCAAAATTTCAACATCCTCGTCTTGTTTTAAATACTTTCTTAGTTTAGCGATGTAAACATCCATACTTCTAGAAGTAAAATAGTTATCATCTCTCCATATTTTTGTTAAAGCCAATTCTCTTGGCATCAAATCATTTTCATGTAGAATCAACATTTTAAGCAATTCATTCTCTTTTGGAGATAACTTAATAGGTTCCTCGTTATTAAAAGTTAAGAAACGAAGTTTTGAATTAAGATGAAACTTACCAACATTAAATTCAAATTGAACCGCTTCTGTTTTCACATCAGATGCTTTTCTTTGAATGATGGCTTTAATTTTCATCAATAATACTTCAGAATCAAAAGGTTTGTTCAAATAATCGTCTGCACCTGCTTTATATCCTTTCAATACATCCTCTTTCATAGATTTTGCAGTAAGGAAAATAATAGGCACATCGTTATTTTTTTCTCTTATTTCTTTTGCTAAAGTATACCCATCTTTATATGGCATCATCACATCAAGGATGCATAAATCATAGGAATCCTTTTTGAATTTTTCAAAACCTTCCATACCATTTTTAGCCAAAACAACATCAAAATCATTTAGCATTAAATAGTCTTTTAGAACTGCACCAAAATTAAGGTCATCTTCTACTAATAGTATTTTTTTATTTGTGTTTTCCATACTCTAATTTATTAAAGGTAATTTTATAATGAAGGTACTTCCTTTTCCCTTTTCACTTTCTACATATACTTGACCATTATGGTCGTCTACAATTCTTTTTACATAAGCTAGACCTAATCCATGACCTTTCACATTATGTATGTCTCCGGTATGTTCCCTGTAAAATTTTTCAAAAATCCTTTTTTGAGCAATTTTACTCATACCCACGCCATTATCTTTTATCTTAACAAGAACCATGTCCTTTATATTTTCTGTGTAAATGTCAATTTTAGGTATACCAGGCGTATATTTTATGGCGTTTTCTAAAATATTGACTATCACATTCGTAAAGTGAACATCATTCAGTAGAACCGTTTTTCTGACAGCTCCAAAATGTATCGCTATAGCTCCTCCTCTATCTTCTAGAATCAAGTTAACATGTTCGATAGCATCGTTTATAACTTCTTCTATATTGCTTGACTCCTTTATGATATTTAATTCTTTCTTTTCTAATTTAGAAATCCTTAATACATTTTCAACTTGGGCATGCATTCGTTTATTTTCGTCCCGAATCATTTCGAGATACTTAAACACTTTTTCTTTGTCATCAATAATCTTTGGATTTCGGATAGCGTCCAAAGCAAGATTAATTGTGGCAATCGGTGTTTTGAACTCATGAGTCATATTATTGATAAAATCAGTCTTAATCTCCGAAATTTGTCTTTGACGAATCAGCTGATTCAAAGCACTGGTATAAGCAATTATAATAATTAATGTAAATATGATAGACAGTATCGTAATGCTTACCAATTCGGACAATAAAAATTTCTTTTTATGTGGAAAAGTAACTAACAATTTATACTTTTCATTTCCTTCATTATCTGTAAAAATCGAAATCGAATAAGTCGCGTCTTTATCGTACTTAAAATTATCTGATTTTACTTTTGTTTGTATTCCATTACTTAAAATTCCAAATTCAAACTTGGTTTTAACACCATACTCTTCTAATTCCTTTTTAATAATCTCACTTAAAACCTCTTTTGTTATTCTTTCTTGAAGAGGCATTGCAGAAGCAATATCTTTAAAGAATATCTCATATTGAGCATTATCCAAAATATCTAAATTCCCTGACTTTTCAATTTTAACATCAGGAATCAAACTTTGCTGTACACTTGAATTATCAAGTTTATTTTCGTTATAAACTTCGGTAACCCTTCTAGAATTAAAGCTTTTAAATGTCTCTGTATCAAACTTCTTATCAAAAAGCCCTGCTGAAATTTTAAAATCTTCGGATATTATACTATTCGAATAAATGATAGTTTGATTAGTCTTTGGATTTTTTTGAACATAATAAAATTCTAATAAATCATCCCTTTTTGGAATCTTACCTGTACTATCCTTGTAATGATTGTATTTATCATAAAAACTATAAGCCTCACGATTGTGCAATTTCTCTGCAACATTCCCCAACACCTGTTTTACATGATACTTAAATTGTTCATCATTATTCTTAAATGAAGTATCAAACCAATATACTTGCACAAGAATTATCCCAATCAAGGACAGACTCATTAACAATACAAGCAATCTAAAAAATAATTTGTTCATTCAAGCAAAATTAGTATTTTAACAATATAATGAATAAAGCATTAACCAAAGATTAACATTTAAGAGTTCATTTGTTTAATTCTTAAAAAATTAAGAATTTTAACAATTTCAAGCTTTATTGCCTCCATACTAGTATTATTAATAATAAAATCACTTTTTGATGACTTTTCCTCATCATTCCATTGATTTTTAATTCTTTCCAATACTTTTTCTCGTGTTGTTTTATCTCTTTCAATTACCCTTTGAATTCTTGTTTCAAGAGGTGCTACAACATTTATTACAAAATCACACTCCTTATAACTGCCACTTTCAAATAAAATTGCACTTTCATAAATAACTAAAGGGCTATTTTTATGCTCCAAAAGCCATTCGTTAAAATGTTGCTTCACTGCGGGATGCACAATACTGTTGAGTTTTACTAATCTCTTGTCATCATTAAAAACAATTTCGGATAATTTATCCCTAAGTAAAACACCTTTATCAAAAACTGTGCTTCCAAATTCTTCTTTGATTTGATTCAAAACAGAATCAGACTGCATCAATTTTTTTGCCTCCAGATCTGTAATGTAAACAGGAACTCCAAGAGATGAAAATTCATTGGCAACGGTAGTTTTACCGCTCCCAATTCCTCCTGTTAAACCAATAACTTTTGTCATGTTATATTTTAAAAAACAATTCCGGAAAAGCTTGTTTTGGATCTTGCTTTAAAATTATTACTTTAATATAAGACTTTAAAAATCCTAGTCCATATCCATAAAACTGTTTCCAAACTGCAATAATTGATAAATAACCAATTTTAACACTTTTATTCTGAATAGAAGACAACAAAAATAATGCCAAAAAGTAGCCAAAATAAAATTTAAGCAGAATATCTTGATTAAAAATCAACAATACTAAAGATACAAAAAATCCTATTATAAAAACCGTTGGGAAGAAAAAAGTTAATTTATTATATTCTGGGTACCAACTATTTAGAATTGGCCTGGCTTTTCCGAACTTATTTACTTGTATAGAAAATTTCTCCCAATCAATTCTTCTTTTATGATAAACAAATGCATTAGAGAAAAGTCGGGTTTCAAAACCTAAGTTCCACAAACGGATTGACAAATCTGGGTCTTCACCAGGATGAATATTACCGAAGCCTTTAGAAACTTCGAATGCTTTGCGCGAAATTCCCATATTAAAACTACGAGGTTGAAATTTACCTATCTTTTCCGATCCGCCTCTAATTCCTCCTGTAGTAAGAAATGAAGTCATAGCAAAATTGATGGCTTTTTGTATATCCGAGAAACTATCCAAAGCTTTATCTGGCCCGCCAAAACAATCCACATAATTTTCCTTTAAAGCTTTTTCGACTTCATTTAAATAATTGGTAGGTATAATGCAATCGGAGTCGAAAATAATATAATAGTCCCCTCTAGCCTTATTCATTCCGTAGTTTCTGGAATCGCCTGGACCTGAATTTTCTTTGTAATAATACGAAATATCCAATCTGTCGCCATACTTTTTAGCAACATCTTGACATCGAATTGTAGATCCATCCTCTACAAGTACTATTTCGAAAATTTCTTCATAGGTTAATTTTGCTAAACTTTCTAATAATTCATCAACTTCATCAGGACGATTATAAACGGGAATGATCAATGAAAACAACATAATATTTTGAGTTATTATTTTTTACTTTTTTTTAATTTAAATTTCGACAAAGGTACTCTTTATCAACAAAAAAACCATCAAATAAATAATGATGGTTTCTATAAAACAAAGGTGCTTATTTAACTATTCAAACATTTCCATAACTTCTTGACTAACTCCCATATTTGAGAATCCACCGTCGTGTAATAAGTTTTGCAAAGTCACTTTTCTAGTCAAATCCGAAAACATAACGACTATGTAATCTGCGCATTCAGCAGCTGTGGCATTACCTAGAGGAGACATTTTATCTGCGAAAGCAATAAAACCTCCAAATCCTTTAACTCCCTGTCCTGCTCTGGTAGCTGTTGGAGATTGCGAAATGGTATTGACTCTTACTTTTTTATCTCTTCCAAAGAAATACCCAAAACTACGCGCAATAGATTCCAAAAAAGCCTTATTGTCTGCCATATCATTATAATCTGGGAATACACGTTGTGCAGCCATATAGGATAATGCAACAATACTGCCCCACTCATTCATGGCGTCTTTTTTATACAATACCTGCATCAGTTTATGAAAAGAAACCGCAGAAACATTCCAGCCTTTTTCGGTATACTCATAATTTTGGTTCGTATAATGATTTCCTTTTCGAACATTGACCGACATACCGATCGAATGCAAAACGAAATCAATTTTACCTCCTAAAATTTCAACCGCTTTATCAACCAGTACTTCTAAATCTGTAACCGAAGTTGCATCAGCTGGAATTATTTGGCATCCTATTTTTTCTGCTAATGAATCAATGTTTCCCAATCGCATTGCTGCAGGAGCATTTGTCAAAACAAAAACTCCCCCTTCTTCATGAATACGTTCGGCAGTTTTCCAAGCAATTGAATTTTCATCCAAAGCACCAAAAATAATCCCCCTTTTTCCTTTTAATAAATTATACATAAAATGACATTTAAAATTATACTATAACTCTGAGATTGTATTTTTCCTTTTTTAAATCATTCCAAAAAAGCAAAATTTCTGACCTTAGCCCCGATTGAAGTGAAAATCCTTTTGTGCCGGGGTTCGGCACAAAAGATTACAACGGAAAGCGGGACGATGTTTCCAAAAATGCAAATCTTTCTGCTCCAAAAATAATTAATTGAACTAAGTCAATAAAAAAACACCTTATTCTCTTGATTTTAAACCATCAAGTAATAAGGTGTTTTTGAAAATTATAAATATTGTTTGCTAATTACCCAATACTTGGAATAGCAACCATTTCGTTTGTGTCTGCTTTATAATCAACACCATCAAATCCAAAACCAAACAGATTGTAGAAATCACTTCTGTATCCTTCTAAATCTCCTAATTCAGCAAGATTTTCAGTAGTAGCCTCTAACCATAGTTTAGCAACTTGAGCCTGAACGTCATCACGCATTTCCCAATCGTCAATACGGATTCTTCCTTTATCATCAGTCAACATTGCTTCTCCCGTATATAGTCTTTCTTGATATAAACGTTGAATTTGTTCAATACACCCTTCGTGGATTCCTTTTTCTTTCATTATTTTATACAATAAAGAAATATACAATGGAATAACCGGAATTGCTGAACTTGCTTGGGTTACCAAAGCCTTGTTTACAGAAACATAAGCTTTACCATTAATATCGGCTAAACTATCAGTAATCGTGAATGCAGTAGCTTCTAAGTGATCTTTGGCACGACCGATTGTTCCTTTTCTATAAACAGCTTCAGTTAACGATGGTCCGATGTATGAATAAGCAACAGTTGTAGCACCTGGAGCCAATAAATTTTCAGCTTTCAAAGCATCAATCCACATAGCCCAATCTTCACCACCCATTACGGCAACTGTATTGGTAATATCATCCTCATTACAAGGCTCAATAGAAATTTCTGAAACTTTTCCAGTATGAAAATCAACTGTTTTATTGGTAAAAGTACTTCCAATAGGTTTCAAAACAGAACGGTGCAAAACACCTGTGTTTGGATTTAATCTTACTGGTGAAGCAAGACTGTATATAATTAAGTCAACTTGACCTAAATCAGCTTTAATAAGATCTAAGGTTTGTCTTTTTACTTCATTTGAAAAAGCATCTCCGTTAATACTTTTTGCGTACAAACCTGCTTTATGAGCTTCTTTTTCAAAAGCAGCTGAATTGTACCAACCTGGAGAAGCAGTTTTTCCTTCAGAAGGTTCTTTTTCAAAAAACACACCAATTGTAGCGGCATCAGAACCAAAAGCACTTGTAATTCTTGAAGCCAAACCAAAACCAGTTGAAGCTCCAATAACCAATACTTTCTTAGCTCCAGCTATAGTTCCTTTTGATTTTACATATTCAATTTGATTTTTAACACTTTGTTCGCTCCCTTTTGGTTGGGCTGTCAAACAAATAAATCCTCTCATTCTTGGTTCTATAATCATATTATCAGTACGTTAATTTATATTATATAATTTCAATTAATTGAATCTTTTAAAGCTTTTAAAATTGAATGGGCAAATATAGTCCAATTATTTAGTTCAACAAGGCTTTTGCGTGATTTAAGGCCGAATCCGAAATAACGGTTCCAGACAGCATTTGTGCGATTTCCACAACTCGTTCATCGATCGTTAGTAATTTTAATTCTGATTGGGTGTCGTCACCAACAGTAGATTTAAACACTTTAAAATGCTCATTACCCTTAGCTGCAATTTGAGGCAAATGGGTTATTGCAAATATTTGCATCTGAGTACTCATTTCCTTCATAATTTCTCCCATTCTATTGGCAATTTCCCCAGAAACACCTGTGTCAATTTCATCAAAAATCAATGTTGGCAATTTGGAATATTGTGCTAAAATCGCTTTTACAGCCAGCATAATTCTTGACATCTCACCACCTGAAGCCACTTTTTTCAACAACCCAAAATCAGTTCCTTTATTGGCAGAAATTAAAAATTGTAACTCGTCTTTTCCATTTTCAAAATACGTTGGAGTGCTTTTTAATTCCATATTGAAACGCACATTTGGCATTCCCAAAGTCTCTAATATAGATATTAATTTTTGTGACAAAAGAGGAATCGCTTCCAACCTATTCTTATGTATAGTGTCGCAAATTTGATCAAGCTCCTTGATATTGTCATCAACCAGTTCGGTTAGTTTTGCGATCTCATCGTCTATATTCCCCAATTCCAATACTGAGTTTTCTAATTTGGCTTGAATAACCAATAACTCATCTACAGTACTTACCTGGTGTTTCTTTTGCAAATTGTATATCAGTTGCAACTTTTGATTAATCAAATTTAATTGCTCAGGGTCATTGATTAATTTTTCAGAACAGCGGTTGAGTTCTGTTGCGATATCTTCAAACTCGATTTTCAAACTTGTTATCCTTTCGAATAACAAATTATAATCAGCAGAGAAAAGAGCAATTTTCTGAATGGCATTTTTTATTTCGTTCAAATTGTGAAAAACCCCAATTTGTTCTTCATTGGAGATAGCCAACGATTTATCAAGTGCTTCTTTAATAATTTCTACATTATTCAGTTGCTCATAATTTTCCTCTAAAAATTCTTGTTCACCAGATTTTAGTTTGGCAGACACTAATTCTTCCAAAAGAAAAGTATTGTATTCTTGCTCTTTAGACGCTTCTGATTTTCTTTTGGTTAAGGCATTTAATTTGGACTTATTCGATTTGTAGTTTTTCAAAACCGATTGATAAATCACAATTGTATCTAAATTACCCGCAATAGCATCAATAATTTTGAATTGAACGTCCTCATCAGACAGTTCTTGAGTTTGCTGTTGTGAATGAATATCAATTAAATACAAACTTAGCTCTTGCAATTCCTGCAAATTAACAGGGCTATCATTTATAAAAGCTCTGGATTTTCCGGAAGGCAAAATTTCTCTTCGAATGATTGTTTCCGGTTCGTAGTCTAAATCATTGGCTTCAAAAAAGGGAAGCAAATTGTATTTGGATATATCAAAATGAGCCTCAATCACACATTTTTCTTCTTTATTTTTAAGTGAAGTCAAGTCGGCTCTTTTTCCCAAAGCCAAACCTAAAGCTCCTAATATTATCGATTTTCCCGCTCCTGTTTCTCCAGTAATTATCGAAAACCCTTTTGAAAAATCGATTGTCAATTTTTCGATTAAGGCATAGTTTTTTATAGCTAGTGAAGTTATCATTTATAGATTTTTATGAGTAGATTGGATTAAATAAAAGAAATTATATAAAGACTAATATTTTAACAATTGCCATTTTCCGGAGTTTGATGAAGATGTTTTGTTTAAACTATCCACCATATCATTTATTGCAACACTGGGACCTCCAGAAAAAATAGATACAATTTCATCTGATTTGGAGTCCATAAAAACGCGCAATAAATAGCAATTAGGTTTGGTGCTATTCAATTTGGACAAATTCATCAAAGAACCCTTAATAATTTCTTTGGCTTTCTTAAGGTCTTGGTGCATGGTATCGAGCCCTAAATAATATTGAAAACTGGATTGTCTTATTTCATTGTAAGTTGGCGACATTAAATCATTGATTAAAACAAATCTACTCAATGTACCATCGGATTGATTCCATCCTTTATAACCACCTTGCTGAGCAAGATTGGCAATATTAATAGCTTCTTTATAATAGCGATCTCCAAACAATGGAATAAAAGTATCGGCATCCATTCCTAAAATTATGTAACAATAAAATGATAATACTGAAACTAGATTTGAATCAAAACTTGTAGGATTGTATCTTAAATTCTCAAATTCAGTATAATTAAAAGTGAAATCCTTATCGTTAATATTCAAAACTGGTGAGGAATAAGTCGAATTGTAAATCCCTCTGGCAGATTGCACCTGAATATTAGCCATAAATTGATCCGAGGTATAATTGGAAAGCGTAATATACATTGAACAATTCACTTTTTCTTTTTGAGAAAGTGATTGCCCAGTCCAGTCTGTTTTATTGACAAACTCATTCATGGCAGTTTCCAGTGTTTTGAAAACCTGTTGATTGGCATTGCTTATTTTTTGGGTATTTAAAGTAACTGTACAATTCAGCTGTTGTGCCTGAATAAAGCCACAACTAAAAAATAAAAACAAAACAAATCTAACCATAAAAGTGTGCTATTACTTTGTTTAAAATATCATCGGCCACAGCCTCTTTGGATTTTAAATCCATCGATTCTATTCTAAATGCACTATCAATAAAGGTAACTTTGTTGGTGTTTTTGCCAAATCCAGCTCCTTCATCTTGCAACGAATTAAGAACTATCAAATCTAAGTTTTTTTTCTGGATTTTTGCTTTAGCATTTTCAATTTCATTTTCTGTTTCTAAAGCAAAGCCAATTAAAAACTGTTTTTTCTTAATTTCCCCAAGCGAAGCCAGAATATCTTTGGTCTTCTCTAGTTCGATAGTAAAATCATCTGCAGCTTTTTTTATTTTTTGCGAAGCCACATACTTTGGTCTATAATCAGCTACAGCAGCAGCAGCAATAGCCACATCAACCTCTTTATAATATTGATGACAAGCTTCATACATTTCCTGTGCAGAAATCACAGGAATCACTTGAACTAAAGGATGATTTAATTTACAATGAGTTGGTCCCGAAATCAATACAACTGATGCACCAAGATTGGCAGCACTTTGGGCAATATCAAATCCCATCTTTCCTGAAGAATGGTTTCCAATAAAACGTACAGGATCGATTGCTTCGTATGTAGGACCTGCGGTGATTAATATTTTCTTTCCTTTTAGGGGCAATTTACTTTCAAGATCAGCTTCCAAAAACGAAACAATGTTTTCAGGTTCAGCCATTCGTCCTTCACCAGATAAACCACTAGCCAATTCCCCATTTTCGGCAGGAATCATTGTATTTCCAAACGCTTTTAAAGTTCTAAAACTTTCTAGTGTAGAAGGATGGATATACATATCTAAATCCATTGCCGGTGCAAAATAAACAGGACATTTAGCCGATAGATAACAGGCAATCAAAAGATTATCGCACAAACCATTAGCCATTTTGGACAACGTATTGGCAGTTGCAGGCGCAATAACCATCAAATCTGCCCAAAGTCCTAATTCTACATGACTATTCCATTCCTCGTTTTTTTCATCTTTATTGTAAAATTCAGAAAAAACGGGATTCTTGGATAGTGTAGATAAAGTAAGTGGAGTTATAAAATCCTTAGAAGCAGGTGTCATTATCACTTGGACATGTGCACCTGCTTTTATGAAGAGTCTAACTAATGAAGCCGTTTTATATGCAGCAATTCCGCCAGAAATCCCTAGCAAAATCTTTTTTCCGCTTAAAACTGACATTAGATTGATTATTTATTTGCTTCTCTGTGGTAAATTTTACCATCTAACCATTCTTGAACGGCCAAAGCGTGTGGTTTTGGAAGTTTTTCATAGAATTTAGAAACTTCAATTTGCTCTTTATTTTCAAAAACTTCTTCTAAACTATCATTGTAAGTTGCAAATTCTTCTAATTTCTCAGTCAATTCTTTTTTGATTTCAGAATTGATTTGATTTGCTCTTTTAGCCATAATTGTTATCGCCTCATACACATTTCCAGTAGGTTCTTCAATAACTGTTTTATTGTAAGTTATTGTATTTACTGGAGCATTTGTCTTTTTTAAATCCATGACTTTATTTATTTATTATATTTTTGCAATTCAACGTCAATTTGTGCTAACATTTCGTCAGCTTTCTTTTTGTATTCTGTATTTGGTTTAAATTTAACCAAATTATTGTAACTCGTTTTAGCCGTATTTAATCGATCTTCCATTTTTGAAGGAACACTGTTTATTGCTAATAAAAAAGCTGAATCCAATTTGTAGTACAACGCTTTTTCTTTAAAAGGAGTTCCAGGATAATCTGCAATAAAATTATCAAAAGCGATAATAGCCGATTTATAATTTGAAATTCTATTGTATTCTAATGCGTTTTCATAAACTTTACGCTCAATCTTTTCATTTAACTTTCTTGATGTTGCATTAGCTTCAGCAATATATTGAGAATTTGGATAACGGTCGATAAACCCTTGAATCTTTTCTATTGCCTTAAAAGTGTCTGTTTGATCAATACTGTAAACTGGTGACAGCATCGAATAACTTTGCGCTCCTAAATAAGCACACTCTTCAGCTTTTTCACTTTTTGGATAACCAGAAACAAAACTATCAAATTGATACCCTGCCAAATAATATTGTTTGGTCTTGTAACACGATTGGGCATACATGTAAAATAATTTTTCTCCTTGAGGCTTTCCTCTGTATGCTGGCGCTAATTGCTCAAAAAGTCGAATCGCTTTTGAATATTTTCCTGCATCGTATAATTTGGTTGCAACATCAAACTTTACTGCGACGTCTTCATTCTTCAATGCAGCCTGATAATCACTACAAGAATACAAAAAGAGAGCAACAAGTAATACAGATATTATTTTTTTCATTTTATTCACTGATTTTATTTTTATTGCATAATACATTATGCAGTAAAAGCCACCAAAGTTAGGTGGCAAATTTAGTTATTAATTTAGGTATTACAAAATATTTCTTTATTTTAAAAAAAACGTGTCTTTTTATGTGTTTTTGACCATTTTCTTAACAAAAAAATCCAATCTATTTGCCAAAGATTCATCTACAGAAACCAATGGTAAGCGAACAACATTCTCTGCAATACCAAGAATCCTGAACACCTCTTTGATACCTGCTGGATTACCTTGTTCAAAAATCATATCGATACAATCCGCTAACAAATAATGCAATTTAAAGGCATCATCTACTTTTCTGTTCAATCCCAATCGAATCATTTCGGAAAATTCTTTTGGAAAACCTTGCCCTATTACTGATATAACTCCTGATCCACCAGCTAAAACAATTGGCAATGCAATCATATCGTCACCCGAAATTACCAAAAAATCTTTAGGTTTATCTTTTATAAGCTGCATTGCCTGGACCAAATCTCCAGCTGCTTCTTTTATAGCCACAACATTTTCAAAATCATTTGCGAGTCTAATAACTGTTGACGGCAGCATATTACTAGATGTTCTTCCTGGTACATTGTAAAGTATTACCGGAATCGGAGAGGCTTCAGAAACTGCTTTAAAATGCTGATAAATCCCTTCTTGACTAGGCTTGTTATAATATGGGGAAACTGATAAAATTGCTTCAAACGCTGATAAATCTCTTGTTCGCAGTTCCTCTACAACTTTTAACGTATTATTCCCTCCTACTCCAAGAACTAATGGCAGTCTGCCCGCATTCACTTCGATTATCGTAGCGATTACCAGTTCTTTTTCATCAGCTGACAGTGTAGCATTTTCTGCTGTAGTGCCAAGCACAACAAGATATTCAACCCCGCCATCTATCGAAAAATTGACGATTCTTCTTAAAGCTTCAACATCAATTGTAAAATCGTTATTAAACGGCGTTACTAGGGCAACTCCTGTTCCTATTAATGATTGCATAATTTAAATTATAATTTGTTTAATATTTTTAAGTATCTAAACAACTCGTGGGTAAATCCTTTATAATCTTCCAGAGTTGTGTTTATCAATAAATGATTCAGTCTTTTATCTACAGTTGAAAAACCAGTCTTAAATTTCGCCTTCGAATTATGTGTTAAAAGCAACAAAATAGGCTTCTCCACATTATAATAATTAATCAATAAATCAAATTCATCTGAGATAAATTCTTTTATCTCTGGTTGAGTAAATTCGCACTGCATATTTAATTTTTGCAAACTGAATGTGGGATGAGAATACACTTCTTTCTCTTTTAAAATATCACGGTAAGCAATAATTTTAATACTATCTTCATCAATTCCATTGAAAATAATTTCTCTTTTTAATGCATCTGTCTCTAAAAATTTACTTTCATCAACAACCAAGCCAATTTTCAAAGCAGGGCAACTTAAAGACTCTTCTTTAACGTTACCTAGTTGTTTTTTCAAGGTTTTTTTTAATAAAAAGCTCTTTATATAATTTAAAAACATAGTACTTTTACAAGATTACAAATTTAATTATTTAAGTTACATTTAAGATGGTAAATCTAAAAAACTACAACGACTTTTTAAAACTTTTTGTTATATTCTTAACACTTTCTTCTATTATTTCTTGCAGCACCAAAAGTTTAAGTGTCACAAAAATTGAAGGCAAACAAATTCCGATTACAGGAAAAGAAAATCAAAATACTGAGATAGAAAACTTTATCACACCATATCGCGAACGAATAAACAGCGATCTTGACAAAGTTCTTGCGTACAATCCGGAGACATTAGAAAAAAGTAAAGGAAAATGGCAAACTAACATAGGTAATTTCATCTCGGATGTTACTTTATCAAGAGGAAACACCGTTTTTAATAAAAGAGAAAATAAAAATATAGACATCTGTTTACTTAATCATGGAGGCATACGTTCTATATTGCCCAAAGGCAATATTACTGCAAGAACAGCTTATGAAATAATGCCTTTTGAAAATACTCTTTTTGTAATTTCTTTAAAGGGTGAGCAGGTTAAGGAAATAGCCGACTTTCTAATTGCTGATAAAAAACCGCATCCTCTCTCTGGTCTTACTTTTAGCATTGATAAGAACAATCAGGCCAAAAATATTTTAGTGCAAGGCAAGCCCCTAGACACTGATAAGATTTATTATGTAGCAACGAATGATTACTTAATAAACGGAGGAGACAATATGGCTTTCTTCCAAAAAGGAATTCAAAAATTTGATTTAGAATACAAACTAAGAAATGTATTAATTGATTATTTTATTGAAGTAGACACTGTAACAGTCAAAAATGACACTAGAATATCAGTAGAGTAATTTTTGGTTTACTATTTCAAAATAATGATTTAACACCTTATACATTCCATAAATTTTCAATGTAAAACCCAATGAAAAGAAGAGATTTTATCGAAAAAACGGCAGCTAGCACTGCATTATTAAGCTTGGGATTATCTTTAAGCAGTTTCAAATCAGAATCTGTTGAGCATTTAACCATTTTGCATACTAACGATGTTCATAGTTACATAGATCCTTTTCCAGCCGATCATCCAAGAAACCCAAACATGGGAGGCGTTTCTAAAAGAGCCTCAATTATAGAAAAAATCCGTCTTGAAAATCCTAATGTACTACTTCTTGATGCGGGCGATATTTTTCAGGGAACTCCGTATTTTAATTACTACGGAGGAGAACTCGAATTCAAGTTAATGAGCATGATGAAATATGACGCTGCAACCATTGGAAATCATGATTTTGACAATGGATTGGAAGGCATTGTTGCACAAATGCCACATGCCAGCTTTGAATTTATTTCATCCAACTATGACTTTAAGAATACGCTTATGGATGGTTATGTGAAACCCTATAAGATTTTCAACAAAGGCAATATTAAAATTGGCGTTTTTGGACTAGGAATTGAACTAAGCGGCTTGGTTGATAAGAAAAACTACAAAGAAACTGTTTATAACAATCCTGTTGAAACCGCCCAGGAAATGGTTAAAATACTAAAGCACGAAAAAAAATGCGACCTAATTATCTGTTTGTCACATTTGGGGTACAAATACAATACAGAACCTGATAAAATTTGCGATTTAAAATTAGCCGCCCTAACTAAGGACATTGACCTAATCATTGGCGGACATACTCATACTTTTTTGGACAAGCCTACTATTGTGAAAAATCTTGAACAAAAAGAAGTCTTAGTAAACCAAGTGGGCTGCTACGGAATAAATTTAGGTCGAATTGACTTTTATTTTGATTCCAATAAACAAATAAAAACTCAAGGAAAATCAATAGTCGTTTAAATCATCAATTACTTTATCTTTTTCCAATAAATAATTGACCATAAAGAAATAGGATAAAAATTGAGTAATAATACTGATTAAAGTAAAAGCATAGTTGTAAAAATAAAATTTATACAACACAAAAAAGATATCCGTAATTATAAAACAAAGACACATTAACATGGAATTAAAAAAGGCATAACTGCCTTTTTTAATGTAATTTATAATGGAAATAATACTCAAAACACTCAAAATTATTCCAAAAGCCACATAT
>NZ_MUNX01000038.1 GCF_002001005.1 Flavobacterium sp. A45
GTCTTATTTAGATCATTCACAGGACTCTTTTTGCAACACTTTAGACTTTTTATAGTAATTATGAAATTATAGAAAATAATGAATAAATATTTATTTTATGGTTTATTGACTATATTATTAAACTCCTCTTGTTCTATTAAATCAGTAGTAACTCTAGAGGAAAATAATAGCGATTCTTCTGTTTCTAAAGAAGAAAAAAAAACAATACAGCCTATCAAAATTAGCCCAGTTCTTGTTGGAAATAACGTCTGGTTTTCAAACCCAACTAATGAGGTTTGGAAATTAACGGCTCAATCTGGAGTTACATCCATTCGAATTGGAGGCCATTCTTATGATAAAAAACTCCCATCGAAAGTAGAATTATTGGCGTGGGTTAAAAATATTCAAGCGATGGGTGCAGAGCCTATAATGCAGGTTTCACAATATGCACCAGCTTCTGACGCAGCAGATTTAGTTAAATATTTTAATATTGATTTGGCCTCTGGTAAAGCGATTAAATATTGGAATATTGGTAATGAACCTTGGCTGCAAAATGGTAAACCTGAGAGTTCAATTGTTGGTTCGATGGTGGAGACTTATTTTAAACCCTGCTCAGCAGCAATGAAATTAGTTGATCCAGCCATAAAAATATATGGACCTGATGAGTGTTATTATATGGATGAGGCTATGAATGATTTGTTTGGCGGTAAAAACGATATTTCAGGTAAAATACCTGGAAAGGAGTATTATTATTGTGACGGCATTTCATGGCATCGTTATCCTCAAGATACGAGTATTAATTTGGCATACGAAGGAATTGAAGATTTTAAATCCTCTATTTTAAAATGCAAGGCAAGAGTCGATTTTGTAAATGCATTGCACAATCGAAATGGTGATGATGCAATTGGATGGGCTATCGGTGAATATAATGGTAAAGGAGGTGAGCAGGTTCATACATGGGAAAATGGACAAATGTTTGGAGGCGTATTGAACTTGTGTATGGAATATGGTGCAACATATGGTGCAACTTGGAGTATGTTTGAAAATGAAGGCAATCGAAAAGGAACAGATTTTAGTTCCATTGACGGCAGCAATATGATTCCTAGACCTAGTTATCGTCACATGCAAATGATTGCCAAAAACTTTAAAGGCTTCTATGCAAAAGGGAAGTCATCATTATCAGATATAATAACTTTTGGTTCAGTTGATGGCAGCACAATTAGTGTTATGATCATGAATCGGGCAGATAAAGCAACTGCTTTTACATTGCATTTAAATAATACCGCTGAGCAATCAAATAGTAGTGTTCATTTAAATATAGATGCTCACAGTCCTATTATTTATACTGATACGATAGGACCATTGGCTACTTATACTTACGTTTTTAAAGACAATAAAATAGTCAAGACGGTGTATACTAATCAGCATTTTATAAATGAAAAAAGCCCTGATGAGGCAAAATTATAATCTATTCCATTAAGAATTGTTTTAGAGTTCTTTAAATGGAATTCGTATTAAATTTATATAACAATCAAAATTATACAAAATGAAAAAAAAGCATATATTTTTAATTCTCTTCAGTCTTTATTGTTTTTTTGGGTGGTCTCAAAAAGGCACTCCAACTGAAGCAGAAATAGAAAAGAAAGTAACTGAACTGCTTTCTAAAATGACTCTTGAAGAAAAAGTGGGTCAAATGACTAACATTGCGGTCACCATTTTTGAAACTAAAGGGCAACCTGGTGTTTTTGATATGGCCAAACTAAATGAAGCTGTTCAAAAATACCATATTGGGTCTTTGCAAAATATTCCAAATTCTGGAGCACCAACTCAAAAGAAATGGAATGAAATAATGACAAGTATAAATAATGAAACCAATAAGACAAGGCTTAAAATTCCAATATTATATGGAATTGATGCCATACATGGTGCAAATTATACTGCCGAAGGCACTCTGTTTCCTCAAGAAATTGGGCTAGCGGCTACATTTAATACTGCAATAACCAAAAAGGGAGCACAAATCTCAGCTTATGAAACTAGGGCATCTTCCATTCCGTGGGTTTTCTCACCAGATTTAGATTTACCCCGTAATCCTTCATGGTCAAGAATTTGGGAATCCTTTGGTGAAGATTCTTATTTGACAACCCAAATGGGATTGGCAATGGTAGAAGGTTTTGAAGGAAATGATGCTGGTTCAAAATACCAAGTGGGAACTTGTCTAAAACATTTTATCGGATACGGCAGTACAACAACAGGAAAGGACAGAACTCCAAGTATCATACCTGAACGTGTTTTGAGACAGTATGATTTACCTATTTATGAGGCTGCTATAAAAGCTGGAGCCAAAAGTATAATGATCAGTTCGGGAGAAATTAATGGAACTCCAGTTCATGCCAGTAAACAGTTGCTTACTGATATATTGAAGAATGAATTAGGATTTAAAGGCGTTGTAATTACCGATTGGAAAGATATTATTTATCTGCATACGAGACATAAAGTGGCAGAAACCAATAGAGATGCTGTTCGAATTGCTGTTTTGGCGGGTGTTGATGTTAGTATGGTTCCTGAAGATTATTCTTTTTATACGGATTTATTGGATTTGGTTAAGAAAGGGGAGGTGCCTATGTCAAGAATTGATGATGCCGTTACCCGAGTTTTAAGAATGAAAATGCAACTGAATTTATTCAATAGTAACATTTCAGATCCAAAAGACTATCCAAAATTTGCTTCGCAGGAATTCATCGATGAAGCTTATAAAGCAGCTTCAGAATCAATTACATTATTGAAAAACTCGAATGCAGTCCTTCCTTTAAATAAGTCCGAAAAAATATTGGTTACAGGACCAACTGCCAATAGCATGAAATATTTAAATGGAGGCTGGTCCTACAATTGGCAAGGGGAATTATCAGATAGTTTTGCCTCTGGTAAAATGACTATTCTTGAAGCATTACAAAATAAAGCAGGCAAAGAAAAAGTTCTCTACACTCTTGGTGCAGATTTAGCTATAGAAGATGATGCAGAAATCCAAAAGGCTGTTGAATTAGCCAAAGATGCATCAAAAATTATTTTATGCCTAGGAGAGAAAAATTATACCGAAACTCCTGGAGATATTGGCAATTTGTACATTAGCAGTTCTCAAATAAAATTAGCATTAGCACTTTCAAAATTAAACAAGCCTATTATTTTGGTTTTAAATGAAGGAAGACCAAGATTGATTAGTGATTTCGAAGATAAAATGAATGCAGTTGTACAATGTTACCTGCCAGGAAATGAAGGAGGAAGAGCATTGGCAGATATTCTTTACGGTGATGTAAATCCTAGCGGAAGATTACCATACAATTATCCAAGATATTCCAATTCATTAGAAAAATACAACAGAAAATATACTGAAAGTTTAGGTGATGAGGAACAAAATAATGATGCGAAATACGAGAAAAGCTATAATCCTCAATTTGAGTTTGGAACAGGTTTATCATACACCACTTTTACCTATACTAATCTTAAAATAGATAAAGCAGAAATAAACAACACTGATTCAATCACTGTTACTGTTGATGTAAAAAATACAGGATCAAAAGCAGGGAAAGAAGCAGTTTTACTTTATTTAACAGATCTGTATGCCAGTATTACTCCCGAAGTAAAGTCGTTGAAACGATTTGAAAAAATAAGTTTAGCACCAAACGAAAGCAAAACTGTAACGTTTGTTTTAAATCCAAAAGATTTGCAGTTTGTTAATAATGATTTAAAATGGATTTCTGAAAAAGGTACTTTTAGAATACAAATTTCAGATTTAAAGCAGGAGTTTTTATTGAAGTAAGTTTATATTTTTTGAATGGTAATGAACCGTCTCAATATTGTTTTGAGACGGTTTTTTTGTTAGCTTTTTTTAGAAAATTTGGAGTCTAGTTTTCCAGGTCAATAGTTGTTTTCAGCCGAATATCAGCTGAAGAAGAACCAATCATTACATCAAATGCTCCCGGTTCTGTTCCAAACACTAAATCTTTGTTCCAAAAAGCCAAATCTTCGGAAGTAATATCAAAAGTGATTTCTTTTGATTTTCCTGAAGGGATCATTACTTTTTTATACCCTTTTAGTTCTTTTACCGGTCTCGAAATACTAGCTGCCAAATCACGGAGATAAAGCTGAACTATTTCTTCTCCATCTCTTTTTCCAATGTTGGTTACCGTCAATTTAACTTTTATTGTTTCATTGGTTTTCAATTTTGTTTTATCCAGTACAAGATTGGAGTATTCAAAACGGGTATAGCTCAATCCGTGCCCGAAAGGATATAAAGGATCATTTGGAATATCCAGATATTTACTGGAATACTTTGCTTCTACATTAATTGGATTTCCTGTGTTTTTATGATTATAATAGATAGGGATTTGACCCACACTACGAGGAAAAGTGGCTGTTAATTTGCCGGAAGGATTATAATCACCAAACAAAACGTCTGCTACCGCATTACCAGTTTGAACACCGCCATGCCAAGCTTCTAAGACAGCATCAACATGTTCGTCTTCCCAAGTCAATGTCAAAGGTCTGCCATTTGATAAAATCAGTACAACAGGTTTTCCGGTGGCCAGCATTTCTTTTAGGAGTGTCTGCTGACATTCTGGAATACTAATATCAGAACGGCTTGCGGCCTCGCCGGACCAGTCTCTGGATTCCCCAAGTACTGCGACAATAATATCAGCTTTATCCGCTATATTTTTTGCCTCTTGCAATAATTGATTTTCTTTTTCAATCGATGGTGTGATGTAGTCTGCTTTCTTCTTGCTTACATTCAATAAATAAGGGTCGGTTGTATAGGAAGATCCTTTGGCATACAATACTTTGGCTTTGGTTCCTGTCGCATTTTTTATTCCTTCCAATATTGAGATCACGTTTTCGGCTTTGCCTTTCCAGGACCAAGTACCCAACATATCGCTTTTGCTGTTGGCCAATGGTCCAACCACTGCAATTTTTCCTGTTTTTTTAAGCGGAAGCAATTCTTTGTTGTTTTTTAGCAAAACAATGGAACGAGAGGCTATTTCTCGGGCAGCATCGATATGTTCTTTGCAGAGTATTACCTCCTTTGCTTTCTTTTCATTAAAGTATTTAAAAGGATCATCGAATAAGCCCAGCTTATATTTGGCTTCTAATATTCTTCTGCATGCACGATCAATCTCCTGTTGGGTAACTTTGCCTTCTTCAAGTGATTTACCCAAAGTGCTTACGTAAATTTGTCCCGCCAAATCCATATCTACACCTGCTTTTAATGCTCTAGCTGCTCCTGCTTGTGATTCGCCCATTCCATGTGTTTTCATTGAATTAATGGAAGCATAATCTGTAACGACAAGTCCTTTGAAACCCCAATCTTTTCTGAGCAAATCATCTAGCAGCCATTTGTTTCCTGTAGCGGGAATGCCGTCAACAACATTGAATGCTGTCATAAGGCTTCCGGCTCCAGCATCAATAGCCGCTTTATAGGGAGGCAGGTAATCTTGATACATAGAGAGTCTGCTCATATCAACGGTGTTGTAATCACGTCCGGCCTCACTAGCGCCATAAAGAGCAAAATGTTTGACACAGGCCAAAATGGTATTACTGGCTGATAAATCATTCCCTTGATATCCTTTTACATACGCTTTGGCTACTAGTGAACCATACCAAGGGTCTTCACCAGCACCTTCAGCAATTCTTCCCCAGCGTGGATCACGACAGATATCGACCATAGGGGAGTAGGTCCAGCAAATACCGCTAACACCAGCCTCGGTAGCAGCGATCTGGGCGCTTTTTTCAATTAATTCCATATCCCACATGCAAGACATCGCTAATGGAATCGGGAAAATGGTATTGTATCCGTGAATGACATCTTCACCGGCGATTAATGGAATTTTTAATCGGGATTCATTCACAGCAATTTCTTGATTTCTTTTTCCTCCTGTCGAGCCAATTAATCCTTTTCGGATGAAATCTTCCAATCCGCTTCCTTCTGTTGCAACGGGTAAATTTCCAACACCCGAAGCAAGATTGAGCTGTCCCAATTTTTCCATTAGGGTCATTTTGTTCATTAGCTGGTCAATGAATATATTCATTTTAGCATCTTGTGCTGAAACATTAACACAAAAAGTTATGATAGTAATAAAGATGCAAATAGCATTTTTCATAATTAATTTCTAAATTTTAGTTTGATTGTAATAATTTAATTGAACAGGATATATGAAATAACCCTTTTTGCTATTTCAAAAGCAAAAAGGGTCATTGGGTAGCAAATTTAATTTATCACTATTTCATCATTTCAATTACAATATTATTTGTAGATAAAGTGTAATTTATTTTATCAGTTGATGAGATTAATCCAAACCAACCGCGGTCATCCCAAACACTTGCAGACATATTATTAGCCAACATCGTTTTTCTCATTGTGCTATAATATTCATATACCACAGATGTGTTTCTTGCGGCAGAAGTTCTTCCTACACCAAATTCGCCATAATTTATAGCTACTCCTATTAATGCTGAATGCGTAGCAACTTTGGTAACGGCCGCTGCAATAGAAGTTGCCCCTGGGTAAGCTGAATCTGCTCCAGTTTGACCACAAAAGGCCCATGGATCATAAGTATGAACTTGAATAGCGAGATACTTGTCATTTCCCAGTCCGGGAAGCTCAGCTTTGCTAGGGTATACTTCCTCAATCATTCCTTGGTTTCCTTGCCCGTTTGGTTCAACCATTATAATACGGGTGGTGTTTCCGCCTCCAGTGGCACGTATTGCATCATATCCCACTTTGTTGATTTGTCTGGTAAGACTGATTGCGGTAGCACTAGTTGGGAGAGGAAATGTAAAACCGGCTTCGGCTCCCCATTGTCCCATTGTTCCTTCTGGTTCATTCAAAACATCAAAAATTAATTTACTGGAATAGCTTTTAAAATAGGTCGCTATATCTGTCCATATTGCTGAAAATTTATTGTTATACGTAGCCGATCCATCATAATAGTCTTTTAGCCAATGTTCATGGTGAGTATTAAGGACTACATATAAATCTTTGCTTAAGGCATAATCAATCGCAGCTTTCAATTCTAGAAAACGAGGGTTTGTGAAATCTACTTTTCCTGTCGAAGTATTTGCAAGTGTATTTCCACTCACGCTTTGTGCCCAGCTGACAGGAATACGTACGTGTTTCATTCCAGCCGCAGCATATAAATCAATTATGGATTTAATAGAGGTGATTGAAGTGGCATTTATTCCATTATCAAAAGTGTTTCCTAAATTAAAACCAGTACCCATCGCTTTTATAATATCAGCAGCAGTTTGAACAGCAGCTATAGTAAGAGTAACTGTTGTAGAGGCATTTATTGTTTTTCCATTATTAAAAGCAGTTACAGTTACAGTAAAAGTATTTGTTCCAGCTGTCGTAAAAGTATGGGTTAGTTCTCCATTTGTCATAGGGAGTGTTTTTCCTTCAACAACAATTTGATAGGTTGTAGCATTGTTTGCAGTTGCTTTAAATTTTACTGTTCCGCTGCCATCACCGTTTGGTTTGTCGGCTGTAGCTCCTGTAATTTCTGTCGTTATTTTTAGGTCAGATGGTGCTGAACTGTCTGTTTCACTTGAGGAATCACTGCTGCAGGATTGGAAAAAGACTAAAAAGCCTATTAGTAACAAAGTTAATTTTTGCATGTTTTTTTTCATTTTACTAGTATTGGTTTTTATTTGGGTTAATTAATATATTAAACATTCTAAATTATAAGGTGTTGATTATTTTGTTTCACTTTTTGGATTGAATGGTTTATGATGATTAAAAGTCTTGTTGATTTAGCATTCCTTATAATTTTAAGGATGATTGAAAGGGGTGTTTTCTTGTGCTATTTCAAATTTATTTAGTTTTTTAATAGTTAAGCTGTCCATATCGCAAATAAGGACGTATGAAGTATGAAATAGGGACGTTTGTCATATTAGTTGTTTTTTATTCAGGCCTTTTTTAGTTTTAGAAAAAAAATTAAAAGTATTTTTTTACTTGGCTAATTTTGAGAGGATAATATTTTAAAAGAAAGATTGAATTCTTAATAAATCTCAGATTTCATAAAAGAAAGCAAAAAGTGCAGATTCTTATATGTGTAAGGATTTGATGTGATAAATGAAAATAAAGATTCTCATTTTATTTTTAAATTAATAAAAATGGTACGTATAAACCCCTAAAGAAAGATTATCAGAACCCTCTTTGCAGTTATAATTTCCAAATTTTGTAATTAATTCAAAACATTTATTACGTAAACCAATATTACAGTTGTTTTTATAAAACTAAATAAAGGTCTTTATTAAGAAATAATTTTAGTGAACTGATAATAGCTCTAATTCGATTTACAATTCGAAAAAATATAAAACCTATGAATAAGCTGCCTTTTTTGCTATTTATTATAGCTAGTTTTTTAGCTGTTGAAAATAGTAATGCCCAAAAAAAAGATGTAGAAAGCAGAATTGAAGAAGTGCTTTCTAAAATGACCCTTCGGCAGAAGATTGGTCAGATGAATCAAATTAACGGGCGCAATCCTTCAGACAAATTATTCGAACAGATTCGTTCTGGCGAAGTTGGTTCAATGTTAAATGTTGGCAGCCCAGAATTGGTTAATCAATTGCAAAAAATTGCTAAGGAAGAATCGAAAACCGGAATCCCGTTAGTGATTGCAAGAGATGTTATTCATGGATTTAAAACCATGTTTCCAATTCCGTTAGGACAAGCAGCATCATTTAATCCTATTATAGTTGAAGAGGGTGCTAGAATTGCTGCAAGAGAAGCTTCGGAAAAAGGGATTCGCTGGACTTTTGCTCCTATGATGGATATTTCAAGAGATCCACGATGGGGAAGAATTGCAGAAAGTTTTGGTGAAGATACTTTTCTGGCAGAAATAATGGCAAAGGCTATGGTCAGAGGTTTTCAAGGAAATGATTTAACTAATCCTTATTCCATTGCAGCTTGTGCCAAACACTTTGTAGCTTACGGAGCAGCAGAGGGGGGAAGAGATTATAATACAACGAATATTCCGGATCGACAATTAAGAAACACCTATTTGCCTCCCTTTGAAAGTGCCATACGAGAAACAAATTGTGCGACGGTTATGACTTCATTTAACGCCAATAATGGGATACCAGCCAGCGGGAATGAATTTCTTTTGAGAGATGTTCTTCGAAAAGAGTGGGGATTTGACGGTGTTGTGGTTTCAGACTGGGGTTCTGTAAAAGAAATGATCCAGATTGGTTTTTGTGAAGATACCAAAGATGCAGCTCGAAAAGGAGTGAATGCAGGTGTTGATATCGAAATGGTTTCAGGCTGTTATTTAGAACACATTGAAGCTTTATTGGCCGAAGGGAAGTTGCAGCAAAAAACGATAGATGATGCCGTTAGAAATATTCTGAGGTTAAAGTTTAAATTAGGTTTGTTTGACAATCCCTATACTGATGTAAAGTCCAAAACTTCAGTGTATTCAAAAGAACATCTGCAGGCTGCAAAACAAGCTGCGGAAGAATCTTTTGTGTTGTTGAAGAATAAGAATAATATACTTCCTTTAAAAAAATCAGTCAAAACAATAGCTATTATTGGTCCAATGGCTGATGCCCCTCATGATCAGATGGGGACTTGGACTTTTGACGGTGAAAAAGCGATGACTCAAACTCCATTACAAGCTTTGCGTCAACAATATGGTAAAGATGTGAAATTTATTTATGAGCAAGGGCTTTCTTTTAGCCGGGATAATAATACGCAAAATTTTTCTAAAGCAGTTCAAGCTGCTCAACAGGCTGATTTGATTCTTGCTTTTGTGGGAGAAGAAGCTATTCTGTCAGGAGAAGCACATAGTTTGGCTGATATTAATTTAAAAGGAGCTCAAACCGAATTAATAGAAGCTTTGAGTAAAACAGGAAAGCCAGTAGTTACTTTGGTGATGGCAGGAAGACCATTAACTATTGCAAAAGAAATAGAATTGTCGGATGCAGTATTGTATTTGTGGCATCCCGGAACAATGGGCGGTCCAGCTGTTGCAGATATTTTGTTTGGAAAATCGATTCCAAGTGGAAAATTACCTGTAACTTTCCCTAAATATGTAGGTCAAATCCCTGTTTATTACAATCATGACAAAATTGGAAGACCGGCCACAAAAAAAGAAACATTAATAAATGATATTCCGTTGGAAGCCAAACAATCTTCGTTAGGAACTACTTCTTATTATTTGGATGCAGGTTTTGATGCGATGTTTCACTTTGGATATGGATTGTCATATACAACATTTGAGTATTCTAATATGGTTTTGTCATCAGATTTATTTTCTCAATCGGATGTGATAACAGTAAAAGTAGATTTAAAAAATACCGGAAATTACAACGCAACAGAGGTAGTTCAGCTTTATACGGCAGATTTATTTGGGTCAATAGCCAGACCCATAAAAGAACTAAAAGATTTCAAGAGAATCACTCTAAAACCGGGAGAAACACAAACTGTAGAATTTAAACTTCCAATTGCAAAACTTGCTTTTTGGGGAATCAATAATACAAAATCAGTAGAACGAGGAAAGTTTACAATAATGGTTGGGGGAAATAGCAATGATGTGCTAAAAAAAGAATTTTCTGTTCAATAAAAAAGTTTCAATAATATTAAACCTCAATGATTTCTTAATCTCAATAAAATAACAAATATATAATATGAAAAAAATGATAATGTTGTGTTTAACCCTTTCTTTCTTAGGGAAAACAACAGCTCAAGAAGTACCTCTGGTAGCTAATGTTTTCGCTAGAAACAATATTAATTTAAATGGGAAGTGGAATTATGTAGTGGATCCATTAGAAAATGGATATTATGATTACCGTCTTGTTCCTTTTCAAAATAATGGGTTTTTTGAAAATAAAACATTTAAGACCTCAGAATTACAAGAATATAATTTGAACACCTCTGCAACTATGGATATTCCATCAGATTGGAATACTAAAGATGATCGGTTGTTTTTTTATGAAGGAACAGTTTGGTTCAAAAAAGATTTTGTGTATAATAAAACAGCAGCGAGTAAAGGTATTCTTTATTTTGGAGCGGTTAATTATGATGCAAAAGTCTATGTGAACGGTAAATTAGTTGGCAGCCATGTTGGTGGTTATACTCCTTTCAATTTTGATGTTACCGATGTGTTGGTAGATGGGAATAATTTTGTTGTTGTCAAAGTAGATAACAAACGCCATAAAGACAATGTCCCAACGGTTAATATGGATTGGTGGAATTACGGAGGAATAACCCGTGATGTGGTACTTTCTCAAGTCCCAAATACGTATATTGAAGATTATCTTGTTCAATTGGATAAAAAGAACAAAGGGGTAATTTCAGGATGGGTAAAATTGAATGCTGCAACAGCAAATCAAACGCTGACAGTTCAAATTCCTGAACTGAAAATCAAAAAACAGGTTGTTACAGATGCTAATGGAATGGCATATTTTGAAGTAAAAGCCAATCCAGTTTTATGGATTCCGGAATCTCCTAAATTATATGATGTTACAATCAGCAAATCGGATGAAAATATTGCTGACAAAATCGGATTTAGAACCATAGAAACAAGAGGAAAGGAAATTCTATTGAACGGGAAAAAAGTTTTTTTGAGAGGAATCAGTATTCATGAAGAGGCTCCGTTTAGACAAGGGAGAGCTTGGTCTCGCGAAGATGCGGTTACCTTGCTTACTTGGGCAAAAGAATTAGGGTGCAATTATGTTCGTTTGGCACATTATCCTCACAATGAGACGATGGTGCGCGAAGCCGAAAGAATGGGATTAATGGTTTGGTCCGAGGTACCCGTTTATTGGACTATTTCATGGACAAACCCTGATACGTACAACAATGCACAGCGCCAATTGCACGATATGATTTATAGAGATAAAAATCGTTGTGCTGTTGTTATCTGGTCTATTGCCAATGAAACTCCTCATGGGGATGATCGTGATGTATTTTTGAGCAAACTTTCAAAATATGCCCGAGAGCAAGACAATACTCGTTTGATCAGTATGGCAATGGAAGTAACAAAAAGCGCAAATAATATGAACAAACTTAATGACAACATGAATGAATACGTTGATATTGTAAGTTTTAATCAATATTTAGGTTGGTATAGAGGAACAAATGAATCTTGTAAAACAATGCAGTGGGAGATACCGTATAACAAACCAGTTATTATCAGTGAATTTGGCGGAGAAGCATTACAGGGTTTGCATGGTGATAAAACAGAGCGCTGGAATGAAGAATATCAAGAAGAATTGTACAAACAAAATACTCAAATGTTTGCCAGAATTGATGGATTAGCAGGAGTATCTCCATGGATTTTGGTCGACTTTAGATCACCTCGCCGACAGTTGCCAGTAATTCAGGATTTCTTTAACCGTAAAGGATTAATCTCAAGTGCTGGAATAAAAAAGAAAGCATTTTATGTCATGAAAGATTGGTATGAAACAAAAAAAGAAGAGTATAAATAGAAAGCCATTTATAAGCTGCATTCCCTAGTTACACTATTTAAAATATCATAATGAAACAGAAGAATTTAATGTTTACTGTATTAGCAATTGCTATTACGGGTCAGGTCTCTATTGCGCAAAGTAAAGAGAATATTTACAAAAAAGGTTGGATCGATTTCAATAAAAATGGAATTATGGATGTCTATGAAAATCCAAAAGAACCAACGGAAAAAAGAGTCTGGAATTTGGTATCCTTGATGAACTTGGACGAAAAGACATGCCAAATGGCAACGCTTTATGGATTCAAAAGAGTATTGAAAGACTCATTACCAACACCGAATTGGAAAAATGAGATCTGGAAAGATGGAATTGCCAATATTGATGAGCAATTAAACGGAGTAGGACTTTTGACCTCCAATGGTAGAAATGCCGTTGTGTCCAAAAATCTTATTTATCCTTTCAGTAATCATGCCGAAGCCATCAACAAAACCCAAAAATGGTTTATTGAAGAAACACGATTAGGTATTCCTGTTGATTTTACGAATGAAGGAATTCACGGTTTAAACCACACTAAGGCAACTCCTCTGCCTGCACCAATTGGTATTGGTTCTACCTGGAACAAAGATTTAGTGTTAAAAGCAGGTCAAATTGCCGGCCGTGAAGCAAAAGCTTTGGGATATACCAATGTTTATGCTCCAATTTTGGATTTGTCCAGAGATCCAAGATGGGGTCGTGTTTTAGAAACTTACGGAGAAGATCCTTTTCTGGTAGGTGCTTTGGGAACACAAATGGTTAAAGGAATTCAAAGTCAGGGTGTAGCTTCCACATTAAAACATTACGCTATATACAGTGTGCCGAAAGGAGGTCGTGACGGAAATGCTAGAACTGACCCGCACGTTAATCCGCGTGAATTACACGAAATACATCTTTATCCGTTCAAAAAAGTGATACAAGAGGCGCAGCCTATGGGCGTGATGAGTAGCTATAACGATTGGAATGGTGAGCCGGTATCTGCCAGTCATTATTTCTTGACACAATTATTGCGTTGGGAATATGGTTTTAAAGGGTATGTGGTTAGTGATAGTGAAGCCGTTGAATTTATTTATACCAAACACCAAATTGCTCCTACCTATCAAGATGGAGTACGACAGGTTGTTGAAGCGGGATTGAATGTAAGAACCCATTTTACTCCACCAAAAGATTATATTCTTCCTTTGCGTAATCTAGTAAATGAAGGAAAATTATCGATGAAGTTAGTTGATGAAAGAGTAGCTGAAGTCTTGAGAGTGAAATTCAGATTAGGACTTTTTGATACTCCTTATGTGGCAGATCCAAAAGTGGCCGATGCCATTGTAGGTGCCGATAAAAACAAAGATTTTGTATTGGACATTCAAAAACAATCCTTGGTTTTGCTTAAGAATGAAGGGAATTTATTGCCATTGGATAAAACTAAAATAAAAAAAATTTTAGTTACAGGACCTCTTGCTGCCGAAGAAAACTATATGGTAAGCCGCTATGGTCCCCAAGAACTTAAAAACACTACCGTTCTTGATGGTATCAAAGAATATTTGGGTAAGGATGTCGCTGTTGATTATGCTAAAGGGTGTGACGCAGTTGATGCCAATTTTCCTGAAAGCGAATTGATTAATTTTCCTTTAACAACTAAAGAACAAAGCGATATTGATCAAGCTGTGTTTTTAGCCAAACAAAATGACATTATTATTGTTGCACTTGGTGAAGACGAGAAAACTACTGGAGAAAGCAAATCCAGAACAGGTTTAGATTTACCGGGTCGTCAACAACTGTTATTGGAAGCCTTGTACGCAACAGGAAAACCAGTGGTTTTGGTGTTGATAAACGGACAGCCTTTAACCATTAATTGGGCGCAAAAATTCGTGCCTTCAATTTTGGAAGCTTGGTTTCCAAGTCATCAAGGAGGTAAAGCCATCGCTGAAACATTGTTTGGAGATTATAATCCGGGAGGAAAATTGACGGTTACTTTTCCAAAATCAATGGGGCAAATTGAATTAAATTTTCCTTATAAACTAGGTTCTCACAACACACAAGGAAATGAAGGACCCAACGGTTTTGGAAAAACAAGTGTTAATGGTGCACTTTATCCTTTTGGTTATGGATTGAGTTATACCACTTTTAGTTATTCTAATTTAAAAGTAACTCCAACGAAACTGAATTCTCAGGCAGAAATTAAAGTTGCTGTAAATGTAACCAATACAGGAAAACGAGCAGGGGATGAGGTAGTACAATTATATATAAGTGATAAAAATGCGAGTGTAGTTACTTACGACTCTGTCTTGAGAGGTTTTGAGAGAGTGAATCTGCAGCCTGGAGAAACAAAAACAGTAAATTTTACTTTACAGCCATCGGATTTGATGTTGTTGGATAAAAACATGAAGTGGACAGTTGAACCTGGAGATTTTGATATTAAAGTTGGATCCTCTTCTGAAGACATCAAACTAAAAGAACGTATAACTATTTTGCCTTAAAATAATGGCTGCTGAAAATATAAAAAAACGAATTGTCTCATTTGGTGAAATACTAATGCGGCTTTCACCGCCCAATCTTTTGCGGCTTTCTCAAACCAAATCTTTTGATGTGCATTATGGAGGTGCCGAAGCTAATGTAGCCACATCGTTATCCATTTTTGGATTGGATGTGACATTCATTACGGCAGTTCCACCCAATGAACTTGGTGAATCTGCATTGAGTATGTTGCGCTCGCACAGTGTAAAAACAATTTCTGCAAAACAAGGAAGCCGATTGGGAATTTATTATTTTGAACACGGCGCTTCAGAACGTCCTGGTAAAGTCGTGTATGACCGAAGCGGTTCTTCTTTTGCGGAACTTAAAAAAGGGATGATTGATTGGGAATCTGTTTTCAAAGAAGCAGATTGGTTTCATTGGTCTGGAATAACTGTCGCACTTTCACTAGAGTTGGCAGATGTGTGTGAAGAAGCTTTGATTGTTGCTGATAGAATGGGATTGACCATATCGTCCGACTTAAATTATCGCCCCACTTTATGGAATTATGGTAAACAAGCTTATGAAATAATGCCCAACTTAGTGCAGTACTGTGATGTATTACTGGGGGGAATTGATGATTCTGAAAAATGTTTAGGTATAAAAGTAAATCCTTCGGATGATTTGGAAGTCGTTTTCAAACATTGGAGACAAAAATTCCCTAATCTAAAAATAATTGCTTCGACTGAACGATATGATGCGAATGCTTCTTCGAATATGCTGAGTGCCGTTTTGTGGACTGGAGAAAAAATGTTCCGATCGAAGAAATACAATATAAGTCATATTGTGGATAGAATTGGCGCAGGAGACGCATTTATGGCAGGAATAATTTATGGTCTTATACATTTTCCAGATGATGTTCAAACTGCTTTGGAATATGCTGTCGCTGCTGGATGTTTGAAACATTCGATTGCTGGCGACATCAATTTGGCTACTGTAAAAGAAGTAGAAGCCTTAATGAATGGAGCTAGCGGAGGTAGAGTGGTTCGATAATCAATATTAAAATAATGGATTTACGATTGAAAAAATATTTAAAATGATGAAAAAAACAAAAAGCGCAGTATCTGAAATTTTATTAAATGCAGGAATGATTCCTGTTTTTTATAATGGGGATGATGTTTTAAGTATAGAAGTGTTACAGGCTTGCTATAATGGTGGGATAAAAGCTTTTGAGTTTACAAATAGAGGCCCGAATGCTTTGACAGTTTTCCAATCGCTAAGAAAATATATTGACGAAAATAAATTGGATATTTTATTGGGAGCTGGTACTATTTTGAATGTTGATACCGCTAACGATTTTGCCAATGCTGGAGCTGATTTTTTAGTTTCCCCAATATTAAACGAAAAGATCGCGGTCTATGCTAATGATAATGAGTTGTATTGGATTCCGGGCTGTTCCACATTAACAGAAATTGCCAATGCGGAAGATTTGGGAGCGGAAATTATAAAAGTATTCCCAGGATCAGTATTAGGGCCAGATTTTATTTCGGCAGTAAAAGGGCCGATGCCTTGGTTAAAACTGATGCCAACTGGTGGTGTAGAATTAAACGAAAAAAATCTAGCAGCTTGGTATAAAGCTGGTGTAGTTTGTGTAGGTATTGGTTCGCAACTGATTACAAAAGTTATTTTGGAACAAAGAGATTTTCAAGCATTGGAAATGACTATAAAATTGACTTTAGAGATTATTAAAACTTATAAAAAGTAACGAGATGGATACTAAAGAATTATTTAATCTGAAAGGAAAAGTAGCACTTATTACTGGAGGAGCAGGTGTTCTAGGAAGTAGTATGGCACAGGTTTTGGCAAAATATGGAGTAATTACAGGTATTTTAGGTCAAACTATCGAAAAAACGGATGCCACAGTTCAGGTTATAAAAAAAAATGGAGGTGAGGCTTTTGCTGTAAAGGCGAATGTTTTGAATAAAGAGGAACTGGAAGAAGTTCGTGATTTTATTATTGGTAAATATGGTAGACTTGATATTTTGATCAATGCGGCGGGTGGCAATATACCTGGTGCAACTATAGCACCAGATCAGGCTATTTATGATATGGAATTAGAGCATTTGCAAAAGGTTTTGGATTTAAATAACATTGGAACCATGTTGCCTTCTCAAGTGTTTTCTGAAATTTTTGCCAATCAAAAAACAGGAATTATTATCAATATTTCGTCTAATACTGCTCAAAGACCTTTAACTAATGTTGTGGGTTATTCTGCAGCCAAAGCGGCAATAGATAATTTCACGAAATGGTTGGCTGTTGAATTAGCCAGTAAATATGGTGAAGGACTTCGTGTTAATGCAATAGCTCCAGGTTTTTTTATTGGTAAGCAAAACAGAACTTTACTACTTTCTCCTGATGGAAGTTTAACTTCAAGAGGAGAAAAAATTATAGAGCATACTCCGATGGGAAGATTTGGAATGCCAGCAGATATGGATGGAGCTTTGTTGTTTTTATGTTCTGATATGTCCAAGTTTGTCACCGGAATAGTTATTAATGTTGATGGTGGTTTTGGAGCCACCAGTATTTAAAAAATGAAATTTCAGGGTTATTTTGTTTATGACCCAAAAAACAAAAAAGAAGTGTTTTAAGATTATAAAGCTAAAATGAAATAAATGCTGTTTTGATCTTAATGCAATGTGTGTAAAATAATTAACAATTAAATTATATGAATTCAATATTTAATCTGAAAGGAAAAGTTGCTCTTATCACAGGAGGTGGAGGAGTACTAGGCAGTAATATGGCTATAGTTTTGGCCAAACAAGGTGTTATAACTGGTATCGTTGGACTTACAATAGAAGAAGCGGAAGCTACAGTAGCTAGAGTAGTTGCGGTTGGAGGTGAAGCTTTCGCGGTTAAATCTAACGTTTTGAACAAAGAAGATTTAGAAGTAACAAGAGATTTTGTTATGGAAAAATACGGTCGTTTGGATATCTTGATTAATGCTGCAGGTGGCAATATGCCTGGTGCTACTATAGGACCAGATCAAGCTATTTATGATATGCAATTAGCTCACCTACAAAAGGTTTTAGATTTAAATATCATCGGGACTATGTTGCCATCTCAAGTGTTTTCTGAAATTTTTGCAAAACAAAAATCAGGTATTATTATTAACATTTCTTCGGCATCTGCTCAAAGACCATTATCAAGAGTGGTGGGGTATTCGGCTTCAAAAGCGGCTATTGACAACTTTACCAAATGGATGTCAGTAGAATTAGCAGGAAAATATGGTGAAGGATTACGAGTAAATGCCATTGCTCCAGGGTTTTTTATTGGAGAACAAAATAGAGCATTACTACTTTCACCAGATGGAAGTTTAACTCCAAGAGGAGAAAAAATTATCGAACACACCCCAATGGGAAGATTTGGTATTCCGGAAGACTTAGATGGAGTATTATTATTTTTATGCAGTGATATGTCCAAGTTTGTAACTGGAATTGTTGTTCATGTTGACGGTGGTTTTGCAGCCACAAGTATATAATATAATAAAAAATTTATAAATTATGGAACAAACATGGAGATGGTATGGACCCAATGATCCAGTAAAATTATCTGATGCTAAACAAGCCGGTGCCACTGGAATTGTTACAGCCTTACACCATATTAAAAACGGACAAGTGTGGGAAGTGGATGAGATAATGAAAAGAAAAAAGGAAGTAGAAGCAGCAGGATTAACTTTTTCGGTTGTGGAAAGTATTCCAGTGCACGAGGACATCAAAAAACAATCAGGGGATTATTTAAAATATATAGATAACTATAAGCAAAGTATCAAAAATTTAGCAGCTTGTGGTATTTATACGGTATGCTATAATTTTATGCCAGTTTTAGACTGGTCCAGAACTGATTTGTCTTATGAAATGCCGGATGGTTCGAAAGCATTGCGATTTGATATCAATGAATTTGCCGCTTTTGAATTGTTTATTCTAAAAAGACCAGGGGCAGAAAATACGTATACAGAAGCACAAAAAGCGAAAGCAAAAACTACTTTTGAAAAGTTGACAGTTGCCGATAAAGTAAAATTGCAACAAAACATTATTGCGGGTTTACCGGGCGCAGAAGAATCCTATACTGTTGAGGATTTCTTGAAAGTACTTCAAGGGTATGATGGTATTGATGCCAATAAATTAAAAGAAAATTTATATTATTTCTTACAAGAAATAGTGCCAGTAGCCGAAAGCGTAGGCGTGAAAATGGCTATTCATCCAGATGATCCTCCTTATCCAATTTTAGGTTTGCCAAGAGTGGTAAGTACCGAAGCTGACTTGAAACAATTGCTAAATGCAATTGAATCGCCATCAAATGGATTTTGTATGTGTACCGGTTCATACGGCGTTATTGCCGAAAATGATTTGCCTGGAATCGTGGACCGGCATGGAGAAAAAATGAATTTTATTCATTTAAGAAGTACGCAACGCGATGCAGAAGGAAATTTCTACGAAGCCAATCATCTCGAAGGGGACGTTGATATGTATGAAGTGGTGAAATCGATTCTTAAAATGCAAAAACAAACCAATAGAATCATACCAATGCGTCCAGATCACGGTCATCAAATGCTGGATGATTTAAAGAAAAAAACAAATCCAGGATATTCAGGAATAGGTCGATTGCGAGGTTTAGCCGAATTGCGTGGATTGGAAATGGGAATAAAAAGAAGTTTATAAATAGTAGTATTATGGTTTCAAATACATTTATTACAGATGATTTTTTGCTTCATAATGAGGTGTCAAAAACCTTATATCACGATTATGCAAAAGTGCAACCTATTGTTGATTACCATTGCCATTTGTCTCCAAAAGATATCGCTGAGGACAGACAATTTGATAGTATAACTCAAATATGGCTCGAAGGAGATCATTACAAATACAGAGCTATGCGTGCTAATGGTATCAATGAAAAATTTATTACTGGAGACGCAAGTGATTATGAAAAATTTTCGAAATGGGCAGATACTGTTCCATATACTTTACGAAACCCTTTATACCACTGGACTCATTTGGAATTGAAAAATTATTTTGGCATTGATACTTTATTAAAACCTGAATCAGCGGAAACAATTTATAGTCAATGCAATGATTTATTAAAAAAGCCTGAATATTCTGTTCGTAATCTGCTTCGAAGAATGAATGTCAAAGTTGTAGGGACTACTGATGATCCAACAGATGATTTACTTTATCACAAACAACTTCGCAAAGAAAAATTTGAAATTATGGTTTTGCCTTCTTTTCGACCAGACAAAGCAACAGAAATCGAAAAAGGACAAGTTTTTTTAGATTGGATTAAAAAACTGGGAAAAACGGTTGGTTTTGTAATTGAGGATTTTAATTCTTTGATAAAAGCATTACAACAAAGACATGATTTTTTTCATGAAATGGGATGTCGTATTTCTGATCATGGTCATGCAACATTTTATGCAGAAGATTATTCTTCCGATGATCTTTTTGAAATTTTTGATAAAGCTTTGAGAGAAGTTTCATTAACAGAACTAGAAATTAGTATTTACAAATCGGCAGTTTTATTTAAGTTGGCATTGATGAATAATGAAAAGTCTTGGACTCAACAATTTCATATTGGAGCCATCAGAAATAATAATAATAAAATGATGCAAAATATTGGATCTGATCAAGGGTTTGATTCAATTGGAGACCTGAATATGGCAAAGAATATGTCTAGGTTTTTCGATAAATTAAGTTCATGTGATTCACTTGCTCAAACAATAGTATATAATCTAAATCCTCGAGACAGTGAAATGTTTGCCTCTATGGTCGCAAATTTTAATGATGGTAATGTCGTGGGGAAAATGCAATACGGAGCTGCCTGGTGGTTTCTTGACCAAAAAGAAGGAATGGAAAAGCAACTAAATGTGTTGTCAAATTTCGGTTTATTAAGTCGTTTTGTGGGTATGGTAACTGATTCTAGAAGTTTCTTGTCGTTCCCTCGTCATGAGTATTTTAGACGCATTCTTTGTAATGTACTTGGCGATGAAGTTGAAAAAGGGGAACTGCCTAATGATATGATTTTAATTGGGAATTTAGTTGAAGGTATTTGTTATAAAAATGCTGAGAGGTATTTTAATTTAACAGAATAATTGTTTTTTAGATTGAGATTGTTTGTTTATTAAAAGACTGCTTGAAAAAGCAGTCTTTTTTTGTTCAATAGATTTACAAAGTTTCTAAACTATTTTTTAATGATTTTACTTGTTTCCACAGTATCTCCTTTTTTAATTTTCAATACATAAGTTCCTGACGGGATATTACTAATGTTGATACTTTCGTGAAAGTTACCTTTCACATTTTGAAATTCATTTGATAAAACTGAGTTTCCTGAAAAGTTATATAAGACTAAGGAAACTGTTGCTGTTTTGTCAACAGAAGTTACGATTGTAATACTATCAGATGCTGGGTTTGGGTAAACAATTGTTCCAGTTGCTATTGTTTCTTCAGGAGATGCTGTTTTAGCAGTACTTGATTTAGCAGTACTTGTTTTCGCAACTGGATTTGCCAAACTCCATTTAAAAGACGAATATGTAGTGTTAATTGTATTTTGAATAATTTCAATGCCAGTTCCATTTGCACCTCCTGCAGGGCGTATGTACATGCCTGATTTTCTGTTTCTTATCCAATAAAAATTAGCTTCATCAGATGTTTCAATAGCCCATTGAAGTTCGGTATTAGTAGTACTTGTAACCAAAGTAGTTTGGGATAGATTTGTATTATCTACAGTTGATCCTCCAGTAGGCTGTATTGCTTTACCAGTATATCGATTTACAATATAGTAATAGCCTGCAACTGGTGCTGCTATAAATTCCCATTGATAAGAACTGAATGTAGGTACTGTTGTTTCTTCATATTGAGTAATAAAAGCGGTTGCAGTTCCCCCAGTTGGGCGCATATAATCGGCAGTGTATTTGTCAATCAAATGGAAGTACGAAGATGTAAATGGATCAGAAGAAGATGTAGTTACAGTGATTGTAATTGCTGAAGAAGTAGTTGTTGCTCCGCCGTTATCTGTAGCTTTCGCGGTAACGCTATGTGATCCTAGAGTTGGTGTCCAGCTATAGGTGTATGGACTGGAGGTATCGGTTCCTATGAGTGTAGTGCCATCATAAAATGAAACCGAAGCAACTGTTCCTGGAGCAGTATCAGTGGCAGTCGCACTAAGGGTTACAACAGTTCCTGATGTAACTGTAGCTTCAGCCGTAGTATTGACCACTGTGGGCGGTGTATTTGCCGTTGCCGAAGTAATGTTTACATAATTAATGTTTTGATCAGCAGTGTCCATTACAATACGTATCACTTTTTGGCCTGCGGTTAATTGTATACCATTAACATAAACGCTCTTAAAATCTTGCCATCCAGTTCCAACGGGTACAGCTACAGGCCCAGAAACGTTTACTCCGTCCACTTCCAAATGTATGGTTTTCCCTGTTGTAATTGCAGCGATGCGAAATTCAAAGTTATACGAACCGTTAGCAGTAACATTAACAGTATATTCTGTCCAGTCTCCAGCAGCCGAATAACTAAGATTATACCCACCTTCTGTAGTAGCTTCAATGTCTACATCGTCAGTACGGTATGCGTTACCGCTATTTCCTGGCGTGGCATCATTATAAGCAACTCCTTGTCCTCCTAGATCATAGTTTTCAGCTTCTATTTTTCCTGGTATAGCCAAAGCGGTACCGCTATAAGGAGATTGTGTCGTAACAGCTGGGGAATATGTGATTACTATCTGCGGCGGGTTAGCACCTTCTTTAGAGCTCCATGTCGTTTGAGGCGTTGTAACCGCTAAGTTTTTCATATTAAAACTTACGGCAGTTCTTCCTGCCAGTTTTTCTGATTGTATGTAACTGGTTACATCCCATAAGTAATATTTTCCGTTGATATCATTTACAGTAGTTGTTGCCAGTGCTGTGGCACCCGCTGCTGGTTTATTGTTCCAGTTTATAGTTGCTTCTGCCCATGTTGTGGTTGCAACAGAATACATACCTACAGGAATAGAACCAGCAGCGCCTAGGTTTCCATATACTTTTATCTGCGCATTGTTAATGTTCCCATTAATGGTAGTTAAATCGAAATTCAAATAGCCTTCTCTATTGAAACCGCTGTTAGTGGCTACATCCATTTTAGTTTCTATTTTGGCAGGATCAGTAGCTCCGTAATTTATGGCTGCATTGGCTCCGTCTTTTACATACGCATCTTTTGTGGCTGTAAGTGTAGCACTTAATGCGGTAGAAGGTACAAATACAGCTGTGTACGTGGTGTTATCCGTTGGTACTGAGAAGAATTGAGTCATCGTACCTCCGTGTTCCCAATGATCAAATTGATAATTAACACCGCCAATAGTCTGGTATTGTAAAGTACCCATTTCAAACGTTATACCTTCGACACCAGGCGTAGCATAAGGTGTACTTTGCGGTGCTCCATTTACTGTGACTTGAAGTCCAGCAGGTTGTGTGGCAAAACTTACTGTCGATAATTGAGGAAATATGGATACGGAGGCAGTACCTGTCAATCCATTGCTATCAGTAACTGTTAAAACTAATCGATACGACACATTGGTATCTTTTTCGTTTCCAGTTAAAGTAGCGAAGGATCCTGTTTTAGATCCAACAGCTAATCCTGTAGTTGCTAAATCATGTGAGTGATCATCATTATGGTCAAAAAACAATCCCCATTTGAATGCACTGGCAGGCAAGGTTCCGTCTTCTGTATCGCTGCCTGACCCTGAAAACGAAATGGTTTGACCCGCATAATAAGTTAATCCTGAAGCTGGAGTAATAATGGTAGCTACAGGAGGGGCATTGTAAGCTTGAACCGTCAGGGTAGCTGCATTACTTGTTGCCGAACCAAAAGAGTTAGTGGCAGTTACTGTGTAACTTCCTGCATTAGCTGCAACAACAACTGGTATTGTATACGTAGTACTGGTTGCCCCTGCAATATTGACCCCGTTTTTTTTCCATTGATAAGTCATAGGAGTTGCTCCCGAAGCATTTACAGAAAAACTTGCTGGTTGCCCCGAAATTATCGTAACACTTGCAGGCTGATTAGTAATTGCCGGTACGCTTGTATTGGTATAGATAATCTTATAAATGGTTCCGTTTTGAGCATAATACACGTTTCCATCTGCTCCTAAACGAAGTGTAGTGGTGTTAGCACCTGGAGATGCCGATCCAACTCCTGTTCCAAAATTAGTATAAGCACCTGTAGAAGGATTTATGTAATTAATCCAGTTATTACAATAATCCATATAGAAAAATTTGCCCACATAGGCTGCAGGATAATTAGTTATTGCAGACTCTAAAAACGCACCCCCTATAATGGCACAACCTTCCGATGTAGTTCCTGGAGTATAATTAGGATTTGTAACATAATAAACAGGGTTTTTAAAAGCAGGGTTAGTGGAATTTCCTTCAACAGTTGGATGACCAGAATTAGTACCAGCTGTTGTAACATCATTAATCTCCTCAGCAAAAGTTTGCCCTACGTTGCAAACATATATTTTTCCTGTTGATGGAGAAATATCCATTGACCATGGATTACGTTCTCCCATAGACCAAATACACTTTCGTGCCGTGTTTGCCCCAGCATCATTGTAATAAGGGTTTCCTACTGCTGGTGTTCCATCGGGATTAAGTCTTAAAACTTTACCACCATAAGAATTTTTGTCTTGAGCAGCCGAAGGAATATCATTTTCGCCAATAGATATATAGAGATAGCCATCTTTAAATCGTATTGCTCCCCCATTATGGCGTTGTGATGTAGTAGATAAAAGTGGAAAATCCCTAAGAGTTAACTGAGCAACTACTGCATCTCCGCTAAGAGTTAGTCTGGATAATCGATTTACCAAACCAGTTGTTGTATAGCATACATACATATAGTTATTTGTCGCAAAATTTGGATCTAATGTAATTGCACTAAGTCCGTCTTCTCCACCACTTCTTACATTAGATAATGTGATCATAGTCGATAGCACGCCGTTTTTATATAGCCGTATACGACCATCTTGATGTGCTATAAATATCCTGCCATCAGTTGCAAAAGCCAAATTTGTTACAGTAGCACCCGTACTTACAACTTGAACCCTGCTAAAACCTGAAGGAAATGTTTGAGCTTGGATTAGGCCACATGTTAGAAAAGTTAAAAACAGCATGGCACACAAGGTGAATCGCCGTAAACAGTTAATTTTTAGTGATTTTTGTTTCATGATTTTATTAAATTGGTTATAAAATTGTTCAGCGAATTATTTATATTAATAACTTGAATTCGATTAATCCTTAAATATTTAATAATTGATTGCCAGTTGTAAATAACATGTTCACGGATTGGCCCGTAAGGTTTAAAAAGACATATTTTGTGTATAACTAACTGTTAATTAATTTGTAATCATTATGAGTTTATGAGCTATTTTATTTTTTTATAATTTTATGTGTCTCTACAGTATTTCCTTTTTTGATTTTCAATACATAGTTTCCTGTTGGAATGTTATTAATATCAATACTTTCTTCAAAGTTATTTTGGATGTCTCGGAATTCTTTAGACAAAACAAGGTTGCCTGAGAAATTATACAGCATAATGGAAACAGTTGCTGTTTTTTCTACCGGTGTAACTATTTTAATACTATCGTATGCAGGATTAGGATAAATAATTGTTCCGGTCGATACTATTTCTTCAGGGGATGCTATTTTAGTAGTACTTGATTTAGCGGTAGTAGTTTTTGCAACTGGATTAGCTAAACTCCATTTAAAGGAAGAATAAGTTGTATTGAGGGTATTTTGAACTATTTCAATACCAGTTCCATTTGTACCTCCAGTTGGACGTATGTACCTCCCAGATTTTCTGTTTTTTATCCAATAATAATTAGCTTCATCAGATGTTTCAATTGCCCATTGCAGTTCGGTATTAGTAGTACTTGTAACCAAAGTAGTTTGGGATAGATTTGTATTATCTACAGTCGATCCTCCAGTAGGCTGTATTGCTTTACCTGTATATCGATTTACAATATAGTAATAGCCTGTAACAGGTGCTGCTATAAATTCCCATTGGTAAGAGCTTAATGTCGGGACTGTTGTTTCTTCATATTGAGTAATAAAGGCGGTTGCATTTCCCCCAGTTGGTCGCATATAATCGGCAGTGTATTTGTTAATCAAATGGAAGTAAGAAGATGTAAATGCATCTGAAGAAGATGTAGTTACAGTGATCGTAACTATTGCAGAAGTAGCTGTTGCCCCTCCATTATCAGTAGCTCTTGCAGTAATGCTATGTGATCCTGCACTTGGTGTCCAGTTATAGGTGTATGGGCTGGTGGTATCGGTTCCTATTAGGGTAGTGCCATCATAGAATGAAACTGAAGTAACTGTTCCGGGAGCAGTATCCGTGGCAGTAGCTGTTAATGTAACACTTGTGCCAGAAGTATAATTCGAGCCTGTTGCTGGTGCTGTTATACTTACAGTTGGGGCTCTATTGATTACTGAAAGCATATTTGGAACTAAATTATATGTGAAGGCATTTCCTGCATCATTTATTAAGCCAAACCAGCCCCTATCATCCCAAACCGAGAATGCAATGCCTAAATCAATACACGCTTTGGCAAATGTCTGGTAATATTCTTTTACAACTGTAGCACTTCTTTCCGCTTGATTAGTAATTCTTCCTACTCCAAATTCACCATAATGTATAGCAATTCCACCAAGATTATTTTGGGCATGTGTGTTACAAACAGTGATGTCATTTTTAATTTGCGTTACACCAGGATAGCTTGCGTTTGTTCCTGTTTGCCCACAAAAATTCCATGGGTCATAGCTATGCACGTGCATCGCAAGGTATTTGTCGCTACCACCTCCGGGTAATGTTGATACGTTTGGATAGACTTCTTCGATTTGAGAATCATTAGCCTGACCATTTGGTGAAATCATTACAATTCTTGTAGTATTATTGCCCCCAGTGGCACGGATTGCATCATAGCCAACTTTATTTATTTGCCTTGTAAGGAGAATTCCGCTTTGTGCTGTAGGAAGTACGGCTTCACCCCACTGGCCCATTACGCCCTCTGGTTCGTTAAGCACTTCAAATGCCAATTTACTTGGATAGGCTTTGAAATGATTGGCAATGCTTGTCCAAAGATTTGCAAAAATAGTATTGTAGTATGCAGACCCATTATAATTATCTTTTAGCCAGTGCTCGTGATGGGTATTTAATACAACATAGAGACCTTTGCTGAGAGCGTAGTCTACAGTTTTTACTAATTCAATAAAGCGTGGATGTGTTTTATCAATATTTCCGTTTACATCTGTCAGTCTTGTCCCGCCTACATAATCATACCATGTTGTAGGGATTCTTATATTAGTCATTCCTGCTGCTGCATAGGAATCTATGATTGGCTTAAATGAAGTAAATGTGGTAGATTTATTCCCGTTGTCAAATACATTACCAAGGTTAAAACCAGATCCCATATCTTTTACAACTTCTTTCGCAGTTTGGGAATATGAATTAAAAATGCTTAAGGTTAAGCATACATAAAACATACATTTGAATCGATAGTAAATTTTTGATTTCATAATTTTTTTTATTTTTTATTATGTTATTTTTTTTATTGTATTCAATTTCAATTGTTTATCAAATGTATTGGTAGTATTTGTAATTTTTAACTCACTTTTTAAAATAAGGACGTTTGTCATCCTAAAAAAGTACATTTGCAGTTCAACCGTTTTCGTAAAAGGCGTTAAAGTGACTTAATTAAGTAGAAGAATAATTGTATATGGTTAATTTCTATATGGTTAAGTGTTTGGATTGATATTGAAATATAGGTGGATCAGCAAATTTTTTAAAAGTATTTACTTAAAGGTTAATGGTAAGTTTAGTGTTTCTGAAAAACAGTTGCTAAATTAGAAGAGTTTTAAAATTCTGTGTTTTAAACCATAATATAATAATCCAATTCAATTTTACTCTGTCCCTCGAAGAGGGTGGGGATAACCAATAAAGACTGTTTTATATTTTTAATTGGTATAAGCAAAAGAGCTCGCAATTGCGAGCTCTTTTTATAAACTTAAAGTCTAGTCTTTTGACTAAATGATTACTTTTTAATGATTTTTTGTGTTTCTACAGTATCACCTTTTTTGATTTTCAATACATAGGTACCTGACGGTATATTACTAATATCTACTCTTCCTTCGAAGTTACCTTGGATGTCTCGGAATTCTTTAGACAAAATAAGGTTACCCGTGAAATTATATAAATTAATAAAAACTGTTGCAGTTTTTTCTACTGATGTTACAATTGTTATAGCATCTGATGCAGGATTTGGGTAAATGCTTGTTCCCTTGGCTGCTATTACTATTTCTTCGGAGGATGGCATTGCTTTAGTATTACTTGTCTTGGCTGTGGTTTTTGCTGCTGGGTTTGCCAAACTCCATTTAAAAGACGAGTATGTAGTGTTAATTGTATTTTGAACAATTTCGATGCCAGTACCATTTGCACCTCCAGCAGGACGGATATACATGCCTGATTTTCTATTTTTTATCCAATAATAATTGGCTTCGTCAGATGTTTCAATTGCCCATTGCAGTTCGGTATTGTAGGGACTAGCAACTAATGTTGTTTGTGATAGATTTGTATTATCAGCGGTTGATCCTCCAGTAGGTTGTATTGCTTTACCAGTATATCGATTTACAATATAATAATAGCCTGTAACTGGTGCGGCTACAATTTCCCACTGGTAAGAACTTAATGTAGGTACTGCTGTTTCTTCATATTGAGTAATATATGCAGTTGCAGTTCCTCCAGTTGGGCGCATATAATCGGCAGTAAATTTATCTATCAGATGAAAATAAGAAGATGTGAATGCATTATTTACTGCATTCACCGTTAATACAGCAGTTGCAGAAGTGGTTACTGCGTTATTATTGTCTGTTGCTTTTGCGGTAATGCTGTGCGAACCTACGGTGGCGCCTAACCAAGAGTAACTGTATGGGCTAGTAGTATCTGTTCCTAATAGTGTAGTGCCATCGTAAAAAGAGACTGATGATACAGTGCCTGGAGCCGTATCAGCTGCTGTTGCTGTTATGTTTATAGTGGCTCCATAAGTAACAGCCGTTCCAGTTGTTGGAGCTGTTATGCTAACTGTTGGCGCTGTATTGGTTGATTGAATGCTAATATTTACTGTTTTTTCTGCAGTATTTCCATCGGTTGAAGTCGCAACAGCTTTCAATGTATGGTTCCCTGCCGATAGGGTAGCTAAAGCATCATCTGCCGGAGTTGACCAGCCCCAATCAAAAGGAGTTAGTGTTTCTTCGCGTAGCATTACATTATCCAAGTATAATTTTACACCAGTAATACCAGACGAATGTGTTGCACTAACGTTTGGCGTTAAATCATATCCTTGAGCAAATACCTGTCCTTCAGTTATATTGGTAAATGCTACTACAGGATTAACGGGTACATTGTAAGGAGTGGTAACAGGTCCATTAGTGTCTGTAGATTTATATTCCATTTTTTTTAACATGTTTCCATTAGCATCGAATGTGAATAGTAACGTAGATGCTTTTGTAATTGTACCGTTAAAATCAATGTTTTCAGCGGCATTGAATCTGAATTTTATGGTCCCAGTTTTTGTGGAATAATCTCCCGTAGTAGTGGAGAATTTTACTGAATAAGAAAAATCAGTAGTGGTGTTTTCATTTATCAGCATAATAGTGTAACCGTTGGCATCTTGCATTCCAAATTCAACAAGATCATAGTTGTTATTATTGTTAATTTGACCACTCATATAATTATCACGTTTATTTTGACCCAACATTTTATAGTGATGTGCTGAAGAATAAAATTTTCCTGTTGTTTTATCAATCATAGACCAGCTCCAGCCTTCACTTAAAGACCATGGCGCGATGTAAACGGCGTTGTTTTTTAAACTTTGTTTGGACATAATTGCCAAGCGCTGGCCTACTCGAAAACCGGTATTGTTATAATTATCTTGGTATTCACCTACAGCTACTTTTAGAGGTTGATTCGCTGGACGTAAAGCATTTGTAGAATTAATCAGGGTCATCATAGTAGCGTATTTTGCACTAAGCTCACCTTCATCATAATTACCTGAACCGCCATCTCCATAAAAATGAAAAGCAAATATGTCTACTAATGGATCTCCATTATAAGTTGCTGTGCATACGGCATTTGCTCCATTATAAAGAAAATCTTTGTACCAAGTACCAAAAGGTCCAGTAGTTGTAGTTCCCCACCAATGTCTGAAGTCTGGTCCGCAAATAATACTGTTGACATCTTTTTGTTTGATTTTAGTAGCAATGGTTTTAAACTGCGCGGCAAATTGTTGAAAAGTTCGTCCATCGGCAGTTGTTGTATTCGCGTACCATGCATCAAAGTTGGATGAAGGATCTGGTTCATTACCAATACCCCAATAAATGATTCCAAGGTTTTTGGTTACATTAAAATAGTCCATCCATTCGCCTACTTGGGTTGCTGTAAGATCGATTGGGAGTTGTACCAAAGGAATTCCTCCTATAGATTTTGCATTTTGAATAGCAGTTACATACCAATCTTTATCGTTGTAAGGATCATTTTTGGTTGTATTGTTGTAATTTCCTCCAATGCGGATGACACCTAGATTCCAAGTACCTATTTCATTAATATTGGCCTTGAAAAGATCTGTCACAACCCCAGGGCTGTATTCAGCATATTCCCAATAATTCATTCCGAAGAATTTATCGGTACTCTGTGCGAAAGTTGTTGATAATGAAAGGAATAATAATGCAGTGATAAAAAATAGTTTGAGGCAGCCTTTCTTCATAATCCTCAAATGGCATGGTTGGGTTGGTAATTTTTTTTTCATTTTTTTCTTTTTTGGTATGGCAAACGTAATAGTAATTCGTTAACTACAAAAAGCTTGTAGTGAATTAAGTACGTTTGCCATACCAAAAAAGTACGTCTGCAGTTCAAACGTTTTCGTTATAACTGCAAAGGTGTCTTAATTGAGAAAAAAAATGTTTAATTGGTTATGGATCAGATTTTTATAATTTAGATAGAAGTAATGTGAAAATTATCTGAAAATCATCAAATTTTGAGTGTGAAGTATTCTATATGATATTTTGGTTGTTACTCGGTTTTTATAATTTTAAAAATTTTTGAAGTGAATTCATTGGAGACTTTAATGAAATAAATTCCTTCGGATAATGTATGGGTAGAAAAGGTTATTTTATTTGAATTGTAATTTTCTTTAGCCACAATTTGGCCCAAACTATTTAACACTTCGATATCTATTTTTGAAGTATTCAAATCCGAAATGGTAATATGCAATTCTGTTTTTGTAGGATTGGGATAGACAACAATATCTTTAATTAATGAATTATCGGCAACTGATAATGTCAAACTGCAGGAATTGGAAATTACATTTGAATTTTCAATGATATTTCCGCTAGTCAATGTATGGTTTTTAAAACCAATAAAGTCATTTGGATAAAAGCTGGATCTAAAAACGGTGTTCTGGGACGGAGCGGTATTTTGATTTATAATTCCGTTTGTATTTACTGGATTTATGTATTTCCAGAGTGTTGCACCACTATTATTGATTTCAAAAAGGGTTCCCGTAGGCCCACTGCAAATCAGCACATTTCCGTTGGATAATTGCTGAGTTCCCGAAATGTTTTGTGCATACCAGTTTTGTGTATTGTTTTGATTGTAGATCCACGAAGGTGAAGTAGGGAAGTAAGGTAAAGTTGCCGTATATTCGAAACCATTAACTGGGGGATTGATTATTTCTACTGTAGAATAATTGCCTCCTGTTCTGCCATTTCCATTATTAAAAATCATAATTTGATTTTCAAAAGGAAGTCCTTTTGCAATCCATTGTGCATTGTGCTGACCAAATAGTTTTTGATCAGTTGCAGACCCGTTATCGTAGCTTTGAGGGTTTCCCCATCGGTATAAAATGCCACCGCCTTTTTTGGAATTTCCTCCCGAATTAGTTTTTGCTTCTTGGGTTGTAGTACTGTGATCTATAATCCAAATTTCGTCTGAATTATGAGAGCTAAGTAGAATTTGATTTAAACTGGAATTATAATCAATGGAATTTATATGCTGCCAATCTTCCGTATTGGCAGTTGCTGCATAATTTAGATCAATGAGTTGCGGATTAGAGGAAACCATTCCATAATTAGATTTCGTTGCGTCATAATCCTGTATTAAATGGTCCCATATTTGCCATTCCCAGACAATATTTCCGCCATTTGTGCCAACAGGCTGGATTTCTATAATTTTTTCACTCCATACACTAGTCGAAATCAAATTAGGGTTTCGGCCTTGTGCAATAGCTTCATCTACTGTTTTTTTGTCCCAAACAATTGCCAAAACATTTCCGTTAGGAAGTGCTTTTACATCGTGATGCTGGCAATTTGTAGCACTTGATATGGTATAACTCCAAATGACATTTCCATTCGAGTCTATTTTTTCAATTACTCCGCCTTTTCCGCCGGCATTAAATGTGGTATTGTTTGCATTTCCAGAGCGTAATAAATTTCCATCTTCCAAGAGATAAACAGATTGTCCTGGTTTGTATACGCTTGTCCATGTTTTAACTTGTTTGCCACATTTATCAATAAGATAGGTAGTGTAACTATTTATGGGAGCAAATAAAACATATCCATTGTCCAGTGTTCCACTGTCGTGTTGAATTAGTCCGACAGTTTGGGAAAATGATGTTAATGTATAAAGAGCAATCAAAAATATGGATATCTTTTTTTTCATTTTAGAATAATAATTATTTGAAATTAGTTGTTTTTACTTTTCATTTTTTAAAGTATGAACATCTTTCATAAGTTGTTGTATTTCTAATTCTAAAGTGGCATTATAAATTCCTCTTATTTTTTTGTTTTTATCTACTAAAAGAAGATGTTCCGTATGCATAAATTCGGAGGTATCTTTTGCAAATCCTATATTTTCTTCGGCAAAATAACTTTGTCTTGCTAATTGATAAATTTCTTTTTTGCTGCCTGTGAGCAAATGCCAATTGGAAGCTGTGATTTTATATTTTTCTGCAAATTTTTTTAAAACAGGAACACTGTCCTGCCATGGAGTAACACTATAGGAAAGTAGTACAATATCTTTTTCATTTTTAAATTCATCCTGGAATGCAATTAAATTATTTGTCATTTTTGGACAAATCGAACCGCAGCTGGTGAAAAAGAAATTAGCAATATGAATCTTACCTTCAATGTCTTTTTGACTGATAGTTTTATTGTGCTGGTCTGTCATACTAAAATCAGCAATTGTGTGATCAATGAATTTTTGGGCTTCCAGTGTATTTAGAAACTGAGAATCAAAATTAGCATTGTTGTAGTATGGTAAAGCATTTTTAGAAGGCTTATTCTGACAGCTAATTAATAAAAGAAAACTACTAATGAGTATTGTTGTTCTTAACATTTTTACAATTTTTGGTTCCTAATAATCCGTATCTTCTTCCATTGATGATTACATAATTTGATCGAATGGAGCCATTATCATAATATAATTTCTGACTGCCGTCTTCCTGTCCGTTTTTGTAATGGAAAAATTTTATCAAGCGGCCTTCTCGATTCCATTCTTTGAATGCGCCAGTGTACACATCATTCGAAATTTGGTATTCGGTCTGTATTTTTCCATCTTCCCACCAAGCTCGATGTGTTCCTTCTTTTTTGCCAAGATGATAAAATCGTTCTTCGGCTAATTGTTTATTGGGATACCAGCTTTTGTGAACACTCTCTTCAATCCCATTGAGGTAGGATTTAATAAAAGCGGTGTCTTTTGGAGAGTACATTTCATAAATATAGCCGTCAAATTTTTTTCCATTCAGAAAAACAATGTCCTGTATTTTTTCCAAACCAAGAGTATTTACCTCAATATAAATTTTAGGAATTGGTCTTGGATTTAAGTTCTCTTTCTTCTCACTATGATTACAAGCAAAAAGAAAGAAAACTATAGATAGTGTGCTAAAAAAAGGTTTCATGTATTATTGTGTAACAGTACCAGGAGTTCCGTAATAACCACTACCGTTAATATAAGGGTCAGTATTATTTATGTGATAATGATAAATACCGTTTGGATAGTCTGCAGTAACAGCAGTATGACCGTGGTAAGCGTCAAGCATATCATTGGTTACCTCTTTTCCATTTTCTTCAGGTCCATAAACTGGAAATCCGTCCAATAAAAAACCCAGTAAGGAAGATTTAGTTACCTTAACATTTGTTAAATACAGAGGCTCAACATGGTAATGATAACTGCCTGTGCCAGTTGGATGCCCGCGATATTGATCGAATGATATTACTTCATCCGTAAGTGGTGTATTTGGAGCAGCATATTGGTTGTATAAAGGAATTCCATTAATTGCTACTCCCATTGCGCCAAGTGGTGTGGCTGCATGAGTTGAACTTACCACTGGGTTTAACGGAATCTTAAAAGTATAAGTTCTGGCAGTGATTGTATTTGGGTTCTTTTTGAAAGTGTTACCGCCAAAGGTAGTACCGCTAAAATTCTCGTATAGTGCATTTGTAGTAGGGTAATAAACACTTTTGTGGTCAGGAAGCCCTGTAGATTTTATAGTAATGTAGGTACCGTCACTAGTTATACTGGTAGCACCATATATTTTTGTGTAAACTGCTGGAATTTCAGATGTCGAGGGAACAGTAATATCTGTTGAAGGGGTTGTTGTATCCGATTCGCTGCTGCAAGAGGTAATTACAGCTACAAACATTGCAAGCAGTAAATGATTGATTTGTTTTGTTTTCATAGATTTGGTATTTGTTTTAGTTTATATAAAAAGTATTGTAATGGTCATAGAATCTAAAAACGATTTTATTAAGATTTGAATTTAAAGGATTTAAGACTCTTTTATTAAGACTTGGAATAAAACTAAAGGTTTAATCTAGCTTCTGATTTAATTTTTTCACATAAAATAAATGATAATATTTAAGGGTTTGTGATATAGGTTTCAATATTTATAGAATGTTGAAAAAACGACATCTGTTTGTTCTTGGAATTTGATTTTTATTGTTATGGGTTAAGTCTGATACAAGACAACTAGAAATAAGGGTTGTAAAATAATAGCCAGAGGTTTGGAGGCAACTTAACCAAATGCACTTCAGTTTTTAAAGCTTAAAAAATAAAGACTTTGTTATGTTTATAAAATTATTTAAAAAAAGCAAACACATTTAAAAACAAATAAATAGTAATAAAAATAGTGTAGATTTTGTTTTTGTGACAATTTGTTATTTTACAGCATTTTGCTGACTTTTTTTGAGGAAATTAGATGTTTTGCGAAGATTTTTTGTTGAAAAAAGTGAACAGAAAATAACTGGAAAGTTTCAAAACACCATTTCAAGTAATGTAAGATTGAATATTATCCAAAGTAGTATAGTTTTAATTGCTATCCACTATTTTTACAATAAAATATTAAAATTAAAATCTATCTAAAATGAGAGGTTTTTTATGGATGAAAAAAGTTATTAACAGGTAGATAATGGTACCTAAAATGGTATCTGTAAAATAATAACCCTGTAAATCAAATGATTACAGGGTTTTTTTGTGGAATCGCCGGGAATCGAACCTAAGATCGAAAACCCGCATTAATACCGATATTTTACATTGTAAAAATATAGATTGCCCCGATTTTGCCAAAAGTTTAAAAGTCCTTGAAATTTTTATTATTTAAAACTTTCCTGCACTAAGCGGATTGACTTTAAAAGAACGACATAATTCATTAATGATTATTACAAAAGTAAGCATTATTTTGGAACTATAAAATTATTGACAATTGATTTCGAAGTGTCTAACCGCTGAACAAATTTGGATATAGGTTCTTAGATAGCTACACTATATTATGTGATTTAAACTGTAAAATATTAAATAGATGTGAATTCAGAAGAAACCTTATTGCTGTTTATTTGGCTTTATTGTTATTTCTACTTCACTTCGATATCCAGGATGGTAGGATGGGATGTAATTTATGTACCCCATTTTCTGTAACTCTTTAAAGTATTTATGGTAGGTTGGTAGGGTACGGATATGTGAAAGCGACATTATTTTACTGCGACTTACTTTGATTGTCTTTGTGTGACCCTGTCTATATCCGAGATAAAGAATAGCACTAAAAAGGGCGAAATGCCAGACATTAAGTCTAGGATCCTCTTCTAAAATGGAAAGATATATTGAAAGCTTTTGTAGTCTCATATTAGTTTTCTTCATTGAACAGATTCATTAAATCTGATTTGTTGTAATAATAGGAACCTAAAACTTTTTTGAAACGTACTTTTCCTGTAATCCGGAGATTTTGCAGAGATGCAGCAGACATATCCATCAGTTTCCTGGCAATACGGCTTTTAAGCCAATCTGGATTTAAGCCGCCTTCTTCATTATTCCGGTTGTCCTCTATAATTTGTTTGAGTTGCTCGACTAGCAATAGGCCAAATTGCTTTAAATCATCTTTAGTAATATTATCGTTCATTTTTGTGCCTACTATCTTTTAATATTAAGTAATGATCTAAGATATAATGCAATTTTTTTCGTTGCTTTGAAGTGGTGCTTTGAGGTACTGTTAGGCATTCAAAGGCGTTTGGAGAATATTAAAATGCTTAAAAAGAATCTGTCTTTGCTTTATAAATTAAGTTTTTTGAATCGCCCTCACTCTGTTTCCTCACTCTTTTTTGCCACCTTAAAATTTAGAAATTAATTTATTCTGAAAAAAGAACAATACATTACTGCGTCATAAAATGGCAGACAAATGAATTATCTTTGACAAAATAATTGAAATCATTATGTCAAAGCTAATCTATTTTAAGAGGTATTTATACATCATAGACCGTCTAAGAAGCCGTCCTAGCAATTTTACAGAATTGCAGGAATATGTAATTCGTAAACTTGAAAATGAGGATATCGACACCAATTTTGAATATGCCATTCGTACTTTTGAGCGTGACAAAAAAGATATTTTGACCCTTTTTGGAATTTCCATAGAATACAATCGAAAAGACAAAACTTATAACATTGACGAGGAAGAAATTGAAGACCAGTCGGTAACCCGAATGATAGATGCTTTTTCTATCCATCACGCACTGCAGGAGGGAAATAAATTATCGCCAAGCGTCTTTTTGGAGAAGCGAAAATCATTGGGAACAGAACACATACACGGAATTATTCACGCCATTCAGAATGCTTATATCCTAAAATTTACCCACAAAAAACATTGGGAAGACTCCATTACCCAACGAGAGGTAAAACCCATAGCCATCAAGGAATCACAGCAAAGATGGTACTTGATTGCCTTGGACAAAAAAGACGAAAAAATCAAAACATTTGGATTAGACAGAATATCCAGTTTGATCATAACCGATACAAAATTCAAACCTATTCCATACAATGTAGAAAAAGCCTTCCAACACGCTTTCGGAGTGGAAACCTACGAAGCTGAAGTGAAAATTGTTTTGGAATTTTCGTGGCAACAAGGCAATTATATAAAAAGTTTTCCATTGCACGAATCCCAACGTATTTTAGAAGATAATGCGGACAGGGTTTTGATTGAGATTTACATTCATCCTACCAACGACATTATTATGGAACTCTTGAAGCACGGATCCAATGTAAAAGTAGTTTCTCCAATTTCGCTTCAAAACGAGATGAAGAGCAGGATTTTAGGAATGGCAAAATTATATCAATAATGGAGTCCTTTACTGCAATAGATTTTGAAACCGCACAAGGTTATCGCTGGAGTATCTGTCAGGTTGGTTTGGTTCGGGTAGAGAATGGAATCATTACCAAAGAAATTAATTTATTGGTTAAACCTCCCGATAATTATTATTGGAGCCGTTTTACAGACATTCACGGCATTTCCGCCAAAGACACGATAGACACACCTACATTCGACAAAATTTGGCATCAAATTGCACCTTACATCGAAAATCAGAGCGTAGTGGCACACAACGGCTTTGGTTTTGATTTTCCGGTTTTAAACAAAACTTTGGAATATTATGGGATTGAAGTACCGGAATACAATAAATTTTGCACGTATAAAATTTATAAGTCCAATTTGGCTAACTTGTGCGAAAAATACGCAATAGAACTAAATCATCACGATGCGTTGAGCGATGCTAGGGCTTGTGGGGAGTTGTATTTAATGAAATTAAAAAAGGAGAGATAATGGATAATAAATTAACAATTAAAAAATATTTGAAAAAAGGTAAATTCGTGATTCCTAATTATCAAAGAGGGTTTAAATGGGGAGAACCAAACAATGATCATTTAAAGGAGTGCTCAGTAGGTTTTTTTTGTGACAGTTTAATAAAAGCGTTTAAAAGGAATGATGAAGAGTATTTTATTGAAGCAATCACAGCTGTTGAAGATGACAATAGAATTATTTTAGTTGATGGGCAACAAAGAACAACTACTCTGTTTTTAATTTTCATTGCATTAGAACAAATTGAATATTTGAAATCAATCCAATTTAAATTAGTTTATGATGTGCGAAAAGATTCAGATAATTTCTTGAATAACCTGCTTTTGGGAGATTCTGAAAAAACTATCATTGAAGATGAAAATACTCAGGATATTCACTATTTTACGACAGCTTTAAAAAAAATTAGAGAAAAATTCAAAAAATTAGAGGAAGAAAGAAAGATTGGAGATTTTGTAAAATTCTTAAATGATAAAGTTTGGTTGTTATACAATGTGATTGAAGAAACAAAGGCGATTACAACTTTTATTTCTTTAAACGGATTAAAAGCTGTAATGAAGGATGAAGAATTAATCAAATCAGACTTGTTAATTAAATCCTCCCGCTATAATAAACCAGAGAGTAACTCTAAAGAAGAATTAATTGGTTTTGAATGGAAAATCAATGAAGACAGAAGTAGATTGGCACATAACTGGGATAAATGGTTATATTGGTGGAATCGGGAAGATGTGAAAAAATATTTTGGCACAGAAAATAGACATCCATTGTATTTTTTATTGGTTACATATTGGAACAGTGAAAATTCAGATGAAAATAAGAAATTTGATTTTGATAATTTTAAATCAAAATTTATAAAGGATAACGTTAGCGCAAAAAACACTTTCGAAAAATTGCGAAAACTACAGAAGTCTTTTGAAGATACATACAACAATCCAATCTCTTTTAATTACTTAGGGATTGCTTTAAAAACAACAACTGAAAAAGAAAAGACAATTGCTTATTTTTTAAATGAAAAAGAAGAAAAAAAGCGAGAAGAGTATACCTTATTTGTTTTGGTAAATTCAACACATCTTGAAAGTATTAATAAGACAAAAGAAAAAGACCAAGATGTCGAAATAAGGATTCTAAAGGCTAAAGAAGCTATTAATTTAGTTAATGAGAAGTTTGTATATAATAGTGCCGGAAATGAATTTGCTTTTAGGTTTTTATTACTACTAAATGTTATTGAAGATAATAAATTAAATAGAAAATTTAATTTTAATATATGGAATGAACGATCATTAGAACATATTCATCCTAAATCTAAAGCATATTATAAAGATGGAGGGAATTTCAAAGATGGAAATAATAACGATTTAGGTTCGTCTAAACCTAATGGTAAAGAGTGGCTAAATCGTGACGAAATCAATGAAAATGGTTCTGAACATTGTATAGGTAATTTGGTTCTTCTTTACGGAAAAAACAACTCTTCTTTTGGAGCTAAAACATTTGAGGAAAAAAAACAAACTTACTTTGAAACAAGTAGCGATTTGAAATTTGAAAGTAGAGGTTTATTACATACTTTTTCAATATTTGCATCAAGCGAATGGAATGCAGAAAGAATTGCAGGAAATAAAATAAAAATTATTAAAAATCTTGAAAATATTTACAATGGGTTCTATTAAAAATGACGAGTATTCTATAAAGGAATTGTTTTGTACAGATTATAGAAAAATTATAATTCCTGATTTTCAAAGAGATTATTGTTGGGGAAATAAACATTATGGGGAGAAAAAAGACATTAACATAGTTGCGGGTTTTATAGACACTTTATTGGAAGAAAAAAATAAAGGAAAAACAATATTAGGAAAAATTGACGTTTACGAGAATCCAAAAAACCATATTTATCTTACGGATGGACAACAACGGCTTACGACAATTTATCTATTAATTGGAATGTTATACAGAAAAGCCAGTGCAGAACAAAAAATAGAATTGAAAAAATGTTTACTTTCTGAATTTGAAGAAAAAGATGATAAAGAGCCTTATTTACAATATTCGATAAGGGAAAGCAGTGTTTTTTTCTTGAGAGATTTGGTAAATGAGTTCTTTATTGGAAATACAGATTTGCAAGTAAAAGATATTGAAAAACAACCGTGGCATTTTGATGAATATTCTTTAGATCCAACTATTCAAAGTTTCAAAGAAGCATTAAATACAATTGAAGATAAATTAAAAAACAGGAAAGAAAATGAGATTGATATTTTTTCCAAATTTATATTGGAAGACATAAAGATTCAATATCACGATGTAAGTGACAGAAAACACGGAGAAGAAAGATTTGTAATTATCAATACAACCGGTAAAGGATTGACTACAACGGAAAATATTAAACCTATTTTTTTAGGAACGGTTGAAAATGTTTGTTTTGCAGAACAATGGGAAGAGCGTGAAACCTTTTTTTGGAAAAACAGAATAAAAGAGAAAGAATCTACTGCGGATAATGGCGTGAACGATTTTATGACTTGGTGTTTTCAGATTATCGAAATACAAGAAGAAATAGATTTAGTCAAAATAACTAAAAGGATTTTGAAAGACAATGAAAATGAAAAGATATTGTTTAAAATTAATGATTTATTTGAAGCATATAAAAAACTTTTAGGATTAATTGAATCTTCAGAAATTCAAAAGCAATTGAATTTTATTAATGGAGGAGCTGTGTATAATATTCGTTTGTTGACTAAGGATAGAATAAATGAAATTATCTTGCCCTTGCTTTTATTTATAACAGAAATTAGCGATGAAAAAACTGATGTTTACCAGTTTTTGCGTAGGCTTCGCAAAAATTATTTTGATAAAAAATGGGAAGAAAGAAAACAAAATTATACTGACTGGAGATACATAATACAACTAATAGATAAATCAAAAAATATTGAAGATTTATTGAGCTTTAAGGACGTTTTTAACTTTAAAGATATTCCGAATGTTCCTAAC
>NZ_MUNX01000034.1 GCF_002001005.1 Flavobacterium sp. A45
AACAAATACAATCAGACTCTATTTAGATAACAGACTTTATATAGAACTTATTGCATTTTTTTGAGGAAATGTGATTTTTAAATTAGCTCTCGGAATTGATTTTTTGCATAAAAACAACTTTGCAGATAACACAGCGATAGTAAAGATTTGCTGTTTTAACTTTTGTAATTAGCATCGATAATCAAAGTTGACAGTTTAAAAACAAAGTATTACCTTTCATCCTGAATTACAAGCCTAAGAAAATAAATAGAATTTAACTATAACTTATCTATTACTGCATCGGCACATGATATCAATCATAATGCCATTTCTAATAACAAATATCAAACAAGCCAAATCAACAATGAAGAAAACGATCAAACTGACCTTTTTAATAATTATTCTATTTTACAGTTTCCATTCTTTTGGCCAAAATAAAAATGATTTAACTGTCCAAATTGATTCTTTAATTTTGAGTAAAACGACAAAACCTTTCAACGGAATCATTCTAATTTCAAAAAATGGAAAGACAACTTATTCTAAAATTGTTGGTTATTCTGATTTAGAAAAGAAAACACCTTTACAACTCAACAGCCAATTTGTTATTGGTTCAATAAGCAAACAAATTACTGCAGTTTTAGTGTTACAAGAATATGAAAAAGGACATCTAAAATTGAATGAACCCATTCATAAATACTTACCCGAACTAACTCAAAAATCGGCCGATACAGTTACCGTTCATCATTTATTAACCCATATGCACGGCATTGTAGCACTCAACAAACCAACTGCCTTCAAAGTTGGAACACAGTTTAATTATTCGTATTCAAACACTGGGTATGATTTATTGGCAAAAATTACGGAACGAACTTCGTCAAAATCTTTTGCTGAACAATCGGAAGAACTGTTCCAAAAATGTGGAATGAAAAATACTTTTCACCCAGATATTAAAAAATATAAAAATTTGGTCAAAGGATATTCTGAACAAGAAAACGGAAAAATAGAATTTGAAGAAAATAGCTTTAGAAATGCTCCTGCAGCGGGTTCCTTTGTTTCAACTGCTTCTGATTTAATTTTATGGAATCAGAATTTACAAGACGGAAAACTTTTGAAAGCATCCACTTTTAAAATGATGACTACAAAACAAGAAGGAGCAATAAGACAGCATCCTCTTTCTGGTATAACTCACTACGGCTATGGAATAACTGTGGATACGAAAGATGAGATTTTGCAATTTGGACAAACAGGCTTTGCGCCAGGATTTACTTCAATGAATTTTTATTTTCCAGAAACCAAAACAAGTGTAATCGTTTTAGAAAACATTGCTTATGACTCAAACGACTTGAAAAATACATTTTTTTATCATACACAAATTTTAAAAATAGTAAGACAGGAGATTAAAAATTACGACTGATAATAAAAAGAATGGAGATAACACAAAATTAAAATGAGAAAAACAATAATCCTTTTAAGTCTAATTGTATTAGCAAACGGAAATATACAAGCTCAAATAAAAAACAAAATTACTCCCGAAGTTGTTAAACCTGAATTTGGAAAAATTTTGGACAGCTTAAAAGTAAAAGGAGCCATTTTAATTTACGATACAAAAAATAATACCTATTATTCTAATGATTTTGCTTGGGCAAAAACAGGAATCATTCCTGCATCGACTTTTAAGATTCCAAATTCAATAATAGCCTTAGAAACAGGAGTGATCCAAAACGATTCAGTTATTTTTAAATGGAACGGTGAAAAAAGAAACTTCAAAAAATGGGAAAAGGATTTGACTTTCAAAAAAGCATTCCAAGTTTCTTGTGTTCCCTGTTACCAAGAAATTGCGAGAAAAGTGGGAGTCAAAAGAATGAAAGCCTATCTAAAGAAACTGAATTATCCAGGAATGGATTTCGATACACTAACCATTGATAATTTTTGGCTACAAGGAAAATCAAAGATTTCTCAGATACAACAAATTGACTTTCTGGTACGTTTATATGATTCCAAATTACCAATTTATAAACGAACTGAAAATATCATGAAAGACATTATGATAATAGAAAAAACCGAAAGTTATACTTTAAGTGGAAAGACTGGTTGGGGCATGAGAAATGATATTGATAATGGCTGGTTTGTTGGCTATTTGGAAACAAACAATTCGGTTTACTTTTTTGCCACCAATGTTGAAATGAAAAATGCTACAATGGATGAGTTCCCTGCGATTCGATTAAACTCAACCAAAGAAGCCTTTAGAAAACTAAAAATTATTGAATAAAAAAGACAGAACATCAATTAGTTTTCTTATGTCACTTCTATTCATTTATTACAAATCCTACTTTTTCTATTTCAATTCAAAAAAAATCAGTTTGGGTTAGAAATCTCGGAATATTTATAAGAACTTTGCAGACTTTTGCAAATACACAAGCAAACCGCTTTTTAGAAATTATAAATTGATCATCAACTGATGAAAAAGAAAATAGAAATTTTAGCCCCTGCTAAAGATTTAATTCACGGTATAGCAGCTGTTAACAGTGGTGCCGATGCCTTATATGTTGGAGCTCCTCAATTTGGAGCCCGTTCTAATGCCACCAACTCCATTGAAGATGTTGCTGCCTTAGTACAATATGCTCATTTATATAATGTTCCTGTTTTTGTGGTTATGAATACCATTCTGTACGACAATGAATTGGAAACCTGCCGTCAGATGATTTGGAAATTGTATGACATTGGTGTCGATGCACTTATCATTCAGGATATGGCAATTATGGAAATGGACTTGCCTCCTATCATTTTGCACGCCAGTACACAAGCCAACAATAGAGATGCCGACAAGATGAAATTCTTGGCCGATGCCGGAATCAAACGCGTCGTATTAGCCCGCGAATTGAATTTACACCAAATAAAAGAAATAAGTAATGCAACCGATGTGGAATTGGAATTCTTTGTAACTGGTGCACTTTGCGTTTCTTTCAGCGGAAATTGTTATATGAGTGTTGCCAATGGAGAACGTTCTGCTAATCGCGGTTCTTGTGCCCAAAACTGCCGTTTGCCTTACAATCTGATAGATGGTCATGGAGAAACACTAATAAAAAGTACTCACTTACTTTCGATCAAAGATTTTGATGTTTCGAACGAAATTCCAAATTTAGTGGAAGCCGGTGTTTGTTCCTTCAAAATTGAAGGGCGTTTAAAGGACATCGTCTACGTAAAAAACAATGTTTCTTACCTTAGACAAAAGCTTGATGCTTTCTTGGCTGATAATGATAAATACATCAAAGCATCTTCCGGAAAATGCACCTATACTTTTGATTCGGCATTGAACCGTACTTTCAACCGTGGTTATACCGATTATTTTGTTAATGAACGCCACGATACTATCGGTTCTTGGGAAAGCCCTAAATCAAAAGGACAATATATTGGAAAATTAATCAGAACCGTTGGAAATGCCTACGAAATTGAGAACGGTGAACTATTAAACAATGGTGACGGTTTGTGTTTCATTAATGAAAATAATGAGGCCGAAGGAATTTATGTCAATAAAGCGGAAAATGGTTTGGCTTATCCAAATGTATTGAAAGAAATCAAAGATGGAACTTTCATATACCGAAACAATGATGCCGCTTTTATCAAAATCGTGGAACGTGAAGACAGTGCGGTTCGAAAAATAAGCACTTCTTTATTATTATTCGAAAATGAAACTGGTTTTGAGTTGCTTGCCACTGATGAGGATGGAAATATGAGTACTGTTTATTTGGTTCATCCAAAAGAACAAACCAAAAACAATCAGTCCATCGAGGAAAACATCAAAGCGCAATTGGCCAAAACAGGATTTACACCTTATACAGCCGATGAAATAACAGTTCAATTTACAGATAATTGGTTTTTGCCTATTTCTAAAATCAATGAAATGCGAAGAACTGTTTACGAGCAACTATCCGAAACCCGTTTGAAAAACTACAAACGAGAAGAACGTAAAATCGAAAAAACAGATCACCCTTATCCAGAAACCAAATTGGATTTCATGTATAATGTTTCGAACAAACTGGCTAGAAAATTTTATGAACGTCATGGTGTAACCGAAATTGAGAAAGCATTTGAATTGCAATGGGATCCGGGAAAATCCCGAGTAATGACAACCAAATATTGCATTAAATATGAGTTGGCCAAATGCCCAAAATACCATAAAGACACGATGGAAACCAAACTGAAAGAACCTTTGGTATTGAAACAGGGAGAATTGGAATACAAACTAAAATTCAACTGTAAACCCTGCGAAATGGAAATTTGGGAAAAAGACGCTGAATTTGAAATCGAAGAAGATTAGAGTACCTTTTTCCATGTTTCTACTCAATAAAAAACTGCAACAAAAGACAATTTTGTTGCAGTTTTTTTATTCCATTCTAAATTCTGATTCAAAAAGAAAACTCCAATTCAGAACCGTATTATTTAAAATCCTAAATTTGTAATCAACCAATAAATCAAATCATGAAAAATCTGTTAACTCCCCTATTCATTATAGCATTTGTATTGATTTCCTGTAAAAATGAAACTGAAACACAAAAGCCTAAAGTTGTTGTTCCTTTTACTCAAGTTGCCAATACACAAGCAAATCAAACGGTTACCGCTCCTCAACCTGGTTTACTTTATCAGCAAAATGGCGTAAGTAAAAATACCGCAACTCAAACGCAAACTCAAACTCAAACTCAAGCAGTGGCGGCTCCTGCAAAAGTTGCCAAAGGAATGAATCCTTCTCATGGTCAGCCAGGTCACCGTTGTGACATCCCTGTGGGAGCTCCTTTGAATTCTCCTGTTGCCACTAATTCAACAACTCCACAAGTCGTTTCAAATTCGGGTCAAACTGTGACGACAACAACTATGACAACTGCCAAAACGCCAAAAGGAATGAATCCCCCACACGGCCAGCCTGGACATCGTTGTGACATTTCTGTAGGAGCACCATTAGATTCTCCCGTAACTGCTGCTAAACCTGCAACTCCACAAGCGGTTCCAAATTATATTGTTTCCCCTTCACCAACAAGTGAGACTCCTGCTTCAACTCCTTCAGAAACCACTCCACCCACAACTCCTCCTGGTCAGTAAAAATTTATTTGGGCGTGTCCCTTTGTCTCGTCCCAAAAGACGAGACAAAGGGTCGTGCTGTACGTTCCCGCTTTTTTTTAATCCCTTAAAAAAGGGATCAAAAAAAGAGCTCCACTGCCATCACTCACGCAAAACAAGAGCATCTGGATATTATTTATTCTTTTTTAAAATCAAAGATCATTCGCAAAAAACACCTTGCCTTTATTTAATTTAAATAACTAAAAGTCAGATAACTAAATACATTTTTTTCTTAACTTTATAAAAACAAAAAAATCAGATTCTACTTATACAAAAACTGTATAACCTATTCTATTTCTTGTTTAACAAAAGTTTGTATTAATTTTTAAAATGATATAAAAATGAAAAAAGTATTGTTCTTGACAGGTGATTTCACCGAAGATTATGAAACGATGGTTCCCTTCCAAATGCTAGAAATGGTGGGTTATACAGTGCATACCGTTTGCCCTAACAAAAAAAAGGGAGATACAATAAAAACTGCAATCCATGACTTTGAAGGAGATCAAACCTATTCCGAAAAACCAGGACACAATTTCGCTTTGAATTACAGTTTTGATGACGTAAAAGTTGGAGATTATGATGGACTTGTTATTGCGGGAGGAAGAGCTCCAGAATATTTACGATTGAACGAAAAAGTGATTGAAATAACTAAGCATTTTTTCTCAACCAATAAACCAGTGGCCGCCATTTGTCACGGCATCCAGATTTTAACTGCCGCCGATGTTGTCAAAGGGAGAAAATTAACTGCTTATCCAGCAGTAGGTCCCGAAGTAACATTGGCCGGTGGAATTTTTCAATCCATTCCTGTAGATGGAGCCTATGTAGACGGAAATCTGGTTACCTCACCTGCCTGGCCCGCTCATCCAAGTTTCATCAGAGAATTTTTGAAAATTATGGGAGCCAAAATAGAGATTTAAAATTCACCTTTAATAATTACTTTTTACTTAAAAGGCTAAAGATTAGAAACGGATACGATCATACAAAAACTACAACCAAAGGCTATTTTGTTGTAATTTTTTTATCTTTGAAAAGTTTAAAAAACAAAATTAAAAATCCCCTTAATGATTACAATTGCAACATTAGAAGACATTTCAGCTTTAGAAAAATTGATTAACTCCGCCTACCGTGGTGAAACTTCAAAAAAAGGATGGGCCACCGAAGCTGACCTTTTAGAAGGCAAAAGAATTACTTTAGATGAATTAGAAGAAATAATTAAAAATAAAGATAATACGATTTTAAAATATACAGAAAATAACCAAATTATTGGCTCCGTTTTACTTGCTAATAAAGGGAACAAACTCTATCTGGGAATGCTTGCCATTTCACCTGAATTGCAAAATAGAGGTCTTGGAAAAAAACTATTGCAAGAAGCCGAAGTTCATGCATTAAATTTAGGTTTATCCAAAATTGTAATGACCGTTATTACCATTAGAGAAAAATTAATCGAGTGGTATAACCGTCATGGATATGTCGATACAGGAATAATGGAACCTTTCGTGCTCAATGATTCAGATGCTATTATAACAGACCAGCATTTGGAATTTATAGTCTTAGAAAAAATACTTTAACACTTTTATTTCTATTGATTATTATTTTATAAATTAGTAAAAAAATATCAATTATGAAGACATTAGACCAATGGTTTGAAGAATATGCAGTAAGTCATCAAAACCCAAAAAACAAGGCTATACATTACATTTGTGTCCCTGCTATCTTCTTTTCAATTGTGGGTTTATTAATGAGCATTCCGAGTGCTTTTTTGAATAATTTACTACACCTCAACCAACCTATTATAGAAAATTGGGCAGTAGTGGTTTTGCTTTTTGTATTAGTTTTTTACATTCGATTATCAGTTCCAATGGCTATCAAAATAGCTATTTTTTCAGCAATATGCTTAATAGTTAATTTTTACATCGGCCAATTCGTTCCTCTTTGGGCTTTCTCAATAGGCGTTTTTGTTGTGGCTTGGATTGGACAATTTTATGGTCATAACATTGAAGGTAAAAAACCATCATTCCTGAAAGACATCCAATTTTTGATGATTGGACCAGCTTGGGTGGTGCAAAATTTATTTTCAAAAAAATAATGGGTTGATTCAAAGATTTTATTCGTTATGTTCTTACAGTAAAAAAAGGATTACTTTTACTCATAGCAATTTTAAATATGTATTTTAAAATTGCTTTTTTTTTTTAGAAGTTCTTATACCATTAAAGTTTATAATTTACTGTAAAATATAAAATCAAAATCAATGAAGTCGTCAAACATTCGAACACCAGGTGTCTATATTGAGGAATTAAATGCTTTTCCAAATTCGGTTGTGGCTGTTGCAACAGCTGTACCAGCATTTATAGGATACACTCCACAAGCCTCTTACGAAGGAAAATCATATACAAATGTACCCGTACGAATCACATCGTTTTCAGAATTCCAAGCTTTTTTTTGTTTACCCGACCCTACGCTTCCTGCAAGTCCAACTAAACAATACAGCCCTCAATATTACTTAGTAAAACAAAACAACCAACCATCAAAGGGGGATTCTATGATGATTGGTGGTTCCTACTATTCTATTGTTCCAGATCCCAATACCATCTATTATTTGTACAATAGCGTAAAGCTTTTTTATGAAAATGGTGGCGGTGATGCCTACATTGTGTCAGTTGGAACTTATGGATTTCCTTCTAAAAAGCCAATGATTCCAGGCACTCCAATTGTAAACCCAAATGTGCAACTAAATGACTTATTGTCGGGTCTTTCTTTATTGCTAAATGAACCAGAACCAACAATGTACATCTGTCCGGAAGCAACCTTATTAAGTATTGAAGATAATGGTACTCTTATGCAAAGTATGCTCCTTCAATCCACAAATATGCAAACCGCAATGTGCTTGTTCGATATCATTGGAGGAAATGATCCCGATCCAATTTTATACACACAAGACATTGAAAGTTTCAGAATGAATACTGGTTCGCTTGGATTAAATTATGGAATGGCTTACTACCCTTTCATAGGAACCACTATAATGCAAAATCAAGACATTGATTATACCAACTTATTTGGTGGAGATCTAAAACAATTAGAACCGATTATTAATCCTGCCATTGCTCCTAACCCCACTGTTGCAACAATTATTGCAAATATTCAAAATCCAAAGAGTAGTTTGACGGTAACCCAAAATAATAATGCACTATTGAATGCGAGTCTAATTTATTCGCAAATCATAAAGCACGTATTGAATATCGCCAATATTCTCCCTCCAAGTGGTGCAATGGCTGGAGTAATTACTACTGTCGACAATCAGGTTGGTCCTTGGCAAGCACCTGCAAACACTTCTATCATCGGAGCTACTTCATTACCTATTTACATTTCAGAGAGCCAACAAGCCAACTTAAATATAGATGCCGTTTCCGGTAAATCCATAAATGCCATTCGATTATTCAATGGACTTGGTATTTTAATTTGGGGATCCAGAACTCTGGATGGAAATAGCCAAGACTGGAAATATATTCCAGTAAGAAGAACTATGATTTTCATTGAGCAGTCATGCAAATTGGCAGCTCAGGCTTATGTTTTTCAACCCAATGACAAAAACACCTGGGAAGCCGTAAAATCAATGATTGGAAGTTTTTTAACTTCAATTTGGCAACAAGGCGGTCTAATGGGTGCCAGTGCATCTGATGCTTTTTCAGTAGCTTGCGGTTTAGGCTCAACAATGACTGGTGATGATATACTGAACGGATTTATGAATATTACCGTAAAAGTAGCCGTTGTTCATCCCGACGAATTCATTGTAATTACATTCCAACAACAAATGGCAACCTCAAGTTAATTAAGGAAATTTTTAATTTAAAAATAAATAATTTATGACAACAGATGACGGTAGCATAGAAGGCGAAACTTGGCCCATGCCAAAATTTAGATTTGAAGTAGACTTTGGTACAGAATTAACAAAAGTAGCTTTCCAGGAAGTATCCGGAATGGATGTAGAAAACCAAATACTAGAATATCGTAAAAGTAACAGCCCTCTTTTCTCGGAAGAAAAAATGCCGGGCATCACCAAATACGGAAATATTACCATGAAGCGAGGCATCTTTGTGAATGACAATACCTTTTGGAATTGGCATCAGCAAGTGGTAATGAATACAATCAAAAGGAGAACGGTTGTAATAAAATTGTTGGACGAAAAAGGATCAATAACCATGCAATGGACATTGAATAATGCTTGGCCAACAAAAATTACCAGCACCGATCTAAAATCAGATGGAAATGAGGTAGCCGTTGATACCATAGAAATTGCTCACGAACAATTAATTATTTCAAATGGGCAATGATATTCCAATAGGATTTTATTTTAAACTTACTTTTCAAAACCAAGATATTGCTTTCCAAGAAGTTTCGGGCATTTCAAAAGAATTAAGCATTGAAGAAGTTTCTAGTGGTGGGGAAAATCGTTTTAAGTACCGTCTCCCAACTGTTTCCAGCAGCCAAAACTTAATACTTAAGAGAGGCATTACGCCTGTTGGTTCCTTATTAGTGAATTGGTGTGTCGATAGTATTGATCAAAGATTATCCAGTACAATTCAACCACATAATGTGACATTAAGTTTACTCGATGCAAACGGTCAAATACTTATTATATGGACTTTTCATAATGCTTATCCAGTAAAATATGTTGTTTCAGACTTGACCTCTCAAGAAAGTGGTATCATTATAGAATCAATGGAACTAGCATATACCTATTTTGATATTTCTCCGATTGCAAATAATTTTAACTATTTTACCTAAACTAATGAGTACTACAAGCGAAATATCAAGTGGTGGAATTCCCACTTTTTCAATCAAAATTAATGGAAATGCAATACCCGAAACCTTGAATGTATTTTCAGTTCATGTTGAAAAAAAAGTAAACCGAATCCCTACTGCAAAAATTATGATCTTAGATGGAGAGCCCAATACAGGACAATTTGAAGCCAGCTCATCAAGTACTTTTCTACCTGGGGCCACAATTAGCATTGAAGCCGGATATGATTCCAAAAATGAATTAATTTTTAAAGGGATAATTACAAGTCAATCACTTCGAATTGATAGTTTGATCGGGTCTGCACTAGAAGTTGAATGTCGAGATGCTGCTGTTAAAATGATTATGGGAAGAAAAAGCGTCACTTATGCCAATAAAAAAAACAGTGATATTATTTCGTCTATTATAGGAAACTATTCAGCATTAGAATCTGATGTGACGACTACTACAAAAGTATGGCCAGAACAGGTTCAACATTATGTAACCGACTGGGATTATATTTTGGCTCTTGCCGAAGCAAATGGTTTAATCGTTACTACAATAAACGGGAAAATTTCTGTGAATGCACCAGATAAAGATACATCATCAGTACTTACGGTAACTTACGGCGATAATCTTTTGGAATTTAATGCCAAATTAAATTCCACTACTCAACTTGGAAACGTTACTTCCAATTCATGGGATTATAAAAATCAAGAAGTAATTAATAGTGAAGCAACGCCAAATATAGCAGGATCAGGCAATCTATCCACTAAAAAACTTTCTGAAGTCATTGATCTACCTTCCTTTCAATTGCAAACATCGGCACCATTAGAAACCGCCGATTTAAATGATTGGTCCAAAGCCCAAATTATAAAAAGTGAATATTCTAAAATAATGGGTGAAGCCAAATTTAAAGGAACAAATCTGATTGATCCTGGGAAGTATATGACTTTTCAAGGGCTTGGAGATCGTTTTAATGGGGACTACCTCATCTCTGGAGTTGTTCATAATTTATCAGATGGTAACTGGATTTCCGAAGTGAGTCTTGGTCTTTCTCCAATTTGGTTTACAGAAGAACCCGATGTAATGGCTCCACCAGCATCTGGCCTTTTACCAGGAGCTAGGGGTCTTTTGAACGGAACAGTCAAACAAATATTTGGTGACCCCGATTCACAATACAGAATTCTGGTAGATATTCCATTATTTGACACTAACGGATCGGGCATTTGGGCAAGACTATCAAATTTCTATTCAACTAGTGGCGCAGGAGTCTTTTTTTTGCCCGAAGTGGGTGATGAAGTCATACTTGGATTTTTAAATGAAGACCCCCGTTTTCCAGTAATATTAGGAAGTATGTATAGTAGCTCTAAAATTAAACCTTTTGCAGGAGTAGAACCTAACGAAAAAAACTCGAAAAAAGCGATTGTTTCCAAATCTGGAATTTCGGTAGAGTTTGATGATGAAAATAAAATTTGGACAGTTGCCACACCTAATAAGAATACAATCATCATTAGTGACAAAGACAAGCAAATCACCATTAAGGATGAAAATCAAAATAGCATTGTAATGTCCAGTAACGGTATTGATATGTCGAGTTCGAAAAACATAACCATTTCGGCTCAGGAGAAAGTTACCATCAAAGGATCTCAAGGAATTACTATTGAATCCAATGGTGGCGATATTGAAACTAAAGGATTGAATATAAAAGAATCGGCAGATATGCAATATTCCGCCCAAGGCGGACAAATAGCACAAGTATCTGGAGGAATGGAATTAACGCTGAAAGGCGCAATGGTAATGATAAATTAAACGATATGCCAGCTGCAGCAAGACTTACAGATTTTCACGAATGCCCAATGGTAACCCCAGGATTACCACCTATTCCACATGTTGGCGGGCCAATAATTGGTCCGGGTGAGCCAACAGTACTAATAGCAGGATTACCTGCAGCCAGAGTTGGTGACATGCTAGTTTGTGTTGGACCACCTGATTCGATTGTAAAAGGTTCATCATCCGTAATGATTGGCGGAATGCCAGCAGCAAGAATGGGAGATCAAACTGCTCACGGTGGATCAATTGTACTAGGAGCATTTAATGTTATGATTGGTGGGTAGAAAATTGAAAACCATAAATTGCAATACAACTACTTACCACATAATAAAACATAGTGATTAATACATTCGATAAATAAATACAACAAACTAAAAACCAGATAATTAATCCATTTTTATTAATTTTATATTGATAATATAAAAGATAATAAAAATGGAAAATAAAAAAATAATAACAGTATTTGGTGCAACAGGCTCACAAGGAGGAGGACTTGCCAGAGCTATTTTGGCAGATGCAACTAGTGAGTTTGCAGTAAGAGTCGTAACAAGAGATGCAAATTCAGAAAAATCCAAAGCTTTTTCTAAATTAGGTGCCGAAATAGTCGAAGCTAATATTGATGACATACAAAGCATTAAAAAAGCTATTGCAGGTGCTTATGGAGCTTATTTTGTTACTTTTTTCTGGGAACACTTCTCTGTAGACAAAGAATTGCAAGAAGTGAACAATTTTATTGAAGCCGCCAGAGAATCTCATTTGCAGCACATCATTTGGTCAACTTTAGAAGATACGAGAAACTGGATGAGGCTGGATGATGACCGAATGCCAACGCTTCACGGCAAATACAAAGTACCACACTTTGACGGAAAAGGAGAAGCTGATCACTATTTTAGAGAAGCCGAACTACCAACAACTTTTTTAAGAACCTCTTTTTATTGGGACAATTTTATTTATTTTGGTATGGGACCCCAAAAAGGAGAAGACGGTAATTACTATATCGCATTCCCAATGGATGATAAAAAATTGCCAGCCATAGCTGCTGAAGATATTGGTAGATGTGCTTATGGAATTTTCAAAAAAGGAAAAGAGTTGATTGGAAAAACGGTTGGTATTGCAGGCGAAAAATTAAGTGGAGATGAAATGGCAGAAAAACTATCAAAAGCGCTGGACAAAAAAGTGCTTTTTAATCCCGTAACCCCAGAAGCATACCGAAATTTTGGATTTCCAGGCGCCGATGATTTAGGCAATATGTTTCAATTTAAAAGAGATTTCAATGAGGACTTTAATGAAGCTAGAAATGAAGCTTTCTCCAAAGAATTGAATCCTGAACTACAAAATTTTGACCAATGGCTTTCAGCAAATGCTTCTCGAATTCCTATAGTGTAAAATAACAATCGTATAAAATCCCTCAATTTTAAAAATCAATTGAACTCTAATCGATATTTTAAATCAAATAATATACATTTTCATCCTGAAAAGAGTCTATAAAATTCTTTATTACATATTGAACAAAAAACAATCAAGACAGCAGATAAAAGCAGTAAATTTATTATGAAAAAAAATAAAGCTAAAGAAACCATATAAATAACAACCAATAGAATATGGACACAGTAACACATACGCTTTTGGGAGCTGCAATTGGCGAAGCAATTCTGGGAAAGAGAATTGGTCGAAAAGCTATGTTTTACGGTGCTTTAACAAGTAACATTCCTGATATTGATGTTCTTGGAATATTATTTTTAAGTGATTCAAAGCAGTTGTTGTTTCATCGTGGCATCACACATTCTATTTTCTTTTTACTATTAATTTCAATACTATTGGGATGGCTTACCAAATTTTGGATAAAGGATAACCGCGTAAATTGGAAGAATTGGACAATATTATTTCTCCTCACAATGCTCTCACATCTTTTATTGGATTCCCTTACTTGTTATGGTTTGGGGATATTTGAACCTTTTAATAATTACAGACTGTCTTTCAATACCATTTTTGTAGCTGATCCTTTTTATACATTGCCGCTTTTTATTGGTGTATTACTTCCTTTTATTGGAAACAGAAATTCAAACGCAATATCAAAATGGAATACAATTGGTTTATGCATTAGCTCCAGTTATTTGATTTTTACATTCATAACCCACAACTATGTTTTACGGGTTATGAAAAACTCTTTTAACGAACAAAAATTAGTAAGCAATGATTTTACAGTAACTCCTACACCACTTAATACTTTTTTGTGGATGGGATTTTCAAATGATGAAGAGGGATCATGGATTGGTTACTATTCCATCTTTGACAAAGAAAAAAAAATAAACTATTTCAGAGTTCAAAAAAATGATTCATTATTACAGCCATTTGAAAATAATGAGAGTATAAAAAATTTAAAGCAACTTTCAAAAGGAAACTATTTCATTTCAAAAGAAGATTCTATTCTATATTTTAACGACATCCGATTTGGTCAAGTTAGTGGATGGAATACTGCTGATGCCCCATTTGCATTTAAGTTCAACCTCAACAAAAATGCAGAAAATAAAAGAGCTTTGAACAGAATAAAATATAACGAGCCAACATACGAATGGTTTACCACATTAGTAAACAGAATTAAAGGTAAATAATTTTAATGCTAATTTTCAACACTAATGTTAGGACAAGAAACACGAACACCAATTTTTCAAGAAAATAATAGCAGTCAAGAAAAGGTAACTCTTGTACGCAGCGGAGAAGATTATTTTTTGCGTGCCAAAAGCATTATTTTGAATGCAAAAACAGAGATTCATTTGCAAATGTACATTTTTGAAAATGATGCTACTGGTGTAGAAATCATCAATGCCTTAAAAGAAGCTGCAATTAGAAACGTAAAAATCTATATGCTTCTTGATGGATATGGCTCCTACTCGTTCCCTAATCTTATCCTAAAAGAACTTACACAATTGGGAATTAACATTCGTTTCTTTTCTCCTTTATTATCCAGAAACAATTTTAATATCGGTCGAAGACTGCATCATAAAATTATTATGGCCGATACAACTGTGGTTCTTATTGGTGGTATCAACATTTCAAACAATTATAGAGGAACATCGGCAGAGAATCCCTGGCTTGATTATGCCATTCAGATAGAAAGCAACGAAACTGCAATGCAAATCAATCAATTGTGTCAAAATATCTATTTTAAACATAAAAGAACGCAAAAAATAAAATTACCGCCTGCTGCATACTCAGACAAGGAAACAACTGTTAGCATACTGCTAAATGATTGGCTCAAAAGAAACAATGAAATTGCAATGGCCTATGTAAAATCCATTCAAAAAGCGCAAAAAGAAATTGTAATCGTAGGGTGTTATTTTCTGCCAGGTCGAAGATTTACAAAAGTTTTAAAAAATGCTGCCAATAAAGGTGTTAAAACAAAACTCATCCTTTCTGGAATTTCCGATGTTCCGCTGATGAAACGCGCAACCTGCCATTTGTATTCTTCCCTTCTTCAAAATAATATTGAGCTATACGAATGGAACAAATCTGTTTTACATGGCAAAGTAGCATTGGTAGATAATAAATGGGCAACTATTGGCTCTTTCAATTTGAACCATTTAAGTTCCTATGGAAGCATCGAGACCAATGTTGCAATTGAGTCAACAGCATTTGCAAAAACACTTTCATCTGATTTAAACAACGTGATTTCTCAATGTGAAAGGATTACATATGAGGCCATAAAACAAAAGAGCAATCTCTTTACAATAACTGCAAACTGGTTTTCCTATCATTTTGTAAGAACGACATTGATAATCTTGACTTATATACCCTACAATAGATTTATGGACAAATACAGAGAAGAAAATTAGAAAAAATTAAGTAATCCGTTATGAACTGGCACTTACTACATACTTCAGAAATCGAGCAACTATTGAGTACATCACCTAAAGGCTTAGATAGCGTTACAGCTACTGAACTTCTTTTGGAAAATGGAAAAAATCAGGTCGCAGAACAAAAAAAGAAAACGCCTTTGGTGATGTTTTTGCAACAATTTACAGACTTCATGATTCTCGTTCTAATTGCTGCTGCGGTAATTTCGGGTGTTTTAGGAGATTTGGTCGATACTATAATTATTCTAGCCATCATCATTATCAATGCTGCAGTTGGATTTATCCAAGAATATCGAGCAGAAAAAGCCATGGAGGCCTTAAAAAATATGGTAGCAAGTACTGCTCGTGTATTCCGTGACGGTAAAACAATAGATATAGATGCTTACGATTTAGTTCTTGGGGATGTAGTATTGCTCGAAGCTGGAAACATTATTCCTGCTGATGTTCGTTTTTTGGAAGCCCACCAAATCAAAGTAGACGAATCGACACTTACTGGAGAGTCTCATAATATTGAAAAAATAACAAAAACACTTCCTGAAGGCATTTACGGTTTAGGAGACCGTACCAACATGGGATTCAAAGGAACAAACATTACGAATGGGCGAGCATTAGCTTATGTAGTTGCAACTGGTATGAATACCGAATTGGGGCATATCGCCAAAATGATTCAATTGGACGAAACTGCAACCCCTTTGCAAAAAAGGCTGATTGCTTTTGGAAAAAGATTATCAATCGTAATACTTCTTATCTGTGCTCTTATTTTCACAATAGGTTTATTGCGTGGAGAAGCTGTTTTAGCAATGCTGCTAACGTCAATTTCGCTTGCTGTTGCAGCTATTCCGGAGGCATTACCTGCTCTTGTTACGATTGCATTAGCATTTGGAGCCAAACAATTGGTAAAAAACAATGCTCTGATTCGTAAACTCCCCGCAGTGGAAACATTAGGTTCTGTAACCTACATCTGTTCAGACAAAACAGGCACATTGACAATGAACAAAATGACAGTTCAGGAAACTTATGAAATTCATAACACAAATGCTGATTTCACATTCTTCCAAGAGAACTCTTTGCTTACTGCAATGGCCTTGAACAACGACATTTCGATAGATAAAGATCAAAAATGGTTAGGCGATTCGACAGAAATAGCCTTAGTTCAATATGCCTTTGACAAAAAAATCAAGAAAAATACAGTAGAAAAAATACTGCCAAGAGTAGCCGAATTACCTTTTGATTCCACACGAAAATGCATGACAACATTACATCAAACTGAGCATGGAATTCTTGTCATTACCAAAGGAGCAGTAGATGAATTATTAGATAAACTGGATATAAAACAAAAGACACTCATTCCTGAAATTGAACTCAAAGTAAATGAAATGTCCGAAAAAGGATTTCGAGTGTTGGGATATGCAATAAAACTATTGCCTTCAATGCCAAAAAAAATGAACACCGAAACTATTGAATCGTCATTAACCTTAATTGGGTTTGCAGGGATGATTGATCCTCCAAGAGAAGAAGCCAAACAGGCAGTTACAGAGTGCAAACAAGCGGGAATTATCCCGGTAATGATTACTGGAGACTATCAAATTACTGCAAAAGCTATTGCTAAACAATTAGGGATTATAACTTCCGAAGAAGATTTGGTTTTAAGCGGTGCAGAACTTTCAGCACTAACGCAATCTCAATTTGAAAACATTGTAGAAAAAGTGCGCGTTTATGCACGTGTAAATCCCGAGCAAAAACTCAAAATCATAAAGGCTTTACAGGATAAAAATCAATTTGTCGCTATGACTGGAGACGGTGTGAATGATGCACCTGCACTAAAAAATGCCGACATCGGAATCGCAATGGGTGTCAACGGTACCGAAGTTTCCAAAGAAGCTTCTCACATGATTTTATTGGATGATAATTTCGCCACCATTGTAAAGGCCGTTAAACACGGACGTAGAATATTTGATAACATTCTGAAATTCATAAAATATACTATGACCTCCAATTCAGGAGAAATATGGGCTATATTTTTAGCTCCCTTTTTAGGTTTACCTATACCATTATTGGCTATACATATTCTATGGATAAATTTAGTAACCGATGGATTGCCGGGATTAGCACTTGTGTCGGAACAATCGGAATCCAATATCATGAGCCGACCGCCAAGAAGTCCAAAAGAAAATATCTTTGCTGGAGGTATGGCGCTACACATTTTATGGGTTGGTTTCTTAATGGGAGCTGTCACGTTAGGAATGCAAGCCTGGTCGATACATTATAACAACAGTCATTGGCAAACAATGGCTTTTACAGTGCTATGTTTTAGCCAAATGGGACATGTTATGGCTATCCGTTCGGAACGGGAATCTGTTTTTAAAATTGGTATACTATCCAATAAGCCAATGCTAGGTGCATTACTATTGACTGTCATTTTGCAAATGCTAATCATTTACATACCGTTTTTCAATACAGTTTTCAAAACACAACCTTTAACAGTATTTGAACTTGTTCTCACCATTGCCGTTTCAAGTATCGTTTTTTGTGCTGTTGAATTAGAAAAATGGAATAAAAGAAAAATGGAAATAAAAACATTTTAAAACTTCATTTTTCACCTTTCATTGTTTACAAAATACATTTTCATCATTCCTCTGTTTTTGACTTCAACTTCCCCCCTGTACTCACAATCAAAAGAGTCTTTTACAATGGAAAATGTATTTTCAGAAATATTGATTTTTCCTTGACTTGAATTCGACTCCATTCTAGAAGCAATATTTACGGTATCACCCCAAATGTCATAGGCAAATTTCTTGGTTCCCACTACTCCTGCAACAACTGGACCTGTATTAATTCCAATACGGATATTGAAACGGGTATGATTGAGCGGGTTTTCCCTGTTCGAATGCTTTACGAATTCTAAAATTTCTTGGGCAGCCAAAATCATTTTGCGAGCATGATCTTCTGTAGGAAAAGGCAATCCACCGGCACACATATAAGAATCACCCAATGTTTTTATTTTTTCCAAATCGTACTTTTCAATAATCGCATCAAATTTTGAAAAGTAATAATCGACACTCTCCACTAATTTTTCTGGTGACAAGTTTTCGGCATACTGGGTAAAGCCTTCAAAATCGGTAAATAAAACAGTAACCGATTCAAATCTTTTGGCTACTACTTTACCACTTTCTTTTAACTCCAATGCTGTTTCTTCAGGAAGAATATTCAACAGTAAAGTATCTGATCGCTTTCTTTCTGCTTCAATGATACTATTCGTTTTCTTGATAAAACGATATCTTCTGAATAAACCAACAGCCAGAAAGAAAACCAAAACCAATGAAACTATGGAAGAAATGGCAATTATTTTTTGGGTACGTTTTTGTTGCATCATCAAATCGACTTCTGCTTGTTTCTTTGAAACCTCAAAATCAGTTCTCAAATTACCCATCTTCTCAACCTCCGCAAGATTTTTGATACTGTCCCGATAGATAATAAATTTTTTATAATAAGAGAATGCTTCTGGTATATTTCCTGTTTGTTGATATAAATCAGAAAGCATTAAACTTGACTTTTGGACTTGCTCCTTTAACCCTTGCTTTTGTGCAAGTTTCAAACTCCTTTTCGCGTAATAAAGTGCTGATTTCCAGTCTTTTTGTTTAAAATAGATATCCGACATATAGAAAAGGTAATCCGATACGCCGTAATAATCCTCTTGTTTTTCTAAAATTGAAATAGCCGCATTAATATATTTAATAGCCAATTCGTCCTTTCCTTGTTTGGCATAGACCATACCTGTGTTCCCTAAAGTATAGGCAACACCTATTTGATAATCTTCACTTTTGAATATAGTGCCAGCCTCATTAAAGTAATTTAAGGCCAAATTCAATTTTAAATTCTTGGAATATTCGTCGCCAGCATTAAGTAAAGCAGTTGCTAATGCAATTTGATTTGTTGCCTTTCTTAATATCTGGATGGCTTTGTCATAATATACTTCAGCATTTTTTGCGTTTCCCATCGTGGAATACACATTAGCAATACACGTATAGCTCATCCCTTCACCCGGTACATACTGAGCTTTTACAGCTGCTTGGGCACTCTTAAAATAGGAATCTAGTGCTTTATTATAATCTCCGGTAAGGATAAATTTATTCCCACTTTGATTATATCCCCTATATAGATACAAATAGTTATTCTCAGACTTCGCTAATGCAATGAGTTCCCGAGCATATTTCAAAGCTAATTGCAGATTATTTGACTCATTAAATGACAAATTTCTTAATAACTCCATTTTTTCAGAATTATTAAGGGTGTTTTTTTTGTAGATTTTCACAAGACTGTCAGCTACTTTTTGATTTTGAGCAAAACCATCAAATTGCTGAAAAAAAAGCAGTAATACCAATACTGCGCTTTTCTTGAAATAATTAAAATCTTTTTTCTGAATCATATATTGCCACCTAATTTTGGATCAATATGAAAACTTTTTTTATTCGAAGCATCCTTATAAACACTACAATTTATAGTATATATATCTTCTTTGTTTATTAATCTTAAATCCTCTTTGACTCGAGCTTCCACAATACTATTCTCCCCTCCACTTCCAAAAATCGTTTTATCATTAAAAAAATTAACATCGTTAGTGTCTTTACTTTTTGAATGATATACTATACTGTCAATTGCAATTGAATATTCTTTATCATTAGATTTACCAACCCACTTTACATTTTTGTGGAGATAAACTTGAGAAACAAAATCGGCAACTTTGCTGTTTTTAGTTTTTCCGTAGTTGTTATCTCTTAACTTACAACAACTATCAACTGTACTAGGTTCAGGTTTATTTGGTGGTACAATTGTATTCAAATATTCATATAGCTTTTTCGCTTTTACTTCTAAGGTGATTTTAACTTTTCCTCCCTTAGACAAACGTATTTTTAGAAATCCTTTTTCTGTCAAATAAAATTTTAGTTTACTGTCCACTTCAATTTAATGTTTTAGGTTAAAAATAGGTACTTACCATATAAAAATCAAGCAGAAAATGGCAGATTTCGGGAATAAAAGCTTCTAAAAAAAATTAAAATTTGTCATCACAATAAAAATTACAATGCTTCTATAATATTCAACGACAAATTAATACACAATGTATATCATCCATTGATAATTAGTTTTGGATCTATCAAATACGATTTAGCCACATCATTATAATGAATGCTAAATTCTATTTTATAAATGTTTTGCGTTTTAGCCATTTCAACTTGGTCTTTAATAGTGGCCACAACTTTGCTATTACAGCCACCTGTTCCGCTAATAGTAACATCATCTTCCAAAAAACATTTATCATTAGGATCATTCAAATCAAAATCATAAACGATTCTGTCTATTGCAACAGAATAACCGTCATCTGTGGTTGAACCTATCCATTCTACGTTATGGCCAGGGTATACATTAGACATAAAGCCTTGGACTTTTCCATTTTCAGAAATGCCATCATTATCATCAGATAAAGTACTCACGGTATCAATTTCTTCTTGGGATGGATTTGACATTTGATAGAGACTGTTGGCATCGACAGTCAAAACTATCTGAACATTTTTACTCATAAATTTTAGATTTAAAAGATTAATTAATTCCAATAAAATTTATAGGTTAAAAAGTCGACTTGGGGAAAGTAAAATGTAGCTTTTCATTAAATTAATCAAAGCATTAACCAAATTTAATGCTTTTAAAATTAAAAATTAACAAATAACAAGAAAATATAAGAATTAAACATGCTAAAACGGTATTTGCAAAAAATAAATATAAAATAAGAATCCAAAAGAAGTAATTTTCTTAAATTTACAACAATAACTATTTGTTTTTGAACACCATACATCTATTTTCAAACTAACTTCATCATTAAAACCAAAGGAAATATGAAATTCAACCAAGAACCCATAGACTGGAAAGAAATATTCGAATTGAAAAATATCATTCTCAATTTGGTTGGAGTAGCTTTAATCACATTGGCATTAAAAGGGTTTATGATTCCCAATAAATTTTTGGATGGCGGGGTTATTGGAGCTTCCATACTCATTCATGAAATTACACACATCTCTTTTGGAATTTTAGTACTGGTGTTGAATATTCCTTTTTTATTTATTGGAAAAGCCGTTCTAGGTAAAACTTTTGCCATACAAAGTTTAATCACGTTTATAATGATAGCAGCGAGCATGACATTTATTGAAATTCAACCCGTAACATCCGATCGGTTATTAATTGCTCTATTTGGAGGATGTTTAATTGGAATGGGAATGGGATTTGTCATCCGGAGTGGTGCAGCCGCAGATGGTATCGAAATACTTGCCTTATTTACCACTCGGAAGATTGGTCTTAATGTATCGGAAGTAATTTTTGGAATTAACACTGCACTATTTCTTTGTGCAGCATGGTCATTTGGCATAAGTACTGCTTTATACTCCATAGTCACTTATTTTTCGGCAATAAAATGTCTCGATTACATTGCTCATGGGATAGAACAATACACTTCTTTGCATATTATTTCATCCAAAAGCGAGGCTATAAAATCATTAATCGTACAACAATTTGGAAAAGGAATTACAGTTATTAAGGGAGAAAGAGGTTTTTTGCCACATGCATTCCACGAGAAAACAGATTGTGACATTATAATAACAGTTGTAACACGACTAGAACTGCTTAGGATAAAAGAAGAAGTTAGCCAATTAGATCCGCATGCCTTTATGTACATTCAATACATCAAAGAAGCAAGAGGTGGCATTTTAAGAAATAGAGCTAAGCATTAGGATATGAAAAACTGGGACTTACTATGCCATACCGTTATGAATTCTTTAAAAGAAAACTTAGCACCTTTTTTAACCTATCATGATTGGAGGCATACCGAACATGTTATAAGAATGTCTGAATATATTGCACACAAAGAAAACATAACTGACGAAGAAATTCTACTCATAAAAACAGCTGCTCTGTTTCATGACGCTGGATTTATCTACTCCGTTTCTGATGGACATGAAGAAGCAAGCATTGAATTAGCCAAAGACAAATTACCTCAGTTTGGGTATACGAAAATAGATATCGAAATCATTGCAGGAATGATACGCGCTACTTCTATTCCGCAAGAACCAAAAACAAAATTAGAATCCATACTGGCTGATGCCGACCTGGAATATCTCGGTACCGATAGTTTTGAACGTATTGGAACCAATCTGTATTATGAAATAAAACATACAAAACCAAATCTCAGCATAACCGAATGGAACGAAATACAAATTGAATTTCTCCAAAGTCATCAATATCATACTCCATATTGCATACAATACAGAAATCCAATCAAGCAAAGAAATCTTAAATTGCTTGTTGAACAAAGAAATGAGAGGTAGTTTTACAAAAATGATTCAAACCCAATCTCAACTATTTTTTTGATGTGACTAATGTTTTTTATTAGAATCCATTATATTTACTTTTCTAGAAACCAAAAGAGCCGAATTAAATTATTATGGAAGAACTAAAAAAACTGCTGATTGAGTTAGAAAACATAATCCCACATCAAGAACTAATGAATCCATTGGTTTCTAAATCTTCTGTAGGCTGGCACATTGAACATGCTTTACTAACTATGAACTTAGTTCTCGAATCCATTCACAAATCGAATCCAGAAAATTACAAAAGAACTTTTAACCTTAATCGCATTCTGGTTTTTACACTGTATAAAATTCCAAGAGGAAAAGTCAAAGCACCAAGAGCCGTTCGACCAAATGAAGATTTCAATACTGATTCTTTAATCTCCCATCTTGAAAAAGGAAAAACCAACTTAGAAAAATTAAATGCACTTTCCGCAAACCACTACTTTGAACATCCTTTTATGGGATACTTGAATTTGAAAGCTACAATTCGTTTTATAAAAATTCATACCAATCACCATCTTAATATTATAAAAGAAATTATTGAAAGTAAAAATTAAAGTAAAAAAAAACTTTTTAAGCTTCAATTTTTAAAGCTTATTATTTAAATGATTACTTTAAAAAATAAACTACAAAACATTCATTTTAAAATAAGTAAGCACTTTAAACATAAATGCAGCAATTTATAAATTATCGATTATTTACAACTCTTCAAAGAAGCTATTCTTTTTAAATACATTTCAACGTTTATAGGCTTTGCCAAGCAAAATAAAAACTATAAATTAGCACTTTAATAATTATATAAAAAAACAATGAAAAATACTGCTTTAACGCACATACATGAGGGTTTGGGAGCGAAAATGCTACCGTTTGCTGGATACAATATGCCTATTCTTTATGAAGGGGTAAATGCAGAACACGAAACGGTTCGAAATGCAGTAGGTGTTTTTGATGTGTCGCACATGGGAGAGTTTATACTTACTGGTCCAAATGCTTTGGCTTTGATCCAAAAAGTAACTTCAAATGATGCTGCGACTTTGACTATTGGAAGAGCCCAATATTCTTGCTTGCCTAATAATGACGGCGGAATTGTAGATGATTTGATTATCTATAAAATGGAAGAAGAAAAGTATTTACTAGTTGTAAATGCATCTAATATTGACAAAGATTGGAATTGGATTTCGTCGCACAATGATTTGGGTGTTGAAATGAAAAATCTATCGGATGAATATTCTTTATTGGCGATTCAAGGACCAAAAGCTGTTGAGGCTATGCAATCTTTATCTTCTATAGATTTATCAGCCATTGCTTATTACCATTTTGAAGTAGCCGATTTTGCAGGTTTCCCTAATGTTATCATCTCTGCAACGGGTTATACTGGTTCTGGCGGATTTGAAATTTATTGCAAAAACGACGAAGTAGAAACCATTTGGAACAAAGTTTTTGAGGCTGGAGCTGCTTATGATATTAAACCTATTGGATTGGCAGCAAGAGATACTTTGCGATTGGAAATGGGCTTCTGTTTATACGGAAACGACATCAACGATACAACATCACCTCTAGAAGCTGGTTTAGGATGGATTACCAAATTCAATAAAGATTTCACAAATTCAGACAATTTAAAAAAGCAAAAAGAAGAAGGTGTTACCAAAAAATTAGTTGCTTTTGAAATGCAAGAGCGTGCAGTACCAAGACATGATTATGAAATAGTTGATGGTTCTGGAGCTGTAATTGGAATTGTAACATCCGGGACTATGTCTCCTTCTATGAATAAAGGAATCGGTTTGGGTTATGTGACTACGAAAAATAGCACCATTGATAGTGATATTTATATCCGAATCAGAAAAAATGATGTTCCTGCCAAAGTGGTAAAACTTCCTTTTTATAAAAAATAAATAGCTTATATGAAAAAAATCTCATTTGTATTTCTATTTTCCACATTCTCTCTATTTGCGCAAAATAGCGATACAAGTTGTGATATTTTATTCAAAATAAATAAACTGCTCCAACAAGAGCACTTTAGCCCAAAGCCGATAAACGACAGTTTGTCGGCTTATCTTTTTGACAAATTATTCGATGAACTCGATGCTTCTAGAAACATTTTTTTGAAATCACAGGTTGATACATTATCCAAAAAGTACCGCCTCAACTTGGATAATCTCATCTTTAAAAAAGATTGCTTTTTTATTACTGACATAAAAAGTGAATACAAAAAATCATTACTGAGAAACAAAACTATTTTAGAAAAACTCAGCCGAGAAACCATTGATTTCAGCATAAAAGACACTATCCGATTTAAACAAAGAGACTTTTATTTCTATCTAAAAGAAAATGATGTTGAAAAAGCCTTATATAAAAAAATGAGGTTTGAAGTATTAAATGATATCTCTGAAAAAAGTAAAAACATAGATTCTTTAAAACTAAATTTTAATTCGATGAGTCATGCATCGAAAAAAAGCATTATTGATAATGAACTTTGCAAAATCAATGTTCTACTCTCCGATAGCAAATCGTTTGAAGACAATCTTTTTAATATTTTTTGCGGTTATTTTGACCCTCATACCAATTATTTCAGCAACGACACCAAGTCCAGTTTTGTATCGACTTTATCCAAAGAAAAACTTTCATTGGGATTGGACGTCAGTCTAAATAATAAAAATGAAATTATTGTAGATGAAATAGACCCGAATGGACCTGCATTTAGAACTGGCAAAATCAAAAAAGGAGATCAAATTATTGCAGTTTCCAATCAAAAAGAAACACTAGAAGTTTCCTGCTCCTCATTAGAATCCATAGCTACTCTAATGTCATCAGAGTTAAACATCAATATAACGCTAACCATTAAGCGGAATTCAGGAAAAAGCTTCAAGGTAAATATAGAAAAACAAGTCTTAAAAGATGAAGAAAACACGGTCTATAGCTTTATAATCGATAAAGAAATTAAAATAGGATATATAAAAATACCGAGTTTTTACTCCAATTTTGAAGGAGGAAGCGGTAAGGGCTGCGCACAAGATGTTGCCAAAGAAACCATTAAATTAATGAAAGACAACATCAAAGGATTGGTTCTTGATTTAACAGACAATGGTGGTGGTTCTATGGAAGAAGCAGTAAAACTAGCCGGTTTATTTATTGATTACGGGCCAATTTCTATAGTCGTTGATAATAAAAAACAATTATCTGTAATAAACGACCCGTACAAAGGCGTAATTTACAAAGGACCAATTGTTATCATCATCAATGGAAATTCCGCCTCAGCAAGTGAATTTTGTGCTTCCATCATGCAAGATTATAACCGAGCGCTTTTGATAGGAAGCACTTCTTTAGGAAAAGCTACCATGCAAACTATTGTTCCTTTGGAAAAAAATGATGATCAGCATTTTGTAAAACTAACGCTAAGTAAATTTTATAGAATCACAGGAAAAAGTCATCAAGCTGTTGGAGTTATTCCAGATGTCCAAATTCCAACTATTTATCAAGACGTTTTTCAAAAAGAAAGCGATTTTCCAACAGCTTTAAAAAATGAAAGCCTAAACACAAGAATACGCTTTACCCCATATATAAGTAATGAATTAATTGAATCTCTTGCACAAAAAAGCAGAACCAGAGTAGCCCAAGATCCCTATTTCAACTCCATTATTGCGCTCAATTCAAAGATTGATGCTGTTATAAAGAAATCAAAGTTTGAAATCCCAATGACTCTGGAAGCCGTTTTTGAAAACCAAAGTAACATCAACAATCTATCCGAAGAAATCACTAATTTCAAAACAGATGATTTAAATTTGAATGTATCAAATTCAGAATACAACAAATCACTGCTTGAAATTTACCCTTCACTTATCGAATATAACAAAATGCAACTCGATAATCTTAGATCCAATCATTATATTAATGAAGCAATAGGTATTATAGCCGACTACAAAGTATTAAAACAAAATAAAACGAATTAATAACTCACTATTTTTCAAAAGATTTTCTATAGGTTTTTGGAAAAATAAGGAATAGCTGTATTTTTGCAGCTCAAAATAACAATAAGAAATGGGAAGAGCATTTGAGTTCCGAAAAGGTAGAAAAATGAAACGTTGGTCAGCAATGGCCAAAGCCTTTACCAGAATTGGTAAAGATATTGTAATGGCAGTAAAAGAAGGTGGCCCAAATCCTGAAGCCAATTCAAGATTAAGAGCCGTAATTCAAAATGCTAAGGCAGCCAATATGCCAAAAGACAATGTTGAACGCGCTATCAAAAAAGCAACTGATAAAGACACTGCCAACTATAAAGAAGTATTATTTGAAGGTTACGCTCCTCATGGAATAGCACTTTTAATTGAAACTGCTACAGACAACAACAATAGAACAGTAGCAAACGTTAGAAGTTATTTCAACAAATGTAATGGAACTATGGGAACTCAAGGATCTGTAGAGTTTATGTTTGACCATACTTGTAATTTTAGAATACCAAAAGAAGGCATTGATCCAGAAGAATTAGAACTGGAACTAATAGATTTTGGTGCTGAAGAAGTTTTCGAAGACGAAGACGGAATTTTAATTTATGCTCCTTTTGGTAGTTTTGGAACCATTCAAAAAGAATTAGAGAACAGAAAATTAGAAATATTATCTTCTGGTTTTGAAAGAATTCCACAAATTACTAAAAAATTAACTGAAGCCGAAATGGCCGATGTTGAAAAATTAATTGAAAAAATGGAAGAAGATGATGATGTGATGAACGTTTATCATACAATGGAAGAATAATTTTCAAGGCTATCAAAACAACTAAAACTCTAGAAATTCTAGAGTTTTTTTTGCATAAAAAAGGCTGAATTTATGAAATTCAGCCTTATATTTTTAAAAACAAAAAAAGCTATTTAACCGTTACCTTTTGTGTATTTGGATTTTGGTTTGTAACTTTTAACAAATAAGTCCCTTCTGGAAGATTCGTAATATCAATCTGACTCTTATTGCTAGTAAATACTTTCAAGCCTTGTGTAGAATAAATTTCAGATGATTTAATTACAGTGGTTTCAACGGGGGTAGACAACACTAATTCTTGCTTTGCTGTAGTTGTAACCGTAGTCTCTTTAACTGGTTTTACACTACCTTTTTTTGCGCTTTTTTTAGTGGTTGCACTTACCGAAACAACCTCGTTTGGAGCTAGTACAGGACTACTGTTGTACAATTCCGCTACTTCCTCAGCAGACAAAGCAACGTCATATATTTTTAAATCATCAATATCAGCATTGATACTAACAGATGTTCCCATTTTACCAATGGTAAAAACGATACCCGAGGTTAACTTTCTTGGACTAATAGACGACTTTATTAACTCCCCGTTTCTATAAATTTTAGAAGTAAGCCCATCGTAAGTGACAACATAATTATACCACGTATTCTGAGCAAGAGTTGTAGTTACTATAACATCATTCGTAGGCCCCCATCCTGCAAGATTTAAATCAGATTGTTTTGTGGTTGTACTTTGTTGTAATAACCCAAAATAGCGTGCATTATAGGTAGAACCATAGCCCCAAATATGATTTGCTGCGGAAATATCATTGTATTTTACCCAAATTGAAACTGTTCTTGACGAATTTGCAACAGGCAAATTAAGTGCAGTTGCTTCCAAATAGCCATTTGCAACACGTATAGCTTCATTAGCCGTACCTGTTCTATCGGCTACAAATTTAGCATTACCCGAAAATGAAATATCATTTTTCGTATTACTAAATGTACCATCAAAATTAAATTCTTGAATTGGTGTTTGAGCATTAGCTAAAAAACTAAATACTAACACAGCAGTATAGAGTATTTTTCTTTTCATAAGTTGTAGTAGGTTTAAAATTTGCAGAAATAAATATTGTGGCCTTATTTATTAATTTCAAATTTATGACATAGATCATGCTTGTACCAAAATATCCCGACAAAGAGTTAAAATACTCGATATATTCACTAAAATCGAATAAAACAAAAAGCAATAATCATGATGTATATTCAAAAACAAGCATGTCATGGTTATTATAAAATATAAATACAAGCCATTTTAACAATTACTTTGATAAATACACAACACCCGAAAAAAAATATTCCCCATATTTTTAACCTGCATCAAATAAAACCCCTAAAAAATCATAATACAAAAACCAGAAAATTCAAATTTTAAGCATAAAAAAAACTCCAGTTGAGAACTGGAGTTTTATATTTAAAAAAGTTGTTAATTATTTTATAAATTCAACTTTCTGAACTTCTTCTTCATTAATACTATCAAAAAATCCTTGATCATTCATCCATTCATCACTAAACACTTTACTCATATAGCGAGATCCGTGATCAGGAAAAATTGCAACAACATTACTGTTTTCATCAAACTCTCCTTCTTCTGCATATTGCTTGATTGCTTGCATTACAGCTCCTGAGGTATAACCAACAAATAAGCCTTCTTTTCTGGTAATCTCTCTTGCTGAGTGAGCACTTTCTTCGTCGGATACTTTGATAAATTTATCTATAATATCAAAATCTGTAGCTGATGGGATTAAATTTTTACCTAATCCTTCTATTCTATAAGGGTAGATTTCATCATTATCAAATTCTTTCGTTTCGTGGTATTTTTTTAAAACCGAACCAAAAGCATCAACACCAAGTATCTTAACGTTAGGGTTTTGCTCTTTTAGATATTTAGCCGTCCCAGAAATTGTTCCTCCAGTTCCGCTGCAAGCTACAAGATGAGTGATTCTTCCATTTGTTTGTTTCCAAATTTCTGGCCCAGTCGACTTGTAATGTGCATCAATATTTAATTGATTAAAATATTGATTAATATAAACAGATCCTTTCGTTTCTTCATGCAAGCGTTTTGCTACATTATAATAAGATCGATCATCGTCTGCGGAAACGTGTGCTGGGCAAACATATACTTTGGCACCCAAACTCCGTAACATATCAATCTTGTCTTTTGAAGATTTCGAGCTTACCGCAAGAATACAATTGTACCCTTTAATAATGCTTACCATTGCCAAACTAAAACCTGTATTTCCAGAAGTAGTTTCTATTATGGTATCGCCTGGCGATAAAATCCCTTGCTTTTCTGCTTCTTCGATGATGTATAAAGCTATTCTATCTTTCGATGAGTGTCCCGGATTAAAGGATTCAACTTTTGCATAGAAATTACCCTTTAAATTCTCGGTTACACTGTTTAGTTTAATAAGTGGAGTATTACCTATTAACTCTAAAACATTATTATAAGCATTTATTTCTTCTTTCATAAAAAAATAGTTTATCTGAGAGCATTTTTTTAATTCACCCCGATATCATGCAAATCTAACAAAAAAAATCTAATTAGTTTTCAATTTTCTCTAAATCTAATAAAAAACTATACTCTTTTGCCAATTCTTTAATAGCTTCAAAGCGGCCTGACGCTCCGCCATGTCCTGCATCCATATTTGTATCCAAAAACAAGAGGTTTTTATCAGTTTTTAAAGCACGTAATTTAGCCACCCATTTAACTGGTTCCCAGTATTGTACCTGAGAATCATGCAATCCAGTTGACACATACATATTTGGATATTTTTGAGGCAATACATTATCATACGGAGAATACGACAACATGTAGTCATAATACTTACGAATATTAGGATTCCCCCATTCATCATACTCACCTGTAGTAAGCGGAATACTATTATCAAGCATCGTGGTTATAACATCTACAAAAGCTACTTGCGCAATAACACCATTGTATAATTCAGGGGCATTATTAACAACAACCCCCATCAACAAACCACCGGCCGAGCCACCTTCGGCATACAAATGCTGCGGAGAAGTATATTTTTCGGCTATTAAAAATTTGGAACAATCTATAAAATCGGTAAATGTATTTTTCTTCTTTAGCAACTTACCGTGTTCATACCATTGCCTGCCCAAATCTTCACCACCGCGTATGTGTGCAATGGCAAAAATAAATCCTCTATCCAATAAGGTCAGTCGTGTCGATGAAAATGTAGCATCCATAGAATGCCCATAAGAACCATAAGCATATTGGAGTAATGGATTCTTTCCATCTTTCTTCAAACCTTTTCGATATACCATAGAAATAGGGATTTTAACCCCATCTTCTGCTGTGGCCCAAACACGTTCTTCGGTATAATTGTTTTTATCAAACTTTCCACCAAGTACTTCTTGCTCTTTCTTAATCTCCTTAGTTTTCGTCTTCATATTGAAATCAATAATCGAAGAAGGTGTTGCCATGGACTGGTACCCGTAACGCAAAATATCGGTATCAAAATCAACATTAGAAGTTGTATAAGCGGTATAGGTTTCGCTTTCAAAAGGAAGGTAATACTCCCCTTCTCCACTCCAAGGTATAATTCGAATTTTATTCAATCCGTTTTCACGTTCCTCAACCACCAAAAAGTCCTTAAAAATTTCAATATCTTCCAACAAAACATCCTTTCTGTGCGCAATAACTTCAACCCAATTGGCTTTAGAAGTTTTATTTACAGAAGTTTTCATCAGTTTAAAATTCTCTGCTTTATCCTTATTGGTCATAATATAAAAACTATCCCCATAATGACTAATGCTGTATTCCATTCCGCGAACTCGTTTCTGAAAAATCTTAAATTCACCATCAGGATTATCGGCATCCAGAATTTGGTATTCGGTAGTCAAAGTACTATCCGATTCAATCGCCAAGTATTTTTGCGATTTTGACTTTGCAATTTCGACATTGAAAGTTTCGTCTTCTTCAAAATAAACCAATACGTCATCGGATTGTTTTGCGCCTAATTTATGCTTAAAAATTTTATGCGAACGCAAGGTAACATCGTCTTGATCCGAGTAAAATATAGTTTTATTATCATTGGCCCAAACAGCGTTTCCAGTAACATTTTCAATTTTGTCTTCTAAAATTTCGTTGGTTTCAAGATTTTTTATCTCGATGGTATAAATTCTTCTCCCAACGATATCATAGCTAAAGAGAGCCAATTTATTATCTGGACTAATACTCAATGCTCCCAATTGAAAATAAGGCTTACCCTTCGCCATTTCATTGCAATTGAACAGTATTTCTTCTTTCGCTGAAAGGCTTTCTTTTTTTCGGGAATAAATTGGATAATCCTGGCCTTTTTCAAACCGGGTAATATAATAATACCCATTGTACAAATAAGGAACCGATTGGTCGTCTTCCTTAATTCTGCTTTTCATTTCTTCGAAAAGAGCTGCTTGAAAATCTTTGGTATGGGCCGTTTTTTCTTGGTAATAGGCATTTTCTTGATTCAAATAATCAATAACCTCTTGGTTTTCCCTATCGTTTAACCAAAAATAATTATCGATTCTGACTTCGCCAAATTTCTTTAATTTCTTAGGGATTACTTTGGCTATGGGAGGTAAACTATTTTCTGGCATTGTTTGCGCGGGGTTTTAGTATTTAAAAATGCAAAAATAACACAAAGCGATTTTAAATCGAATTCGTTTTAAACCTTATTTAACGTATATAAAAATCTAATTCAGTAATTTTGTCCTTCAATAATTTAAAAATCACCAAAATGGATTTAATGGGAATGATGGGTAAACTTAGAGAAACCCAACAAAAAATCGAAGATACTAAAAAACGTTTAGACACTGTACTAATTGACGAACAAAGTAGCGACAACTTATTGAAAGTCACTTTGACCGCAAATACCAAAATTAAATCAATCACTATTGATGATTCATTATTGGAAGACAAAGAGCAACTGGAAGATTACTTGATTCTGGTACTAAACAAAGCGATAGAAAAAGCAGCAAAAATCAACCAAGCCGAATTAGATGCCGTTGCCAAAATGGATATGCCAATGATTCCAGGAATGGAAGACATGTTTAAATAAAAAAGAAAGGGTTTAAAATTGTTTAAAGTTGTTTAAAGTTTTAAAATTCGTTTTAATGCAAAAACTGAATGCTCTTAAAGCAAACAAAGCCCAAATTCTATCTTAGAATCTGGGCTTTGTGTTATATGATTGAAAATGAATATTCTCATTTCATGAAAACGTATTAAACCATTTTAAACCTTTAAACAAACTTAAACCATATTAAACAATCTTAAAAACTTACAAAGTAATCTTCTGCAACGTTTCCAAAACATAAGTATGCATCACCTCTTTGTAATCAAGATGCGTAACAATTCGGAGTTTTCCATGTCCCAACGCACTAATTAGAATATTTTTCTCTTTTAATTTCTCTATAAAAACTTTTTCATTTAAGCCTTCTCGAAGCGCAAAAATCAGAATATTAGTTTCCACTGGTTCGATTTTACCAATCCAAAGTTGGCGTGACAAAACTTCTGCAATTTCTCTGGCTCTTCTATGGTCATCAACTAATTTGGCAATATTGTGATCTAAAGCAAAATTCCCTGCAGCCGCCAAATATCCCACCTGACGCATACCGCCACCCAATATTTTCCGGATACGTAATGCTCTGTGAATAGTGGCTTTATCAGCCAAAAGTACTGAGCCAATTGGTGCTCCCAATCCTTTGGATAAACAAACCGAAATCGTATCAAACAAAGTTCCAAATTCTCTTGGATGTTGCTTTTTGGCAACCACGGCATTCCAAATTCGGGCACCATCCAAATGGAATTTTAAACTATTGGCATCACAAACCGCTTTTATTTTCTTTAATTCTTCCAAGTCATAACAAGCTCCTCCTCCTTTATTCGTCGTATTTTCCACACAAACCAAACTCGTCAAAGGACTATGGTAAAACTCGGGATCATTTATCGCACCAGCCACTTGTTCGGCTGTAATCATTCCTCTATCTCCATCTAGCAAACAGCATGAAACACCGCTGTTAAACGAAACGCCTCCTCCTTCATAATGATACACATGGGCATATTTATCCGCAATCAATTGCTCACCAGGCTGCGTATGCAACTTAATAGCTGTTTGATTCGCCATAGTACCAGACGGGAAAAAAAGCCCCGCCTCCATACCAAACATCCCCGCCAATCTCGCTTCAAGTGCTATAACAGTTGGATCTTGCTTGTACACATCATCCCCCACTTGAGCGTTAAACATGTATTGCAACATTTCCACAGATGGTTTGGTAATTGTATCGCTAATCAAATTTATTTCCATAATCTAAAAACTATATCCTATTTTTGTATTCAAAACTAGTAAAATTATTAGGAGCTATTCCTGCTATTCGTTGCAATCCACGCCCAAAAGCGTGGGATTTCCACTGCTATCAGGGCTAATACTGCTAACCCAATAATTTTCGACACAAAACTACTATAATTTATGACAACTACCGAACAAATAAAAGGTATTGTAGAACGCCTTGGTGCGTTGAGGAGGTATCTTTGACGTTGATGCCAAGCTTATCGAAATTGCCAACGAAGAAGAGAAAACCTTTGCCCCTGACTTTTGGAATAACGCCAAAGAGGCCGAAATTCTTGTAAAAAACCTTAGAAGCAAAAAGAAATGGATAGAAGATTACAACAAGGCTGTTGAGATGACAGACGAGTTGCAGCTTGCTTATGATTTCTACAAAGAAGGGGAGCTAACTCCCGAAGAATTAGACGATCAGTACAATTCAACTCAAGCACATATTGAAGCGATAGAATTCAAAAACATGCTTTCGGAAGAAGGTGATAGTTTGAGTGCCGTACTTCAAATTACAGCCGGAGCTGGTGGTACCGAAAGTTGCGATTGGGCCGAAATGCTCATGCGAATGTACATGATGTGGGCCGAAAAAGAAGGCTACAAAATAAGGGAACTGAATTTTCAAAAAGGAGATGCTGCGGGAATAAAAACGGTAACTCTTGAAATTGAAGGAGATTATTCTTTTGGATATCTAAAAGGTGAAAATGGCGTACACCGATTGGTGCGTATTTCCCCTTTTGACAGTAACGCCAAAAGACATACTTCGTTTGCCTCGGTTTATGTCTATCCGCTTGTTGACGACACCATTGAGATTGAAATCAACCCTGCCGATATCGAAATCGTAACTGCACGTTCCAGTGGTGCTGGAGGTCAAAACGTAAACAAGGTAGAAACCAAAGTTCAATTGACCCACAAACCAACCGGAATTCAGATTCAGTGTTCAGAAACCCGTTCGCAGCACGACAATAGAAACCGTGCAATGCAAATGTTACGTTCTCAATTGTATGAAATTGAGCTTAAAAAACAGCAGGAACAACGCTCTGACATAGAAGCAGGCAAAATGAAAATCGAATGGGGATCTCAAATACGTAATTACGTAATGCAGCCTTATAAACTCGTTAAAGACGTTCGAACAGGACAGGAAACCAGCGACGTTGACAGCGTAATGAACGGAAACATTGACGGATTCCTAAAGGCTTACCTAATGATGATGGGACAGCGTGAAGAGGAATAGCATTTAACAAACAATCTTATACTCAAAAATGCCTTTCAAAGATTTTGAAAGGCATTTTCTTTTGTTTTTAAAGTAATACACTATTGCCATTCAATCAATGAAACCCCAACACCCACAGTAGTTTGATTGTGGTTATAATCAATCAATGAGTTTCCATAACCGTGAGAAACCTGCAAATAGCCTCTTAGATTTCCTTTTATGGGATATGCCCAGGAAAAAGTAGAACTACCTCTCATATTTCCTTCTAAATTAAAATTATGACTTCCAATAAAAGTAAGAACACTTTTATTTTTTGTATAAATAACATTTACATCAGCATTTCCAATATAGCTTGAAATATCAGGATTATCTCCTTTAGATTCTGGGATTACATACCAAGGTCTGATGTAGATATTCCAATTTTTTCTTTCGAAACCGGTCATCAAAATAACTCTGTTCCAACTTCTGGTATTAGGATAGCTTTTTCCGTTTGATTCGTGATTGAATGACATACCAATCATTCTGGTTTTAAATCCCAATACTTTAAACTTAACTGGAAAGTTAAGAATAATTTCAGGTTCATAATTAATTTCCCTGAATGGGCGAGATAATTCTGTATTATAAATTTGCCAATGCGAAATTTGGGTATAAGCAACCCACAAATCTGCATGTCCCCATAAAAAACCCTGTAGAATTTTAGTTTTAAAACTCAACTGAAATTTCATCTCCACAACATCATAGTCAACCTTCGCTGGCGGAATATATTCTGGCGAAGTATTTCCCGAATGCGGTTGCTCATTTGGATTATTGGACCAGACAAAAGGTAAAACATAAATGGCTTTATATGGAGTAACTAAAAAAGTTCCCCTTGCCGCAGTCGAGTCTAGTTCCCAACGGGCAACCATGGTTTTAAGTTCTACCTTATCATTAAACAATGCTTGAACTTGAGCATTTGAAGATGAAACAAAAAAAAGGAAAAAAAATATAAATGAAGATAATTTTACAGTTGACACCACAGCTTTTTAATTTTGAACAAAATTAGATCCAGAATAAACTGTTACAGTTATACATTTCGTTTTAAAACTTATATAATTTACGTTTTGCATTAAAACTTTATAACTCACAAAAAGCAATTAAGAATAATTTAAAAAATCAGGATATAAATCGACTCATATTATAAAAAAAAACTCTTTCTACATTTATTACAACATCGCTCAAACGTTATCGTTCAAAAAACTGATAAATAACACATTACAAGTAAAACATATAACCTTTTAAAAACCAATTTCACAAACAAATTATTTAAATTTGTTAGGTAACTAACTTTAAAATCTATACAAATATGAGTAAGAGTTTACCCGAAAAATACAGACATCCCTACGCATTTGATAAAAAATACAAAAAATCGGCCGTTTACTTCTCCATGGAATTTGCAATCGATCAATGCCTAAAAATTTATTCTGGGGGATTAGGTTTTTTGGCAGGATCACAAATGCGTAGTGCCTATGATTTGAAACAAAACTTAATTGGAATTGGAATTTTATGGAAAAAAGGATATTATGACCAATACCTAAAAGAAGATCTTTCGATGGGTTCGCTTTTTAGGGAGAAGAACTACAGCTTCCTTGAAGACACCAACATACGATTCACCATAAAAATAAATAATCACGATGTTTGGATTAGAGCTTATTTCTTAAAACCGGAAATCTTCGGAACAGTACCTATGTTTTTTCTTTCAACAGATTTACCTGAAAATGATTATCTAGCCAAATCAACAACATTCAGGCTATACGATTCTGATCCAAGTGCCAAAATAGCCCAAACAATGGTTTTAGGATTAGGCGGAGCCAAATTACTGGACGCTTTGGACTATGAACCTGATATCTATCATTTAAATGAAGCTCATGCCGTTTCTTCTGTTTTTCATTTGTATAACAAATACAAAAGCGTTGAGAAAATCAAAGAAAAAATGGTTTTTACTACCCACACTCCCGAAGAAGCCGGAAATGAAAAACACGATATTTATTTACTTGAAAATTTAAGTTTTTTTGACGGCATACCGCTAGAAACGGTCAGAGAAATAACAGGCATTCAGGATAACACTTTCAACCATTCCCTAGTAGCATTACGATTGAGCCATAAAGCAAATGGAGTATCAAAATTGCATAGTGAAGTTTCTAGAGACATGTGGAAAGATTTCAGCGGAATTTGCCCAATAACACATATTACCAATGCTCAAAACAAAAAATATTGGGTTGACCCATGGCTAGATGATGCGCATGCAAGCAAAGACCGAGAAGAATTAATTAATCGAAAAAAGAGACTTAAAACCAAGCTTTTTGAAGTTGTAGCCGATCAAACCGGAAAAATATTTGATCCTGAAGTTCTTACTATTGTATGGGCAAGACGATTTGCCGATTACAAAAGACCAGATTTAATCACTAGAAATATTGAAAAATTCAGAAGTCTAATGACAGACACCAAAAGACCAATTCAAATTATTTTTGCAGGAAAACCATACCCTACTGACTATGGAGCCATTCACAATTTTGACAATCTTTCACACATTAGCAAAGAATTCAAAAATATGGCAGTACTTATCGGTCATGAATTAAAATTATCCCGCCAATTAAAAAAAGGATCCGATGTTTGGCTAAACAATCCAAGAGTAACCCGAGAAGCTTCTGGAACATCTGGAGTAACTGCTGCAATGAATGGATCTATTAATTTTTCGACCAATGACGGATGGGTTCGCGAATTCAAAGATTTAAATGAAACCAAAAATTCATTTGTGCTACCAATTGTTGATCACAACATTCCAACCTATCAACAAGACCAAATGGATTTAGACAATTTATACCGAATGCTTGAAGAGGAAATATTGCCTCTATATTATGATACTCCAGACGAATGGTGGGATTTGGTTGAAACCAGCATGAAACAAATTGTACCTTTCTTTGATTCAGCTCGAATGGTCGATGAATATTATACGAAAATGTACAATTAAATTCTTGATTCTAGAATTGAAATTAATTTCTAAACCTCGTTATCTGGAAAAATAGCGAGGTTTTTATTTTTATATGATTTTAAAGAACATTAAATTGCTAAAAATTTAAAATTATCTATATAAATAAAAAAATTTCAATCGTTTTCGTAAATTAGCGGTCGTTAAAAAAATACATTTCACACCTATGGATTTAAACTTCAATAAAAACGAAGATCACAATAAACTTTTATTGTCTGAACTCAGACAAAAATTTGCCAAAGTCAAACTTGGTGGTGGCGAAAAACGAATCGAAAAACTTCACGCCGAAGGCAAAATGACCGCTCGGGAACGTATTGATTATCTGCTGGATGAGAATGCAAAATCTATTGAGATTGGGGCTTTTGCAGGTAAAAAAATGTACGCTGAACATGGAGGATGTCCATCGGGAGGGGTGATTGTCAAAATAGGATACATCAAAGGAAAACAATGCATCGTCGTAGCCAATGACGCTACCGTAAAAGCAGGTGCCTGGTTTCCTATTACTGCAAAGAAAAACCTAAGAGCTCAAGAAATAGCAATGGAAAATCGTTTGCCTATCATCTATTTGGTTGATAGTGCTGGTGTTTATTTGCCTTTGCAAGACGAAATTTTTCCAGACAAGGAACATTTTGGACGCATCTTTAGAAACAACGCCATAATGAGCAGTATGGGAATTACTCAAATTGCAGCCGTAATGGGCAGCTGTGTTGCAGGTGGTGCCTACCTTCCCATTATGAGTGATGAAGCTCTGATTGTGGACAAAACGGGAAGTATTTTCTTGGCAGGAAGTTATTTGGTTAAAGCAGCCATTGGCGAAAGCATCGATAATGAAACCTTGGGTGGAGCAACTACACATTGTGAGATTTCTGGTGTAACGGATTACAAGGCAAAAGACGACAAAGATGCATTGGACAAAATAAAAAATATTGTCGATAAAATAGGTAATTTTGACAAAGCGGGATTCAATCGTATAAAAGCAGAAAAACCTGCTTTGGACGAAAAAGAAATCTTCGGTATTCTGCCAAAAGCCAGAAACGAACAATACGACATGATGGAAATCATCAATCGTTTGGTAGACAATTCAGAGTTTGAAGCTTACAAAGAAGGTTACGGCCAATCACTTATTACAGGCTATGCCAGAATTGATGGTTGGGCCGTGGGAATTGTCGCCAATCAAAGAAAAGTAGTTAAAACAACCAAAGGCGAGATGCAATTTGGCGGAGTAATCTATTCGGATTCGGCAGATAAAGCAACCCGTTTTATTGCCAATTGCAATCAAAAGAAAATTCCATTGGTTTTTGTTCAGGATGTTACTGGTTTTATGGTTGGTTCCAAATCCGAACATGGTGGCATTATAAAAGACGGTGCCAAAATGGTAAACGCAGTTTCCAATTCAGTAGTACCAAAATTCACTGTCGTAGTAGGAAATTCGTATGGCGCAGGAAATTATGCCATGTGTGGCAAAGCATTCGATCCTCGATTAATCTTTGCTTGGCCAAGTGCCGAACTCGCTGTAATGGGGGGAACACAAGCCGCAAAAGTACTGGCCCAAATTGAAGCTTCTTCTCTAAAAGGAAAAGGAGAAATTGTGGATGAAGCTAAAGAAGCCGAATTATTTGCTAAAATTAAAGCCCGTTATGACGAACAAGTCTCTCCTTATTATGCTGCGGCCCATTTGTGGACAGACGCTATTATTGACCCGCTGGAAACCAGAACTTGGATTTCTATGGGGATCGAAGCTGCTAACCACTCACCTATTGAAAAGAAATTTAATTTGGGTGTGATTCAAGTATAATTGAAACTAAATTTCACGATAAATAATTCTAAAACTCCCTATTTATTGGG
>NZ_MUNX01000055.1 GCF_002001005.1 Flavobacterium sp. A45
GTCAGATACATCAATAATTATTCCCAAACAAAAAGCTTAAAATAAATGAGAAAAATAATCTTCATCATAATAACCCTAACTTCGTTTCAAACTTTATTTTCTCAAAAAATTAACAATAAAATATCTATCGACTTCAACAATGTCAATAGAAGAACAGCAATACAAGAAATAGAAAAAGCGACAGACTACAAGTTTTATTTTAATCCAAAATGGCTTTCAAACGACACTATTACAATTTCAAAAAGCTATAAGGAAGCCACAATCAACAATATCCTAAATGGTGTTTTTGAAGACACCAACCTCAATTATTACATCACAAATAACAAAGTAATTCTAACTCAAAACCTTCTAATTTACGATAAGTTACCCATTGATTATTTTGTTAAAACAGAAGAAAACGACAGCAAAAAGAAACAGACAGAATCTAACTCTAAACCAATATTCTACAAAGAAAAGGACAGTCTTGAACTAACCGAAAAAGCGATTATAACCACAACTCTCATTGGTAAGGAAAAAAAGAAATCTGAAACAAAACTCTATACTATTTCAGGACACGTAAAAGACAAAAAAACTAAAAAACCTCTTTCAAACATATCCATTAGTGCACAGGAAAAGAAGATAAATACTGTTACTGATAGTGAGGGTTACTATAGTATACAGCTACCATCTGGAGTTAATTATCTACAAATTGAATCGGTTAATTTTGAAAAGACAATACGAAAGGTCATCATTTATGACAATGGAAAACTGGACGTTTCAATTTCTGAAAGCATAAATGAACTAAATGAAGTTTTGATAAAAGGAAAAGGAAATAAAAATGTACGAACAGCAATAACTGGGGTTTCCTCAATAAATGTTGAAGGCATCAAGAACGTTCCATTGGTACTTGGAGAAAGAGATATTTTTAGAGTAGCAGCAACATTACCAGGAATAAAAACCACCGGAGAAGGTTCAGCCGGATTTAACGTAAGAGGTGGAAAAGACGATCAGAACTTAATACTTTTAGACAACGCAGTATTATATAACACTTCCCATTTCTTAGGTTTTTTCTCTGCAGTTAATCCATACACCACAAGTAAAGTTGACATCTACAAAGGAAGTATTCCTGCGCAATTTGGTGGCAGACTATCATCTGTATTTGATATTTCCACCAAAAAAGCAAACACCGAAAAAGTATCTGGAGAGGGAGGTATTGGATCAGTGACTAGTAATCTTAGTATTGGAACACCAATTGTAAAAGGGAAATCAAGTCTTTTGGTAGGTGTAAGGGGCACCTATTCGGAGTGGATATTAAATTCTTTAAAAGAAGAGTCTTTAAAAAATAGCGAGGCTGCTTTTTTTGATGGCACACTGAAATACAACCATAAAATAAATGACAATAATAATATTGAATCAACTTTATATTATAGTCATGATAAATTTAGTATTTCATCTGATTCCCTTTACAAATACAGCAACCGTTTATTTTCACTGAAATGGGACCACAACTTTAACAGCAAAAACAAAGCGGCTGTAATTTTTACCAATAGCGAATATAAATTCAATATCGATTATAATGCTGAAAGTGATAATTCTTTTGATTTTGGATATAAATTGAATGAATCTCAATTGCAATTAAACCTACAAAATCTATTTAGCGCCAAGCATACTTTTAACTACGGTATCTCATCAAAACTATACAATATAGACCCTGGATATCTAAATCCGAAGAAAATTGAATCCACACTTATTCCAATAAATGTAGAAGATGAAAAAGGGCTGGAATCAGCTGCTTATTTCTCAGATAATTTTAATGTGAGCGAGAAATTATTATTAAGTTTAGGTTTACGATATTCATTCTATGCAGCATTGGGAGAGTCAACACAAAGGGTTTATCAAGACAACCTTCCTATGAATGATGCTACCGTTATTGCTACAAATACTTATAAAAATAATGAAGTGATCAAAACCTATGGTGGTTTTGAACCTAGATTAGCAATACGTTATCTAGTAAACGATGATTTTTCGGTAAAAACAAGTTATGACAAAACTTTTCAATTTATACATTTACTAACCAACAATACTACCCAATCACCTACTGACGCCTGGAAACTTTCAGATTTAAATATTGCTCCACAGGAAGCTCAACAGTTCTCTTTAGGTTTTTACAAAAATATAGATCAAGACTTATTGGAAATCAGTTTAGAGGGCTACTACAAAAAATCCAAAAACTTATTGGATTATAAAGTTGGCGGTGATCTGGTCTTAAATGAAAATATAGAAACTGAAATACTTCAAGGAGATGGAAAAGCTTACGGAGTAGAGTTATTGTTAAAAAAACAATACGGACGCCTAAACGGATGGATTGGTTATACTTATTCCCGTACTTTTATAAAATTTGACAGTGAATTTAATGACGAAAAAGTAAATAACGGAAAATATTTCCCGACAAATTTTGACAAACCACACGAAGTAAGTACTGTTTTAAATTACAAAATCACTCAACGTTACAGCTTCTCAGGAAATTTCATTTATCAATCAGGAAGACCGATTACATATCCTATAGGCACCTATGATTACGGAAATGCATCATACACTCTATATAGTGACCGAAATAAATTTAGAATACCCGATTATTATCGTTTAGATATAGGCTTTAACATTGAAGGGAACCATAAAATAAAAAAACTGGCTCATAGTTTCTGGAATATATCCATTTATAATGTATTAGGCAGAAACAATCCCTACTCGATCTTTTTTGTTACTGAAGAAGGAAAAGTAAAAGCATATAAAACATCTATTTTTGCAATACCAATTCCAAGTATTACCTATAATTTCAAGTTCTAGAAAAATGAACTACAAATTTCTATATAAAATAACCTTTCTATTACTTATATCTTTTTTTATAAGTAGCTGCACAGAGCAATATGCACTTCAATCAAATACTTTTGAAGACGCACTTGTTGTTGAGGCTACAATAACTAATGAATTAAAAAAACAAGAAATAAAAATCACTAAAACGTATCGCCTCGAAGAAGAAGAAAACACAATTGAATCTGGCGCAGTCGTTATGGTAACGGATAATGACAATAATAAATATATATTTGAACAAAAAGACAGTATATACGTTTCTAAAACAGAGTTTCAGGCTATTCCCGGTCGAAGATACCGATTGGATATAACTACCAACCAGGGAAAATCATATTACTCGACTTCGGAAACATTAACTACTGTAAATAAAATTCAGAGTATTGATGCTACTGCACAAACGATTAAAGGAGACAGAGGAGTTCAAATTATTGTAAATAATTACGACCCCAATAACAGTTCTAAATATTACAGATACGAATATGAAGAAACCTATAAAATAGTAACCCCAATGTGGAAACAAGATAGTACAATTATACTACCGCCTTTACCTGATGGCACCCATAAAGAAATAGGCCTAATTTCCCGAAAAGGAGACTCTAGAATTTGCTACGGAACAGCAAAATCAAAAGATATCTTAATAGCATCAACAAATTCACTTAGTGAAGATCGTGTTGCCTTCCCAATTCGATTTATCAGTAACCAGAATTACATTATCGCTCATAGATATAGTATCTTTGTTAAACAATACATCCAAAGTTTAGAAGCCTACACATTTTACAAAACACTAAAAGAACTATCAGGTTCTGACAATATCCTGTCACAAAACCAAACAGGTTTTTTCTATGGCAATATCAAATCATCCGAAAATCCCAATGAAAAAGTAATTGGTTTTTTTGACGTTTCATCCGTCTCTTCCAAAAGATTTTTTTTTAACTATGTTGATTTATTTCCAGGAGAGCCATTACCTCCCTATCCTGACAATTGTGACATTCAAGCTTTTACATTTTGCTTTTATGCAAAAAACCCAGACTGTAGAGGAGGTATGCTGCTTGCTTCTATTGAAAAAAAACAATTACTTTATTTTAACAGTTATCAATATTCTAATCCTATTTATACAACATACGAAATGGTTTCGCTCCCATGTGGCGACTGCACAAGTTTTTCATCAAACATAGTTCCTCCTTTTTGGACGGAATAGAAAAAAGTAATCAATGAAAATAAAGTCATTAAATAGTATCGTTCCTCTTTTATTGCTCTGCCTATTCATAAGCAGCTGTACAGAGCAATATGCCCTTCAATCAAATACTTTTGAAGACGCACTTGTTGTAGAGGCTACAATAACTAATGAATTAAAAAAACAAGAAATAAAAATCACCAGAACTTATCGCCTCGAAGAAGAAAACACAATTGAGTCTGGAGCAAATGTAATAGTAACAGACAATGAAAACAATCAATATACTTTTGAACTAAAAGATAGTGTCTATGTTTCAAAAACAGAGTTTCAAGCCATTCCTGGCAGAAAATACCGATTGGATATCATCACCAATGATGGGAAATCATATTATTCTGCTTCGGAAACATTGCCAACAGTAAACGAAATACAAAACGTAGACGCAGCTGTGAAAACAGTTGACAGCCAAAGAGGAGTTCAGATAACCGTCAATAGTTTTGATCCAAATAATACGTCGAAATATTACAGATATGAATATGAAGAAACCTATAAAATTGTAGCTCCATTGTGGAATCAGGATAAAACGATTTTATTACCTCCGTTACAGCAAGGTAGTCATAAGGAAATAGGCATCGTTCCCAGGGAAGGAGAATCTAAAACTTGCTACAGCACCGTTAAATCAAAAGAAATTTTAATAGCATCCACGAATATCTTGAATGAAGATCGAATGGCCTATCCTATTAGATTCATCAGTGACCAAAATTACATCATATCCCATAGATATAGCATTTTAGTAAAACAATATATTCAAAATTTAGAATCGTACACATTTTATAAAACATTAAAAAAAACATCAGGTTCCGATAATATTTTATCACAAAATCAGCCTGGTTTTTTCTACGGCAACATTAGATCTTCCGACAATCCCAATGAAAAAGTAATTGGCTTTTTTGATGTTTCATCCGTTTCATCCAAAAGAATATTTTTTAATTATGCTGATTTATTCCCTGAAGAACCTTTACCTCCCTATGTCAACAATTGTGAAATTAAGATTTTGACATTCTGCTTTGAATCGACAAATCCAGATTGCAGAGGAGGCATTTTGCTTTCTAACATTGAATCTAATCAGTTAGTGTATCGAGCCAGTTATCAATACTCCAATCCCATATACACGACATACGAAATGGTTCCTGCCCCCTGTGGCGACTGTACGAGTTTTTCATCAAATGTAGTTCCTCCATTCTGGACAGACTAATAAAAGTAAAACATGAAAAAAAAATCAACAACTAGAATTCTTTTATTTTTATTGCTATGTTTACTCATAAGCAGTTGTACTGAACAATATGCACTTCAGACAAATACTTTTGAAAATGCACTTGTCATTGAAGCAACCATTACAAACGAATTAAAAAAGCAACAAATAAAAATCACCAGGACGTATCGCCTCGAAGAAGAAGATCCAACTATTGAAACTGGCGCAACCGTTACTGTTACCGACAATGAAGACAATAAATACATATTTGAACTAAAAGACAGTGTCTATGTTTCACAAACAGAGTTCCAAGCTGTCCCAGGCAGAAAATATCGTTTGGATATAACTACCGATGAAGGAAAATCATATTATTCTACTTCACAAACATTAACTACTGTAAACGAAATCCAAAGTATCGATGCAACAGTTGAAACAAGAGATGGAGTAAGAGGTGTTGAAATTAATGTTAATAGTTATGACCCTACCGGAACTTCAAAATATTACAGATACGAATATGAAGAAACATATAAAATAATTTCTCCAATGTGGGATGATGAAATGACAAGGCTGGCACCTTTACCATTGCCTCCTGGGGAAACACATCAAGCAATATTAGTTCTTCCAAGAACAAAAGAGACTAAGACTTGTTATACGACCAAAAAAGAAGACTATATAATACTAACATCAACAAATAACCTTACTGAAGATAGGGTAAAATTCCCAATACGATTCATCAGCAATCAAAACTACATTATAACACACAGGTATAGCATTCTGGTTCGACAATACATTCAAACTATTGAAGCCTATACCTATTACAAAACACTAAAAGAAATATCTGGAAGTGAAAGCATTTTATCCCAAAACCAACCTGGTTTTTTTTACGGAAACATTAAATCATCAGACAACCCCAATGAAAAAGTAATTGGCTTTTTTGAAGTCTCTTCCGTTTATTCAAAACGAATCTTTTTTAATTATACAGATTTATTTCCAAGGGAACCTTTACCCCCCTATTTCATTGACTGTACAGAAAGAATATATCAAGATTGTTTTAACCCAACACCCGAATGCAAAGGCGGAGCATTACGTTCAGCAATTAGCGGTAATCTTTTGGTCCACTTGGCAAATAGTGGCATAACATATCTAATGGTTCCGCCTCAGTGCGGAGATTGCACCTCATTTTCATCAAATATAATACCTTCATTTTGGATAGACTAAAACTCACACTCAGTATCGCTCTGGCATTAGTAACCAACCTATTTGCTAATGCACAAAACAACAATCCAATTGCCGAAACCAAGAGGATCACAGAAACAATGCAGGAAAAAATATTCCTCCATTTAAACACGACAACATTCGTTACCGGAGAAACTTTATACTTTAAAATCTATTGTATGAATCCTGTAAATAATTCAACAAGCCTTATTAGTAAAATAGGATATGTAGAGCTTATTGACAGTAACAAACAAGTAGTATCAAAAAGCAAAATTTATTTAGAGAAAGGAATTGGAGAAGGAAATTATTTCATACCCACTACATTAAGCACAGGCAGCTACAAACTAATTGCTTACACAAAATGGATGCTCAACAGTTCATCATCAAATTTTGAAGTAATTGATCTTACTATCATAAATCCTTACAAGCCAAAACAAGTTGCGGACCTTAGCGGCAATAATACAATATCAAACACAACAAATAACTCAAGTATTGCTAAAAATGAATCTAGTATTACTAAAAATATAACTATTCAAAAAGACAAAAAAACATATTCCAATAGAGAAAAAGTTAATTTGAATATTATCCCATTATCTGGGCATCTAGAAAAAGGAAATTATTCAATTTCTATTAGAAAATTAGTCACTCTCCCAATAAAAAGACAAAGAAATGCTATTGCATTTAAAGAGAATAACACTATTACAAATTCCAAAAACTCAATAACAAATATTGACATAATCCCCGAACTTCGTGGAGAACTAATTACTGGATCGATTAGCTCTAGAAAAAAGGAATTAGGAATAAGCAATAAAATAGTTATACTCTCTATTCCAGGTAAATCGTTTGCGGTAAAATCAGCCAAAACTAATTCATCTGGTAAATTTATTTTTATACTCGATAAAAACCCAAACAATTCAAATTGTATTGTCCAAGTTATGGATGACAATCGCAATGATTACAGTATACAACTGGATGAACTTGCTAAAGTTGAAACAACATCATTAAACTTTCAATCTGATCTAAATCTTACAATTAATGATTCGGTTGCCATTCAAGAGCAATCAATAGCTAATCAAATTGAGAATGGCTATTATGATATAAAAAAAGACAGTTTACTCACTGAAGTTAAAACAGAATCTTTTTTTAATACATTTCAAAAAGAATATGTTCTTGATGATTACACCCGTTTCCCTACATTTAAAGAAACCATAATAGAAGTCGTAACCGAATTATACTTTAGAAAAAACAATGAAGATTATCTGCTGTATGTTAGAAACGACAAGAAGGATCTTACTATTTACGGCCCTCCATTGGTTTTAGTGGATGGTATTGTCATACAGAATGTCAACGAGCTGTTCAACTACAATATGGCGAATGTATCTAAAATAAGTTTAATCAATGAAGGATATGTATATGGACCAGGATTATTTGGAGGACTGGTTAGCATAGAAACAAAAAATAATGATTACCAAACTAAAGCAACAGGGGATTTCATAAAAAAAACAGACATACAAAGACCTCTTAGTGAAACCAAATTCTTCGTCCCTGATTATACTGACCTGTCAAAAAACCAAAGAATACCAGATTATCGTTATCAACTATTGTGGCTTCCTCAACTTACCTTAGCTAGCAATGAAAACCCAATATCCTTTTACACCTCCGATGTAACAGGAACATTCGAGATTACCCTAGAGGGCTTCACTGACCAAGGCATTCCAGTCTCACTAAAAGACACTTTTGAAGTACAATAGCACTACCAGAAACCCCAATTCATTAATTTGATTTGGGGTTTTTCAATCCAATTAAAAACCATTAGGACATAACATCCCTTTGAAACTTATTTCAAATAAACCACTATGGACTGAAAGTCCATAGTTTCGGTTTAGGAGACTGAAAGTAGGCAAGGTTGTAGTACTTATTTATTCACCACAAATTACACTAATTAGCACAAATTAATTTGCGAAAATTTGTGCAATTTGTGGCTAAATTTTTTTTTGAAGCTGAAAGCGAAATGCACTGAAGTGCATAGTTTTAACTATTTTTGAGATCAATAAAATTCACTGAACTCCTATAGGAATAAATATTATAGTGGAATAATCCCTATGCAAATGCAAAACGAGAAATTCAGCAGTAAAACAGCATCCAAATCACGCTTTTAACTCAATAAAATTAGCGGTAATTGCGTAATTCTTTGCGCTTTTTTAAGTCCTCGTTTTGATAAAATCCTTATCAATCTATACGATCCTTACTCTATCCTAGTCCAAAAAATAAAAGCTATTTCACTTAATTTAAAGTAAATAGATTAAAAGCAACAAAAAAAAATAATAAAACCACTACATATTATTCAAAGAAAAAAAATATCTTTAACGTGAATATTATTAACAACTAACTAAAAAATTATGAGCGAAAAAATTTCAGATCCTTTCCCAGGCAAACCTTACCCAACAATTCAAACCACTAAGATTAATACCGAACCGTTTACTTTCTCAAGCCCAAAAACAGTTAAGTACCCAGTAGCTCCATTAATCTCAGCAAAATTCTACACTCCAAAAGGCGGCCCGTTAACGCTGAAAGTGAGAGCAACACTGTACATAAACTCTAAGAACCCAGATGCACCACTAGTTGAAACCCCTAAAGAAAAAGGGAATATTTTGACAATTAATTATGATTATGACTTTTCTATGGAAACCCCAGAAACCTGTGATGTTTGGTATGTAGAATTAGATTACACCTCTCCAACAGTGGAAAATATAACCAAAATCGAATCTTTCATGATAAACTTAGATCCTGAAACTTCTAGAGGCACTTCGACAGACGTAACTCCTTAAATATATTTTTAGAATAAATACTTTTAATATTCAGAATAATTTAAATGACAGCAAAAATTAACTTGTTTTTTATATCAATTACATTTTTTATTCCTTTATGTCTTTTTTCTCAAATAAAATCCGTTAATGACTTTATTGAAAAAGAATTACAAGAAAAAGTTGTTAAATATAAATCTGAAACAAACTTCATTAAATCCCAATCTTTTTATTTAAAAAAAGATTGGGATTCTACACTAATATACTCAATGAAACAATTGAGTTTAAACAAAAACAAAGAAATAAATGATTATTGTCATTTTTTTAGAGGATCCAGTTTTTTTAATAAAAAAATGCACCAAGCTTCTCAAAAAGAGTTAAACCAAATTACTTCTCAATTCAAATTTTATCCCCAAACCGAGATTCTTATAGCGGGAACTTTTTTAGAATTAAGAGAATTTGAAAAAGCTGTAATTCATTATAAAAAAGCACTTAAAACTTCTCAAATATCGAAACAACCGTACAGTTTAGCTAAAACATACGAAGGTTTAGGAACAACCTATATTTTTTTAGAAAAATATGATCAAGCAGAAGAATATCTATTTAAAAATTTAAAAGTTAAAGAAAAAAATAAACTTGACTTATTCAATACATATAATAGTATCGCCAATTTATACTATATGCAATACAAAGATAAATTGGCCATTCCCTATTTCGAAAAAGTCTATGTACTATCAAAAAAAGTTGAAGATATTGATAAAAAAAAACTGGCTGCAAAAAACATGGCTGCTGTAGAAGAAAACAGAGGTAACTACAAACAAGCTTTAACCTATAGAAAAGAATTTGAAAAATGGAAAGATTCCCTCAACAATCAAAACAAAGTCTGGGCAGTTGCTGACTACGAGAAAAAATATGCTGTAGCTCAAAAACAAAAACAAATATCTGTACTTAAAGTTGAAAACAAACTAAAAGACACTCAACGTAATGGCTTGTTTTATTCAGTACTAGCTTTATTATCACTTTTAATAGGAGGTGTTTATGTTTACGCCCAAAAAGTGAAAAACGCCAAAATTATCCTTAATCAAAAAGAAAAACTGGACGAACTCAATGCTACCAAGGATCAACTGTTCTCTATCGTGAGTCATGATTTACGTTCTTCGGTGAATGCCTTAAAAACTAGCAATGCCAAATTAACCACTTCGCTGGAAACCAAAAACTACAGCGAGCTCGATCAGCTCCTGCACCAAAATAGTGCGATTGCAAACGGCGCCTACAGTTTGCTGGACAACTTACTCCATTGGGCCTTACTACAAACCAAACAATTGTATTTTCATAAAGACTCCGTGCATTTATATTCCATAGTGCAACAAATAGAATACAACTACAAACCGTTACTACTTGATAAAGCCATAACTTTTGAGAATGCCGTTTCCAAAAATAGTTTTATCTTCGTAGACCTTGATTCGCTAAAAATTGTATTGCGTAACCTGCTTGACAACGCCATTAAATTCTCCCGAGAGAATGGTGAAATCAACATTTATACAGTAGAAACGAATACAAAATTTTGCCAACTTGTAATTCAGGACAATGGTTTGGGAATAAACCAAAAAACCATAAACGAATTGCTAGAAGATAACGAGTTATTGGCCAAGAAAAGCAATTCGGAGATAATAGGAACTGGTCTAGGCATGCAATTGTGCAAACAAATGATTAAGAAAAACGGAGGAACGCTGGCTATAGAAAGTGAACCTAATAAAGGAACCAAGATAATATTGACGTTCCCAAAAACAGAACAAAATGGATAACATCAATGTACTTATTATAGAAGACACGCCTGAGCAAAGTGATGCACTCAGCAAAGTCTTACTAGCCAATAAATACAACATTGTAGGTGTAGCCAGAAATTATATTGATGCACTGACTTTATTCTATCAAAATACAGTCGATATTATTGTTATTGATGTCTTTCTCGATGGTAAACCAGACGGAATCACTTTTGCAGAGACCATCAACATTGTGCCTAATGCGTCTAAACCTTTTGTATTTTTAACCAGTTCACAAGACCGCCAAATTTTTGAGAGAGCCAAATTGACCAAGCCTTTCAGTTTTCTAATGAAGCCTTTCAATGAATTAGAAATTCTCTACGCACTGGAAATGGCTGTAGAAAAATTCTACGAACAAACCAATGTATTCCTGAGTGAAGATCAGGATACCGTAATCAGCAACGATTATCTGTTCATTAAAAAGAAAAACGCTTTGAAAAAAGTGTCGTTGCAAGACATTCTTTATATCGAAGTGGAGGAGCGCTATTGCAATATTATCACCGAGAAAGAAAAATTTGTTATCATGATTTCGCTTACCAAAATCAGTGCACTTCTCGACAAGGGCAAATTCGTCAAAACACACAGGAACTATATCGTCAACACCGATAAAATTGAAGAAATCATTCTGGCTGATAACCTTGTCATCCTCAAAGGAAATCACAAAATAACACTAAGCGATACTTATAAAGATTTCATTAAGAAAATGAATATCATTTCTTAATAGTTCATTTTATTCTCCAAACATTTTCTTTTGAATGTTTTTCTTTTCCTAACAACCAAATATTAGGCGTTTTCCCAAAAATTCAATATGCTAGCTCTTTAGCCCTGATGGAAGCGGCATCCCACGCATTTTCTGCGTGGAATATAGCGGACAGCAGGAACTATACCTACCTGACAACACCAATTCTTTCGCTACTTAAAACATTTACATTCAAACTATTCCAATAATTTATATTATTCTGAATTATTTCCTGAATATGGATTCCTATATTCAACCTACCTTTTCATGACAATAAAAACCCGACTCATGACATTTCTGCAAAAAAACACAGTTTTGCACTTTACCTTTACTTCACTAAAAAATCCAAAAGACAAAGACCATGAGACTAGAACTTAACAACCAAACTAATATGCAATTCAAAACTATTTTCAACAAAATCAATCCATGGATTGGACTTATAGCGTCATTATGCCTTATTGTTCCGAGTTTGTATGACATCCTAGATGAACCTTTTTTGCTCACCTCTGATCACTTGATATTAGCTGCAGGCGTGTTTTTTATGATTTTATTCTTAAAACAAATATTCGACCGAATCATCAATTTAGAAGGAATGGAATAAAACCAATTAAAATAAAAAATAGTCTATGCCATTTAGCACTATTTCTTGTATTAACTAAACCACCAATTAACAATTAAATTAGTTAGAAGTACCTGTTTCATTAATTTGAGACAGGTATTTTTATTTTAATTTTAAAAAAAAACCAATTATTGTAACTTTTTTGAAACCCCATACGTATAATCACTTGTACACTTAAAAAATTGAGGAGACAAAAACATGAGACAACTTAAAATCACCAAGCAGGTTACCAATCGTGAAACCGCTTCATTAGACAAATATTTACAAGAAATTGGAAAAGTTGACCTTATTACCGCTGACGAAGAAGTAGAATTAGCTCAAAGAATTAAAGCCGGGGATCAAAGAGCCCTAGAGAAATTAACAAAAGCCAATTTACGTTTCGTAGTTTCGGTAGCCAAACAATACCAAAACCAAGGTCTTACACTTCCCGATTTGATTAATGAAGGAAATCTTGGATTGATAAAAGCAGCACAGCGTTTTGATGAAACTCGTGGATTTAAATTCATTTCATACGCCGTATGGTGGATTCGTCAATCGATACTTCAAGCTTTAGCCGAACAATCTCGTATCGTTCGTTTACCTTTAAACAAAATTGGTTCTATCAATAAAATCAACAAAATGTATGCCTTATTGGAGCAATCTAATGAGCGTCCACCATCTGCTGAAGAAATTGCAAAAGAACTGGATATGACTGTAAATGACGTAAAAGAGTCTATGAAAAACTCTGGTCGTCACTTATCAATGGATGCTCCTCTTGTAGAAGGAGAAGATTCAAACCTTTACGACGTATTGCGTTCTGGTGAATCTCCAAATCCTGACAGAGAATTAATCCACGAATCTTTGCGTACCGAAATCGAGCGTTCACTTGAAACATTGACTCCAAGAGAGGCAGATGTAGTGCGTTTGTACTTTGGTCTTGGTGACCAACACCCAATGACATTGGAAGAAATTGGTGAAACTTTTGACCTGACTCGCGAACGTGTTCGTCAAATCAAGGAAAAAGCAATCCGTAGATTGAAACATACTTCAAGAAGTAAAATTTTGAAAACGTATTTAGGTTAATATAAAAATATCCCCAAATTAAAATTTTGAAAATACTTTAATTTTTAAATATTTTAATACAACGTGAACAACAGTCTGATTAACTGTTCGTTTTTTGATTGATGATTGAAACTCCGGCTGATTACCGGAGTTTTATTTTTTTAAACCATTAAGACTTGCATCAGTCTCATTTCTTATATCTCCCAGAAACCAAAAAAATCGTTAATCTTTGCGAATTTGAAAAAATCTTTGCGCCTTTGCGTTAAAAAAAACTAATTTTGCAAAAAACTACAAATTTGTTAAGACGCACAGCAGTATGTCTCTACGCAACAAAAAACAATAATGAGTAAAAACACACTAATTGCCCCTTCAGTTCTAGCTGCCGATTTCGCCAATTTACAACGTGATATCGAAATGATCAACAACAGTCAAGCCGACTGGTTTCACATTGACATCATGGATGGCGTTTTTGTTCCAAATATTTCTTTTGGAATGCCAGTTCTTGAAGCCATTACAAGACATACAAAAAAAACAGTTGACGTACATTTGATGATTGTCAACCCAGATCAATACATTAAAACATTTAAAGATTTAGGTGCCGATATTTTAACCGTACATTACGAAGCCTGTACTCATTTACACAGAACACTTCAAGCTATCAAAGCGCAAGGAATGAAGGCTGGAGTTGCCCTTAACCCGCATACCAATGTTGATTTGTTGGAAGATGTAATCAATGATATTGATATGGTTTGTATCATGAGTGTAAATCCCGGTTTTGGAGGACAATCGTTTATAGAGAACACTTATGTAAAAGTGAAAAAACTAAAAGATCTGATTACTCGAAAAGGAGCTTCAACACTTATAGAAATTGACGGTGGTGTTACCAATAAAAATGCTGTACAATTAGTTGAAGCTGGTGCCGATGTACTTGTGGCAGGAAGTTTTGTTTTTAGAGCAGAAGACCCGATTCAAACTGTAGCCGATTTAAAAAACTTATTATCCGTTTAAAAAAAAACAAAAGTCCCAATAAGCAAAACAAACTTCATTGGGACTTTCTTCTTTAGTAAACACTTATTTATACTGATCAATTAAATACTTTATCAAATCGGTGGTGGTTACTATTCCAACCAACAAATGGTCTTCACAAACTGGCAAGGCATGAAATTCTTTTTTTGCTAATATCTCAGCAGCTTCCTTAATAGTGGTATCTGGCGAAATTGTCACCAGCTTTTTAGCCATTACCTGCTCTACCGTAAACATATTGTAAACGGTCGTATCTACAATCTCTTCATCATCATCAACTGCATCTGCAAAAGAGATTCTTAATAAATCTGTGTAACTCAGCATTCCAATTATAGTCGCTCCGTTAACTACTGGAATATGCCTGATTTTATAATGCTTGAAAAGAGATTCAGCCTTTGTTAAATCATCCTTGATCGTTAGTTTTACCAGATCTTTGGTCATAATAGTTGACACTGGAACATGCTGTCTCATAACATTTTCTCTTTAAAATTATATTCAAATTTATACATGAAAATTTATTCAAAATATGATGTTTATCAGTTCTTAATTAAAACTATTTTAGGACATTATGATTATACATTCCAACTTTATCTCATAAATCTGAAGAATATTTATAACCCGTTAAAGTCTTTTCGATATAAAATACAGATTACTGTATGAAGTTCAAATAGATTAAGGGAATAGCCCAGCTTAAAATGCAATCATGAATTGCATATCCAACAACAGATTAGAACCAATAAAAATGGGTCAAAGAAGAATATTTCTTCTTTGACCCATCAAGTCAAACCACCTTGGCACAGTATTCGAACCTTTTATTAGAAGCTTTGAAGCTCTTACCTCACTGTTTTAAAATGTATCTCATGATAAACGGTTAAGACAGTTATTCAGTAATTAGTTCAGTATAATATTTCTTTCTGAACCAAAAGGCAACATTGACTAATGCAATAAGTGCAGGCACTTCGACTAATGGGCCGATTACACCAGCAAAGGCCTGTCCACTATTGATTCCAAAAACACCGATAGCAACTGCAATAGCCAATTCGAAATTGTTTCCAGTGGCTGTAAAAGCAATGGCGGTAGATTTTGAATAATCAGCACCAAAATATTTCCCAATGAAGAAACTAATGACGAACATTATTACAAAATAGATAACTAATGGAATAGCTATTCGCACTACATCCATTGGTATTTGTATAATCAATTCTCCTTTCAGGCTGAACATTAAAATGATGGTAAACAACAATGACATTAATGTTATTGGCGAAATAAAAGGAACATATTTGCTCTCAAACCATTCGGTTCCTTTAATAGCAATTAAAGCGTAACGGCTTATGATTCCAAGTGCAAAAGGGATTCCCAAATAGATACCCACACTTTCGGCAATTTGTCCAATGCTGATGTTCACTTCAAAACCTGTATATCCAAAATAGGGCGGTAAAATTGTGATAAAAACGTAAGCATAAACGCTATACAATAACACTTGAAAAATACTATTCAGAGCAATTAAACCTGCAGCATATTCTCGGTTTCCATCGGCTAAATCATTCCAAACAACAACCATGGCGATACAACGTGCCAACCCGATTAGTATTACACCAATCATATATTCCGGATAACCGCTAAGGAATAATAATGCCAAAGCAAACATTAATATAGGGCCAACAATCCAATTTAAAAATAATGAGGCACCCAACACTTTTGTGTTTTTGAACACTTCGCCCATTTGTTCGTATTTTACTTTGGCCAATGGAGGATACATCATCAGGATTAATCCGATGGCTAAAGGAATATTAGTTGTACCACTTGAAAAGGAGTTGATAAAACCGCTACTTGATGGAATGAAATAGCCAACTGAAACTCCGATTACCATTGCCAAGAATATCCAAAGGGTTAAAAATCGATCCAAAAAACCTAATTTTTTACGTTCTACTACTGGTGCACAATTATTTGCTGACATACTTATTGTTTAATTTGTGAAAAAACGTAAAACATTTCGGTTGCTATCTGCAAACTTCTCTCTTCATATTTTTCTGCTTGCTCCGGTGTGTTGTCAAATGCTTTAGGATCTTCAAAAGTGATTGGAATGCGCTTTTCGGCTCCGGCAATAAAAGGACATCCGCCATCGGCTTGTGAACAGGTCATAATGGCAACAAATTCATCCTGCGGATTAAAACTGTCATCATACGTTTTAGAAAAACCAATTATTGGATGTTCGTCACTGGCGTATTTTATAGTGTAGATCGGATTATTTCCTTCTGCAATAGTTTTTATTTCAAAACCTTGTTTAGTAAGTGTTTTAGACACCATAGGAAACATTGCTGTCGCTTCTGTACCGCCAGAATAGCAAAATACATTTTTTATATCATAATAGGCAGCAGCTGTTTGTGCCCAGACTTGAGACAAATGGCTTCTTCTCGAATTGTGAGTACAAATTAAGTTTAGTCTTATTTCTTGCTGATTACTTGCTTTACCTTGTATGTAATCTACAAGTGGCTGCAAAATAATTTTACGTTCTGCAGTAATGCTTTCGAAATTAAAAGTATTGATTACGGTTGCAATCTCTGGAAAAACGTTGGTTTTGGTTAAAGTCATTATTATATCAATTTTTATAGTTTAACATTAGCAACAGCTTCCACCGGGAGTGCAACAACTAGCTTCATTACTCATATCGGATAATCTCACTTTTGGCTTTTCTGATGGAATGCCGCATTGGTCTTGAGCCAAACAAGCCGTTTTCTTATTTAATAAAACAAAATCATTTCCGTTGAAATCCAAATCGTATTTACCGATGGTTTGTGCCTGATATTCCACTTCGATTTCAAAATCTTCTATTCCCAGCACTTTCTCCGATAACTCGATGATATTGAGTAATTTTTGAGGTTTCAATCGATGTTCAAAATCGTTGGCATCCCATAATTGGAAGTTGACCACAGTTTCTTTTCGAACTGTTCCTCCGCAATCAATAAAGTTTTTGGTAATTAAACCCACTTCGGTTACGTGAAAATGTTCCGGTACTGAAGTTCCGTCAGCCAAGATGAAGTTTACAGCTTCAACCGATTTCAAGATGTTTTTTACTTGTGATAGTTTCATAATATTTTAATTTAAAAATTTAACAACAGTCGTTTTTCTTTTTATCCAGATGTTTTGTGATGTCTTGGAAGAAACCTTTTATTTGTTCAAAACCTGGCTCGTTGATACAATAGCAGATTGAATTTCCTTCAAAGTTTCCTTTGATTATTCCTGCATTTTTTAGCTCTTTTAAGTGTTGAGAAACTGTAGGTTGTGCCAGTGGCAACTCATTTACAATATCACCACAGATACAAGCATCCACTTTGAGTAAATATTCAATAATGGCTATACGCGCAGGATGTCCGAGTGCTTTGGCTAAAATAGCCAACTCATTTTGCTTATCTGTAAAGCTGTCTGTTTTTGTTGCTCCCATAGTATTATATTTATATTGCAATATTACGATATACTTAGCTGTAAAAAAAATATTATTTCAAAACTTAACAATTATTTAAATCATTCAAATTAATTTAAAATAAATGTTAATGTAATACAACCCGGTGATGACGAATATAATTCCGGCTGCTATTCGCATTATTTTTTCGATTTTGGTAATGGCTTTAAAGTACATTCCCAGCTTTTCCATACTAAAAGCGATGATAAAAGCAAAGAGAATAACTGGTAATCCCGTGCCTAAAGAAAACAGCATAGGCATAGCCAAACCTGATTTGATAGTCATTGGAATAAGCATCCCGAAGAATAATGCACCACTGTAAGGGCAAAAAGCCAAAGCAAATAAAGCCCCTAAAAGGAAAGCCCCCAGCAAACCTTTGGTTTTGAATTTATCCGAAAGTTTTTCAATCCAATTGCCTCCTTTTATAAAATTGAGCTTAATGATATCAAGCATTATCAGCCCCAGAATTACCAAAACAAAACCAATATATTTTTCGCCGTTTCCCTGAAAAAGTTTGGCTATTTGGAATTTGCTTGCGCCAAAATAAATTATCGCGCCTAGTACAGAGTAGGTGAACATTCGTCCAAAAGTGTACAGCAAGCCACTCAACAAAACTTTCTTTCGGCTACTGATGGTTTTGGCGATAAATGCTGTTGCCGTTATATTGGTTGCCAACGGACAGGGTGCAATTGCTGTCAATAATCCCAGAGCCAATGCAGCCAACAGAGGCATTTCTTGATTTTGTGCCAATTCGTTAATCCACTCCATCCTATGATTTTAAAAAGGTATCCAAATTTTTATTAAACTCCTTGATGAATTTATCTTGATCTCCAGCATTCATAAAAGCCATTTCGGTTAAATTTTTGATTTTTTTGGTTTTGGTGTTATACAAAAACAAGGAGCTTCCATAAGCTTGAAATTGAGTACATTGTTTTTCGTTCTTTTTATCATCCGCATTTACCAAAGAAAATGGAATGGCAGGGTATTTCTTTAAAGCAACTCTAGCTAATTCTTCAATTTTGTTGCAGGTCATACAGCGATGTTCCGAATGAAATTGAATTACTTGAATAGTTGAAGCTTTTTTGGCTTGAGCGTTTCCATCATTAGAAACAAACAGCAACATTAGCGTTGCAAAAATTGGTATTAAAAAAAAATTTCTCATTTTGTTTTAAATTTAATTGTTAATTATTTGATTTTAATTTGTTCCATATTTATTGACGATAGCCATTTGCCCAGCGTGATAGGCTGTATGAGAAACTATTCTGCCAAAAGCTTCGGCTTTGGTTTTTGTGCCAAATTCATTTGTGGTAATCGTAGTTTCCCAGTCGATATCTGTTTGTTTTTCAACAATGGATTTTAAAGATTCAAAGGAATACACTATATATTCTATTAACTCTTGAAGATTTGTCCATTCGCCTGTATCCCGTTTCTCTATTACCGTTTTAGCCACTACTTTTACATTGGCATCACCAAAGACATTTTTGGCAAAAAGCAGTTCTACATCGCCAATATGACGGATAAGAAAACCAACAGAGTTGGAAGAAGTTCCTAATTTTTTTAGCAAATCCTGTTCTGTTATGTTTTGGATTTGGTTGGTAAACCTCGTTCTAGCTTCCTGCCAGAGTTCAAGGAAAATTTGTGTTTTTGTTTTCATAATATAGCATTAAATAGATAACCCGATAGAATCATAAAGAAGCCGATAGTCCCAAAATAAACCCCTATTAATTTCCAGTTCATTACTTTTTTTAAAAGCATTGCTTCGGGTAATGACAAACCTATAACTCCCATCATAAAAGCGATGGCAGTTCCTAGAGGAACACCTTTAGCAACTAAAACTTGTATCACTGGAATAACACCTGCAGCATTGCTGTACATTGGCATACCTAAAATTACGGCTATTGGCACTGCAAAAGGATTCTCTTTACTGATGTAGGCTTCAAAAAAGCCAGTTGGAATAAATCCGTGCATCAAGCCACCAATGGCAATACCAATTATGATATAGGGAGCAACTCCTTTTACGATATTGTAGGCTTCTTTTACAATACCGGGAAACCGTTGTGCCAATGTTTGATTATCTGCCTCGAATTCTTCTTCAGTCTGTGCGTTGGCAATAATATTTTGTACCCAAGGCGAAAGGTGCTTTTCTAACTTTAATTTACCTAAAGTAAAACCGCCAATGATTCCTAAAACGATTCCAGTACCAACATATATGGCCGTAATTTTCAAGCCAAAAACCCCTAAAAATATTGCAATTGCCACTTCGTTAACCAATGGAGCTGTAATGAGATAAGTAAATGTAATCCCAAGCGGAATACCTCCTTTTACAAAACCAATAAATAAAGGAACGGACGAGCAAGAACAAAACGGTGTGATGACTCCAAAAGTGGAAGCAAACAGATATTCCAGGCCGTAGAGTTTATTGCGACTCAAAAAATTACGCACTTTATCAACAGGAAAATAGGAGTTTACAATTCCCATTACTGTTGTTATTACAAAAAGTAATAAGGCAATTTTCAAGGTATCAAAAACGAAGAAATTTAAAGCGTCTCCTAGTTTGGTATGCTGCTGAATTGAAAAGACTGAATATATCAGCCAATCTGCAAAATGCTGTAGCCAGTCAAACATAATGATCTAAATTAAATTAACAACATTTACTATCATCAGATTTTACTATCACAGCATGATTGTGCAGCTGTAGAAGCGGCTGTTCCGCAACATCCACTGCCTTGTGCATTTCCTAAAACTGATGCTGTATCACCTTTGGTCGGAAATCCTTTTTGTGCCCAGCGAATCATTCCATGCTGCATATTTACTACTTTGTCATAACCGTGATTTACCAAGAATCCAACTGCCCTTAAACTTCTTCCACCACTCTTGCAAACCATCACTACTTCTTTGTCTTTAGGGATTTCTGTGAACCGTTCTTCAAATTGTGTTAGTGGAATATGTATTATATTAGGCACGTCATAAGACAGTTCTGCTACTTCATTTGTCTCTCGAACATCTACTAACAATGCTCCGTTTACTACCCATTCTTGCGTTGTTGTTGGGCAAATTTCTTTTACTAATGTTTGATTTTCCATTGTTTTATTATTTTAAGAATTCTTTAATTTCATCTATTTGAGCAATTCTGCCCTTTACTTTTATGACTTCATCTACCAGTAACACAGGAGTGGTTAACACATTGTATTTCATCATTTCTTCGATGTCCTCAATTTTGATTATTTCTGCGTCTATCCCTAATTGCTTTACGGCTTCTTCAACATTATGAAATGTTGTTTTACATTTTGGACAACCTGGTCCTAATACTTTAATTGTTTTACTCATGATGTACTATTTTAATTTTTGAAATCGTGAACCTTGCGGTTTCATTTTGTCTTTAGTTATTCGGTATTCGTAGAACTACGAATAAAGAAGTCAAATTTTTTTACTTCAACAAGTCGTTCATTAATGTTTTTGCAATTATCCAATTTTCACGGTTAATACAATATTTTACGGTAGGAGGCGTAATAGTTCCTTGAATCAGACCGGCATCTTTAAGTTCATTTAGATGTTGCGATAGTGTTGATTTAGCAATTGGCAATTCTTCTGCCATATCGCCATGATAACAACAAGATTGTGAATTAAGTAATTGTAAAATGGCAATTCTAACAGGATGCCCCAGTGCTTTTGCATATCTGGCTAGATCTGTCTGCTGGCCTGTAAAATAATCTTTTTTAGTCTTTTCCATTTTTGATTCTTGTTGTGTTCGTAAAATTACGAATAATATTTATTAGCAAAATAATTTTAACATAATTTATTTTCTGAAACTCATTAATACTTATAAGACTTTCAAATTAAACGGCATCAATTGTACCACAAAATTCGAAGTGCTTTGTTTTCGGGTGGTTATTTATTTAAAAAAAAGGTGTTTGATATTCATAAAAAAAGGCAAAACACTTTAACGTATTTTGCCTTTTTGTGACCACGGCAGGGTTCGAACCTGCAACCCTCAGAGTCGAAATCTGATATTCTATCCAGTTGAACTACGCAGTCATTTGATTGTTGATTTGATATTACTGATTTCAGATTAAAAAATCACTGAACCAATAATATCAAATTAACGATCTAATTTATTATACTAAAAGTTTCTTTACGATGGTTGAAATGGTTTTTCCTTCGGCAGTTCCACCCAATTGAGCTGATGCCAATCCCATTACTTTACCCATTGAAGCAATTCCAGATGCTCCAGTCTCTGCAATAATTTTTGCAATTACCGCTTCAACTTCAGCTTCGCTTAATTGAGCCGGCAGGAATTTCTCAATTACTGCAATTTGTGCCAATTCTGGTTCGGCTAAATCCATACGGTTTTGTTCCGTAAATATTCTTGCACTTTCCTTACGGGTTTTAACTAATCGTTGAAGTAATTTGATCTCATCGTCAGCAGTTATTTCTTCTTTTGATCCTGATGCAGTCTGCGCTAATAAAAGCTCTGATTTTATAGCTCTTAATGCTTCTAGTGCTACTGTATCTTTGGCTCTCATGGCGGTTTTGATTTCGTCCATGATTTGAATTGATAAACTCATAATATATTTTAGATTTTAGATTCTTAAATTTAGATTTTTTGAAATGAAAAAGGATATTCAATCACAAATCTGCACACGAGCCCAAAGGGCGAACTGGCAAAGCAATCTTAAATCTACAATCTCAAATCACCTTGTACAGCTGGATAAGGCCCGACAAATTTAGAAAATTTAACTCGCATTAACAACTTCTTGTTTGATGCTTTATACTCAAAAAATAGCCCGAAAATTTGATTTAATTTTCGGGCTATCTCAAAATAGTTTGAGTTAGTTAATCGACATTGTCATGCAAATAGGAGTTATTAGAACGCAACTGTAAATCATTATTACTGTCTGTCCCAACAGATATTCTTGATGTAGCATTACTTGAAGGTGAATTATTAAGATCAATACCAAATCTTTTGTAGGCTGGTTCCCTTTCTAATTCATCAACTCTTGATACATTATCATGAAACTTATAATTGAAATCTTTAAGTTTTCTTCTTCTTTCTTCAGCTCTAAATCTAAGTGTTTCTTCGATTGTCATGTCAACAGGTGAATTATTTGCAAGAACTGGTATTTCAATTACTGGCTCGGTCACTTGTTTCATCGTAATATTCATTTCGGCTGGAATTACTTCCTCAACAACTTTCGCTGCCGGTTTAGATTCTGAAAAGTCATTCTCAACCTCCATATATTCTTCAAGCGAGTATTTTATAATGCCTTTGTCGGATAATTCTGTTACTGGAACAAATTGAACAGGCTCCACTACTTTAATATCGCGAGTTTCATTTGTCAATTCAAACAAGAAATTATTCGATTCCTCTTTTGCATGAACAGGCTCTGGTTTGCTTAAAGGCATATCGAATGAAAAAGCTGTTTGCTCTTGTTTTTCCTCAAACCGTGCTGGCTCTGATCTTACTTCTCTTACTTGCTCTATAACAGGATTTGTAACCACAAAATCAATCTCTTTCATTGGAGAAACAATTTCGAATGTAACATCCAAATTTTTAATGAATTCTGTCATCCCAATTAATTCATCTTCATTGATTGAAGCAATTATCGGAGAGTTAATTACAGGCTCAGGTGTTACAACATCTTCAATTAAATCAAAAACGATTCTTTCTTCAGTGTTGGAAACTGGTAATTCACTATTGAAATTGAAACCTGCAACTGTGTTTTTTGTCAAATCAAAAACACTTTTTTGTTCTTCACCAAGTGTGTGGATTATTTTTTTAGGCTCAACATTTACTATTTCGTTTTGTTGTTCAACATTAAAACCTGTAGCGATAATAGTAACAGCAATGGCATCTCCAAGAGTTTCATCTTCACCTACACCCATGATAATATTAGCATTAGATCCTGCTTCATATTGGATATGCTCATTGATTTCGGCAATTTCATCGATAGTAATTTCATTAGTTCCAGAAACGATAAGCAACAATACATTTTTGGCACCCGTAATTTTATTATCATTTAAAAGTGGCGAATCTAAAGCGGCAACAATACCCTCTTTTGCTCTATTTTCACCGGAGGAAACAGAAGATCCCATAATAGCCGTCCCGCTATTATACAATACTGTTTTGGCATCACGTAAATCGATATTTTGAGTATAGTGATGAGTTATTACTTCGGCAATACCTCTTGAGGCCGTTGCCAAAACTTCGTCCGCTTTTGAAAATCCTGCCTTGAATCCAAGATTTCCATATACTTCTCTTAATTTATTATTATTAATAACGATTAAAGAATCGACTTGCTTGCGCAATTTTTCGATACCGATAAGCGCTTGCTCCTGACGCACTTTCCCCTCAAACAAGAAAGGCAAAGTTACTATTCCCACTGTAAGTATATCTCTTTCTTTAGCTAGTTGAGCGATTACTGGCGCAGCTCCTGTTCCAGTTCCACCACCCATTCCAGCGGTAATAAACACCATCTTGGTATTTACATCCAACATTTTTTCAATGTCGGAGATGCTTTCTATAGCAGATTGGTGTCCAATATCCGGATTTGCTCCAGCTCCCAATCCTTCAGTCAAATTCATCCCTAACTGAATTTTGTTAGGCACAGCACTGTTGTCCAATGCTTGAGAATCGGTATTACAGACGATGAAGTCAACGCCTTTAATTCCTTGTTTAAACATGTGGTTTATGGCGTTACTACCGCCACCACCTACTCCAATTACTTTGATTACATTTGATTGATTTTTTGGTAAATCAAATGAAATACTTCCAAATTCTGTGTTGCTTGGCATCATATGGGGTTTTAATTTTTTATTAACTTTATCTTTTACTACTCTAGGCTTGGGGCAAAAAGGAGGTCTGATAATTTATTTATTCTTTATTTATTATTCTGCGTTGTCCAAAAAATCTTTAATCTTGTCCACATATTTATCAAAAAACGATCTTCTAATTTTGTTTTCAGTAGATTCCTCTTTTAAAGGATCTGCTTGAAGTGCTCTTTCAGGTTGCACATAAACCTCTTCTTTAATTTCAACTTTCTCTTCAACTATCGGCTCTCTATAATAAGTTACTTTTTCTGGTGTCACAGTTGCCTGCATTTTAACCGCACTTTGTGTTTTATTTTCAATGCTATTCATTACCAGTCCAACTGCTGTTGCATATAATGGACTTGAAATTTCTTCATCAGAGTTTCCAGCTAAATGCTCGTTTGGATAACCAATTCTAGTATCCATTCCGGTGATGTATTCTACCAATTGTTTGATATGCTTTAATTGCGCACCTCCACCCGTAAGAACGATTCCGGCAATCAATTTTTTGCGAGGATCTTCATGTCCATAAGCTCTTACTTCTGTAAAAACTTGCTCAATGATTTCAACAACTCTGGCATTAATTATTTTCGAAAGGTTTTTTAACGAAATCTCTTTAGGTTCTCTGCCTCGCAAACCTGGAATAGATACAATCTCATTGTCTCTATTTTCTCCTGGCCAAGCAGAACCAAATTTAACTTTCAACAATTCGGCTTGTTTTTCAATAATCGAACAACCTTCTTTAATATCGTCTGTAATTACATTTCCTCCAAAAGGGATTACTGCTGTATGACGAATAATACCATCTTTAAAAATAGCCAAATCAGTTGTTCCTCCTCCTATATCGATAAGAGCAACTCCTGCTTCTTTTTCTTCCTGACTCAAAACTGCATCGGAAGAAGCTAATGGTTCCAATGTCAATCCTGACAATTCGATACCTGAACTTTGTATACATCTTCCAACATTTCTGATTGACGATGCCTGACCAACTACCACATGGAAACTACTCTCTAATCTACCGCCATACATCCCGATTGGCTCTTTCACATCCGATTGCCCATCAATTTTAAATTCTTGAGGCAATACATGGATAATCTCTTCTCCAGGCAGCATCGCCAATTTATGAACCTGATTGATTAATAAATCGATATCGCTTCCACCTATTACTTCTTCTGGATTACTTCTGCTGATGTAATCACTATGCTGAATACTTCTGATATGCTGACCAGCTATACCAACTACAACATCTTTTATTTTATACCCTGAATTATTTTCCGCCTCAAGTATTGCTTGTTGAATAGATTGAATAGTTTGAGTGATGTTATTCACAACACCTCTTGCCACACCTAAACTTTTAGATTTTCCAACACCTAAAATTTCAAGTTTTCCATACTCATTCTTTTTGCCTATCATGGCAACAATTTTCGTCGTCCCAATATCTAGACCTACTGCAATATTCTCTTTTTCCATTTTCTATTATTTTGTGCAAACTACTTGTTCCGTAAATCTGAGATCTATTTTTTTATATTTATCCAAAGAACCATCTAAACTTACTTTTTGAAAAAAAGCTTTATAGTTTTGAAATTTACGTTCTACATTTATCAAACTACCAAAATCAATTTGATAATTATAATTTCTATTGAGCATTAATAAGCTACCATTAGACATAATTTGTATGCCAATGATGTTTTTTCGCAAAAACGCATCATCATAAATTATCTTAAATAATTTAAATAAATCTTTGTTGTTTTTCTTGTTTATCTCCCCAGATACAAGTGGAACTCGAGCTGTAAAATTTGTCGATAAAGGCATGGTATTACCCTCACTGTCAATATAGAAGGAACCCTCATCATTAAAGACTCTAGCTATAGGCGTCTTTTGTTTCACAACTGCTTTTAACACACCATCGATAGTCACATACACATCTGCCCTCTCGATCATTTCTTGAGCATTTAATACTTGCTCCAATTTATTCAAATCTAGCCTATCTTTTCGTATGGTTTTAGCATGCGAATTATTTTCTATCAACAATTTATTAACCGTTTCATTTTCCAAAAAAAGAGAGTTTTCACCCACAAAAACAACCTCTGATTTAGTCAGTTTTCGCTTTGAATTTCGTTTAGAAGTAAACGAAAAAAGAAAAATGACCAAAACAAACATTAACAATAATCTTATATTATTCCAATTAAAGACTTTCATATAATGCTTTTTTTATTGAAGGAACCATTTCACCCAAATCACCTGCACCAATCGTAACAATTACGCGGGCATCATTAGCCAAAATTGAAGGAATTAAATCTTCTTTACTTACAATTTTTTTATACTCATTAGTCATTTTACCCATTAACCATTGTGAATTAACACCTTCCATAGGCAATTCACGGGCTGGATAAATTTCCATCAGAAAAACTTCATCAAAAGCAGACAAGCTTTTGGCAAAATTATCTACGAAGTCTCTTGTACGACTAAATAAATGCGGCTGAAAAACAGCTAATACTTTTTGTCCCGGATATAATTCTCGAACCGCTTGATGAACAGCATTTATTTCTGTTGGATGATGTGCATAATCATCAATATATACTAAATTCTCTTCTTTGATTTGATACGAAAAACGCCTTCTAATTCCTCTAAAAGAAACCAAAGCTCTGGCAATAACATCGGTTGGGGTGCCGTATGTTATTGCCATCGCTAATGCCATTAAAGCATTCATTAAATTATGCTTGCCTGGCAATCCGAAACGCAAATCTTTAATGAGTTCGTTTGGGGCTTTAACATCAAAAACATAACTACTGTCTTCTATTCTCACGTTGAAGGCTTCAAAAACAGCTTCTTCATTAACAGCACAAATCACTCCTTCTATGGGCAGTTCATTGGTTATAAAAAGTTTGTTTTTATCTTCAACTTTATTTGCAAATTCTACAAATGATTCTTCAATTGCTGCGCTGGTACCGTAAATATCCAAATGATCGGCATCCATAGATGTAATACATGCAATATTTGGATGCAAATGCAAAAAGGAACGATCAAATTCATCAGCTTCAACAACTGTAACCGTTTTTCCGTTTCCGATTAAATTAGAATCATAATTCTCAACAATTCCGCCTATAAAAGCTGTTACATCAGCTCCACTTTCATACAAAATATGCCCTAAAATACTAGAGGTCGTTGTTTTCCCATGAGTTCCTGCCACCGCAAAACAAAAAGTATCTTGAGTAATGATACCCAAAACTTCTGCTCTCTTTTTTACCTGATACTCTCTTTCCAAGAAATAATTCCACTCAGAATGATCAACCGGCACCGCTGGAGTAATAATGACCAATGTATTTTCAACATAATAATCACTTGGAATTAGATTAATATTATCTTCAAAATGAATATCAATTCCACTTTCAATCAATTCACTGGTAAGAATAGAAGGTGTTTTATCATAGCCCGAAACTTGCTTTCCTATCGTTTTGAAATAACGAGCCAAAGCACTCATTCCGATGCCCCCAATTCCAATGAAATAGACGTTCTTTATTTGATTTAAATTCATTTTATTTCGTTTATAATATTCTTCAAGTCTATTCTCTATTTTCTTCTCCAATCAACTTAACAATTGCATCAACAATTTGTACTGTTGCTTTTGGCTTTGCCAATAATTTAATATTCTCACTTAATTGATCTTGTTTTCCTTGATCTTTAATCAACGATTCAAATACCAAACCAAAGTCTTCATCCAATTGTGATTCCTTAAGTAAAATGGCACCTTTTTTATTCACTATTGCTTGGGCATTTTTGGTTTGGTGATCTTCGGCTACATTCGGTGAAGGAATAAAAATCACTGGTTTACCAACAATACACAACTCCGAAACAGAAGAAGCCCCAGCGCGTGAAATCACCACATCAGCAGCTGCATAAACCAAATCCATCCTTTCTATAAAGGCTACTACTTGAACATTATGCCTGTTATATTGTTCATAATCGTCCAAGTAAAATTTTCCGCATTGCCATATCACTTGAACTTTTAAAGAAAGGAACTTATTTAATTCCTTCTCTATTAATTGATTGATCCTTCTGGCACCTAGACTACCTCCAAGAACCAATAGTGTTTTCTTGGATGGATCCAAATTGAAATATTTGATAGCCTCATTTCTTTTTTCCTTAATATCCAACAAATCCTGACGAACCGGATTACCAGTCAAAATCATTTTATCTTCTGGAAAAAAACGTTCTAAATGATCATAAGCAACACAAATACTATTTGCCTTTTTACTCAAAAGTTTATTGGTAATTCCCGGATAAGAATTCTGTTCTTGAATTACGGTAGGTATATTCATGCTATTGGCCATTTTCAACAATGGGCCACTGGCAAAACCACCCGTACCAATAACAACATCTGGTTTAAATTGTTTAATGATTTTCCTGGATTCCCATAAACTATTCAATAATTTAAATGGGAACATTGCATTTTGAATTGTCAACTTTCTTTGTAAACCAGCAATCCAGAGACCTTTTATTTTGTAACCTGCTTGAGGTACTTTTTGCATTTCCATTTTGTCTTTGGCACCAACAAACAAAATTTCGGCATCAGGAAAACGTGACTTCAATTCGTTTGCAATGGCTATTGCAGGATAAATGTGTCCTCCTGTACCTCCTCCACTCAAGATAAATTTATGCTTTGCCATTTTGAAAAAATTTCTAAGTTGCTTCTTTTAATACTAAATTGTAACGAACTGTAATTATTTATAAAAACCTAATAAACCCAATTATTTTAACACCGCATTCATTGGGTTCTTTGAATTATCCGTAATGGAATAATCGCTAGTGTCAAAATTGTCATTTACATTTTTAAAATCTGCTTCTTCAAGATCTGCTTCCAATTCTCTATCTATAAGTTTTTGAAGTATTTCTTCTCTTTTTTCTTTATCTAATTTTTCTTGTGCAATCTCCTCTTCTTTTTTGGTCACGCTCAATATAATTCCGAGGCCAAAACAAGTCATCCAAATTGAACTACCTCCACTACTAATCAAAGGCAACGTTTGTCCGGTAACTGGCAATAACTCCACGGCAACAGCCATATTAATCATGGCTTGAAAAATCATCGGAAACCCTAAACCTATTACCACCAATTTTCCAAAAAGTGTATTAGCTTTATGGGAAGCGATCACAAATCGGAATAATAAAAGCAGATACAATACTAAAACCCCTAAACCTCCAACAAGACCATACTCTTCAACAATAATCGCATAAATAAAATCGGAAGAGGACTGTGGCAAGAAATTTTTCTGAACACTTTTTCCAGGGCCCAAACCGTATATCTGTCCTGAAGCAATAGCAATTTTAGCCTTTTCTATTTGATAATCATCCTCATCGGCTTTATCGGTTGTAAAATTCTCAATACGACTTTGCCATGTCCCTACTCTGCTGAAAAATTTAGATTCGGGAAAAGCTTTTGACATTAAAAAAAACAGAGTTAAAATCACAACACCAGAACCTATGATAAAAAAAATGTACTTCAAAGGATACCTACCAACAAAAGCAAGCATAAGTACCATTGAAAAAATCAAAGCTGTGGTAGAAAAATTGGCTGGAAGAATAAACATCAATGTTATAAAAACAGGAGTCCAAAGCTCCCATAAAGAAGACTTAAAAGTGATAGGTGTTTCTCTACTTTTGGACAAATATCGAGCAACGAAAATAAACAACATAATTGCCGCCAATGTCGATGTTTGAAACGACAACCCGATAAATGGAATTTGAATCCATCTACTGGCATTAGCTCCAGCAATTACGGTTCCCTTTATCAAAGTATAAGCCAATAAAAGCCAAACTATAGGCAATCCTGCTTTGGAAATTGCTCTAAAATAATGATATGGAATTTTATGAACCCAATAAATAATTAGAAAACCAATACAGATATGGGCAAAATGCTTCACCAAATACCCCAAAGTATTGCCGGTTCCATGACCCAAATAAGCCAAATTACTACTTGCACTAAAAACTGGCATAAAGGAAAACAGGCCCAATAAGGCCACGAATGACCAAATGCCTTTATCTCCTTTTAGCTTGTTAATTAGTTCTCTCATTTTTAAATTTTAGAATTAAGGTTTAGATTTTAGATTTAACTTCCATTTAGAAATTGAAACTATTTTCTAAAAAATTCAATTTATAGATTTTTAACTGCTAGTTTGAATTGTCTTCCTCTATCTTCATAGCTTTCAAATAAATCAAAACTAGCACATGCTGGTGATAATAAAACAGTATCTCCTTTTTCAGATAAACGTTGAGCCATACGAACAGCTTCATTCATATTCGTTACTTCAACCATTATATCAACCACATTTCCGAAGGCATCGATAATCTTTTTATTATCAACTCCTAAACAAACAATTGCTTTTACTTTTTCACGAACTAATGACATTAATTCGTGATAATCATTCCCTTTATCAACTCCTCCTACAATCCAAACTGTAGGCGTATTCATACTGTCTAATGCAAAAAACACAGAATTCACATTGGTTGCTTTGGAATCATTGATGTATTGTACGTTTTGAATCTTCAATACTTTTTCCAAACGATGTTCAACACCTTGAAAATTAGACAAACTTTCACGAATTGTTTCTTTTCTTATTTGTAAAATTTTTGCAACAGAGGTGGCCGCCATAGCATTCTTTAAATTATGTTTTCCTTCCAATGCGATGTATTCTGTTTCCATTGTGAACTCTTCGTGATTGATCTTTACTTCCATTTTGTTATTTTTTATATAAGCTCCTTCGGTAAATTCGTCGGTTAACGAAAAAGGAATTAATTGTGCTTTAACTTTATTTTTACTCAACCATTCTAAAATGGCTTCATCATTTGCATCATAAATCAGAAAATCTTTCTCTGTCTGATTCATTGTGATGCGAAACTTAGACTCTATATAATTTTGATATTTGTAATCATATCGATCTAAATGATCTGGGCTAATATTCGTAATTATTGCAATGTCCGGTCTGTAATCCACAATTCCATCCAACTGAAAACTACTCAACTCGATAACATAAAAATCATAATTGTTATCTGCGACCTGCCAAGCAAAACTTTTACCAACATTTCCAGCTAATCCAACATTCAATCCTGCAGTTTTCAACAAGTGATAAGTAAGCATAGTAGTAGTCGTTTTCCCGTTACTACCCGTTATCCCGACAGTAAGAGCCTTTGTAAAAGGAGCAGCAAATTCAATTTCGGAGATCACTGCAATACCCTTACTTTTTAATTGCTTCACAATTGGCGACTTATCTGGAATACCTGGGCTTTTCATAACCAAATCGGCATTCAAAACTAAATCTTCTGTATGTTTTCCTTCTTCCCAAGCGATGCCATTTATAATTAACACCTCTTTATAACTGTCTTTTATCTTTCCAAAATCGGACACAAAAACATCATATCCTTTTTTCTTACCGAGAATAGCAGTACCTACACCGCTTTCTCCACCTCCTAAAATCACTAGCCTCATATTATCTCAATTTCAGTGTAACAATTGACAAAATGGCCAGCATAATAGCAACTACCCAAAACCGCGTCACTATCTTACTTTCATGATATCCTTTCTTTTGATAATGATGATGTAATGGCGACATTAGAAAAATCCTTCGCCCTTCTCCGAATCGTTTTTTAGTATATTTAAAATAACTCACTTGTAAAACAACAGAGAAATTTTCTACCAGAAAGATTCCACACAATAAAGGAATCAGCATTTCTTTTCGAACTGCAATTGCCAATACCGCAATAATACCTCCTATGGTTAAACTTCCTGTATCTCCCATAAAAACAGATGCTGGATAAGAATTATACCAAAGAAAACCAATCAAAGCACCGAGAAACGAAGCTATAAAAACGGTCATCTCACCCGAGTTGGGTATGTACATTATATTGAGATAATTTGAAAAAATAATATTACCCGAAACAAACGTAAAAATCGCTAGTGCAAAGACTGATACCGCAGAAGTTCCCGCAGCCAAACCGTCAATACCATCGGTTAAATTGGCTCCATTTGAAACAGCTGTAATAATAAAAATGACAATTGGAATAAAAACTAACCAAGCCCATTTTTCGTATCCTTCGCCTGTCCATGCTAATAATTCTGCATAATCAAATTCATTATTTTTGAAAAAAGGAATTGTTGTTGCAGTTGATTTTTCCTCCAATGAAACTGGTTGAACAACGGTTTCTGTGGTTTGTTTAAAAATATCGACCTTTCCTGTATCTGTTCTAACAGTCACAGCAGGGCTAAAATACAAAACTGACCCAACGATTACTCCCAATCCTACTTGACCAAATACTTTAAAAATACCCTTAAGCCCTTGTTTGTCTTTTTTGAAAATCTTAATATAATCGTCAATAAAACCAATGGTTCCCATCCATAAGGTGGTAACAATCAATAAAACAATATAGATATTATGCAATTTTGCAAAAAGTATCACAGGAACTAAAGTTGCAAATATGATAATGATACCCCCCATAGTTGGTGTACCTGCTTTTTCATTTTGTCCAGCTAATCCTAATTCACGAACTGTTTCTCCCACTTGCTGTCTACTTAAAAAACCAATTATGCGCTTTCCATAAATGGTAGACAATAACAATGATAACATCAATGCTAAGGACGATCTAAAGGTGATGTATTGAAAAACCCCCGTACCAGGAACATCCATTACTTTGTCTAAATATTGAAATAAGTAGTATAGCATATTGTTTTATTTTAACAGTTGATCTAAAATCTCTTTTACATTTTTCATGTCATCAAAATCATGACGTACCCCTTTGATTTCCTGATAGGTTTCGTGCCCTTTACCAGCAATCAATATAATATCATTTGGCTGTGCCAATTGACAAGCTGTTTTAATCGCTTGCAATCTATCTGTAATCGATAAGACTTTTTTATAATTTTGAGCTTGAATCCCTTTTTCCATTTCTTGAATAATGGCTTCCGGCTCTTCGTTTCTAGGATTATCGGAAGTCAAAATTACTTTATCACTCAATTCTGTAGCGATATTAGCCATAACAGGTCGTTTTGCAGTATCTCTATTTCCACCGCAACCCACAACTGTTATTAATTGTTCATTATTGGTTCGCACATCGTTAATGGTATTCAAAACATTTTCGAGCGCATCTGGCGTATGCGCATAATCTACTATAGCCGTTATATTCGTATTGGAAACAATATATTGGAATCTTCCTGATACACTTTCTAATTCTGACATCAATCGAAGAACTTCCAAACTATCCAATCCTAATTCCACAGCCGTTCCATATATCGCTAAAAGATTGTATGCATTGAAAGTCCCAATTAATTTCACCCAAACTTCATTACCATTTATTTTCAACAGCAATCCGGACAATTGATTTTCCAAAATTTGAGCTTTGTAATCAGAATACGTTTTTAAAGCGTAAGAAAGCTTTTTGGCAGCTGTATTTTGAAGCATTACTTGCCCATTTTTATCATCAATATTTGTTAGAGCAAAAGCACCGCTTGGCAAATGATCAAAAAAAGATTTCTTAACATCTCTATATTCTGCAAAAGTTGGGTGATAATCTAAATGGTCATGAGACAAATTAGTGAATATTCCTCCTTTAAAATGTAACGCTTCAGTACGTTTTTGATGAATACCATGAGAGCTTACTTCCATAAAACAATATTCAACCTCTGCCTCTATCATTTCATTAAGAAAATAATTGATCGTAATAGAATCAGGTGTTGTATGAGTAGCTTTATATTCAATATCGTCTACCAAAATTTTCACTGTTGAAAGCAAACCCACTTTGAAACCCGCTTTTTTGAATAATTGATACAACAATGAAGCTATGGTTGTTTTACCATTCGTCCCTGTAATACCAACTAATTTCAATTTTTGAGATGGATTATCAAAATAATTGGCTGCCATAAAAGCCAAAGCTGCATTAGTGTCTTTCACACATACATAAGTTACTCCATTTATCAGATTTTCAGGAAGCGTGTCACAGATAACCGCTGTTGCTCCAAGACTGATTGCTTTTTCAATAAAATCATGACCATCCGAAATAGTACCGCGAATCGCAATAAAAGCATCATTCTTTTCGACTTTTCTAGAATCAAAATTCAATTGATTTATAGCAATTTCAGTAGAACCCGTTACAGATTCTATCGCCACTTTATATAATATGTCTTTAAGTATCCTCATGATAATTCCAATAGAATTGATGATTTTTTCACAATACTCTGCCCAGCCTGAATGGATTGTTTCTTTACTTTCCCCACCCCAACAGCTTTAACCTTAAACCCTAGATTTTCCAACAATGCAACTGCATCCATTCCAGCCATTCCTTTAACATTTGGAACAGAATTTTGCTTTTTTTGCGTTTTTACATAATAGTTATTATAACTACTCTCTTGTTTCGGATCAGGTCTGTCCAATTTTTTAATCACGTTGGTAGAAGGTGTATCTGTAAATATTTTTTGAGCAATCCTTTTAAAAACTGGCCCAGCAACATCGGCTCCGTAATAATTATTATTGGCAGTATTCGGTTTATGAACCACTACAATACAAGAATACTTAGGATTATCCGCTGGGAAATAACCCACAAATGAAGAAGCATAGTGTTTGTCCATTCCTCCATTCTTGGCATAGTTCATTTGTGCTGTTCCAGTTTTGCCCGCCATAGAAAAATCTTTAGAATACAATTTTGCCCCAGTCCCTCTTTTTACCACATTAGCCAAAACTGCCTTAACTTTTCGTAACGTTTCAGGAGAACAAATTCTCGGGTTCATTACTTCTGTATCGTATTTTTTTATGGTTTTGTTCCACGCTTTGATTTCAGAAACCAATTGTGGCTTCACCATCACCCCATTATTGGCAACAGCATTATAAAATGTTAGCGTTTGCAATGGAGTAACCGAAACCTCATATCCCATTGCCATCCATGGAAGTGAAATGTTAGACCAATGCTTATCACTCGGCTGCGGAATCTTTGGCCTTCCTTCTCCTTTAAAAGCCAATCCTAACTTTTTGTTTAATCCATAAGAATTAATATGATTCACAAACTTCGTCGGATTGTTTTTGTAATTATTATAAACAGCCTGTGCCATTACCGTATTGGAAGAAACTTCAAAACCACGAGCTAACGAAATTTTGCCATAACCACCTTCATGAGAATCTCTCACTTTATGTCCTGAGTATGTAACTACACCGCCGTGAGTATCATAAACAGTACTCGTATCTGCCACTTTATCGTCCAATATTGCCATCAAATCAACCAATTTAAAAGTAGATCCTGGCTCATGAGATTCAGCGTAGGCATAATTAGTCGTTTCGTAATAACTACCATCTGTTGCTCTTCCTAAATTTGAAATCGCTTTTACATGACCTGTCTTAGTTTCCATAACAACTACGCAACCATGATCTGCTTCATACTCTTCCAATTGTTTTAATAAAGCATGGTGTGCAATATCTTGAATGTAAACATCGATTGTCGATATAACATCATAACCATCTTGAGGTTCCACCTCGTTTACATCACGAATTGGTTTCCACTGCCCTTTAGCAATTTTTTGTTTTAATATTTTACCGTCTTTTCCGTTAAGGTATTGACGATATGCCCACTCGATTCCTTTTCCATCAGAATATCCTTCAGGCATTTTTCTTTCATAACCTATACTGCGTTGGGCTATTAGTCCTATTGGATGCTCTCTAACTGTTTTTTGCTCAATTATAATTCCACCTTTATAAGCTCCCAAATTAAATAATGGAAATCCTTTGATTTTGATATATTCCGTGTAACTCAATCCTTGAGCAACTAAAAAATATCTGTTTTTGTGTACTCTCGCTCTCCTTAGCTCGTTTTGAATTGTACTACTGGATTTTTTAAGTAACATTCCCAATGAATCAGACAGTAATTTTACATTTTTTTCAAAAGCTTCTGTTTTCGGAGCTACAGCATCAAAACGGATTGCATAATTAGGAATTGAAGTTGCCAAAAGGCTTCCATCAGCTGAATAGATATTCCCTTTATTGGCAGGAATAACAAAATTTTTTACCGTTCTTTCTTTGGCTAATTCTCTGTAATGATCTCCATCAACCCACTGAATATTAGTTAACTTAACAGCAATAGCAATTGCCATCAAAAAGATGAAAAATGCAACCAAGTAGGTTCTATAGGATATGTATTTATCTTCTACTGCCATATTCTTTCTAAGAAATTTTTCTCTTCAGGTTCTTTTACTTCTATTTTTACTGGAGGTACAGTTGACGGAAAAATTTGTTTTTCTTCCATTTTAGCCGAAACTGTAGATTCCATTTTAAGCTTCATCAGCTCTGAACGTCTGTCTACAAATTCAGAACGCAACTCTTTTACCTTATTGGTCAATTCAACAATCTTAAATACTTTTTGTTCGTAACGTTGCGTATTGGCAATCATTATTATAGCAAGTAAAATCACAAAAACGATAAAGCGCCAGTTTTTGACAGCGTTGTCATCGATTAGAAATTGTGCTTTTAATATGTTATAAATTCCGCCTTTCATTAGTAAATTATGAATTATGAATTATGAATTATGAGTTACAAACTCTAGAATTCACACCTCTTTAAACTTTTAAACGATTAAACCATTTTAAACAATTAAACTTTCTAACCTTTTTTCTCTGCAATTCTCAATTTGGCACTTCTGGCTCTATTATTCAACTTGATTTCGTCATTATCAGGAACTATTAACTTCCCTACCGTTTTAAAAGGAACCGAAAAATTCCCATAAAAATCTCGTTCTGGCTCCCCTTCGAACATTCCATTTTTTATGAATCTTTTCACTAATCTATCTTCTAATGAATGATAAGAAATTACGCTTAATCTTCCGCCTGGCTTTAAAATCTCAAGGGACTGCTCCAAAAACTCTTTCAAAACATCCATTTCTTGATTTACCTCTATACGAATCGCCTGATAGATTTGAGCTAATATTTTATTTCGAACTCTTTCGGGTAAATATTTTGCCAAGACTTCTTTCAATTCATCAGTTGTTTTGATAGGTGCGTGCTCTCTAGCCTCGATAATTGTTCTTGCTAAAGCTGGTGCATTTTTCAATTCGCCATAATCCAGAAACACTCTCCTTAAGTTGGCATCATCATATTCATTGACTACCCGATAAGCATTCAAATCATTTTTCTGACTCATTCTCATGTCCAGTCCGGCATCAAAACGGGTAGAAAAACCTCTTTCAGCTACATCAAACTGATGAGAAGAAACCCCTAAATCACCCAAAATACCATCTACTTCTTTCACGCCATAAAAACGCAAAAACCTTTTTATAAACCTAAAATTCTCGTTTATCAACGTAAATCTTTCGTCTGGTAAAGCATTTGCCAAAGCATCTTCATCTTGATCAAAGGCAAATAATTTTCCGTTTGGCCCTAATCTTCTCAATATTTCTTTTGAATGACCACCTCCGCCAAAGGTTACATCCACATATATTCCGTCTGGTTTTATATCCAAACCATCCACAGTAGGATGAAGCAATACTGGATTATGATATTCCATTGTCGTCGTCATTTAAATTACCCATTACTTCTTCGGCTAAATCTGCAAAATCAACATCGGCACCGTCAATCGATTTCTCATACAAATCTTTATCCCAAATTTCTACAATATTAACTGCGGAAGAAAAAACCACATCTTTATCAATACTGGCAAAAACTACTAAATCTTTAGGAACCAGCAATCTGCCTAATGCATCTATCTCTACCACCTTTACACCAGCGGTAAAACGGCGAATAAAGTCATTGTTTTTCTTTACAAATCGATTAAGTTTGTTGATTTTTTTCATCATCAAATCCCACTCTTCCATAGGATACAATTCCAGACAGGGCTGAAATACAGAACGCTTCAAAACAAAACCGTTTTGAAGCGAGGAAGCCAATTGCTTTTTTAAGGGAGCAGGCATTAAAACCCGTCCTTTTGCATCGACTTTACACTCATATGTTCCTATAATTGTGTCCAAGTGAATTGTATTAATTGTATAAAGCAAAAATATATAAAATTTTACCACAATTTACCACTATCTACCACTTTGTTAATAAGTTTAACCACTTTTGACCAAAAAAGCTTAGTTTATACACTATCAGAGCATTAGCTACAGAATCGATTATTTGTAAGAAAGTTTATAATTTAGCAAAAAGTATCCATTTTTGATTGATAAAACATATTCTTAAAAGCTTAAAAAAAACATCTCTTAATCGTTAAAAAAACAATAAAAAGAGACTCAAAAACATATTTCACACCGATAAGAAT
>NZ_MUNX01000065.1 GCF_002001005.1 Flavobacterium sp. A45
TGTTTGGCTTGTCTTTTTGATAAATTCGTAATTTTTAACTAAAAATAAATAGTACTATGGATGCTACTGTTACCACTGGGAAAGAACTTCAAAAAATGGATCCAGTTTTTGGACAATTGTCTTTTAATGATCACGAGCAAATTGTTTTTTGTAACGACAAAGATACAGGATTAAAAGCAATTATTGGTATTCATAATTCGGTTATGGGGCCTGCATTAGGAGGAACTCGTATGTTTAATTATGCCAATGAATGGGAAGCTTTGAATGATGTTTTGCGTCTATCCAGAGGGATGACTTATAAAGCGGCTATCACAGGATTGAATATTGGTGGTGGAAAAGCGGTTATTATGGGTGATGCAAAAACTCAAAAAACTCCTGAATTGATGCGTAAATTTGGAGAGTTTGTTCATTCTTTAAGTGGAAGATATATTACGGCTGAAGATGTCGGAATGGAAACTTCAGACATGGATTTAGTAAGAGATGTAACTCCTTACGTTACAGGAATTTCTGAAGAAAGAGGTGGAGCAGGTAATCCTTCTCCAATTACTGCTTTCGGGGTTTACATGGGAATGAAAGCTGCTGCAAAACAACAATTTGGTTCTGAAAAATTAGAAGGTAAAAAAATATTGGTTCAAGGTATTGGACACGTAGGTGAAACTTTGGTTGAGTATTTAACTAAAGAAGGAGCTCAAGTTATTATTGCTGATATCAATGAAGAGAAATTGTATGAAGTAGCAACAAAATATGGAGCTCAAATATTTACAGGTGATGATTTATATAGTGCCGATGTTGATATTTATGCGCCTTGTGCGATGGGAGCAACAATTAACGATGTTACCGTGAATAAAATAAAAGCAAAAGTGATTGCTGGTGCAGCCAATAATCAATTGGCTAATGAAAATACACACGGATTAATTTTGCAAGAAAGAGGTATTCTTTATGCTCCTGATTTCTTGATTAATGCTGGTGGAATTATTAATGTTTATGCTGAGTTGGCTCATTATGACAAAGCAGAGATTATGCGTAAAACCGAAAATATCTACAATACTACATTGGAAATTTTTGACTACGCTGTTGCAAATGGAATAACAACTCATCAAGCAGCTTTAACTATTGCACAAAATCGAATCGATTTAAGAAAGATAGAAAACGGTAAGAAGTAATCAGTACTCAGTTTTTTAGTATTCAGTTTTGAAAGAGTGTTTAGTATTTTATTAAAATGCTGAACACTTTTTTTATGCGCAAAATACTGATCACTAACGAACTGTCCACTGACCACTTTTTTAAAATAAAGCAGCTATAAATTTTCATTTGAGCGATGAAATTCTTAATTTTGCAAACTAATTTAAAAAGTTCTTACAAGGTGGTAAATAGAAGACACATCCGCGTTAAAGTCATGCAATCCATTTATGCGATGCATCAAAACGGTTCTGATAATCTGGAAAAAGAAGAAAAATTTCTTTTTTATAGTATTGACGCCATTCAAGATTTATACCTTATCATGCTTTCTTCTTTGATTGAAATATGTAAAAAGGAAACTGTTTTTTTACATTTGTCGAGCCAAAAACATTTGGCTACAAAAGAAGAACGTAATCCAAATGAGAAATTCATCAAAAACAGTATTTTTCAAATTCTTGCCGAAAATAATTCCCTTAGCATAGCACTAGAAAATCGTTCAATTAACAATTGGACTCTAAATGATGATTACATTATTTTGCTTCTGAATGCTATTAAAGAGAGCGAACTGTATGCAAAATACATGAGTAATTCGGTGAATACTTTTGAAGAAGACAAAGAATTTATTGTTGATATATTCACGGATGTAATCGTTCCAAACGAAAAATTATATGAATATCTGGAAGATGATAAATTGACTTGGATTGATGATATTCCTTTGGTGAATACTCATATTATCAAACAGCTAAAGGCAATTAAACAAGGCGAAGATGATAATTTCAGGGTTCCAAAATTATACAAAGACAATGAGGATAAGGCTTATGTAAAAGATTTGTTTAGGAAAACAGTTTTAAACGAAACGGAGCTGGCTAAAGAATATGTTGATAAAACACCAAACTGGGACAGTGAACGTATTGCCGAAATTGATACAATTATCCTTAAAATGGCAATTTGTGAGTTCTTGAAATTCCCTTCTATTCCAGTGAAAGTAACTTTGAATGAGTATCTGGAATTGGCCAAAGAATATTCAACTCCAAAGAGCAGTATTTTTATCAACGGTATATTGGATAATTTGGTAAAAGAGCTTGAAGAAAAGAAAAGAATTGTGAAAATTGGAAGAGGTTTGATGTAATATTCAATACCAAATTTCACAACAAAAATAAAATCAATTAACAAAAACTAAATTTTAAATTATGGGACAAATACAACAATTTTTGCCGTTTCTATTAATGTTTGTGGTTCTTTATTTCTTTATGATCAGACCGCAGCAAAAACGTGCTAAAAATGAAAAAGAATTTGAAAGCACATTAAAAGTTGGAGACAAAATAATTACCAAAAGTGGTATTCACGGAAAGATATCAGAACTTGCCGATTCTACAGTGGTTATTGAAACGATGGCTGGAAAATTAAAAATGGAGCGTTCTTCAATTTCTATGGAATTGAGCGCAGCTTTGAATAAAAAGGAGTAATCCAGAAATTATAAAACTTAAAATCCCAAATTCCGATTTTTTAATTGGAATTTGGGATTTTTTTATTGGTAAACTGCTATTATTTTTTCTTGCTTTTTTTATTTTTTTTTGCTTTTGCTTTAGCTTTTTTCTCTTTGATTTTAGCTTTTAGCTTTGCTTTTTTAGCTTTCTCTTTTTTAGCTTTCTTGGCTTTTTTTGCTTTTTTCTTTGCTTTTTCTTTAGCCTTGGCTTTCGCTTTTTTCTCTTTTTCTTTCTCTTTTTCTTTCATTTTTGTTTTGTTTTTCTTTTTCTTTTTTTCTCCCTCTTGAGGTTTTACGGTTGTTTTTTCTGTTTTAATTTCTGCAGTAATAGTGGGAGTAGAGTTACTTTTTACAACTCCGGTTGCAGGAGCAGTAACTTTGGCTCTGCTGGGTCTTGTTGTGGTTCGTGTAGCAGTGGATTTTGTAACCGTTGGTTTTGTCGTTGTAGCACTTGAAACAGTTGGTTTAGGAGTAACTGTTTTTGCTACTGCTAGTTTTGTGGTTGTAGCTCTTGCAACTGTTGATCTTGTTGCTCTCGGTTTTACAACGGCAGGTTTACTAATTTCTGGTTTTTCGTCTTTTACCGTATCAGGGCTGACTACTTTTTCGGGAATTGCTTTATCGTCTTTTTTTTCTATCATAATAGTATGTATTAGTATGTGATTTTTTTTTTAAGGTATTAAGGACAGAAGGGTAATTCTTTTGAGTCTTCTATGTTATTGAATTGTTACTTTTGTATTAACAAATATAATGAATAATTGAATGTGTTAATGTTAAGTTTTTACTGATTTTTAAATAGTTAGATGTGAAAAAATTATAGCTTAAAAAAAAATCCCAAATTCCTTTTCTATTAGAATTTGAGATTTTTTTTATTCGAATTTTAAGTTTTCTGAACTACCTGTATTTATCATTCAAACCAATATTGTCTAAAATCATTGGTTTTATCTTTTCAATTCTTGAAAGTTTGGTTTCTTCGCGTTTTGCCGTTTCTATATATTCTATAAATTCTTTTTGTTTATAAGGACTGAATTTTTGGAACGCTTCTTCTAAATTGCTATCAGAATCGAATTCGTTTTGCAATAGCGTCGGAATTATAACTTCAGTTTTTGTTTTTTCAGGCTTAATTATTTTTTCCTGTTTTTCATTATCAATGGCTTCCTGAATGTAGGCTAAAATTTCTTTTTCATTAATTTCCTCTTTGGATGTAAAACGCCATTGTCTCAATGATTTTGTAACTCCTTCATTGGCATTGATCAAATGTTTCTTTTCATCTTTTAAAAATGCACCATTGAAAAACCAAAGCGTAAAGAATTTTTTGAACCCACCAACTCCAACAATATTTTTATTGTTGTATACGTACACGCAACCGCCCCACTTGTTGGTTTCAACCAATTCGGTTTTAGCAATAATTGTTTTTAAAAGTTCTAATTCAGTTTCCCATTGATCGTTATTGGTCATAGAAAAAATGATTTTAACGTTTTTTGGATACGGTTTCTTTTTTTAGATAAGCTCCATTGGCAGTCAATTCAGCTATTTTGACAATTACATTTACGGCTTTTTGCATACTTTCTACTGGAACATATTCGTATTTTCCGTGAAAATTATGTCCTCCTGCAAAGATATTTGGGCAGGGCAACCCTTTATACGACAGTTGGCACCCATCTGTTCCTCCTCGAATAGGTTTTATAAGTGGTTTGATGCCTAGTTCTCTCATTGCTTTTTCTGCAATAAAGACAATATGTTTTACAGGAAGAACCTTTTCTTTCATATTGTAATATTGATCTTTAACTTCTGCAATAACGATGTCTTCTCCAAATTGTTTGGCAAATCTTTTGTTGAATTTTTTAGTGATTTTGGTAATTAAGTCTTTGCGTTTTTCAAATTTTAATTTGTTATGATCGCGAATGATTAATTCCAATACCGTTTCTTCAATGCTTCCCGATAAATGATGCACATGGAAAAAACCTTCGTAACCTTTTGTCTCTTGAGGGGTTTCGTCTTTGGGCAATTCGTTAATGAAATCATTAGCAATAAGCATGGAATTGATCATTTTTCCTTTGGCATAACCAGGATGAACACTTTTTCCTTTGAAAGTGATTTTAGCTCCCGCAGCATTGAAATTTTCATATTCCAATTCACCTACCTGACTCCCGTCCATTGTATAGGCCCATTCTGCTCCGAACTTTTCCACGTCAAAATGATGGGCTCCACGACCGATTTCTTCATCTGGAGTAAATGCGATTCTGATTTTTCCGTGTTTGATTTCAGGATTGTTAATTAACAATTCCATAGCAGTTACAATCTCTGTAATACCAGCTTTGTCATCAGCACCTAGCAGTGTTGTTCCATCGGTGGTGATTATAGTTTGCCCTTTATATTGCAATAAATCTTTGAAATAAGAAGGGGAGAGGATGATGTTTTGTTCAGCGTTTAGGATAATGTCTTTACCGTCGTAATTCGGAATAATTTGTGGTTTTACATTGGCACCCGTAAAATCTGGAGTAGTGTCAAAATGTGAAATAAATCCAATTGTAGGTACTTCATGATCCACATTGCTAGGTAGCGTTGCCATTATATAGGCTTTGTCGTCAATGGTAACGTCTTGTAATCCAATAGTTTTTAATTCTTCGACCAGTTTATTGGCCAAATCCCATTGCTTAGCTGTACTGGGTGTTGTGTTTGAACTTGCGTCAGACTCGGTGTCTATGGTTACATAACTTACAAAGCGATCAATAATATTTTGCATGGTATTTGTTTTTGGACAAAGATAAACATTTTTAAAAAAGAGATTATTAGAATTAAAATTCTGATTCTAATGTGTTTAAATAAAAAAAATCCGTTTACAACGGATTTTTAATTTCAAATTGGTTAAAAGTTAGGTTTGGTTTTTTTTGAGGGGATTAGTTTTGTTTGGCTCCTTTTTCTGCCGCTATTTTGGCATCGGCTGCTGCTTTTTTAGCAGCTTCAGCTTCAGCTTTGGCAATTTGTTCTTCTAATAGAGTCGATTTTTGCAAGGCTAGTTTAGCTGATTCTGCAAGTTTTGCGTCAGCTTCTGCTTTTTCTTTTTTTAGTTTTTCGACATCTTTAAATAGCTTTTCTTGAGCATCTTTAGCTTTTTCAGCTTCTTTTTGGTATTCAGCTATTTTTTCATTAGACAATTTTTCAGCTTCTTTGGCGGCTTTTGCATCAGCTTCTGCTTTAGCTTTAGCTGCAATAGCTTCTTCTTTGGCAGCTTTTGCATCAGCCTCTGCCTTTGTTTTCGCTTCGATAGCTGCTATTCTTGCAGCTTCTTTCGCTTCAGCGGTAGATTTTTTATCTGCTTCAGCTTTGGCTTTTGCGGCAATGGCTTCTTCTTTAGCTGCAGCTATTTTTGCTTCTTCTGCTGCTTTTTTATCGGCTTCAGCTTTTGCTTTAGCCGCTTTTTCTGCAGCTACTTTGGCTTCGGCTGCTGCCTTTTTTTCTGCTTCAACTTTTGCTAAATAGGCTTTTTCTTGATCTTTTAAATCTTGCATTTGTTTTTTGAAATCAATTGGAGCAGCTTCTGTTTTTGCAGTGATTGTAGAAGCACTTTCTGAACTTACTGTTTCATTTTTGGATTCTTGGGCAAAAAAACTTTGGGTAAAAACTAAAAGAACAATGACTAAGGGTAATTTTAAATTCATGATTTAGTGGTATTTGGTTAAATTTTGGTTTAGTTTAGGAAAGACAAATATAACTTTTTTTTCATTTTTTTAACTTTTTGGTTAAAAAATATTTTTATTTTTCGTTAAAAGGTGTTTTTCGTAATTTTAAATAACATGTTTTGGAATTTTAAAAGGAGAGTAAATATTATAGCAGATCTTGTTAAGTAGAATTTATTGTATAATTTGCGGTTAATAAGAAATGGATATATGGCATTATTTAATCGATTGAATTTAAAAGCAAAATCTCTTGTCAATACGGGATTTGGAAGCAGCGCATCCAGTTATGGCGGACGTTTTATTAATAAGGATGGCTCTGCAAATGCGAAAAAAAAAGGCATTGGATTTCTGGATAGAATCAGTTGGTATCATACTATGTTGGATATGTCTTCCTGGAAATTTCTTTCGATTCTTCTGTTATTTTATATTACGATCAATTTTGTGTTTGCGTTACTTTATTTTGGAATTGGTATTGAGCATCTCAACGGAATTCAAACTACAGATGATGTATGGGTTCAGTTTGGACAGGCTTATTTTTTTAGTGCGCAAACATTTACCACAGTTGGTTATGGGCATATCAGTCCAACAGGTTTTTACACAAGTGCCTTGTCTTCTGCCGAAGCTTTAATAGGATTGTTGAGTTTTGCTATAGCGACAGGTTTGTTTTTTGGGAGATTCAGTAAGCCGTCTGTTTTTTTGAAATTTTCTCACCAGGCTATCATTGCTCCTTTTAATGATAGTAAAGCATTAATGTTTAGGGTGGCTCCCTATAAAAACACCAATTATATTGATGCCGAAGTCAATGTAACTCTTGGGATGCGAATTGAAGAGAATGGAGTTATGACAAACAAATTTTACAATTTGGATTTGGAATATCAAAAAATAAATTCGCTGGCGCTGAGTTGGACATTGGTTCATCCGATAACAAATGAAAGCCCTTTATACGGATTGGTAGCTTCGGATTATGAATCAATTTCAGGTGAAATTATAGTGATTGTCAAAATATTTGATGATATGTTCAGTACTACGGTGGCAACCCGAACTTCTTATACTTTTGAAGAAGTCGTTTATGGAGCTAAATTCAAACCGATGTATTCTCAAAGTGAAAACCATAAAAGTACTGTCTTGGACTTAGGCTTGTTAAATGCTTTTGATAAAGTCGCTATAGATTAGTTTGTAATTTTTCTTTTAAAATGCGCACCCCTTCAGAAGCGATATTCGGAATTACTTCAAGGGGATTTCTAAGATTGGGAATTTTTATGGGTTTTGGATCGATATAATAAATAGGAGTCTTTTTTGGAGTAAAATCGATTAAGCCAGCTGCTGGATATACTTGTAATGAAGTACCAATAACTGCAAAATAGTCTGCTTGTTCTGTTATTGTGATGGCTTCTTCCAAGGCAGGAACTTGTTCACCGAACCAAACAATATGTGGGCGAAGTTGATTGCCTTGTTGGTCGATATCTCCAAAATTCAAATCGTCTTGCCAATCCAAAATATAATTTTCATTTTTGGAGCTTCTTACTTTTAGCAGTTCTCCATGTAAATGAATTACATTTTTACTTCCGGCGCGTTCGTGTAAATCATCTACATTTTGGGTGATGATGTAAACGTCAAAATCATTTTCTAATTCTGCTAAAATTTGATGTCCTAAATTAGGTTGTACCTCTTTTAATTGTTGGCGTCTTTGGTTGTAAAAATCAAGAACCAATGCTGAGTTTTTATACCAACCTTCGGGAGTGGCGACATCCATTACGTTATGTCCCTCCCATAATCCGTCACTGTCGCGAAATGTTTTTATCCCACTTTCGGCACTTATCCCTGCACCTGTAAGAACTACTAATTTCTTTTTCATCTGTAAATACATTAGATTATAAAACTACTCTTTTTTAGTATTTTTGCCAAAAACAATGTGAAATGATTGATACTGATTATCTGGAATTTTTAGAAAATATTTTAACTGATAACCGAAAAGAAAAATTTTTAAAGGTTTTGAAAGACAGAACCAAGCATTTTACGATTGCTGTTGAAGATGTTTTTCAGATGCATAATGCGAGTGCGGTGATGCGCAGTTGTGAGGTTTTTGGAATTCAGGAATTGCATGTCATTGAGGAACGTTATGGTAAACGAATAGATAAAGAAATAGCAATGGGTGCCCAAAAGTGGGTTGATATTTCTACTTACGACAGTGTTACGAATTGTATCGACACATTGAAAAATAAGGGATATCAAATCATTGCTACTACTCCACACGAGAATGATTGCTTGATGGAGGATTTTGACATTTCCAAACCTAGTGCTTTGTTTTTTGGTACCGAAAGAGACGGTTTGTCAGAGGAGATTCTCAGGAGAGCAGATGGTTTTCTTAAAATTCCGATGGTGGGTTTTACGGAGAGTTTGAATATTTCGGTTTCGGCGGCGATTATTATTCAGAATCTGACTAATAGATTACGCAATTCGGATGTCGCTTGGGAATTGACCGAAGAAGAGATTCTTGTTAAGCGATTGGATTGGGCTAAGAAATCTATCAAGGATATTAAGAGGATTGAAGCGAGATATTACGAGGAGAATTCCAAAATATAAATTTAAAAACTCAAAGTGCTGTTCTAGTTAGAAATGCGTTTTAGTATTGCTATTGAAATTTTAAGACTGGAATTGTCAGTTTTATTTGTATTTTCGTGCAGGGAAAAATACTAAGCGATAAAATTTCCAGTTTTACCAAAATCGATAATTCGAATTGAATAGATTGAAAAAATATTTTAAATATCTGATTTCTCTCTTTCTGGTTGTTGGCCTGATGGTTAATGATTGTGATTTATATTCTCAATCCAATTCGGTAGATTATTATCAATTTTCGAGCGTAATTCTCAGAAGCGAATCAGTTAATGAAGATTCCGAATTATATCTGTTCGGTGAGGTAAATTCGTCCAAAAAGGCTTCGTCTCCAATTTTATTTGCTTGTCTCGAATTTCAAGATATTTATAGTTTTCAAATACGAGTTCTTTTAAAAACAAGAACACTACTTTATCAAGAAGTAAGTTCGAATACTGCGCAATCTATCTTTATAAATGAGATGATTACTTCCAGCAACTCATGTACAAGTTTATACATAGTCTAGAAAACTAATTTTCTAGACATTTATGCAATTCAATGCATAAGATGATAAAACAAATGTATAATCATTTATCATTTACAAAATGTATAAACATAATAATAAAACACGTTTGGAGAAATCTAAACTTCCTATTCTTTGGGTAAAAAGAAAAATTATTCTAATTATTACTGCTTTTATGATTGGAATGTCAAACGGGTTAAGCGATGGAGACAAGATGATTAATGGCAATCAAAATCACACGGAACAACAACATAAAAAAGATTGATTTTGGATGTCTTTAAATATGTTGTTAAGCACTTTAAAATAATATTACATTAGATTTTAATAAAGAAATATTTTCTGCTAAAGTTTTTGCTTTGCGAGACACGCTCAAATATTATTTATTCTAAATTCGGGTTACTCTAACTATTTTTTCTTCAGGATTTTGTATTGTTCGTAGCAACCGCTTATGGCGTCCATGATTTGAAGATCGTTGGCAGATTTTATGAAAGCTTCAGAGTAACTGCAACGGCTTAATATTTCTGCAATTTCATCTTGGGTAACTCCTAGTAGCAATGAAATGGTTTCCCTGTCGTATTTGGTTTCCAAAAGGTTTCTTACGGTGTCATCCTTTCGCATCTCACGGAGTTTTTTAAGCTGCTGTGGTCTTTTTCCGAAGACATTATAAAGCATGTCGGCGGGGTTAAATATAGAACCCAATACTTTTCCGAAGGCTTCGGGAGCATATTGACCTGCTTCGTAACCTTGGCCTAAGCCTGAAATGCTATAGCGGTAGTCTTCTTTTATTGGAATTAATTTGGAATCGATTTCTAGATAACCGGTTAGGTAATATGGGCTTATGACAACCTCGTGTAGAGGGATTGCTTTTTGGGTAAGTTGGATGGTAGTTTTTTTGTTTTTGACCCAGTCATTGGTTACGCGAACACGCAATGATTCATAACCGAGTAGGGTTATGTGTAAGGTATCGCTTTGGGTGACAGCGAGTTCGAAATAACCTTTATTGTCTGTAGTGGTTCCTGTAACTTGATTAATGTTGATGATGTTCACATTTGCTAAAGGGGTACCGGTATTGTCGCTGATAATGGTACCAGAGATTCTTGTGGGGATGTCAGTGGTTTGGGCTACTGAATTTATGGAGGCAACTAAAAATAAAAAAAGTACAAAATATTTCATAAACTGATTTAAAACTTTAAAAGTAGTAAAACGGGATTAAATATTTTGTTGTTACCTTATAATTATAAGAAAATTAACAAACTGCAAACATTGTTAAGCTAAATAAACCTTTTTTTGTGAATGCTGATGTATTGTAAAAAAAAATCTCCCGAATGTTCGGGAGATTTATATTGCTAATTGTATTAGTCTCTTCTTGGTCTTCTTGGTCTTGGTGCATCACCAAAGCTTTCAGAACGTCTTGGTGCTCTATCTGATGCGCCTTCTCTTGGAGCTCTGTCAGATGAAAAACCACCTTCTCTTCTTGGAGCAGATGAACTTCTTGGTCCGAAACCACCTTCTCTAGGAGCAGAACCTCTGTCGCTTCTAAATCCGCCTGATCCTTCTCTTCTAGGAGCAAAACTTCCTTCTCTTCTTGGAGCAGAACTTCTTCCACCGCCAAATCCACCACCAGAACTTCTTCCGTTGTGATCACGTCTTCCGCCACCGTCATTTTTAGAGATTTCAACATTGATACGACGTCCTTCTAATTGTACGTTGTTCAATATTTCCATTACTTTATCAGTGTGTTCTGGATCTGTGTTGAAGAAAGAGAAACCTTCTTTTACATCTACTTTGAAAACGTCATCACGACCTAAGTCTAATGTTTCTTTCAAGTAGTCTTTTAATGACATCCAATCGAAATTGTCTCTGGAACCGATGTTTACAAAATATCTTGTAGCGCCACCATTGTTATTTTCTCTTGGAGCACCATCTCTATCATCACGCTCACGTCTGTCTGAACCTGAAGATTGATTAGAGATATCTCTGTTTTTCTTGTAGTAATTGATAAAACGATTAAATTCTACCGATACCATTTTCTTTATTAATTCTTCTTTTGATAAATCTTCAAGTACATTATTGATAGCTGGAAGATAGTTGTCAATTTCGTGATCAACCTCAGTGTCCTTAATCTTAGTTGCTAAGTGTAATAATTGGATTTCGCAGATTTCAATTCCAGAAGGGATCGTTTTTTCTTCGAATTTTTGTTTGATGATTCTTTCGATAGAAGAAATTTTACGCAATTCGCTTTTTGTAACGATTACGATAGAAGTTCCTAATTTACCAGCACGACCAGTACGACCTGAACGGTGATTGTATGTTTCTATTTCGTCAGGAAGTTGGTAATTTACTACGTGAGTAATATTATCAACGTCAATTCCACGTGCAGCAACGTCAGTAGCTACAAGCATTTGGATTTGTCTTCCTCTAAAAGATTTCATTACACCATCACGTTGCGCTTGAGATAAATCTCCGTGCAATGCAGCAGCGCTGTATCCGTCTTCGATTAATTTTTCGGCAACAGCTTGAGTGTCACGTTTTGTTCTACAGAAAACTACTGAGAAAATGTCTGGATTAGCATCAGCTAATCTTTTCAAAGCTTCGTAACGGTCACGGGCATTTACTAGGTAAAATTCGTGTGATACGGTAGCTGAACCAGAGTTTTTAGTACCTACTGTAATTTCGATAGGGTCAGTCATGAATTGTTTTCCAATTCGTGCCACCTCTGCAGGCATAGTTGCAGAAAACAACCATGTGCTTTTTTCGTCAGGCGTAGTAGAAAGGATGTTTACGATATCTTCGTAGAAACCCATGTTCAACATTTCGTCTGCTTCGTCAAGAATACAATAGTTAATTTGAGAGATGTTTACCAATCCTCTATTAATCATATCTTGCATTCTACCCGGAGTCGCTACTATAATCTGTGCGCCTCTTTTAATGTCTCTCGCTTGTTCTGTAATGCTAGCCCCACCGTAAACTGCTACCACATTAATACCTTTTTCGTATTTTGAGTAGTTTTTAAGTTCGTTGGTAATCTGCAAACACAATTCACGTGTTGGAGATAAAATCAATGCTTGCGTATTTCTATTGTTGGCATCAATTTTCTGAATAACTGGAAAACCAAATGCTGCCGTTTTCCCTGTCCCTGTCTGAGCCAACGCAACTAAATCTGTGTCTTTTTCCAATAATAGGGGAATCGCTTTCTCCTGTACTTCGGTCGGATTCTCAAATCCTAGATCTAAAATCGCCTTCAGTAACGATTCACTCAATCCTAATTGTTCAAATTTATTCATATATATTTTTAAAATAGGGTGCAAAATTACTGTTTATAATCCATAAAAACTAATGCAATTTTAAGAATTAGGTTTTTATTAGCTTTTGATAATCAGATTATTATCTTTTTTAATTTACTTTTTAAATTATGATATTCGTTTTTCACTGTGAAATTATGTCATGATTCAGGAGTTTTTGTTAAAAAAAATATCTTAAAAACTGTTTTTAAGTTGTATAGATTTTAAATGGAAATGGATTTAATGTCAGTAAAATGTTTTTTCACTCGTTTTTCAGACATCTTTCTCTTTTTTTTATCATTTATTTAAGAATGATATTTTAAAATTGCTCCGAAGTTTCGATATTGATTTATTAATTTTGCCAAAAATTATTTGATTATGCAAACAGCCTCTTTTACAGGTTTTATAAAAGCGATTTTTTATATGATCGCTTTCTATTATATTTTTAAATTTTTGGCTCGATTGTTTTTGCCGCTATTAGTTAAAAAGGCAGTTGAAAAAGCGGGGCAAAATTTTCAGCAACAGCAACAACGTGCCCAACAGACTACTTGGAAGAAAACGCCAAACAATGATGAAATTATAATCGATACTGCCAATAGTAAAAATCCTCGCGAAACCAAAAAAATTGGGGATTATGTCGATTATGAGGAGATAGATTAGTGATTTCTGAGTTTTGATTAACGATTTTTGATTTTAGATGTCTTGAATTATCTGAAAAATCAAATTAATTTCATTTCGTAATCAAAATCATTAATTCTTATATTGCTAATCTAAAATCTTAAATCAAAAAGCGTTAATTCGAAATCTAAAATCTAAACTCATATAATGAAGCAACTTCAAAAGTTCTTTCCGCACGCACTGGCCATTCTTGGTTTTGTTCTCGTTTCTACACTTTATTTCTTTCCTGTTTTACAGGGAAAACAAATTTTCCAATCGGATATTGCCCAATACACGGGGATGGCCAAGGAACAAAATGATTTTAGAGCAACACATCATGAAGAGCCTTATTGGACAAATTCTGCTTTTGGAGGAATGCCTACGTATCAGTTGGGTGCAAAATACCCTCATGATTATGTAGGTGCTATCGATGATGTATTGCGGTTTTTGCCACGCCCTGCTGATTATCTATTCCTATACTTTGTCAGTTTTTATATTTTAATGCTGGTTTTAAAAGCAGATCCACTGAAAGCTTTTTTCGGTGCTTTGGCCTTTGGTTTTTCTACCTATATGATTATTATTCTTGGAGTGGGTCATAATGCCAAAGCACATGCGATTGCTTATATGCCAATGGTTGTTGCCGGTTTTATAATGGTTTTTCAGCGAAAATATATTTTGGGAGGTTTGCTCACGATGTTTGCTGTGGCATTGGAAGTCAATGCGAATCACTTTCAAATGACTTATTATCTTCTGATTTTATTATTAATTCTTTCCGGGTATTTTATTTATGAAGGAATCAAATCAAAGCAATACAAATCGCTTTTAATTTCTGTAGGAACACTTTTTGGCGCAGGAATTATTGCTATTGGTGCCAATGCGGGAAATTTATTGGCAACAGTAGAATATGCAAACTTTAGTATCCGTGGAAAAAGTGATTTGAGCTTTAAACCCGATGGAACCAAAAGCACTACTGATGGCGCTATGACCCGTGAATATATTACGGAATACAGTTACGGTATTGCAGAAAGTTTCAACTTAATTGCACCAAGATTATTTGGAGGGTCTAACAACGAAAAGGTTGGAACAGAAAGCAGTATGTTTGAGTTTATGATTTCACAAGGTGTTCCAGAAGCACAAGCTACCGATTTTGTTTCGGCGATGCCAACGTATTGGGGTGATCAACCTATTGTTTCTGCACCGGCATATATAGGAGCAGTGGTTTTCTTTTTAGCAATTTTGGCTTTGTTTATTGATGAAAGAAAAATTAAATACGCATTTTTGGGAGGAGCATTTTTAACCTTACTTCTTTCGTGGGGGAAAAATTTCCCTGCTTTGACTGATTTTTGTATTGATTATATCCCAATGTATAATAAGTTTAGAGCGGTATCGTCTATTCAAGTTATTTTGGAGTTGTGTTTTCCTGTTTTAGCCATTATGGGGTTACAGTCCTTTTTTAAATTGGAAAAAGGAAAACAATTAAAACCATTGTTGCAATCGGGAGCTGTAGGTTTAGGACTGATTATAATTTTGTTTTTGTCTAAAAGTTTGTTCAGTTTTTCAGGAGCTAGTGATAGTTATTTGATAGAAAGTTACGGTCCGAGTTTTGTTGATGCCCTTAAAGCCGATCGTAAATCTTTATATAGTGCTGACTTATTGCGTTCTGGATTTTTTATTCTGATTTCGGCTGGTACTTTGTGGTTGTTTATAAAAAATAGAATTGCCCAAAATACCGCTATTATTTTGGTTGGTTTGTTCATGGTTTCCGATTTATTTTTTGTGGATAAAAACTATGTTTCCAATAAAGATTTTATAAGTGGCAGAGATGTGGAAATGCCTTTTCCAGAAACACCAACGGATACTGAAATTCTAAAAGATCCAACAAATTACCGTGTGTTTGATATACAGGGATTGATGCAGGCAAGAACATCCTATTATCATAAAGCAATTGGGGGTTACAGTGCGGTGAGACCTAAAAGAATGCAGCAATTATTTGATTATCAAATTGCCAAGAATAATTTGGAAATACTAAATATGTTGAATGTTAAGTATGTGATTCAAACAGATAAAGAAGGTAAAGAATATCCAATTATAAATCCGGATGCCAATGGAAATGCTTGGTTCGTGAGCAAAGTTAATTTGGTTAAAAATTCGGATGCAGAGATGAAAGCTTTAGATAAATTCAATTCTAAAGAGATAGCTGTAATTAATGAAAATGAATTTACTTCTATTAAAGGTAAGGCTTTCGCCAAAGATAGTTCGGCTACGATAACCTTGGATTCGTACCTGCCAAATAATTTAAAGTATACTTCAAACAATACCAAAGAAGGTTTAGCCGTTTTCTCTGAGATGTATTATGAAAAAGGTTGGAAAGCTTTAATAGATGGTAAAGAGACTTCAATTTTAAGAGCCAATTATGCTTTGAGAGCGATAGTGGTTCCACCGGGAAAACATACCATAGAATTCAAGTTTGATCCTCAAGTGGTAAAAACGGGAGGTGCAATTACACTTGTTAGTTGTATTGGGATGTTATTGCTTTTAGTTGGGGGAATATACTTTGAGAGAAAGAAACAAAGGGGTATGTAGCAATAGATTTTGGCCGTATTATTTTGTAACTTTGTTAGCGACTTTAATTTTTTAAATGCAAATCTAAAAATGAAAGGAATGGAAAAAAGTATTTTAAACCATGGTTCTCCGGAAGTTTTAGAGGCCAGAAGAATAGCCGAAATCAAATCACTTTCTTATGTTGAGCGATTAGAACGATTATTTGTAATTATTGAAGTTTCTTATATGATGAGAAGCGCTGCTAAAAGTCAAAAGAAAATAAAAGGAAATGAACCAGCAAATAATTGATATTTGGAAATTTTTTTTCCAGTATGATGTCAAGTACATTACAATTGGTGGTTTTGCTGTAAATATATACGGATTTAACAGAAACACTGGAGATATAGATATTTATATTGAAGATACTAAAGAAAACAGGATTAATCTAAGAAATGCTTTTGTTGAAATTGGTTTAGGAGATTTTGAATCCATTGAAACGATGCAGTTTATTCCTGGATGGACTGATTTTACTTTGGATTATGGACTAAGATTAGATATTATGTCAAGTGTAAAAGGGCTAGAAGATAAGCCATTTCAAGAATTGTTTGATGCTGCTAAAGTTGTAATGATTGAGGATATTCCGGTGAAATTTATTGATTACGATAATTTGATTATTGCAAAAAAAGCCACAAACCGACCCAAAGATATTTTGGACATCGAAGAACTCGAAAAATTGAATAATGAAACGGAATAAATATAAAATGAATATGAGATTGTTGATTTTAGGTATTAAAATTAAAGCGTTAAAATCGAATACAGAACTTAGATGTAGTCATATTAGACAATCATAATTCATAAATTACCATTTTGAACTCAAAAAAAATCCTCATTATAACGTATTATTGGCCACCTGCCGGAGGTCCAGGTGTTCAGCGTTGGCTTAAGTTTGTAAAATATTTACCTGATTTTGACATTCAGCCGATTGTTTATATTCCGGAGAATCCAACTTATCCAATAGTTGACACGAATTTGGAAAAAGAAGTTTCGGATAAAGCAATTATTTTGAAACATAAAATTTTTGAACCCTATCAATTGGCTTCTTTTTTTTCTAAAAATAAAACCAAAAAGATTAGTTCTGGTATTATTCCAAACCAGAAAAAGCAAACTTTTCTTGAAAAGTCATTATTGTGGATTCGAGGAAACTTGTTTATTCCGGATGCACGAGTTTATTGGGTAAAGCCATCGGTTGCCTATTTGGAGAAATACATAGCCGAAAATAATATAGATACTATAATCACTTCCGGGCCACCACATAGTTTGCATTTGATTGGGCTGGTTTTAAAACAAAAAATGAAGCTAACCTGGTTTGCTGATTTTCGAGATCCTTGGACAACTATTGGTTATCATAAATCATTACGATTATCAACTAGAGCCGAAAGAAAACACAAAGCACTTGAATATCGTGTTTTGAATACAGCTGATACTATTATTGTTACCAGTAAAACGACGAAAACCGAATTTGAGGCAATAACCAATAAGCCTATAACTGTTATTACCAATGGTTATGATACAGAGCCAGCAACAAAAAATGTTTTGGATAGCAAATTTAGTCTTGCTCATATAGGTTCGTTTCTTTCGGAAAGAAATCCAATTATATTATGGGAATCGTTGACTGAATTGTTAAAAGAAATCCCAGATTTTAAATCGCATTTGGAATTAAAATTAATTGGGGCTGTTAGTCAAGAAGTATTAGATACGATTTCACAGTTTAATTTGGATTCTTATCTGAATAATCTAGGGTATGTTTCCCATTCTGAAGCAGTGGAGCATCAAAGAAATTCTCAGGTTTTGTTGCTTATCGAAATAAATTCGGAAGAAACGAAAAGCATTATTCCAGGAAAACTTTTTGAATATATGGTTTCTAATAGGCCAATTATTGCTATTGGCCCAAAAGATTCTGATTTTGCTGAAATTATTACAGGAACAAATACAGGAGTATTTTTTGAGTATACTGAAAAAGAAAAATTAAAAAACACGATTGTTTCTTATTATAATCAATTTTTGGAAGGGAAATTACAATCCTATGGTGTAGGTTTGCAAAAATATTCCAGAAAGAATTTGACCAAAGATCTGGCACAATTAATTAATTCAAAGATTTAAGGTGCTCCAACTTTAAACTTTTAAACCTTAAATTTTAAAATCTTATTAATGGGCATAGTATTAAATCAATCTTTAAAAAATACAATAATTACCTATATTGGTTTTGGAATTGGAGGAATAAGTACCCTTTTTTTATTTCCTCCCATTTTAGGTAAAACTTTTTATGGATTGTCTAATTATATTTTGTCTTGTGCTAATGTAATAATGCCTTTGTTTGCCATTGGTATGCAAAACACATTGGTTAAGTTTTATTCCCAATGTAAAACAGAGAAAGAACGAAATGAATTTTTATCTTTTACTGTATTATTTCCTATTTTGTTAATCGTTCTGATCATGTTGATCGGTTTGTTTTTTTATGATGAGATTTCTTTTTTTGTTACCAAAAAGAATCCAATAGTAAAAGATTTTATTTGGCTTATTCCTTTTATTGGAATCTGTATGGCATATTTTGAAATTTTTTATGCTTGGGCAAGAGTTCACATGCATTCTGTATTTGGTAATTTTATAAAAGAAGTGGGATTGCGATTATTTTCGTTAATAGCTCTTTTAGGGATTTATTTTAAATGGATAACAGTAGTTGATTTTATTTATTTGACTGCAGGTATTTACTTTGTTGCTTTTTTGGTAACGATGTTTTACGCATTCCGAATTAAAAAACCTGTTTTCCAATTTACTATACCTCACAATGTAAAAGGAATTTTAGAATATACATCTTATATTATTTTATCGGGCAGTGTTGCTAATTTACTTTTGGATGGAGATAAAATTATGTTGAATCAATATATGGAGATTGGAAATATTGCTTTTTATTCAGTTGCCACATATATTGCGTTGGTTATTTCTGTGCCAAGCCGTGCAATGCATCAAATTGTGTATCCGATTACTGCAAAATTGATGCACGAAAACAAACACGATCAGTTGAATGATTTGTATAAAAAAACATCCATTAATTTACAAATTGTGGGTGGATTTGTGATGCTTTGTATTTTTGTAAATATCAATCAGCTGTATGAAATGATGCCAAAAGAATATGGTGGCGGAATTATGGTTGTTTTTATGATTGGAGTTTCAAAATATTTTGATTTAATATTAGGGAATAACAATGCGATTATTTTTAATTCTAAGTATTATAGAGCCGTATTGTTTTTAGGAGTTGGATTGGTGGTTTTGACGGTGATTCTGAATATGATATTTATTCCTTTATATGGGATTATTGGTTCTGCATTTGCTACTTTATTATCCATTACCTGTTATAGTGTTGCCAAATTGCTATTTGTCGTAAAAAGGATGAATTTGTATCCATTTACAAAAGAAACATTGCATTCTATTGGAATAACTTTAGTTGTGTTTTTATTGTTTTATTTTTGGAGGTTTCCAACAAATCCAATTATTGCTATTGGTCTTAAATCAATTTTGGTAACTATTGTCTACGTATATATTAATTATAAGTTTGTTGTTTCACCAGAGATTAATCAGACTTTGGATAAAGTTCTTTTAAAAATCAAGAAGAATAAATAGTTTAAATTGTGGCTTAAATCCATAAGTTTCTCTGTTTGATATATTTAAAATTTTGTCGCTTAGTTTTTTTATATTTGTAAGTATAGTTTCTAATATTATAATAATGCTAGAAACTTTTTTATGAATTAATGGAAAACTTTTAGACTATGATGAATTCTAAAACTGCACTACTTTATTTGTTTTTTGGATGTTCAATATTGGTATTTTCACAACCGAAAAAAAGCATTGCCAACTCAGACAGCACTAAAAATGAAAGTGCTGTATCTCATCAAAATGTTCCTAGTTTAAAAGGCTTTCCTGTAACACCTTTTAGAGATACCTTGTTTTTTGTCTATAATAAAATTGGATCTTTTAATGCAGAGAATAGAGCTAATGCCATTACCAGTAGGATAGTATTACTTTATGAAGACCCTTTTTTTAAGAAAGATTCATTGAAACTAAGCAAATCTGACTTCGGTGTTGATATTGTTTACAATAGTGATTTTGTTGTCATGTCTGTTACGGATTTGGACGGGAAAACAATTGGGAGCAGTAACTTTGACTTGGCTCAAAAAAACCTTGCTATTATACAAAAGACTGTACTTTTTCAAAAAGAAAATAATGATGTTGAGAGTTGGCTAAAAAGGATAGGACTTGTACTATTGTTGATTAGCTTAATAGTTGTAATCGTATTTGCAATTAATAAATTGTTTAGATGGCTTCGTTTTTTTCTTATCAAAAGACAGGAAAGGTATTTTTCAGGATTAAAAATTAAAGAATCTTATGTTTTTTCACCAGAAAGACATTTGGAATTTGTTTTAAAGATTGTATCCTTGGCTCGGATAGTCGTTTTAATTTTTACATTTTATATTTCGTTGCCAGCAATTTTTAGTGTTTTTCCAGAAACGGAAGCCTATGCGACCACCCTTTTGAAATGGATTTTTTCTCCTGCCAAAACTGCATTGATGGGGTTTCTTGATTTCTTACCCAATTTAATTTCAATATTGGTAATCGTAACATTGTTCCGTTATCTTTTGAAAGCGATCAAGTTTTTTGTTGATGAGATTCAGAAGGGCCAAATTAAAATTGAGGGTTTTTATAGTGATTGGGCTAAGCCTACTTTTAACATCATAAAAGTTTTGATTTATGCTTTTATGATAATCATTATTTTTCCATATTTACCCGGATCCAATTCGCCAATATTTCAAGGGGTTTCTGTATTTGTTGGAGTATTATTTTCATTAGGTTCTTCCAATGCGATTGCCAATATGATAGCGGGATTGGTCATAACGTATATGCGCCCTTTTAAAATTGGTGATTTTATAAAAATTGGTGATGTTAGCGGAACTGTTATTGAGAAAACTTCATTGGTTGTTCGTGTTCGAACTCCAAAACAAGAAGATATTACGATTCCAAATGCTACTGTTTTATCAAGTTCTTCGATTAATTATTCTGCAAATACTTTCGGAAATAACAGTGGGTTATTGATACATACTACAGTTACCATTGGTTATGATTGTCCGTGGAATGATGTTCACAAAGCACTGATGGAAGCCGCTTTAAGAACCGATTTATTAGAAAAAATGCCAGAACCTTTTGTTTTGCAAACCAGTTTGGATGATTTCTATGTCGCTTATGAAATAAATGCCTATACCAAACAACCCAATCAACAGCCTCTAATTTATTCAAAATTGCATCAAAACATTCAGGATTGTTTCAATGAAGCAGGGATTGAAATTATGTCACCGCATTATAATTCGCATCGAGATGGAAATAGAACAACTATTCCAAAGCACTATCTGGATGAAGAGTATAAGCCTTCTTCATTTAGCGTAAAAGTTGAAAAATAGTTATTTTAGATAAATTGACTTGTTTTAGTATAGTTTATCTGAAAAATTTAGTAGGTTAAATATTGTTTATTTTTTATTGAAATTCAGTTCAACGAGTATTTTTGCAGTTTTGTTGGCAAGGCATTTTTAAGTGTCTAAAAATAAGGTATTTATAAAATATTTTTTTCAATATCACCAAAAGTGGGTATTGTAGAGTTCTTTTATGTGGCTTAAATTTGTGCTATTCTTAAATATTTGTCTAAATACTTATTTAAATTAATACACAGAAGATGAAAAAGCATTTTATTAATCAAGATAAATTAAATCTATTTACAAAAATTATTTCGAATAAGATTCAAAATGGATTTGTTGTTGTAGAGAGAAATGATAAATTGCCTTTTACCATTTTATATAAAGAAGGCAAAAAAATAAATCACAGTCTAAATTTTTTAGTTTGCTGTGCAACATTAGGGATGTGGTCTTTGCCTTGGTTGTATTTAACACAAGTTGCCTCCAAGGATAAGAAAGTATTGATAGCAATTGATGAGGAAGGTACAATTTTTGAAGAAAAATGTTATTTGGGTTAATCCTTTTTGTCTTAGAATCGCTAATAGATTGCCACAGATTGACTGGGACGTACTTCGTTTTTGAAAATTATAGAATTGAATTAGAAAAAAATCTGTAAATCTGTGGCAAAATATTAGATTGCTTTTAGATTTTGGATTGATTGAAAATAACAAACAATTCTTCTAAAATTAATATATAAAGGGATATTGCATGAAAAGCCACCACAAATTATTAATTGTGAGTGGCTTTTTTGTTGGATAAAAGGTTAGATGCTTTTTTATAATTTTTCTTTTAAATATTTTGCCGTAATTGATTTTTTGTTTTTTACAATTTCTTCCGGAGTTCCCACTGCAAGTAATAAACCTCCATTTTCGCCTCCTTCAGGTCCTAAGTCAATAACCCAATCAGCACATTTTATTAAATCAAGATTGTGTTCTATTACAAGTATAGAATGCCCTTTTTCGATTAAAGCATCAAAGGAAGCCATTAGTTTTTTAATGTCATGAAAATGCAATCCTGTTGTAGGTTCGTCAAAAACAAACAGTGCTTTTTCCTTGATAGTTCCTTTTACCAAAAAAGAAGCTAGTTTTATACGTTGAGCTTCCCCGCCGGAAAGTGTCGATGACGATTGTCCTAATTGTACATATCCAAGACCGACATCTTGCAGTGGTTGTAGTTTTTGGATGATTTTTGCTTGCTTGTTTTTTTCAAAGAAAATAATGGAATCATCGATGGTCATTGTTAGAATGTCGTGAATGTTTTTTCCATCAAAAGCGACTTCTAAAACTTCTTTTTTAAAACGTTTTCCATTGCAGGTTTCACAAGGCAATTGCACATCGGCCATGAAAACCATTTCGACATTTATGGATCCTTCCCCTTTGCAGGTTTCGCATCTTCCACCATCAACATTAAAAGAGAAATGCTTGGCTTGATAACCTCTTACTTTAGAAAGCTTTTCTTTGGCATATAATTCTCGAATGTCATCATAGGCTTTGATATAAGTTACTGGATTGGAACGTGAACTTCTACCAATAGGATTTTGATCTACGTATTCAATGTGTTTTATTTGAGAAAAAGAACCAGAAAGCTCACTAAATTGCCCCGCTTTTTCTCCAGCATTATCCAATTTTTTCTGCATGGCTGGAAAAAGAATTTTTTTGACAAGTGTACTTTTTCCGCTACCTGATACTCCTGTAATTACTGTTAGGACATCAAGTGGAAAAGTGACGTCAATATTTTGCAGATTGTTTTCTCTTGCGCCTTTTATTTCAATGAAGTTTTTAAAAGGTCTTCTCTTTTTTGGAACTGTTATTTCAAGGTCACCGTTCAAATATTTAGCGGTTAAAGAACTTGATTTGAGGATTTCGTCATAAGTGCCTTGAGCCACTAAATTTCCTCCCAACGTTCCTGCTTCTGGACCTATATCGATAATCATATCAGCGGCTTTCATAATGTCTTCATCATGCTCCACTACGATTACGGTATTACCAAGGTCACGTAATGACAATAAAACTTTAATCAGGCGTTCTGTGTCTTTTGGGTGTAAACCAATACTAGGCTCATCCAGAATGTACATAGAACCCACAAGGCTACTGCCTAATGAAGTTGCCAAATTAATACGTTGGGATTCTCCTCCGGAAAGAGTTGATGAATTTCTGTTTAGGGTCAAATAATTCAATCCTACTTCAGTTAAAAATGATAATCGATTATTGATTTCGATTAATAATCGTTTGGCAATTTGTTTTTCATATTCATCTAAATCAATGTTATTGAAAAACTCGACCAAATGTTTAATAGGTAAATCCACTAAATCAGAAACGGTTTTACCATTTATTTTTACATATGAAGCTTCAATTCTCAAACGTTTTCCTCTACAAACATGGCATTTGGTTTTACCTCTATAACGTGAAAGCATCACTCTGTTTTGAATCTTATAATTTTTCTCTTCGAGTTCTTTGAAAAAGTCATTCAGTCCTTGAAAATACTTATTTCCAGTCCAAATCAAGTCTTTTTGTTCTTCAGTAAGTTGGAAGAACGGTTTGTGGATAGGAAAATCAAATTTATAGGCATGGTTTACCAACTCGTCTCGAAACCAGCCCATGCTTTCGCCACGCCAAGGAAATATGGCATTTTCAAAAACAGAAAGTGAAGTGTTTGGAACTACCAATTCAGCATCAATACCTATGATGTTTCCGTAGCCTTCACAAACAGGACAAGCGCCATATGGATTGTTGAAACTGAATAAATGAACATTGGGTTCTAGAAAAGTAATGCTATCCAATTCAAAATTATTGGAAAATGAAAATCTTTTATCCGAATTTAATTCCTGTAAATAGCAAATTCCTTTTCCTTCAAAAAAAGCTGTTTGCACAGCATCCGATAGTCGATTGTAGAATTCTTCTTCATCTTTGACGACAATTCTGTCAATTATCAGTAAAATATCTTTATGGTCTAAAGTGTGTTGTTCCGCAGGGGTGAAATCATCTAGACGAATCATTTCATTATTAACCAAAATCCTTGCAAATCCTTGCTGTAATAAGACTTTTAGTTTGTCTTCCAATTGTCTTCCTTCTTCAAGATGAATAGGGGCGAGGAGTAGCCATTTGCTGTCTAGGTCAAATTTTTTAACTTCGGTAACTACATCGGTAACGGTGTTTTTTTTAACTTCTTGTCCCGAAATAGGAGAATAAGTTCTTCCAATTCGGGCAAATAATAATTTGATATAATCGTATATTTCGGTTGAGGTGCCTACTGTAGAACGAGCATTGGTAGTGTTAACTTTTTGCTCTATGGCAATGGCAGGAGCAATTCCTTTAATGTATTCTACTTTTGGCTTATCCAATCTTCCCAAGAATTGTCTGGCATAGGAAGATAAACTTTCCACATAACGGCGCTGTCCTTCGGCATACAAAGTATCGAAAGCCAAACTTGATTTCCCTGAGCCGGAAAGCCCTGTGATAACGACAAGTTTATTTCTGGGAATGGCAACATCTACATTTTTTAAATTATGTACCTGTGCACCTTTTATGATAATGTTTTTCTTCGGGTCGAGTGTGGAAATATCAATTGACATACTAAAAATGAATTTTCACAAAAGTACTCAATTTTGATGTGAGATTGCCTAAAGAATTATATTCAAAAATTGGTTTTTTAGTCTATTTTTGTTTTGTGATTTGTATTTGATAATAATCTAGTTAGTGCCAAATTATTATTTTTTATTAAACAATAAAAACGCTATAATGTCGTATTTTTAAATTGTATAAAAGTTAGCAATCATTTGATTTTTAATTGGTTTGTTTTATAATTAGCCTTTTAACTTTACGATTTTAAAACTTTCGACTTACTTATGTATCCTTTTTTATTAGTTCCTCTAATCTAAATACCACATTTCATTTGAAAACAAAATTTACTTTCCTGTTACTTTTTATAGCCAATGTAGTTTTTTCGCAAGAGCTACCTCCAATTATTAAGTATCCGCCAAATTTATATAGTGCTGGAAATCAAAATTGGATGATTGCACAATCTCAAGACCATTTTATTTTTTCAGCAAATAATGATGGACTCCTAGAATTCAATGGCTCAAATTGGCAATTGTATCCTTCGCCAAATGAAACCATTATTCGATCCGTAAAAGTAATTAATGATCGCATTTATACGGGTTGTTATATGGAGTTTGGTTTTTGGGCACGGCAATCCAATGGCCGATTGAAGTACACTTCACTTAGTAAAACCATAAAAAACAAGATTCTGAATGATGAGGAGTTTTGGAATGTTTTGAATTACGACCAATGGGTGATTTTTCAATCTTTGAATCGTATATATATTTATAATACAAAATCAAATGAATTCAAGATAATCGTACCTAGGAGTATTATCACTAAATCGTATAGTACCAAATCGTCTATTTATTTTCAAACTGTAAATGAAGGACTGTTTGAATTACAAAGTGGGAAGGCACATTTGGTTTCAAGTAATCCAATTTTGAAAAATAATAGAATTATTAATGTTTTTGCCATAAATGAAGGACTGCTCATTCAAACTCAATTGAATGGATTCTACAAATTAGTAGGTTCGACGGTGTCAAAATTTGTTACTGAAGCCGATTCTCAAATAGAAACGAGTAGTGTTTACAGTAGTTTAATACTTTCGGATGGAAGTTATGCTGTTGGAACGGTTTCCAATGGTGTTTTTATTTTGAACAAAGAAGGTAAATTGAAACACCATATTTCTCAAAGTAAAGGTTTGAGCAATAATACGGCTTTATCTTTATTTGAAGATGTGGACAATAATCTTTGGGTGGGACTCGATAATGGTATTAATTGTATCAATTTACAGTCGCCAATTAAAAGTTTTACTGATGACACAGGGGCTTTGGGAACAGTCTATACTTCTAAATTGTACAATGGAAAATTGTATGTAGGAACTAATCAAGGGCTTTTTTACAAAAACTATAATACCGAAGGGGATTTTAAGTTTATTGTTGGTACCAAAGGACAGGTTTGGTCTTTGTTTGAATATCAAGGCACCTTGTTTTGTGGTCACGATTCGGGAACTTTTGTTATAGAAAATGCATTCGCTAAAAGTATTTTTTTGCAGTCTGGAACCTGGAAATTTGAAAGAGTTCCTTATCAAGAAAACCTTTTGTTGCAAGGGAATTATTATGGTGTGTCAGTATTGGAAAAAGTGAACAATCAATGGGTTTTTAAAAATAAAATAAAAGGATTTGATTATTCTTCTCGGTATTTTGCAGTCACGAATGACTTGGATGTTTATGTAAGTCATGAAAATCAAGGAGTTTTTAGATTTCAAGTGGATAGCAAATTGCGAAAAGCGAGTCCGTTTAGTGCTTATTCTTCTCCAAAAAAAGGAAAAAATGCTAGTTTAATACAATTCAATAACTCGATTTATTATGCATACAAAGAAGGAATCTTTAAATTAAATCCTAAAACAAAAGAATTTGAGAAGGATAATTTACTGAGCTCTGTTTTTGAAAAAGACGAATATACATCAGGAAAATTGATTGTAGACAATTCCAATAAGTTTTGGTTGTTTTCTAAAAATTACATTCATTATTTTTCGTTGAGCAAATTGAGCAATCAGCTTAAGAAAAATGTAATTCCAATTCCTGCTTCGTTGACCAATTCGATGCTCGGTTTTGAAAATATCACTCAAATATCCAATTCGGAGTATCTTATAGGAACTACAGATGGTTTTTATACAATGAATATAAATGATTTGAGTTTTAAAAGTTATATAGTTTCAATAACTAATGTTGCTGCCAATAAATTAAATGAGGGAGCCGTAAATAGTGCAATAAATGAAGAAGGTTTTTTAGAATACGATGAGAATAACATCACTTTTGGTTATACGGTTCCTGAGTATAACAAATACATCAACGCTGAGTATCAATATTCTTTAGAGGGTTTTCAAGAGGATTGGAGCGATTGGAGTTCTAAGACAGCTGTCAGTTTTAAAAATCTTCCTCCTGGGGATTATAAGTTTAAAGTGAGGGCTAAGTTTGCAAATGCTACATTGCAAAATACTGCTGTTTATGGGTTTACGGTTTTGAAGCCTTGGTACAATACTAATTTAGCCATTTTTATATATTTCATTTCATTTCTGATTCTGGCACATTTTATAAACAAAGCCTATTTGAATTATTATAGAAAACAAAGAGAAAAACTAATTGAGGAAAATAATTTATTGTTAGAAATACAAGAGCTGGAAAATGAGCAACAGTTAATGAAATTGAGAAACGAGCAACTTTCGCAAGATGTGGATTCCAAAAACAGAGAGTTGGCAGTTTCGACTATGAGTTTGAACAGCAAGAATGAATTATTAGCTTTCATAAAAGAAGATTTGAAAAAAACATCCGAAAATGGAACAAGTAATGTCAAATCGGTAATCAGCACGATTAATAAAAATATTACTGAAGAAGATTCCTGGAGCGTTTTTAAAGAAGCTTTTGATAATGCAGATAAAGACTTTTTGAAACGGATAAAACAATTGCATCCTACCTTAACTCCAAACGATTTGCGACTCTGTGCTTATCTTAGATTGAATCTTTCTTCCAAGGAAGTAGCTCCCTTGTTTAATATATCAGTACGAAGTGTGGAGATCAAAAGATATCGTTTGCGTAAAAAAATGGAATTGTTGCATGATCAAGGGCTTGTAGAGTATATCATGGAGGTATAGGTCAATTGGGATTTTCATAAAATCACCTATACATTACCACAACATTAACGTGATAGTTGTGGTTTTTTTATGGTTCTGTCTCAAAATAGTTTTTTTTAAATTCGTTATAGTCGTTGAGTTTTTATGAGATATTGATAAAAAAAAGAGTTTTTTTTTGAATTGTATGTTTTTTGTTGAGGTTAATTTTATTAATTCATTTGGTATTCTTGATAATTTTGAAACTCACTAACTTAAACATACTAATTATGAAGTCAAATCATTTATTAATAATCTTTTTGCTTTTTTCAGCTTTTGGTTTTGCCCAAAAGAAGGATATAGCAGGAACAGTAAAAGAACGAAGTACAGGTTTACCTCTTTATGGAGTTAACATCTTGGACAAGAATACTGGAAACACATTCTCTACCGATTTTGATGGTAAGTTTTTGCTAAAAGGAATCGCAACAGAGGCTACTTTAGTTTTTACCTATGTAGGTTTTAAATCGAGGGAATATAAATTAACTGCTGCCGATTCAAACATTACGATTCTATTAGAAGATGAAGCAAAAACACTTAATGAGGTTGTTGTAATTGGATACGGAAGTGTAAAAAAGAAAAATGTAACGGGAGCTGTAAGTGTGGTGAGTAGTAAAACCATCGAAGAATTAAAGCCTGTTAAAATTGAACAAGCCTTACAAGGAACTGTTGCGGGTGTAAATGTAACTACAGTAGGTGGAGCACCAGGAGCCGATATTAGTGTTCGTATTCGTGGTATTTCTACAAATGGAGAGAACAAACCAATTGCAATTATTGATGGGTATCAAGGAGATTTAAGTACACTAAATCCAAGTGATATTGAATCTTTGACCGTTTTAAAAGATGCTCAGGCTGCAATATATGGAACTATTGGAGCTAATGGTATCATACTTGTAACTACAAAAACAGGTAAAAGAAATTCTAAAGCTAAAATTTCATTTAATACTCAAACAGGTATTCAAGAAGCAAGTAGAATATTACCAACTTTGAGTGCAACTGAATATGCATTAATGTTAAATGAAAGTTATGCAAATGGTGGAAATTCTTTGCCTTTTCCAAATGTTTCTGGATTGGGAAAAGGTACTAATTGGCAAAAAGAAATTCTTAACCAAGCTCCAATCATTTCTTATGATTTGTCAATCTCTGGTGGGTCTGAAAATATATCCTATGCTGTAAGTGCATCTCATTTAGATCAAGAAGGTATTATTGGTGGAGACAAATCTGGTTTTGAAAGAAACACAGGAAGAATAGCTTTAAGCGCTGATGTATCTGATAAATTAAAAATGAAAACAAATATTATTTATACGTTACAATCAAGAAAAACTATAAATGATAACGGGTTAGGATCTGTTTTATTCAATGCATTAAACGTTCCGTCTACTCTTGCTCCTTATGATGCAAACGGTAATTATACTTTAGTACCAAGTACTCCAGGTTTAGGAATAGAGATTATCAATCCATTGGCTCAAATTGAAAATACATATAATGATTATGAGTTAAAAAAAATAAATGGAAACATTGGGTTGGATTATAAACTTACCGATTCTTTTGTTTTGTCAGGAACTTTAGGGTATAATTCTCAAAGTGGTCAATCAAAAACCTTTGCAAAACAAATTTCTTATGGCGGTAAAGTTTTTGATGTAAATAGAAGTTCAGTTACACAAGGAGCACAGTTTGATAATAACTATTCTGTTGATGTTTATGGAACCTATACTAAGAAAATTGGTGAACATAATGTAGTAGGTGTTTTAGGAACTACTGTATTCAAAGAATATGGAAATGGATTGTATGCTACAGGTTTTGATGTTCCTTACAATTCATGGGACTATGCAGATATTAGTTTGGCAGTAGGTTTACCTACAGTTGCTCCAAACTCTTCTTATGTGTATGACGAAAGAAGATTGTCCTATTTTGCAAGAGCGCAATATGATTTCAAAGGAAAATACCTTTTATCAGCTATGTTAAGACGTGATTCTTCTACCAAGTTTGGACCAAACAATAGAATTGGTTATTTTCCGTCATTAACTGCAGGTTGGGTTATTTCAGATGAAAGTTTCTTCGGAGGTAATGAAGGTACTGTGAATTTCTTGAAATTAAGAGGAAGTTATGGTGTTCTTGGTAACGATCAAATTCCTAACAACGGATATGTTTCTCAATTAAATGGAGAAGCGACTTATATTTTCAATAATGCGATAACACAAGGATTAGCTACAGGTCAAATACCAAACCCTGATTTGAAATGGGAAGAAGCACAAAAATTTGACGTTGGTGTTGATTTGAAAATGTTCAATAACAAAGTAAATATTGTTGCTGATTATTTTATTGATACTAGAGCTGATTTATTAATACCAAGTATTCCCGTTTCTGGAATTTTAGGAACTGCTGCTCCTGGAGCTAGTGCACCAACAATTAATGCAGGTTCTGTTAGAAATTCAGGTATTGAGTTTGCTATTGATTACAAAACTACTTTTTCTAATGAACTTACAATGAGTTTAGGGTATAATGTGACTTTCTTGCAAAATGAAGTTACAGAAGTAAACAATGGAACTGGTTTTATAGAAGGAGGTTCATTTGGTGTAGGACAACCAGCCCCAAGTAGAATGCAAGTTGGCAAACCTTTAGGTTATTTCTATGGATATAAAACTAACGGAATTTTCCAGAATCAAGCTGAAGTTGATGCAGCTCCGTCTCAAATAGCATTGGGTGCTGAAGCACAAGCAGGTGATATTCGTTATGTAGATATGAATAATGATGGTGTAATTAATACTTCAGATAGAACTGATATTGGTAGCCCAATTGCAGCTTCAACAATGGGATTCAATATGCAGTTTGGTTACAAAAATTTCGATTTTGTTACCTATTTATTTGCTTCTAATGGAAACGATATGGTACGTAATTATGAAAGATCACTTACTGATGTAAATCGTTTGGATTACGTTTTAGACAGATGGACGGGAGAAGGAACAAGTAATTCGGCACCAAGAGTAACAACTAGTGCAACTTCAAATAATGTTTTCTCTGATTATTTTGTAGAGGATGCCTCTTTCTTACGTATTCAAAATATTCAATTGGGTTATAGCATAAATCCAAATCATTTAACAAAAGCAGGTATTACTAAGTTTAGAGTGTATATGGGAGTAAACAATTTATACACTTTTACAGAATACAAAGGATATGATCCTGGTGCTTCAAGCGGTGCTCCAATTGGTGCTGGAATTGATTATGGTTTTTATCCAATTCCTAGAACGTATTTAATGGGCTTAAACATTAATTTTTAATTTGTAAAAAATGAAAAAGTATATATTTATTACAGTTACTTGTATAACGCTTTTCTCTACAGTTTTTATTTCGTGTAACGATGAATTTGTAGAACGCGATATAAAATATTCTATAGATTCTGAGAATTTCTTTAATTCTAAAAGTGATTATGACAAAGCTTTAATTGCTACTTATGATTTGCTACAATCAACTTACATCAATGTTCTGATGGGAGAAATTGCTTCAGATAATACTCTTGCAGGAGGTGAAAGTCCTACTGATGTGATTGGATTTCAGCAAATTGATGACATGACGCATACGCCAGTTAATGACAACTTGAAAAATCTTTGGGATTGGATGTTTGCAGGAGTGCAAAGAGCCAATTACATTTTAGAATTTAAAGATAAAACGGATTTTGAAGGTAAAGCTCAAATAATTGCAGAAGCTCGTTTTCTTAGAGCTTACTACCATTTTGAATTGGTAAAATGGTTTGGAGGAATTCCTATGAATGGAGACAAACGATTTACAACTGGGGATGAGACTTCGGTAAAACGTTCTTCAGTTCAAGAAGTATTCGCATCTATTGAAGCCGATTTGATTTATGCTTCACAAAATTTAGCACCTACAGCTAGCGAAACTGGTAGAGCAACTCAAGGAGCGGCTCTTGCATTATTAGGTAAAGCTTATTTATTTCAAAATAAATATTCACAAGCTGCTGCTGCCTTAGAACAGGTAATTGTTTCTTCAAAATATTCTTTAGTCTCTGATTATGCTTCTCAGTTTGAAATGGAAGGCGAAAACGGTAAAGAATCCATTTTTGAAGTACAATATACTGATGTTGAAGGTGCAGGATTTGGATGTTTACAATGTAGCGAAGGAAATGTTGCTGTTGGATTCAGCGGCGTTAGAAATTATACTGGGCCTAAATACACTTCTGGATTTAGTTTTAATATACCAACCAAAGAGACATACAATGCTTTTGAAGTGGGTGATTCTAGATTAAATGCTTCATTACTTGATATTGCTGCATGGGCAGCTGCTAATAACGCAACTTTTGGTAAAGGAAATGAGGACACAGGTTATTTTAATCAAAAATACTTGCCAAGAGTAAGAACTACTAATGCTGCAGGGGATTTAAATTTAACCAATCCAAATAACTACAGAGCCATTCGTTATGCCGATGTATTGTTAATGGCTGCCGAAGCTTTAAATAGAGGCGCTATAAATGATACCAAAGCTCAAGGGTATTTAAATCAAGTAAGAGATCGTGCTTTTGGTGATGCCAATCACAGAATCACATCAGTAGGTGCAGCTTTGACAGATGCAATTTTAAAAGAAAGACGTTTAGAATTTGTTGGAGAAGGTTTCCGTTTCTTCGATTTGGTTCGTACAGGTAAAGCTGCAAATGCTATTACTGGATTTGTCGTAGGAAAACATGAATTATTCCCAATTCCGCTTCAAGAAATTCAATTCTCTAATGGGAATTGGAATCAAAATCCAGGGTACTAAAAACTATTATTATGAAAGGAGCATATCCTGTAATTGGTCGTAAATACCAAATAGTATATGCGAATTACATTTGACCGAAGAACAAACATTAATTATCGACAAATGAAAAAAATACAATATATTATAAGTCTTTTTGTTCTGGCAATCATGATTGGTTGTGCAGAAGACAGCAGCTCAGTTGATATAGATTCAATTGCAGCTCCAACAAATATTTCTGCTTTGACGACTGTTACGCAGGATAATACCGGGAAAGTAACATTCTTACCAAAAGGGGATGGTGTTTCTCGATATGAAATTTACTATGGAGACGGTACCGTTGAACCAGGATATGTAAATCCAGGAGCGACAGTTGACCACGTTTATAAAGAAGGGGTGTATCAAGCTAAAATTGTAGGTACTACTCTAAACGGTAAACGTACCGAAGTGATTCAAGAAGTAGTAGTTTCATTTAAAGCACCCGAAAATTTAGTAGTAACAATTACTAATGATTTGACCGTTTCAAATAAAGTAACTGTAACTGCCAAAGCCGATTATGCATTGTTCTATGATGTGTATTTTGGTGAAGCTGGAAAACCAGATCCAATTTCGGCAAACATAGGAGAATCTGTTTCATATACCTATCAAGCTTCTGGCGTTTATACTATTCGTGTAGTAGCCAAAAGTGCTGCAATTAAAACAACTGAAAAATCTCAAGATGTTACTGCAACCGCTGTTAACAAACCAGCTACTTCAGCATCAACACCACCAAATAGACAAGCTGCCGATGTAATCTCTATTTATAGTTCCAAATATACTGATGTAGCGGGTACAAATTATTTCCCAGATTGGGGACAAGGTGGTCAAGGTAGTAGTTGGGCCGAATTTGATTTGAATGGGGACAAAATGTTGAATTACATTAACTTGAGTTATCAAGGAATACAATTTGGTTCTGCTGTTGATGTTTCGGGAATGGAATTTATTCACATGGATGTTTGGACGGCCGATGTTCAAAAATTAGAAACTTCTTTAATAAGTTTAACAAATGGTGAAAAACCTGTTGTGAAAGATCTTGTAGCAGGACAATGGAATGCTGTCGAAATTCCAATTTCGGCATTTACCAGTCAAGGATTAACTGTGGCAGATATTCATCAATTGAAGTTTGTTGGTACACCTTGGGCTAAAGGGTCTGTGTTTATTGATAATATTTATTTTTATAAACAAGCTGCGACTAGTTCAGGACCTTCTGCAGCGCCTACACCTACAGTAGCAGCTTCAAAAGTGATTTCGATGTTTAGTAATGCTTATACAAATGTTGCTGTTGATACTTGGAGAACTTCATGGTCTAATGCTACTCTTGAAGAAGTTGTACTAGGAGGAAATGATGCCAAAAAGTACATCAATTTGGATTTTGTTGGTATCGAAGCGACTACAACACCTATTGATGCTACCGCAATGACACATTTTCACACCGATGTTTATTCTTCAGATTTTACCACTTTCAAAGTAAAATTGGTTGATTTTGGAGCAGATGGAAAATTTGCAGGTGGCGATGACAAAGAGCATGAAATTACAGTTAATGCACCAGCTCAAAATACATGGGTAAGTCTTGATATTCCTTTGAGTGATTTTACAGGTTTAACTACAAGAGCTCATATTGCACAACTTATTTATGTAGGAGCTCCATCAGGAAGTAATACAGTATATATCGATAATGTATATTTTCATAACTAATTAAAATAAAAGGAAAATGAAAAAAATAATTTTAAATATAATAGCCATTTTTAGTGCACTACTAATGGTGAATTGCCAAGAAGATAATTACTCTTTTGGCGCATTAGACGCTCCATCAAATCTCAAAGTTACTGTTGAGGTTGTTGGAAAAACCGGCCAAGCTCCAGATGGAGACGGTTCTGGTAAAGTAAAGTTTACGACCACTGCAGATAATGCCATTTCATACAAATACATTTATGGAGATGGCATTACCGAAACAGCTCCTGGCGGAATAGCTGAACATGCTTTTACTACAGTTGGGGTAAATACCTATACGGTTACCATTGTGGCTTCTGGTAAAGGAGGTATTATTTCTAATACTACTGTTGATGTGACTGTTTTGAGTAATTTTAGCGATGACGAATCTACTATGTTACTTACAGGAGGAACTGCTACTGGAAAAAAATGGTATTTGGCAGCTAATGAAAAAGGACATTTAGGTGTTGGTCCTAATAGTAGCGATATTACTCAAAATTATTTCCCAAATTGGTATCAAGCAGCTCCGTTTGAAAAAGCAGCTACTTGTTTCTATGATGGTGATTATACCTTTGCATTGGTAAATGGAAAAATTGAGTACAAACAGGATAATAAAGGGAATACTTTTTTCCAAAATTCATACAAAAGTGTAGGTGGAGGAACCAATGGTGGAGATGATGCTTGTTTTCCATACAGTACTGCGGGAACTAAAATTGTAGCTTTAGCACCTTCAACTTCTGTGGTTTCCAAAAATCCTGAAGCAGCCAAACAAACTACAGGTACTGTTATGAATTTCTCTGATGGTGGTTTTATGGGGTATTATGCTGGAGCTACTCAATATGAAATTCTTTCTATTACCGAAAACCGTATGCAAGTACGCTTTGTACAAGCAAACAACCCCGATTTGGCTTGGTATCAAATTTTTACTACATCGCCTCCAGCAGCTGCAGACGATACTGTATATACTAACCTTGTTTGGTCTGACGAGTTCAATACCGATGGTGCACCAGATCCTGCAAAATGGACTTACGACTTAGGAACAGGCTCAAATGGATGGGGAAATAACGAAGCTCAAAACTATACTAATGCAGCTAAAAACGTAAAAGTTGAAGGTGGAAACCTTATCATTACTGCAATTAAAGAAGCTTCTGGCGGAAAAGAATATTCTTCGGCTCGTATCAAAACTCAAGGATTATATGATTTTAAATATGGTACAATCGAAATGAAAGCCAAAATGCCTAAAGGTGCTGGAACATGGCCTGCTTTTTGGTCACTTGGCGCTTCGGCTGGAACTTGGCCAGAAATTGGAGAAATCGATTTTATGGAGTTTGTTGGATCAAAACCTACTCAAACACAATCAGCTTTACATTATCCTAATAATTCAGGAGGTAATGCACAGGTTAAAACGACTGTAATTGCAAATGCCGATACCGAATATCATATATACAAAACCATTTGGTCTCCAAAAACCATTCGTTTTTATTTAGACGGAGCATTATATTTCACTTTTGATAACTCAGATACAAATTTACCGTTTCACAAAAATTTCTTTATGATCTTAAATGTGGCAATGGGTGGAAATCTTGGAGGGGCAATTGACCCGGCATTTACTCAGTCGTCTATGACGGTTGACTATGTAAAAGTGTATCAATAAGTTTTTGAATTAGTAATTGGGAATAAGAAGATTGGATGTTATTCAATCTTCTTATTTTTTTAAATTGTAAGTTATGATACAAATAATTAGAAAATCCTATTTGTTTTTAGCTGTTGGATTCTTAGTGGTTGGGGCTGTTCAAGCTCAAGTAAATTCTAAAAACGCCATTTCTTTGGATAAAAAAGTAGAAACACTTTTGAAGAAAATGACACTTGAAGAAAAAGTAGGACAGCTTAACCAATACAATGGTTTTTGGGATGTAACGGGTCCTACTCCAAAAGAAGGATTGGCAGCCAAGAAATATGAAGATCTCAAAAAAGGATTAGTAGGCTCTATGCTGAATGTAAAAGGAGTAAAAGACGTAAGAGCTTTACAAAAAATAGCGGTAGAACAAACCCGATTGGGAATTCCACTTCTTTTTGGTTTTGATGTCATTCATGGATATAAAACCATTAGCCCAATACCGCTTGCTGAATCGGCTAGTTGGGATTTGGATGCTATTCGAAAATCTGCTGAGATGGCTGCTGATGAAGCTTCATCAGTAGGGATAAACTGGACGTTTGCCCCTATGGTAGATGTGTCCCGTGATGCGCGTTGGGGACGTGTGATGGAAGGTGCAGGGGAAGATACTTATTTAGGAAGCCGAATTGCCGAAGCCCGTGTCAAAGGCTTTCAGGGTGATTTAAGTTCAAATAAAAATATTTTGGCTTGTGCCAAACATTTTGCAGGGTATGCTTTTGCCGAATCGGGTAGAGATTACAATACAGTAGATGTGGGAGAATCCACATTGCAGAATGTTATTTTACCTCCTTTTAAAGCTGCTTTGGATGCTGGAGTTCGAACATTTATGAATTCCTTTAATGAACTCGACGGAATTCCCGCTACTGGAAATACCTATTTGCAAAGACAAATTCTGAAAGGTGATTGGAAATTTAAAGGCTTTGTAGTTTCAGATTGGGGTTCTATTCAAGAAATGAAAGCACATGGATATGCTAAAAATGATAAGCATGCAGCTGAATTAGCTATAAATGCAGGTTCGGATATGGATATGGAATCCAGCGCTTATGTAGATTATTTAGCTCAATTGGTTAGAGAAGGAAAAGTAAAAGAAACTACTGTTGATGATGCAGTTCGAAGAATATTAAGAGTTAAATTTGAATTGGGTTTATTCGAAAACCCATATAAATACTGTGATGAAGCAAGAGAGTTGGCTACTGTTGGAAAACCAGAATTCCAAAAGGAAGTTTTGGATATGGCCAAAAAATCGATTGTGTTGTTGAAAAACAGTAATGAGTTATTGCCCTTAAAAAAGTCGGGGCAAAAATTAGCTTTGATAGGTGCGTTGGCAAATGATAAAACAAGTCCGCTTGGGAGTTGGAGAATTGCTGCCGATGATAATACTGCAGTTTCAGTTTTAGAAGGATTACAAGCCTATAAAAACAATCAGTTGACGTATGCTAAAGGTGCTGATGTTGTTTTGGGATCGCCAAAATTTATATTCGAAACCAAAATAAATACAACCGATAAATCTGGGTTTGAGGAAGCTTTGACTGTCGCCAAAAATGCAGATGTTGTTATAATGGTTTTAGGAGAATATGGTTTGCAATCCGGTGAGGGTAGAAGCAGAACTGATTTGGGGTTACCAGGTGTTCAACAAGAATTGTTAGAAGCTGTATATAAAGTGAATCCTAATATTGTTTTGGTTTTGAATAATGGACGTCCTTTAGTAATTCCTTGGGCCGAAGAGCATATTCCTGCTATTGTGGAGGCTTGGCAATTAGGAACCCAAAGTGGGAACGCTATTGCTCAAGTGCTCTATGGAGATTATAATCCAAGCGGAAAGTTACCTATGACTTTTCCTCGAAACGTAGCTCAGATACCTATTTATTACAATCATAAAAATACTGGAAGACCAGTGATGAATGAACCTGAAAGTGTTTTTTGGTCACATTATATTGACGAGAAAAATACACCTTTGTACCCTTTTGGTTTTGGTTTGAGTTATTCAAAATTTGAGTATTCAGATTTGAAATTATCATCTCAATCTTTTTCAAAAAATGGTAAAATTGAAGTTTCAGTTTCAGTAAAAAACACAAGTAAAGTAGTTGGAAAAGAAGTAGTTCAATTGTATATCAGAGATTTAATTGGAAGTGTTACTCGACCTGTTTTGGAATTGAAAGGGTTTGAAATGATTGAATTACAACCAGATGAAGTTAAGAAGGTCACTTTTGTTATTAATGAAAAAACGATCGAGTTTTTTACAGCCAATTCTAAATGGGAAGCCGAAGCTGGAGATTTTAAAGTATTTGTAGGAGGGAATTCTGTAGAGACATTAAAAGGCGATTTTCAATTTGTAAAATAAAACAACATGAATAAATTAATGATAATCTTGCTCTTATGCGGGACTGTATTCGGACAACAAACCAAACGTAAATTGGTTTGGGAAGAGAATTTCGACGGTGAAACTTTAAATGAAAAAGTTTGGAATATCGAAATTGGTGATGGTTGTCCCAATTGTGGTTGGGGAAATAATGAGCGACAGTTGTACACCGATCAAAATCATAGAATAGAAAAGGGAAATTTAATTATTACCGCCAAAAAGGATGGTGATAAATATACTTCTACCCGAATCAATACCAAAAGTAAAAAAGAATTTCAATATGGGCGTCTTGAAGCTAGAGCCAAATTACCTTTGGGTCATGGTTTGTGGCCTGCTTTCTGGATGCTAGGCTCTAATTTTAAAGAAGTGGGTTGGCCAAAATGTGGGGAAATTGATATTTTGGAATACATAGGGCGTGATCCTCATATGGTTTTTACAACTTTGCATACGCAAGACAGTCACGGAAACTCCATTAATACCAAGAAAACGGCGATAAGCAATATTGAAGAAGGGTTTCATCTCTATGCAATAGAATGGACTACAGATAAAATCGATTTTTTTGTTGATAAAGATTTGGTTTATACTTTCCAGCCAACAGTAAAAAACGAAGATACGTGGCCTTTTAATAAACCTTTTTATTTTTTGGTTAATATGGCAATTGGTGGCAATTTTGGTGGACCAGCAGTTGATGATTCAGTATTTCCACAAGAATTTATTGTCGATTATATTAAAGTTTATCAGTAAAACATAAAACAAGAGTTAAGATTTAAATAAAGTATTCCATCCTGCAAGGTCTTTATGACCTTGTAGGTATAGTCTACTGCAATTTATAGTAGTTGAATAATTTATTCTTACCCTTTTATATTCTATTTTTATTGAATAAATTATGTATAACGCTGTATTGCAAGTGTTTATTATTCTTGTATTTAGATTATATTTACCACACAAGTATTGATTTGAAATGAAAAAAATAACATTTATCATTTTTTTTCTTGCTAGTTTTGATAATTATTTGTTAAATTTGACAAATAATTAACCTAAATATCCTCGTAAGCCTATAGTATAGAACTACTTTTTAGAAGATTCCCCAAAAACTAACTAATCTAAAAAGGAATTGCTATGGCAAATTTACAAAAATCAGATGCTTTATTAGTAAAGGATTATATGGCAGGCGACGAAAGTGCCTTGGCTGTACTAATCAAAAGACATGAATCTAAAATTTATGGATTCATCTATTCTAAAGTAGCCGATAGAGAGGTGTCAAATGACATCTTTCAAGATACTTTCATCAAAGTTATTAAAACTTTGAAAACTCAATCATATAACGAAGAAGGTAAGTTTTTGCCTTGGATAATGAGAATTGCACACAATTTAATAATTGATTTTTATAGAAAATCAAAAAAAATGCCACTCTTCAGAGAAACTGAAGAATTTTCTATTTTTTCTATAATGTCTGATGATTCCCTTACAGTTGAAAACCAAATCATTGCCGATCAAGTTGAGGTTGATATTCGTAGATTAGTCGAGGAGCTACCTTTAGACCAAAAAGAAGTTTTGATTATGCGCATGTATCAAGACATGAGTTTTAAAGAAATTTCTGAAACTACCGGAGTGAGCATCAATACAGCTTTGGGCAGAATGCGATATGCTATAATGAATTTGCGAAAAATTATAGATAAACATCAAATTGTTTTAACAAATTGATAATAAATGGATAATTCTTCCGTTGTAATATAAAATAAAATTTATACTTCATATGGAAAAGAACTACTCTAAAGCATTAAAAATAGTGAAAATAGAGGATAAGGTTTTTGAAATTATTGTCAATTAATTAGCTTCTTCATAAGAAGATAATTCAAGTTTCATAATGCTGACTTGAATAATAAATTTCACTATTCTCTTTTAAGATATTAGTGAAATTTATTATTTATGGTCAAATCACTTTTTGGTAAATTCACTCAAAACTGATTTTCGACCAATTGTTTTAGTGATAATGTCTTTATCCAAATTCCAGCCTCTAGCGGGCGAATATTCACGTCCGTACCAAATAATCTGAAGGTGTAAATCATTCCATAATTCTTCGGGGAAAATGCGTTTGGCATCTTTTTCGGTTTGAACTACATTTTTGCCATTTGTCAAATTCCATCTATACATTAATCTGTGAATGTGTGTATCAACTGGAAACGCTGGTACATCAAACGCTTGAGACATTACTACACTGGCAGTTTTATGTCCCACTGCTGGCAATTCTTCCAGATATTCAAAACTTTGCGGTACTTGCCCATTGTGTTTATCAATCAAAATTTGTGACAAACCATGAATTCCTTTCGATTTCATAGGTGATAAACCGCAAGGACGAATGATTTCCTTAATTTCTTCCACTGACATTTTAACCATATCATAGGGATTGTCCGCTTTGGCAAAAAGTAAAGGCGTAATTTGATTCACTCGTACATCTGTACATTGGGCGGAAAGTAAAACCGCAATGAGCAAAGTATATGGGTCTTTATGGTCTAGAGGAATCGGGATTGTAGGATATAGTTCATTTAACGTATTTATAACAAATGTTACGCGTTCCTGTTTGGTCATTTTGATTAGATTTGAATTGTAAAGAAAAGAAATTTCAATTGCAATGACAATAGCAAAATTCAATGGCAATGAGAAATCTATATTCTAAAATCTAAATTTTGCAATCTAAAATTATAAAACATGACTACATTAAAAAAAGGAGATCAAGCACCTGAATTTTCAGGAATAGACCAAGACGGGAAATCACATCAATTATCCGATTATGCTGGTAAAAAGTTAGTGGTTTTCTTTTATCCAAAAGCTTCCACACCGGGTTGCACAACTGAGGCTTGTGATTTAAGAGATAATTTTGAGCGTTTTAAAGCCAATAATTATGAACTTTTGGGAGTAAGTGCCGATAATGCCAAAGCACAGGCAAAGTTCCGAGATAAATATGAACTTCCTTTTCCGTTATTGGCTGATGAGGATAAATCTGTAATCAATGCTTTCGGAGTTTGGGGTCCAAAAAAATTTATGGGAAAAGAATATGACGGAATTCACAGAACTACTTTTGTAATTGATGAAAAAGGAATCATTGATGAAGTGATTTCGGAAGTGAAAACCAAAGCTCACGCTGATCAAATATTGAAATAACCATACGTTATAGAATTTGCCTGAGTCATTTCTCAAAATAAAAAATCCAAGAAATACAATTTGTTTTTCTTGGATTTTTTAATGAAGTTATGTCTCTTTTGAATAATGAAATCTTAATTACTCGCTTCCAAAAGCGAATTGGGATGATATCCAAAAAGACGTTTTTCTTTAATGATTTCGGGAACTCCTGGAGGTAGCATTTCTTCCCAACCTGGTTTTCCTGCACCAATCATTTTCAATACTTCACGAGAGAATACCTCTAGTATTTCAGGATTGTAACCTTCAATGTCAACTACTTTTCCGTTGAATTTAAAGAATTTATATAATTCTTTCATTCTAGGATGAACTTTCAAGTTTTTAGAAGTTATGACTTCTCCTTCTTCGCCAAGCATTGGGTACAAAAATACTTTCATGTCGCGATAGAATAATTTTCCAAATGCTTCCAGAATTCCTCCGCTCAAATGACGGTAATATTTCTCGTCAAAAATATCCACTAAGTTGTTAACTCCCATTGCAAGCCCCATTCTGGCCTTGGTATAATTAGAAAAATATTCTACAACTTTATAGTATTCCTGGAAATTGGATATCATTACGGTTTGTCCCAAAGAGCAAAGCAATTCGGCACGATCCATAAAATCTCTTTCGTCAATTTCTCCATCTGAACGAAGATTCGACAGTGTTATTTCGAAAATCACCAGAGTGTTTTCTTTCTCCACTTTGTTTTCTTCCAAAAACATTTTTAAAGATTCTTTGTACATGTCCATGTTTACTTTGGTAACCGGACGGAAACTTCCTCTAAAAGCTAGTATGTTTTTCTTATACAGGATTGCAGCAGGAAGTACGTTTTTTCCTTGTGGGTTAAACATTACCGCATCGGTCATCCCGTTTTTTACCAATTGCAAACTCATCAATCGATTGTCAACATCGGCAAAACGTGGACCTGAGAAATTGATGGTGTCAATTTCCAGTTGGTCTTTGTCTAAGTGATCGTATAAATAGCGCAGTAATTTTTTAGGGTCATTGTATTTATAGAAAGCGCCATAAATTAGATTTACACCCAATACACCTAATGTTTCTTGTTGCAATCTGGAATCGGTTTCTTTGAAACGGATATGGATGATAATTTCGTTGTAATCTTCGGTTGGATCCAATTGGTATCGAATTCCTACCCAGCCATGGCCTTTGAATTGTTTTGCAAAATCTATTGTAGCTACTGTATTGGCATAACTGAAAAACAATTTGTTGGGATGTTTTGTTCTGCTTAATCGTTCTTCTATCAATTCGACCTCAAAAGCAAGCATCTTTTTAAGGCGGCTTTCGGTTACATAACGACCGTCTTCTTCAATTCCATAGACCGCATCACTAAAGTCTTTATCATAAGCAGACATTGCTTTTGCGATTGTTCCTGATGATCCACCTGATCTAAAAAAATGTCTCACTGTTTCTTGACCAGCCCCAATTTCAGCAAAAGTTCCGTATATGTTTTCATTCAAATTGATACGAAGTGCTTTGTCCTTTAAGGAAGGAATTTGCTCAATAACTTTGTCTCCTTTTAGTTTTATTTTGGCTTCCATTTTTTTTTGTTTAAATTCGGCGATTATGTTACAAAGTTAACTAATTCGGTTTCTAATGAAAGAGAAATTAATCCTATTTTTGTAAAAAAAAACAACGCAATTGAAGGTATATTTTTTAGGTACAGGTACGTCTCAAGGAATTCCAATTATTGGGAGTGATCATGAAGTTTGTAAAAGTACTGATTTTAAGGATAAAAGGCTCCGAGTTTCGGCTTGGATCACGTGGGATGGCCATTCGTACGTTATCGATTGCGGGCCCGATTTTAGGCAACAAATGTTGGCGTCCAATTGCCGAAAAATAGACGGTATTTTATTTACACACGAACATGCCGATCATACGGCTGGTTTAGATGATATTCGTCCTTTTAATTTCAGACAAGGTGCAATCCCGATTTACGCCCATAAAAGGGTGCTTGCCAATATTGAAAAGCGTTTTGATTACATATTTGAAACTGTCAATAGATATCCAGGAGCACCTTCGGTAAAAACTATCGAAATCGAAAATAACCAGCCTATCCCAATTGGAAATAAAATAGCCGTACCTATAAATGTGATGCATGGTGATCTTCAGGTTTTTGGATTTAGAATTGATGATTTTGCTTATTTGACAGATGTGAAAACTATTGAAAAAGCTGAAATTGCTAAATTGAAAAAGCTTAAAATTTTGGTGATTAACGCATTGAGAGAAGAGCCACATGGTACACATTTTAATTTGCAGGAAGCACTCGATTTTATAGCTTTGTTGCAACCTGAAAAAGCCTATCTTACACACATTAGTCACATGCTGGGTTTTCACGAAGAAGTTCAAAAACGACTGCCGGAGAATGTTTTTCTGGCTTACGATAATTTAGAAATTACAATTTAATAGATTCATGAAAAAATCATTCTTTCTTTACGCTTTAATTTTGTCTTTAGTTTTTAATATTTATACCTATATGTATTTAAGCAAAGAGGTGACTTATGAGCAGGATAAGTATAAAAAAACAACTACGAAGTTAAAAGACAGTTTGCAATCAGTTACCAATAAATTGTCTGATTCCAATTATTTTTCATTGGAAAGAAATGAAAATGCCCAAAATTATTTTGAGTCGGCTGCGTCTGATAAAATCAGAAATTATGCGACTTTAGTTCCTTATGTTACGGCTCAATTATTAGATTTGAACGCTAATCCAAAAGGAAATCCGTATACGGGACAAGAGCAATTGGGAGCAAATAAATTTATTATTAATAAAGTAAAAGTGCTGAATCACCGCTGGATAATTGCTGATTTCAGCGATGGAGAATATTGGGGCGAAGTATTGCTTAAGTACTTTATCAACGAAGATGAAAGCGTTTCTTTTGAAGTGAATCAGTCTGTTATATACCAAAAGTAAAACGGTAGTATTCAGTGGTCAGTTTTTTAGTGTTCAGTTATTGCTGATGACTAAAAAAATGACCACTTTTTTTATAAGTTTTTATTGGACAGATTGCTAACGAACTGGTCACTGCGCGCTTTTTTATAAGTTTCTATAGGTCAGATTACTTAAAAACTGACCACTGATAACTAGTTCTCAGCTAGCCAATTTTTGAAATCAAAAAAGTTTTGTGGAGCAACTCCATGTCCTACAGGATATTCTTTATAGGTTATTGCAACGCCTAATTTCTCTAAAATGGCAGGTGTTTTTCTAGCCCAATCCACAGGGATTACCTGATCTACTGTTCCGTGGGATGCAAATATTTTTAGTTTGCTTAGGTCGTTTTTTAAGTAATCTTCGGCTACGATTTCTAAATTGATATAACCGCTCATTGCGACTACTTTGTTCACTTTTTCAGGATATGAAACTGCAACGGCATAACTTAAAATAGAGCCTTGACTGAAACCAATCAGATTTACATCATTGGCATCAATAGGATAGTTAGCTACTAATTCGTCAATAAATCTGGCAATTACATCTCTAGAAATTCGAGCTTGATCGTTATCGGAGAATTTATTTTGGTCAGCATCAAAGTTAATGGCATACCAAGCATAACTTCCATATTGAAGATCATATGGTGCTCGAGCTGAGATAATATAATATTCGTTTTGTAACTCGCTTGCAAACGAAAATAAATCAGCTTCGTTGCTGCCATATCCGTGAAGCAATAGTAATAATGGGTTTTTGTCGAGAATCACTTTCGGTTCTCTTATTTTATATTCTAAGGATAAATTCATTTTTTAATGTTCTGTTTTTTGAAACTTTGTCAAAGTTCAAAACTTTGACAAAGTTAATGTGTTTCGAAATGAAAATTTATGATATACTTTTAAGCCATTTTTGAAAGAACTCTCCAAGTAACGGAACTGGTTTTGTTTCGCCTTTTATGGCGCTGAAAATACCATAAGTCCACAAAACAGAAACGAAAATCCACATAGGAACAGAAATCATCAGACTGTCAAAATTGCTAATAATTAATCCCAAAGAAATAAAAGTAAGTGTAAGTCCAAGTCCTTGACGAATATGGAAGGAAGCAAATTCATTTTTGTCTTCACCACTGTTCATTGACATTGCTATAAATACGCCAATTCCTAAAATATAACTGGTAATGGCTGCTGTTTTTCCAGCTTCAATATTGTTGTTCATGCTATTTGGTTACCCTAAGATTAATTTTCCTTGGTTCAGAATTCCATAGGCTTTCCCTTTTAGATTGGTGCCCAGAAATGCTGAATTTTTGGATTTTGAAAGTATGTTTTCTTTTGTGAATATGCTGTTGCCTTCAGGATTGAATAAAGTAATATTGGCAATTTCTCCTTCATTGATGGCATTACTTGGAATACTGAAAATAGTTTTTCCTGCAGTAAATTTTTCGATTATAGTTACTAATGGTAGTACAGTCATCAAAGCTCCAAAAGCACTTTCTAAACCAATAGTTCCATTTTTGGCCATATCAAACTCCATTTTTTTGTGTTCAATATCAATAGGGTTGTGGTCGGATGTGATTAAATCGATGGTTCCGTCCAGAATTCCATTAATCAATGCTTGTCTGTCGCTTTCTGTTTTTAGTGGTGGAGTCACTTTATAGCGGGTATCAAAACCTTCTAGTTTTTCATCGGTCAATACCAAATGATGAATACTTACACTACAAGTAACGTTTAATCCTTTTGCTTTAGCTTCTTTAATTAATTGTACCGATTTTGCTGAGGAAATGGTTGGGATATGCATTTTGCCTCCTGCGTATTCCAATAAAAATAAGTTTCTGGCGATTTGTAATTCTTCGGCCAAGTCTGGAATGCCTTTCAGTCCCAATCGGGTTGAAACAACACCTTCGTTAGCAACGCCGTTTCCTTTTATTTTGTCGTCCTGTGCAAAGGCGATAACTAATCCATCAAAATCCTGTACGTATTGCAAAGCTATTTTTAGCAAATTGGCATTGTCTAAACTTTTGGTGTAATCGCCAAAAGCAACCGCACCCGAATTTTTCATATCATACAATTCGGCCATATCCTTGCCTTCGCTCTCCTTGGTTAAAGCTCCAATTGGGAAGAGTTGTGTCGCAAAACCATTGGCTTTGTTTTTTACAAAATTTACTTGCGCTTGATTGTCAATAATAGGATAGGAGTTGGGTTGCAAAGCAATGGCAGTAAAACCACTTTTTGCTGCAACATCAAGTCCATTTGCAATAGTTTCTCTGTCTTCAAAACCTGGTTCTCCCAAGGAAACACTACTATCAAACCATCCTTGTGAAAGGTGAAGATTGTCTAGTTTTAGTTCTTCGACATTATCGGTATTTGGAAGTGCCGTTCCTATTTTTTTTATAAAACCATCTACAATTAAAAGATCTACAGTCTGATTGTTAAAAGGACTTTTTGGATCGATAATTTTTGCTTCTCGGATGATTATTTTCATGTTGTTTTTATAATTTTTAGAAACCGGATTGTTATTTCACAAATTTAATAATTGCCATTTCCAATGCTAGGAAGAGTAGTGCAAAGATAATAAACCATTTCCAAATTTGATTGTCACTTCGGCTGGTTTGTAGCGTATCAAAAATGGTTGAAATGGAATCACTTGTTTTATAATCGGATAATATACTTTCGTTGACTTGATCCAAATTACTTTCGGTTCTTGGGTAATTAAAGCTGATGTTTTCTATTGGATTCTGGGAATCATATATAGTGTAATTGCCAGCTTTTTCAGGATAATCATTAAAGAATAGTTGAACCTTATTGTTTAATAATTGTTGTACAGGAATAAATTGTTCTTCTGAATTTTTTACGGTCAGAATTTCATCTTTGGATAAAAGAACAGAAACAATATACGAGTCATTCTTGCCTATAGTGTTTGCGTTAATGCCATTATTTAGTTTACTTAAAGCCATTTTGTAAAAGACAGGGACAATCAAAGGCGACTGTTGAAAATTAGAATTTGAAGCATTTATCGGAGCCGAAAAAACATAAACTGATGAAACAGCATTTCGTAGACCTATTAAAAAAGGAGATTGATCCTCAAAATTTAAAACTGCAGGACTTGTGGTTGAAATAGTAAATTCCTTTTTGGTTTTTGGATATTGAAAATTGTTGGTTTTATTTTCAAAAACACCAGCAAACAATGGATGACTGAAATTAATTTTGGTAATCAGTTTTTCATTTGATTCCAATGATTGGAATTGAGTTGAGCCAAACTGATTCAATAAAGTATTTAAATTGGTTATCGAAGCCGTTTCAGATGGAATTATAATCAGATTTCCGCCTTTGTTCACAAATGCTTTTAAAGTGGTTTGCAAGGCCTGTGGAATTTCGTCTAATTCATTCAAAACGATGGCATCTTGTTTGTCGATACTGTTATAATCCAAAGTGCTTAACGTAAAAGGACCATAATTGAATTCATCATCAGTATAAATTCGGGCTAAGAAATTGTTTTTTTCAGGTGCTCCTATACTGATGATGTTTGTCTTTTTTATTTTTGAAATGCTAAAAAATAATTTATTGTCGTATGCTAAATCATTGTCTTCTATGGAAACATAACCATGAAAAGACTGTTTTGGAATAGTGAAATTTATAGTTTCCTTTTTGTTTTTAAAATTAATGATGGTTTTGGCAATCAGTTTGTTTTGATTGTACAAAGCCACAGGAGCAGGTTTGAAATCGGAACTGTAATTTGTGGTGTTGATACTTAATTCGTAAAAATCATCAAGCGTTTGGCGAATAAAAACACTGTCAATAGCCACATTATTTTTTTGTTCTGCCTTTGGAACAATAAAATAGGGAACGTTATCAGTGTCAATATTTTTTAATTGACTTTGATCTAGTCCCACCGCATCGGTGATAATTACAATATCTTTCTTGAAAGCCGATTTATGTGCTTTTATTTTGGCAATAATATTATCCAATTGAAAAGGAGTAGCACTATATTTCAGGTTTTGCAATTCGCTTCTAATGGTTTTGATATCGGTATTCCAGTAATTGTCGTTATTGGTTAATAAAGAAAAATTGGCGTTTTCCGGAGTTTCTTCTAACAGTTCCTGAATGGCACGTTTCAGTAGTTCCCCTTTTTTTCCTTTGGCTTGCATACTGAAGGAATTATCTAAGACAATGTACATTTCGTTGCTAGCATTTTTACTGTCTTTGGATTCAAAAAAAGGTTGTGCAAAGGCAAGGATAATACAGGTCAACAAAAGCATTCTACAGGCTAGAAGTAACCATTTTTTTATTCTGGAACTTTTTCGGGTTTGAATCGAAAGTGCTTTTAGGAAACGAACATTGGTGAAATATTCTTTTTTGAAACGTCTTAATTGAAATAAATGCACCAGAATTGGAACAATCAGAAGGAATAGAAAGTATAGAATTTCGGGTTGTTTAAAGTGCATTCTAAGTTTTTGTTTACTTCACGAGATTTTATAACAATGAAGTTCGTAAGATTTTGTGAGTCAAAAATACAAATTTGTTGACAGTTTCGTATGATGTTGTTATTATTTTTCAAAATAGGAAGCAAATAGGGTATTTCTGAAAGAAAATAAGTATTTTAGCTATTCTGAAAACTATAAAATATGAAAAAAGTTTACCTATTTCTTTTATTAATTTCTTCTGTAGCCCCAATATTGGCTCAAAAAAACAAAGCAAATCTTCTTGTAGGTACATATACTAACACTTGTAGCAGTAGAGGTATTTACGTATATGAATTTGATACCGATAATGCTCAAATAAGATTAAAAAAATCATCCGACAGTATTGTTAATCCTAGTTATTTATCGCTTTCCAAGGATGAAAAATTTATTTATGCTGTAAATGAAAGTGGTGGAGAAAGTACTGTAAGTTCTTTTGCATTTGATGCAGTGAGCGGGAAACCAAGTTCAATAAATACAGTAAGTTCCAAAGGAGCAGACCCTTGTTATCTCATCAATGATGATAAGAATGTAATAGTTGCTAATTATTCAGGAGGAAATATTTCAGTTTTTGGTAAAAATGAAGACGGTAGTTTAACCGAAGCGAAACAAGTTATCCAACATTACGGTAAAGGTGCGAATGCCGAAAGACAAGAAAAGCCACATGTTCACATGGTTTATTTTTCTCCTGATAAAAAGTATGTTTTAAGCAATGATTTGGGTACTGATAAAGTATATGTGTATAATTATAATCCAACAGGAACTACTGATGTTTTAACATTAAAAGACAGTGTTTCGGTAAAAGCTGGAAGTGGACCAAGACACTTAACATTTAGCAAAGAAGGGAAATACGTATATGTATTGCAGGAATTGGACGGTGCATTGACCACTTTTGGTTATGCAGACGGTAAACTAACCCAAATTAATGAAACCACTATTTTAGCTAAAGATTATAGAGGAACTTTTAGTTCAGCTGATATTCATGTTTCTCCAAATGGGAAATTTTTATATGCTTCAAATAGAGGAGACGCCAATACCATTTCGATTTTTAAAATTTTGAAAAAAGGGAAATTAAAATCAAAAGGACAAGTAAGTACTTTGGGCAAAGGACCTAGGAATTTTGCTATAGACCCAACAGGGAAGTTTCTTTTGGTAGCACATCAATACACAAATAATATCGTGATTTTTAAGATTAATAAAAAGAAAGGAACACTAACGGATACAAAGAAAAATTTTGATTTGTGTTCTCCCGTTTGTTTGGTGTTTGCAAAGTAAAAAAAAAAGTGTTCAGAGTTCAGTTTATTAGTATTCAGTGATCTGGATTCCGCTCAAACAAATAGCCCATAGTTTAAAAGAACTATGGGCTATTTGTTTTAACTGACCACTAAAAACTGACTACTGCCAACTATTATTTCTTGTCCTTACGTTTTTTGGCTTGGTTTTTCAGCATATTTCTATTTACAGAACCATGTGTTTTCTTCTTGGTTACACCAGGTCCCCCCAAATTGACTTTTTTATTCTTTTTACTTTTCTCTTGAAAAGCGCCATCACCTTCCAGTTTTTGTTTTTTCATCAAAAACTTAATAGGTTGTCTGTCTTTTTCAGGTTCGATTAATTTTAAGGATACTTCCACTTCTTCTGGGAAAGTTTCAACAGGTAATTCGGTATTCATCAAAATTTCAATCGCAACTTTTGATTCTTCTTCACGAGGCGTAATTAAACTGATGGCTGTACCTGTAGCATCGGCACGACCCGTTCTACCAATACGGTGCATATATAATTCCGGTAATTCCGGCATCTCGAAGTTGATTACATGAGTAATATTCGAAATGTCCAAACCTCTCGCCATAATATCAGTAGTGATCAACCCACGAAGATTTCCTTCTTGGAATTCAGCCATCGTACTCAAACGGTAATTTTGAGATTTATTGGAGTGAATGACACCAAACTGACCTTCAAAATCTTCTTCAATACGTTGATGAACCATATCAGAAATCTTTTTGTTATTCACAAAAACCAATACGCGACTCATGTCTTCGTAGGTTTCTAATAAATGTTTAAGAAGATTGATTTTGGTATTGAAATTAGGAACTTGATATGTGATTTGTGTAATGTTTTCAAGTGGTGTTCCAGATGCAGATAGCGTAACTTCTTCTGGATAATCGAAATAGTCATTCAAAATTGCATCTACTTCGTCAGTCATTGTTGCCGAGAATAATATATTTTGACGTTTTTTTGGCATCATGGCCAAAATTGAAGTCAACTGCGTGCGGAATCCTAAATTCAGCATTTCGTCAAACTCGTCAATAACCAGTTTTTGCATTTCCTCAAAGCGAATAACATTATCCAATGTTAAATCCATGATTCTTCCAGGAGTTCCCACAAGGATATCACAGCCTTGATAAACAGTTGTTTTTTGGGTATTAATGTTTACCCCACCAAAAATTCCTATAGTTCGAACCGACATATATTTAGTCAGTTTTTCAACTTCTTCCACAACTTGAACAACCAGTTCGCGTGTTGGCACAAGGATTACAATTTTTGGAGTATGACCTGGAGTAAATTTGTATAATTTTAATAAAGGCAATAGATAAGCAAATGTCTTACCCGTACCCGTTTGTGCAATTCCCATCATATCACGGCCAGACATTATTACAGAAAAAGTTTTTTCCTGAATAGGAGTTGGGGTCGTAAAGCCTAAATCATCAATTGCTTTTTGTACTGATTTAGGGAGATTGAATTGTTCGAAAGTGCTCATTGTATGTAAATTTTGTGCAAAGATAGGTTTTTTGAAACTAAGGACAGAAAGCTCAAGCTAACTTTGGTTTTATTTCGTAATAGACTGTTGTATTTTGAATAGTAGTAAATGCCTAAATTTATAAAACCCCTGAAAAATTACTTGGGGAAATAATAATCAGAGGTTTAAAAAAAAACAAAATAAATGGTTTTAAGCACTAATACTCACTTCCAATTCTTTTGGTTTTATACTGTAATTCTTTTTTGCAAACAAACGTTTTACCCTAAGCAATAATTCATTTGGATTAAATGGCTTAGATACGAAATCATCAGCTCCTAAATTGAAGGCTTCAATGACTGTTCCTTCTTCTTCTCCTAATGATGAAACCACTATAACCGGAATGTTTTCAAAAGTTTCTTTAGAATAGCCTATTATTTCCAGTCCGGAACGAAAAGGAAGCATAATATCAGTAATAATCAAGTCAGGTATAAGTACGGAAATTTTTTCTATAGCGCTCAAACCATCTTTGCATGACGTTACCTGATATCCCTCTTTTTTAAGAATAAATTCAAGGATTTTGATCATTAATACATCATCCTCTGCAATCAATATTTTTAAATCTGAATTGTTCATGTTTCTATCTTTTAATCATTCCCTTAGAAGTTTATAGATTTTTTAAAAATCCATAAAATGCAAATAAATCTGTTGAAATGCATTTGTTCTGTATTTACAACAACTATGCCAAACATTTATTTACTGTTTTTGAACCTCATAAAGTTTTGATAAAGAGTCTTAAATTTTTCCCAATTTTATGTATCTAGTAATGATTAAGTTAGGATAAGGAAATCGTCCAATGATTGAAAAAGCACCATTGGATTTAAATAAATGTATATAAATTAACAAGAATTGTAGAATGTTAATTTGGAGCAGAAAGATTAGGCTTTTTTGGAAATATCGTCCCGTTTTCCGTTACAATCTCCCGAAAAAAATCGGGAGGATTTTCACTTCAACCGGGGCTAACAGTTAGTGTTTTGCTTTTTTGCCATCATCTAAAAAAGAAAAAAAGTATAATCGAATTCAGGTTAGTATTATTTATTGTGCAACTCAATTTCATCAACCATTACCATTGGTTTTTTGTTTTTTCGTTTTCTCCAAATAGGTAAGTCTTTTAGGTTTTCGACTTCAATTTTTAAAAACTCATATTGCTTGAATTTATCTGATTTAAATTCCCAAGATTTTATGGTTATTTCTGAATCCTCTGTTAATTCATCACTTTCCAGTTTGGTGATAAGTTGCCATTTCTCTTTTTTAAGTCCGTAGATACTAATTTTTTTAGGTGTAAAAATCCAATGTCTTTGATCGTTTAAAGAATTGATTCGGATGGTGTTGAAATTTAATTTGTTTGAAGTTAATTCTATTTCGGGATTAGTTCCATACCATCCAATCCAGTTGATGGCAGGATTTTTGTATCCACGAACACCGTCAACTAATGCATAAGTTCCTTTGCCTTTATATTCGTCAGCAGGAGGAGTTAAAAAACGGACTTCGTATTTTTCGCCCAAATGGTTGCAGGCATTTTTTTCTATAGCCAGCCACTCCTGATAGTACTGATCGGGTGAAAGTCCGCCTTCGCTAAGCTCGTAGATTCCAAATTCATTACAGCTTTTTGTAAAGTTCAATACTCTTTCGCTGAGTTGTTTTTCTTGGTCTTTTTTGTTCTTATCAGCAAACATTCCGTGCTTGTCTTTGCCGTAAAATTTGGATTGCTCAAAATATACATATTCCAGAACCAGTCTTATTTTTAAAACTCGTTTTGTCAAAGTTGGATTGTCAATGACAGCTTTTTCTGCTTGGCTTATGATTTTATCGTATTGATCCATAGCCTCTGGGCTGAGAAAAGTATTTCTGTTTTGAATTGGGTCTGTATAAATGTCCAGATATCGATTTGCTTTTTCTTGATATTGAGTGAGTAAATCAATATAACCTTTCACAAATGGAGCAGCATTTCCATAAAAACCATTCAGAAAATCATTTGTTACTGCTTCAACATCAGTATTGGTGTCCCAAATTATTTTTGCCAAAATGTACTGTCTTAATTCGTATAAATCTCCGGGAACATCTGCATATCCTTGTACAAAAAGACCTTTCACCTGATTTTGTTCAAAGAGTTTGTAGTTTTTTGAAAAGGTGTGAATATTAGGAAAAGGTGAAAGATAATTGGTAAATTCTACCGTATAGTCCCATAAATAAAAGTGTTGTGCGGTTGTACTCCACTTATTTATTATATCGAGAAAGTTTGCATTGTTTGGAGATTCAGCAATGGCTTGACCGCGGTTCAATTGTATTGGGCAAAAAAGAGTGTAAATGTTGGATTCAATATTTAGATTTACTGGAGCTCTATAGGTGTGGAGATAGGCTAATGTCGTGATTTTTGTTTTTGGAAATTGAACAGCTATTTTATTCAGAAAGTAATAAAAGGAACCTTGTGGACCGCCGTGTTTTTCGTTTAACGCTTTGCATCTGTCGCATTCGCAATAAACAACATCGTCATTTTGGCTAACCGAAAAAAAACGTGCATCGGAGTTTTGAGCAATTATTTCACTCATTTTTTTTGTTATAATTTCTACAACAGTGTCGTTTGTCATGCACAGCGATTCACTGTTTCGCTCACCTTCATAATATGCGAAAAACTCGGGATTGGTTTTGAAATAGGTTTCGGCACTCAGTAATTTATAAAACGAATGTCCCCAAATTCCAAAATCATTGATTTGCCAATCAAGTTTGTGCCAATCTCTGAATGATTCATCATAACAATCAGGATAAAACAAAGCGCGGTATTCGAATGAAGGTTTGTATGTTTGATTTGAATTTTTAGGAAACGAAACTTGCTTTAACTTAGGTATGAAATTGTCTTTTGTGGTATACTTTCTAAATTCCCAAGTTTCCAACAAAGTATATATGGCGTAACGCAAGGTTTTCTCGTTCGAACCAATCAAATAAATATTTTTATCGTCGCTCTTGATGGTAAAAGCATTTTCTTGGATTGTTTTTTTATCGGAAGCAATTTCAAGAATTATTTTTGAGTTGTCATTGCTTTTTACCTTGTCAACATAAATAGTGAATGCATGTTCAAAAGCTTGATCCAAATAAGTTTTTAAAAGGGTTGCAGAGTTTTTGGTTTGCACACTACTGGCAAATATGATAGTTTCCTGGTCTTTTGTATTTGCTAAATTAAAGGAGTTTTGTGCCATAATTTTGCAATTTGAAAAGAACAAAAAAAAACAATGATTAGTATGTTGATTTGTCTGTGTTGCATATTTTAAAATTGATATTGGAACATTAACGCAATTTCGGTTTCGATTTGCTTCGAACCGGGCGTATATTCTTGATCGTTCACAGATATTTGTAATCCTGTTACGTAATGGTCTCCAAATAATCGATAGTAACCTCCTCCAATTCTAAAGGAATCAAGGGATAAGCGTTGCTCTATTTGCCCAATAGTTGTTCGCTCATCTGGCGAGGTTCCATAACCTGCAATTAATGTTAAGTAATCAAATCGGGTATTGAAATAGTAACGCGTCGTTAAAGTAAAGGCGGGATAAACAGTGCTATTGTCAAATTGAAAATAGGATCTCAGATTAAGCCAATACGAGCCTAAATATTTGCCAACCCCAACAACTGCGGTGGCAAAATTGGTGTCATCGGTATCAATGTAGCGAACTCCTAAGTCGGCTTCCCAACCTTTGTTGAAATTATGGAAAAAGGAATATCCAAGTCTTAATTTAGGAAAAACAGGATCGGAACTGTAACCACCGCCGATGTAAGAGTAGCTTTTTTTGCCTGTAAAAAGGTAGGCTTCGGCTTCATATTGAATGCCGTCGATTACACTTTGACCATCGGCAAATCGTTTGGAATAATTAATTCGGGCAATTGCCGATCCCCAATTTCGTTGCCTGATATATTGCAGACTTCCAAAATGCCAAGGTCCATAACCGGATCGGTCAAAGGTGGTGAAGTTGTAGTTAACCCCAATTCGGTCTGACTTTAGTCGGCTATCAGCAATGAAATAATGCAGTTTAAAGTCGGAATCTTTTGGATACATCGCCTGCATTTCTTTTAAGTAAGTCTCACTTTTTTCCTTTTCTCCCTGCAGTTCGTAGATAGCGAGTTTTTTGTATCGGAAATCTTTTTTTCCGGGATGTGCTTCAATGGCTTTGTCTACTGTAATCATTGCATCTGCATAGTTTTTATCTTCAATATCCATATTGATAAGGTAGGCAAATGCGTCCTCATAAACAGGATTTTTTCCGATGACATACTTGTAATAATAGCGTGCGCTGTCTTTGACATTTGTCAATTGATAAATCCGTCCTGTCAATAAATAAAAGTCCAAATAATCAGGTGCCAGTTTCATTCCCAATTGGGTTTTCTTCAAGGCTGATTCATAGTTTCTATCTTGGTTTGTTTCTTTGACGGCGACAGTCAAAAGGCTGTCCACATTAATTTTTTGGGCGAAAACGGAATTGCTCTTTGTCATTCCTAATATTAGAAAAAAGATTATGAAAGTTTTTATGTGGTGTCTATATCTCATAATTAATTTTGAGTTTAAATTTTAAATTCTGTGTTTTTTTCTGGTTTTGTGCTAAAGCCTTGCCTTTGCATGTTTCCCCAATTTTGTTCTTTTTGTTTAATAAAATGGTAATATCCTTTTAGAGAAGCATATATGTTTATTGGATGATAAAAAAAAGGTTCGATAATGGCCATTAAAATCAGAATGGTTATTTCCTTGGTATTAGCATAATTTTTATAAATCACATCATCCAAAAATATGGATACAATCGTGAGAATTAAATAGAATAAATAGACCAATAATGTAATGTAAAAGAAGAACAGGTAATTCACCTCAAAAAATATAAGAAAGAGTAAAGTGGTAATTATACCTACTATTTCAATTATGGGCATCATAAATTCGAAAACGAAAAAGTATGGAAGAATGAAAAAAGCTGTTCTTTTATATTTTGGTTTAAAAAATAAATTTTTATGTAAAAATAAGGTTTGGATTAATCCTCTTGCCCATCGCATTCGTTGTCGTATAAAGATGGTTTTATTTCCAGGAACCTCAGTCCAGCACAAGGATTCAGGTATATATTGAATCGAAAAAGGAAGTTTCATGTCGTACATGTATTTTCTCATTCGAATAACGAGTTCCATATCTTCTCCCAATGATTTGTGCCAATAGCCACCTGCTTTAATTACGATTTCTTTATCGAACATGCCCAATGCGCCCGAAACTAATAACAAACTGTTTATTTGGCTCAAAGCCATTCTGCCTAAAAGAAAAGCTCTTACATATTCTAATTCTTGAAAACGGGCATACCACCCGGTTGGAAAATGAATTTTGACCAGGAATCCGTCTTTTACCTCACATGAATTGGAACTTCGGATACCAGCTCCAGTAGCAATAACTTTTCTTTCGCTTTCTATAAAAGGTTTAGCCAGTTTTATTATAGCATCATTTTTTAAGATACAATCAACATCCGTACATAAAATTAATGGATATTTTGTAGAATTAATACCAGTGTTGGAGGCATCGGCTTTGCTCTTTCGGTTTTCTTTATCAACGACCAAAAGTTTTGAGTATAATGGATTAGTGGATTTGTAATGTCCTCGTACTGGACCTGTTGGTATTTTTTCTTCATAGTAGAAATCGACTTTGACCAATTCAAATTCTCGTATCAGTTTTTCAAGAGTATCATCTGTACTGCCATCATTGATTAAGACAACTTCATATTTAGGGTAGTTAAGCGACAATAAGGATTTTATATTGTACACTACTGTTGCCCCTTCATTGAAGGCAGGTGCAATAACCGATACACCAGGAATATGATTGGATTTTACCAATACATTATTTGTGATAAAATGTTTTGTATTGAGATATTGTTTTATGGCATAATAAGACAAGAAAGCCAATGTTAGATATAACAGAATATAGGTTATGGAAAATAATCCGACGAATATTTCATAAATATCTAATAGTAATTTCATCATATTGTTCTTTTATATTTGGTTTCTAATTTTAAGATTGTAAAGGCTTGTCGTTTCATATTTTCTTAGGAATGTTATTATATGTTTTAAGATATTTTCTAACATTACAAATAGGGTGTTTTAACATGTTTGACCATTTTTTGTACATCTTCATTATCCAAAAAGTGATCTTCAAAATAATTGGGATTTATTTTGTTGAGACAATAAACAGCATCTAGTTTGATATTTTCTGCGGTTTTATTTTCTAATAATTTCGCTATAAAGTTCTCGGAGTCTGCTGTTCCTATTCCGGAAAGGGTATTGAAAATCTCTAGTTGGTTTTCTTTATCCTCATATTTAAATTGTTCGATCAAAACGGATTCGGCTTCGTAAATAAATAAGAATTTCACTGCTGAAATCGCTTCGAAACGAACGGATTTGTCACTATGCTTTAATAATTTGACAATGGTTTCATTTTCATTGGTATAATTGTAAAACATCATTAATTTAATTCCCAGTTTGATAATCGATGTGTTTTCTGAAAGAATCCATTGATTTAAATTACTAGGCATTTTCGTTTTTTGCTGATGTAAAATATCCATAATATTGATTTCTTCGGCAATAGTGATTTGATGGGAGAAATCAATTAAAGATTCTAATTTTTTTGGTTTTAATGAAATTAGCGCTAAAAAAGCACTGGATTTTACTCTTCCGTTTTTGTGATTTAATAGTGGTGTAATGAAATGGATTCCTTTTTTATAGTCCATCGATTCCAGCTGATACATTCCTACACGTTTTAAATAAGAATAATTGCTGTTCAGAAGTTTTTTGGTGTATTCGAATAAATCAAATTGCTCGTATAAAAAATGGAAAGTATTGGTGACTTCGCCTTTTAGATTCAATTTCAAGAAAATAATCTCATTTAGGATTAATTTTTTGCACCATTTTTTTTCAAATGGGATTATTTTTTTAAACTGTTCTATTTCGGTTTGAAAAAGTGTTTCATCAAAAGGAGAAAAAATAATATTGGTCAGAAAACTGTCAATTTCACTTTTGGCTGCTTCGAATTTTGGCTTGAACAAATCGTATCTGAACCTATTAATTATCAAAATAGTTATTAGTAAAATAAACCCACAAATTAATACGGGTAAAACAATCAGGATAAAATAATATATAAATACATCCATTAACAGAAGTCTTTTTTTAGGAATTGAAGCAAAAACTAAACCAATATCGGATTGTTTTTGATTTTTTTAATAAAAAAAATCTACATAAAGATAATGATTATTCTATACTTATTGTATAAATATAATCTAAAATAGGTTGTTGTGAATTGAAAATGAAGTGATTCGGTTTTTAATAGATGGGAAGTGTTTTTTTGAAGTTAAGCACTTGTAAAAGTTAAAATTTCAGTAAAAAGGAGATGGATTATTTTATAAGTTGTTTAAAATCCCTCAAAAACGCCCAGTCCAAATAAGGCAAAATCGTATTTTACGGGGTCCATAGGGTCTAGTTCCCTTAAATTTAAATCCAATTCGGCCAAAGCTTTCCCGTCATTTTGTTTTCGGGTAAGCAAACCCAATTTTCTGGCCACATTTCCTGAATGTACATCCAGTGGGCAAGAAAGAAGCGATGGTGAAATACTTTTCCAAATCCCTAAATCAACGCCTTTTTTGTCTTGACGGCAAAACCACCTTAACATCATATTTATCCTCTTGGCTGCAGAACCGTTCATTGGGTCTGAAATGTGTTTTTGTGTACGGTTTTGATGTGGAATTTCGAAGAATGCTTTTTTGAATTCCGAAATACTTTTTTGGATCGAATCGGTTTCCTGATGTTTAACAAAAACCGCTTCAAGTCCTCCGTGATTTTTGTAAATGTGCTGCAGTCCTTTTATGAAACTGATAAAATCCTGTCCGTTGAACGTTCTGTGGACAAAAGTTTCTAGCCGTTCCAAATCATCTTTTGTATGTGACATCACAAAATCATAAGGCGCATTGCCCATCAAATCTATCATTTTATGAGAGTTTTTGATAATCATTTTGCGATTGCCCCAAGCAATGGTAGCGCTCAAAAAACCAGCAATTTCAATATCTTCTTTTTGTGAAAACAAATGTGGAATTTGTACAGGGTCACTTTCGATAAAATCCTGATTGTTGTATAATACGACTTTCTCGTCCAGAAAAGATTTAAGTTCCGTTTTATTCATTTTGTTATTCTTTCGAAGTGTTTTTAGCGTAAAAGCCATCTTTTAAATTGCTTGTCCGCATTTGTGGTTTTACTTTGTAATAATAATTGAAATATTCAATTTGGGCTTTATTCACACAAGGTAGTTCTCCATCTCCAGAACTCCAGAAAAAATCATTTTCGACAGGAGAGTAAAAATGAAGATTACCATTTTGAAGGTATTCAAATGTAGTATTGGATTTTGTGTTTTTATAAGGGTAAACAATATTTTCTACTGAAAAATTGCTTGTTGATAAGACAAATTTATTTTTGGTAAAAATCTTCAAATTGATCGGGATTAATAAAACAAATCCAGTTATGAAAATTGAAAAGTATAGAGATAAAACGATAAATCTTCTTTTGTTCAGTAACAAAGCCATTAAGAAAAAGGAAAAAAACAATATAAAATTCACAAAGAATCGATACTGTGGAGAGGTGCAAAATAGAAATGCGAGCTGCAAGCACATTATAAAATAAAGAACCCAAATTCCTTTCTTATTAAAGAATTTGTAAATGAATATTGGACAGACAATGATCAGGATTATACTTAATTTGTTGAAGAAACCATGCAATTTTGGTAAAGTGAACCATCTTATGAATAATTCAGAAACAGATATTTTATCATATTGCTCATGGGTTAAGACATAACCGTATAGCTTGGTTTCTTGGTAATAAAATTTTGCTATTGTTTCAGGTATTATATAGTCAGTTTCTAAGAAATGGAAATTGATTATCGGAAAAAGTGTAAAACCACTAATGATACTGTTTTTAATAACAAAAAGTAATAATATAATGACTGAAACTAGCACCGATTTGAAAAGATCAGGTAATAATTTTTTGAAATTTTTTGCTAATAAAAGAATAGGGATAAAAATTAATGCAAAGGAAGTTGTTTTAATGAACAAGGAAAAAAGAACCAAAATCACTATCAGATTAAAATTTTCAGCATCCAGTTTTTTAAAATTTTGTAAAAAATAAAAGAAGATTAGAAACGAAAAAATATAGATCGGAATATCTGGTGAAGGTGAACTTATGAATTGGAATAAAAATATGTTTGCTAGTGGTAACATTCCAATTATAAGATAATTTTTATCCTTGTTTTTGAAATAATCATTCAATTTTGTGATTGAAAATATGTTTCCAAGAAGAAGACAAAAACCACTAAGATCATTGAATTTGTCGTATAAAAATGAGAAATTATATGCACTCTGGAGAATGTGCCAACCACTTGTTTGAGCCAGAAAAAAATGTAAGTTAGCTAGGCCTTTTACAAAACCATATTCATTAATCCATTTTATTGTCTGAATATAATAGGATTCATTATCTAAAATATAAGGTATAGAAGCGCATTGAGCCAAAATCAAGATGGTAATAATGCTTAGAGCAACTTTCAAAGGAGTTGCCAGTGAAATTATCTCCTTAAAAAATGATTTATAAAGTAGCCAAATTTCTTTTTGATATTTAATGAAAATAGCGAGGTTAACGAAAAACAAAACGATATGAAACTCAAAATTTACTCTGCCAAAAATTGCCCAAATACTTGTAAAAACAGTGGTCGTAAAAAGACCTAAAACAGCATGAATAACGAAGTTTTGATTCTTTATCCGTAAGATTTTGTCGGTCACAAAACCAAGATTGATTGTCGAAAAAAAGACATAAATCCAACTTAAAAGTATCAAAATCATTTTATAGCATTATTTGTCCATCGGTCATTACTAACTTTCTATCAGCCATATTGGCTAATTCTTCATTATGGGTTACAATCACAAAAGTTTGCCCAAATTCATCTCGAAGCTGAAAAAACAATTGATGTAAATTTTCAGCAGAATGCGTGTCTAGATTTCCTGAAGGTTCATCGGCAAAAATCACATCGGGTTTGTTGATTAGCGCTCGTGCTACAGCAACGCGTTGTTGTTCTCCTCCTGAGAGTTCGTTGGGTTTGTGATTTATTCGGTGTGATAAACCCAAATATTCCAACAGTTTTTTGGCTTCCTTTTCGGTTTCTGCTTTTGATTTATTCGCAATAAAAGCCGGAATACAAACATTTTCCAAAGCCGTAAACTCAGGGAGTAATTGATGAAATTGAAAAATAAATCCCAAATTCAAATTTCTGAATTTGGATAATGATTTGTCATTCATTTTCAAAATATCTTCATTGTTTATGAAAAGGGAAGTATTATTTTCGGGTGTTTTGTTTTCGGATCCATTTTTTGTTGGGCTGGGTTTGTCCAATGTTCCCAGAATTTGCAATAGTGTTGTTTTACCCGCGCCCGAAGCGCCAACAATAGAAACAATTTCGCCCTTTTTAATATGTAAATCTACTCCTTTTAATACCTCAAGTTGATCGTAATATTTATGTATGTTTTTTGCGTGTATCATTTCAAACTGTTTTTACAAAGAAACAAAGTATTTGCTAATTTACCTTTGTATAATTTCTTTTTATCGAATGTCTAAATTATAAATTTGATGTAATAATTTGGGATTGATTATTAAAGAGTTATTTACTTCCAAAGGATTTATTCTTAAAAAGAACAATTAGATTCGTATATTTATGACAATTAAATTTCAAAAAATGGAAAGTAAAAATGCAGTTGAAGTAAATAATAACCTAAAAAGTAAAAGATTAGTTTTAGGGATTCTCTTTGATGCTATCGGGCTGCTGTCTTTTACAATTCCGGGAATAGGAGAATTTGGAGATGTAATTTGGGCGCCGCTTTCTGGTTTTTTGATGACCAAAATGTACGAAGGCAGAGTAGGTAAGGTGGCCGGTATTCTAACTTTTGTGGAAGAAATATTCCCGTTTTCCGATGTTGTACCCTCTTTTACTCTGACTTGGATATATACCTATTGGATAAAAGGCAATGATAATGAAGGAAAAAGGAATCTATAGAAGTAATATCTAAAGTATAAAATTATTTACAATTTCTTTCAGTTGTTTATCCAATTCTGGATTCGAAATTTTGCCACTTTCGACATCAAAATTATCATTGAAACTTGGTAATGAAAATATGGCTTTTATATCGGCAGCAAAACGTGGGAAATTATTTTTGGCTATTTCCAAAACACTTGCTCCGCCTCTTGCGCCTGGTGAAGTTGCCATCAATAACATTGGTTTTTCCTGAAATATTTTTGCATTTATTCTGGAACACCAATCCACTGTGTTTTTGAAAGCTGCACTGTAATTTCCGTTATTTTCGGCAAGGGAAACCACCAAAATATCGGCAGTTGCAATTTTGTCCAATAATTCTTTTGCTAAAGGATGCTGGCCAATTATTATTTCCTTGTCAACGCTGAATAATGGCATTTCATAATCATTTAAATCCAAAACCACTACTTCGGCATTTTCAAACAAACCCGCAGCATAAGCAGCTAATTTTTTGTTGATGGATTTTTTACTGGGACTTCCGGCAAAGGCTATGATTTTCATATAATTTATTTTTAGGATTTATCTATTTCAAAAAAATCTTTTTTAATTTCGACTGAATATTCATTTGGAAAAATTTTTCCACCATATGTTTTTGCATACACTTTCGTAAATTCGGCTCCAAAGTACAGAATTATGGAGGAATAATACACCCACACCAAAATAATTATTACCGAACCTGCTGCACCATATATAGAAGCAATCGTAGAATTTCCCAAATAATAGCCAATTGCAAATTTTCCTATCATAAATAGTATTGCAGTACAACCAGCTCCAAAACAAGCATCTCTCCACTTTATGATTCCATCAGGCAATGTTCTGAAAATAATGGCAAAAAGTAATGTGATTATTGAGAAGACAATTACTGAATTAATTACATAAAATAAGTAAATCGTGCTTTCCGGAAAATATAATTTCAATCTAGAATTTACTATATCCAATATGACATTTACCAATAAACTAACTATCATCAAAAAGCCTAATGAAACAATCATCGAGAAAGACATTAATCGGTTTTGAATGAATTTTTTTAATCCTTTATTCGGTTTGGCGCGTAAGCCCCATATATAATTGATTGAACTTTGGATCTCTGCAAAAACTCCTGAAGCCCCAATTAACAACATTGTTATACCAAATATAGTGACAAAAACGTTACTCCCGGAAAGCTCAACGTTTTTTATGGCTCCTTGAATCTGAATAGCGGCATCGTTACCAACCAAAGCATTAATTTGTCCATAAAGTTGTCCGGTAACAGCTTCCTCTCCAAAGAAAAAACTACATATTGTAATAATAATAATTAAAAGCGGCGGTAGAGCAAAAATGGTATAATAGGCCAAAGCAGCACTTAGTTTTATAGCATTATCATCTATAAATTCTAAAGTTGTAATTTTTAGTAAAAACCAAGATTTAGACAATAAGTCCCTGTTTAACATAACCTGTTTGTTGAAAAATTAAACCAAATTTATCCAATCCATTTTTTAAAAGTTTTATATAATTATTTTTAGTTTTTACATAATAATAGATGTTTTTTATAAATAAATTACATATTCAAAATTGTCCAAAAAAAAAAAACCTGTAAAATGACTTTTACAGGTTTCTAACTATTCTCTTTATTCTCTTCTCAATTTTCTAAAAAAAAAATTATACGTTGAATCTAAAGTGCATTACATCACCATCTTTCACAATATATTCTTTGCCTTCTACTTTGAATTTTCCAGCTTCTTTTGCTTTTGCTTCTGAACCGTACTGAACATAATCTTCAAATGATATTACCTCTGCACGGATGAATCCTTTTTCGAAATCAGTATGAATAACTCCTGCTGCTTGTGGTGCAGTTGATCCAATATTGATGGTCCAAGCACGAACTTCTTTGACACCAGCCGTAAAATACGTTTGTTGTTTCAATAATTTATAAGCGGCACGAATTAAAACAGATGCTCCTGGCTCAGTCAATCCCATGTCTTCCAAGAAAACTTGACGTTCTTCGTAGCTTTCCAATTCGGTAATATCAGCTTCTGCTCCAACCGAAAGGATGATAACTTCTGCCTCTTCATCTTTAACCAATTCACGAACTTGATCTACATATTTATTACCGTTTACAGCTGAATTTTCATCAACATTACAAACATACAATACCGGTTTTGCAGTAATCAATTGAAATGATTCCATCAAAACTTCTTCATCGTTACCTTGAGGAATAATTGTTCTTGCCGATTTTGCCTGCAATAAATTTTCTCTGATACGATCCAAAAGCGCTTTTTCAGTTTGCGCTTCTTTATTTCCGGTTTTGGCAGCACGGTTTACTTTTTCTAAACGTTTTTCTACCGTTTCTAAATCTTTTAACTGTAATTCAATATCGATAGTCTCTTTATCGCGAATTGGGTTTACATTCCCGTCTACGTGAACAATATTGTCATTGTCAAAACAACGCAAAACGTGAATAATAGCATTACACTCTCTGATGTTTCCTAAAAACTGATTTCCTAGACCTTCACCTTTGCTGGCACCTTTTACCAAACCGGCAATATCTACGATATCTACAGTTGCCATTTGCACGCGTTCTGGCTTAACTAGTTCTTCCAATTTATTGATTCTTGGATCTGGAACGTTTACAACTCCAATATTAGGTTCAATAGTACAAAAAGGGAAGTTGGCACTTTGCGCTTTTGCATTTGATAAACAATTGAATAATGTTGACTTTCCAACATTTGGTAACCCTACAATTCCTGCTTTCATATTATGTTTGTTTACAAATAACAGTTGTCTACTATTTGTCTTTAGTAATTCCTTTTTTAAAGTTTGCAAATATAAGATATAAAGACATTACTCCACAAATATTCCTCCTTCCTTTTATATGTAGCACACAAGAATAATTCAAATACTAAAATTTTCATCTAGTAACAACACAAAAAAAGCAGTTTGGTTAGCTAAATGGTTTTTATTAATGATAGAATACATTTTCTCTTGTTTCAAGTTTCGCTACAATAATTATTAAAGCCGATATTGATTATTGCCTAAAAATTAGACTGTGAAATAAATATATCAAAAAAACGGAAAACATAAATTAAACTCATATAAATACTAATAGCTTTTTTTCTAATAGTTATGACTTGTCGGAATTACCATATTGATAAAAATTTTCTAATTTTTAGACAAAATATAACATTATATATTTATTATGTTAATATTTTGTTATATTAGCCATGATAATTAACCAATAACCAACCAAACTTAATTGATTATGAAAAAAATCGCGCTTTTATTCTTTTTGTTAAATGCCATGTTTATGATGGCTCAAAGAGAAGTTTCCGGAGTCGTAAAAGACAAAACAGGAACCCCACTACCAGGTGTTAACGTTCAGGAAAAAGGGACAAAAAATGGAGTTTCTACTGATATGAACGGTAGTTACAAACTTAGTGTAAACGAGGGAGCAACTTTGATTTTTAGTTATATTGGTTACAAAAGCGTTACAAAACTTGCCGATGCAGCAATAATTGATGTGGATTTATCTGAAGAAGGAGAACAAGAACTGAAAGAAGTACAAATTGTAGGTTCCAGAAATTCAAAAAGAACAGTGGTCAACTCGGCAGTTCCTATCGATATTATCAGTGTAAAAGATGTAACTACACAAAGCGGAAAGCTAGAAATCAATGAGCTTTTACAATATGTTGCCCCTTCCTTTAATGCAAATAAACAATCTGGTTCTGATGGTGCCGATCACGTAGATCCAGCGTCATTAAGAGGTATGGGGCCAGATCAGACCCTTGTTTTGATTAATGGAAAAAGAAGGCATCAATCCTCTCTAATCAACCTTTTTGGGACTAGAGGCAGAGGAAATACAGGAACAGATTTGAATGCAATTCCGGCTTCATCTATCAAAAGAATAGAAATTTTGAGAGATGGTGCGGCAGCACAATATGGATCAGATGCTATCGCTGGTGTAATCAATATCGTTACAAATGATAATGTTGATGAATTTACAGGTGCTGTAACTTATGGTGCTTTTAATACGGATGCAAAAGGTGATTTTCCTGTTGGAACTGCCAACACAAAAGACTACAGATTAGACCAAAATGGAAACGGAAATACTTTCGGTAAAAATAAGTCTTTCGATGGCGGATCTATAAAAATAGGTGCTAATTACGGTACAGCTATTGGAAGTAAAGGCGGCTTTGTAAATGTTACAGGAGAATTTTTGAATAAAGAAAAAACTTTACGACCTGGTTTCGATTTTAGAAAAGGTTTTGGAGAAGCAGAAATTCAAGGAGTCAATTTATTTGTGAACCTTTCTGTTCCAATCTCAGATAGAACAGAATTTTATGCTTTTGGAGGAAGTACTTTCAGAGATACTGATGCTTATGCTTTTACCCGAAATGATGGAGAAAGAGTTGTAGAATCAATATATCCTGGAGGATATACACCAAGAATTACATCAAAAATCAATGATAATTCGATTGCAGCAGGTATTAGAACTGAGACCACAGGCGGATGGAAATGGGATCTTAGCAATACTTTGGGAAAAAACAAATTTCATTATGATATAGAAGGAACCATCAATGCTTCACTTGAAGAGAATTCACCAACAGAATTTGATGCCGGCGGACATAGTTTACTTCAAAATACGACAAATTTAGATGTTACAAAAAATTATGACGATATTCTTAGCGGACTGAATATCGCCTTTGGTACTGAATTTAGAGTTGAGCAATTCGAAATTTTCGCTGGAGAAGAAGGTTCTTACGCAACTTATGACACTAATGGGCAACCAATTACAGACCCAACAACTCAAAGCGCCCCTATTGATCCTATTTCTGGAGAAGCTAGACCAGGAGGTTCTCAAGGTTTTCCTGGTTACAGTCCGTTAAATGAAGTAAACAAAAGTCGCACCAACTTCTCATTATATACTGACGCTGAGTTAGATGTTACTAAAGGCTGGATGATTAGCGGAGCTGTTCGTTATGAGAACTATAGTGATTTTGGAAGTACTGTAAACGGAAAACTAGCTTCAAGAATTGAACTTACTGATAACATTAATTTAAGAGGTTCTGTAAGTACAGGTTTCCGTGCGCCTTCATTAGCTCAGATATATTACAATTTACGCTTTACAAACTTTAGTTCAGCTGGAGCAACCGAAGTCTTACTTTCTTCAAATGACAGTCCTGTAACAAAAGCTTTTGGCATTGATAATTTAAATGAAGAAAAAGCAATAAATGCATCTTTAGGCTTTACAGCAAATTTCGGGGATTTTACTGCCACTATAGACGGATATTTAATTAATGTAAAAGATAGAATTGTACTGACTGGCTATTTTGATGCAACACAATTTAACCTTGGTGTTGATGAAGCGCAATTTTTCGTAAATGGTGTAGACACAAAAACAATAGGTCTTGATGTCGTTTTAGCTTGGAAAAAAACTATTAATGAAAATAGATTTAGCGCTACCCTTGTTGGAAATATCAATGACATGAAGATTGACAAAGTAAAAAATGGTGATTTAGACGAACAAACATTTTTTGGAGAACGTGATAAAGCCTTTTTACTAGCTTCTGCTCCACCTAGCAAATTTGGACTAAACCTTAATTACGGAAGAAAATGGTTTGATGCCGGTTTGGCTTTTACAAGATTTAGCGAAGTAAAACTTTTAGACTATCAAATGTATGAAGATGTAGCAGACTATGGGTCTTTTGAAGAGCAAAAAATAGCTGCAACAGATACTTACGGAGCAAAAATTGTAACAGATCTTACTTTAGGATTTAAGCTTTCTAAATCTCTTAAATTAAGTGTTGGCGCTAATAACCTGTTAAATATTTATCCTGATCAGCAAGATGACTGGGTTGAAGCTGGAGGATATTGGGATGCTGTACAAATGGGATTCAGCGGTGCTTATTACTATGCTAGATTAGGTTTTACATTCTAAAAAGCAAAAAAAAATAAAGGACAATCGAAAGAGAGTCCTTTATTTTTTTTCCTAAATTTATACTATACAAAGAACTATTATGGCAAATTTATTTAACGGAAAAATGGCCGCTATTTTTGATGCTATGTACCAAACCTTTATCGATTATGACGAAGAACATGAGTTTTATAATACGTTAATTCAAGAGAAAAAATGCAATTCCATTCTTGAAATAGGAAGCGGAACAGGAAATTTAGCCAAACGATTTCAAGAAAACAATCAGAATTATATAGGTCTTGATTATAGCCAGAGCATGATTGAAATTGCACAGGAAAGAAATAAAAACAGCATTTTTATTCATGGGGATATGCGCAATTTTGTGCTTGAAAATACAGTTGATGCCATTATTATAACTGGTCGTTCTACAAGTTATTTGACCAATAATGAAGATGTAATAGATACTTTTGAATCTGTTTATAAAAATTTAAATGCAAATGGTGTTCTTATTTTCGATTTTATTGATGCCAATCGGTTCATTCCTTTTATCAAAGAAAATCAAACGATACTCCACGAAGCTACATATGAAGGAGTAAAATACATCCGGGAAAGCCATTGGGAAACCACTCCAATGGAAAATTTCATGTTGGATTGGAGCGCACAATATTACAAGATTGTGGATAATGAAAAAGAGATTTTATTGGATGATTTCTCTACCGTTCGGGTTTTTACATTAAATGAAATCCAACTATTCTTATATCTCAATAATTTTGAAATCATCAAAACTATAGACCGAAAAACATATGCTTATGATACTTATGTGATTATGGCTAGAAAGATTTTATAATTTTATTTATTATCTCTAATTCTTTAGCGGTAGGAGTGAGTCCAGAAACATTCCAATAATCTGTTAGTATGGAATTCTTTATATTGAAAAGAGTTTTGTCTTTAAAAACATCACTTTCCTTATAAGTGTAATTTTGAATATTAAAATTTGTTGTTATTAAGTTATTAAGCACTTCTATGTTCTTTGTTTCATTACCGGTATTGACGTCGTAATTAATTTCTTCTTTAGAACTGAATAAGTAATAATTTTCTCCATCAACCCTATAATTGGTTTTAAACACAGACCTAATTATATTTTTTGTCCCTTTTGAGGTTTCTTCTTTAACTCCTGCCAATGTAATAGGTGAGAGTTCAGTATTTATCTCAATTATTAATTTTCTTTTAACGTCGTAAACAATTTTAAAATCATCCAATAATTCAGTTGTGCCTTCCAGAGGAATAGCAGATATTTCATTATACTCCTGATTTAAGGGATATACCTTTACAATAAAGTTGTATTTTTTTCTTGTTTTTTCATCCAATAATGGTCTTAATACTGTGAAGATATAATACTTCTCCATCGAAACATTTAAATTATACCCTAAGAGATCCGAACTGATGTCATCGTCAGCTAAACCAAAAGAGCGATTTTGTTCTACCAATAAAATCGATTTTACTTTTTTCTGGTCTTTGTATAATTGGAAATTTATGAGACCATCATTGAAGTAGGCATAATTACCATTTAATTTAAAAAACTCTCTTGAATAGGCTTTCAGTCTAGCGGGTACATTCAGTTTTTTAATTGAATTACCAACTAATTCTTTAATTATTTCTTGAGGATGCTGTTTTGTTACGACTATATCATCAAGAGTATTTAGTTTACTCTTTAAATAGATAATATTTTCAGGCTGATTTAAAGAAGCCCATTTTATGGTAAGTGGTAAATAAGCCGAGTGTGTCACTTTTATATTTGATCCTCCTTTTAGTTCAAAAACAACTTTTCCGTCACTATTAGACATTAAAACTTGCTTTGTTTTTAAAACTAAAATGACAGCATCTTCTATCGGTAGGTTGGAATCAATATCCAATAGTATTAATGTTCTTTCATTGGTTTGTGAAAAAACATTAAAACATAAAAAGAATAGAAGCAAAACGAGAGTTTTTTTCATATTTTTTTAATGGAAATGACAAATCAGTAAAAAATAGTCACTTTAAAAATAGGAAAAAAATCAATTAAATGTTATTTTTTTAAAAGAGAAAAAAGTACAGTATAAAAAAACCTGTGTAAAAACACAGGTTTGTATTAAAATTCAAATGGTTAAGCTTTATTCGTTGTGCAAGAAAGCTTGTCTATTTAATAAAGTTTCTTCAGATTCTACGTGATTATCATCAGGAATACAACAGTCTACAGGACATACGGCAGCACATTGTGGCTCGTCATGGAATCCTTTGCATTCTGTACATTTACCTGGTACAATATAGTATATTTCATCAGAAATAGGTGTTTGTGCCTCGTCTGAATCTATTTCTGTTCCATCTGGCAAAATGACTTTACCTTTTAGCTTTGTTCCATCTTTATATCTCCAATCATCTGCTCCTTCATATATAGCTGTATTTGGACACTCTGGTTCGCAAGCCCCACAATTTATGCATTCATCGGTTATTATAATTGCCATTTTTATGTTTAGTTTTAAGGTTGAAAGTTCAAAAGTTTTGAGTTCTATGAGACGAAATACGAATACTGAACACAACTTTTGCCTAAAGCTTATAAAAAGCTTATTTTTGTGCAAAATTACAATCAAAACTTTTCATAAACAAACATTATGACATTAGATACAAAAAAAAACGCTTTTGTTAAATTAGGTAAATTCCTAGGACAATTCAAAGAAGGGAATTGTATAAAGAATGAGGCTGTATTTGATAATGATTTATTTTTTGAAAAATTTATTGATTTAATTCAACTTTCACAATCGCATAATGGTTGGTATACGCCGGAACAAGTATTTTTTTCGATACAGTCTTGGGCAGAGGCATTAACCGAAGACAATTTAGATAAATGGCTTTCTACTTATGACTTAAGCAAGGTAGAGCAAAAAAAAGTAGCTTTGATATTGGCAGGAAATATTCCCTTAGTTGGATTTCATGATTTCTTATCGGTTTTGATTGCGGGACATGATGTTTTGGTGAAAACTTCCTCGAATGATCAGCATCTTTTGCCTTTCTTAGCCAATTATCTTATTGCTTCTGAACCTGAATTTGAAAACAAAATCGTATTTGTAGAAGGAAAGCTGGAAGGTTTTCATGCCGTCATCGCAACTGGAAGTAATAATACAGCTCGTTATTTTGAATATTATTTCAAAGACAAACCTTCCATCATACGAAAAAACAGGAACTCAATTGCAGTTTTGAACGGTAAAGAAACCAAAGAGGAATTAACAGCACTTGGTGAGGATATTTTTAGATATTTTGGTTTAGGATGTCGAAATGTTTCTAAACTTTTTGTTCCAAAAGGCTATTCCTTTGATTCTTTTTTTGAAGCCATTTTTGAATACCAAGATGTGATTCATTACGAGAAATACGCCAATAATTATGACTACAACAAAGCCGTTTTTCTGATGAGTAATTTCAAATTATTGGATAACGGATTCCTGACTATAAAAGAAGATTCGAGTTACGGTTCGCCAATTACGAGCGTCTTTTATGAGTACTATGAAAGTCTGGATGAATTGCAAAAACGTTTGGAGAACGAAAGCGATCAAATTCAGTGTATTGTGAGCAATAATCTTGTAAACAACAGCATTAAATTTGGAACCACACAAAAACCAAATTTATGGGATTACGCAGACAATGTTGACACTATGTCGTTTTTGTCAATAATATAGAGTAATGTTTTTATATTATTGCGAATAATTTAAAGGTATTTCAGCTCGTATTCCCGAAATTTGCACTTTAAAAAAATTAAACAAAACTACAGCTTGAGATTTTCATGATTACCAATAAAAAAATGGAATTGGAATTGATGCTTTCTTACAGCAGTTAATTAGAAACAATAAAAAACAAATACTAACTATACCATGAAAAAGCACAACTACAGCGCAGGACCTTGTATTTTACCACAAGAAGTTTTTGAAAAATCAGCTCAAGCAATCTTAAATTTTAATGATTCTGGTTTGTCACTTTTGGAAATTTCGCACCGTAGTAAGGATTTTGTTGCCGTAATGGAAGAAGCAAGGGCTTTAGTGTTAGAGCTTTTGGATTTAAAAGGAAAAGGATATCAAGCCATATTTCTTGGAGGAGGTGCCAGTTTAGAATTTTTGATGGTTCCTTACAACTTATTGAAAGAAAATGGAAAAGCAGCTTATTTGGATACAGGAACTTGGGCTTCGGCTGCCATAAAAGAAGCTAAATTTTTTGGTGATACTACTGTTGTAGCTTCTTCAAAAGAACAAAATTACAATCATATTCCAAAAGGATACACTATACCTGCCGATGCAGACTATTTCCACTGCACAAGTAACAATACTATTTTTGGAACTCAAATGAAAGAATTTCCAGAAACGGGGATACCGCTTGTTTGTGATATGAGTTCTGATATTTTTTCAAGAAAATTGGATTTTTCAAAATTCGATATCATTTACGCAGGAGCACAAAAAAACATGGGCCCAGCAGGAACCACTTTGGTAGTTATCAAAGAAGAAATTCTTGGCAAAACAGGACGTGCCATACCAAGTATGCTGGATTATGCCAAACATATCAAGGCAGACAGTATGTACAATACACCACCAGTTTTTCCAGTATATGCATCATTGTTGACTTTGCAATGGTTGAAAAAATTAGGAGGAATTGAAGCTATCGAAAAAATAAATGATGCGAAAGCAGCTTTACTTTATGCAGAGATAGACAGAAATCCATTGTTCAGAGGAACGGCGGCTGTTGAAGACCGTTCTAATATGAATGCAACCTTTTTATTGAACGACGAATCACATGCTGCTAAATTTGATGAGATGTGGAAAGCAGCCGGAATTTCAGGATTGCCTGGACACCGTTCAGTTGGAGGCTACAGAGCGTCAATGTACAACGCACTTCCTTTGGAAAGTGTTCAAGTTCTTGTTGATGTGATGAAAGAGCTAGAAAGTAAAATTTAATTATTTAAAAATTGAAAGATTTAAGAAATCATTTAATCTTTCAATTCTAGTTTAGAATTATAAAATCCGGATAGAATATTTAAATCATTAAATTTTTCAATCTTTAAATTAAAAAAATGAAAATATTAGCAAACGACGGAATTTCAAAAAGCGGTATTGTAGCTTTAGAGAAGGCTGGATTTGAAGTTATCACTACAAAAGTAGCGCAAGAACAAGTGGCTAATTTTGTAAATAAAAATAGTATAAGTGTCATATTGGTTCGAAGTGCTACAAAGGTTCGCAAGGATATTATCGACGCTTGTCCAAGTCTTAAGATTATTGGTCGTGGTGGTGTAGGAATGGATAATATTGATATTGAATATGCCAAAAGCAAAGGAATTCATGTTATAAATACTCCGGCTTCGTCATCTGAGTCTGTGGCTGAACTGGTTTTTGCACATTTATTTACAGGTGTACGATTTCTGCATGATTCAAATAGGAATATGCCGCTGGAAGGCGATACCAATTTTGATGGTTTGAAAAAAGCTTATGCAAATGGTCTTGAGTTAAGAGGGAAAACACTTGGAATCATAGGCATGGGACGTATCGGTCAAGCTACCGCAAAAATGGCTATCGGACTTGGAATGAAAGTGATTTACAGTGATACACACATTCCAAAAAAAGATATAAAAGTTCCTTTTTTTGATGGGCAGTCTATTTCGATATCACTAGCTTCACAAAGTCAGGAATCATTATTCCAGGAATCCGATTTCATCACATTGCATGTGCCTGCTCAGGATGCACACGTTATTGGTGAAAAAGAACTGGAAATGATGAAAGACGGTGTAGGAATTGTTAATTGCGCTAGAGGAGGTGCTATTGATGAGGTAGCACTTGTAAAAGCTTTGGATGATGGCAAAGTGTTATTCGCTGGATTGGATGTTTATGAAAATGAGCCTACTCCTGAAATTACTATTTTAATGAATCCGAAAATTTCATTAACACCTCATATTGGTGCTGCAACTGAAGAAGCCCAAGACAGAATTGGTACCGAACTCGCTCATCAAATTATTAGTTTATTTAATAAATCATTAGTTAGTTAAAACAATCTATTGATATTGAATTATATAGTGGTAATTTATTAACTTCAATTAATAAGTTACCACTTTTTTTTTGATTAAATTTGATGTCTAATTTTAATCAAAAACCTATGTTTGAGCAATTAACACAATTAGTGCAAGAATTTGGACAAGAAGCAGTTGTCAAAAATAGTGCGGTTCCAAATGAACATAATGAAGCCGTAATGAGTGAAGCTGGAAATTCTATATTTTCTGGTTTGCAAAGTATGGCTTCCGAAGGAGGTATCGAGAAACTTGCCGGATTACTCCAAGGCAATAACGCTCAAGACTCTTCGAATCCAGCTGTTCAACAAATTACGCAACAACTTACAGGAAGTTTGGGAGAAAAATTTGGTTTAAATAGTAGCGATGCTGCTGGTGTAGCCGGTAGTATGATTCCTAAAATTCTAGGAGGATTAGTAAACAAAGCTAATGACCCAAACGACAGTTTTCAAATAACGGATTTAATTGGAGCTATTTCTGGAGGTAGCGCTCAAACTTCTGGAATAATGGATGCCATTTCAAAATATGGAACTCAATTTGGTCTAGATCAAAATGCCGATGGAAAACTGGATATGAATGATGCTATTGCAGTAACCAAAAGCAACGGAGGCATTGGTGGTTTTTTAGGAAAGCTTTTTGGAAAATAAAGTTTAATCGTTTCAATAAAAAAAAAGACATTTGCAAATTTGTAAATGTTTTTTTTGTTTCATAAAATGGTTGATGAGTTTTAATATAAATTGCAGAAAATCAGTGCAAAAAGGCTTAACTTTGAGTGGTATTACAGCCTGTGTTTAATTATAAAAATAATTGAAATTTATTTGGGGAATTGTTTTTTAGAGCATACGTAAATAGCCATTATTATGAAAAATTTGATTTACATATTGATTGTTCTTTTAATAATAATTGGATGTAGTACTTCTAAATCTAATGTTGCAAGTACGGAAAACCGAAAAAAATCGAGCAATGACACCATAAAAATTGTAAATGAAGAACTGGAATATGAAGTTATTATCATAGAACCTGGTTTTGATTTTTGGTTGCAATCAACCGCCTATCCGAGGGGATATTATTCACAATTCTATTTAGAAACCAAAAATAATTTCTATGTTATGGAATGGAATAGTCGTGTTCATCAACCGCAAACCTATCCGCCTAACTTATACGAAATGACTATTGATTACAATTCAAATATCAATTATGGTTATGAAGTAAACTATCTTATCTATAATTATATGATTTATTTTCAAAATAAATACAATCAAAGATTATACGGACGAGTACCGTCAAGATAGGAAATGCAATTGGCCAAAAGAAGCGAATTTTAAAGAGATATATAGGAGTTTTTGAATGTCTTTTATTGTGTAAATATCTTATTAACAGGTGTTTGTTTTTTTTGTAAATTTATAATTAATCTTTATCCTCTTAAATAAAAAAAATTTGGTGTTAGATACCAGAAAAAAAATTTGCCAAATCCAATTATATACTTCTTTTTTAAATTATTGCAGCAAAACAATATTCTTATGTATTACCTCTGAAATAACGGCATGGTAATTGACTTAACTGATCGAAAAAAACTTTTTTGTTTTTTATATTAAAAACACATATTCTTTCTTCAGATGAAAATAAAAGAATCTAAAAAATCGAAACCAAAAATAATCTTGCTTGTTGTGGGCATAAATGTTTTTTCAATAGCATTGGTTTTGACTGTATTGTTGTATATAACAAATATAAAAAAAGAGATTTTAGACAATTATAATAATCAATTTCAAGATGAAATCTCCAGAATAATTCAACTTAGATTAAACGAGGTTATTTCCTCAATGGAAAGTGAAGCGAATTGGAATGATTTTGTGGATTATCTTAAGACTAAAGATTCGAGTTGGTATAACGAAATGTATGCTAATCCCGGTCTTTTTAAATCAGACTATATAGGTGTTTATGGTTTGGACAATAAAATAATCAATCATACAAATACTGCCAACATAAAAGAGGTTGATTTTATCCCAAAAGAAGCTTTAATTACTTTAAATAAATTAGGGAAATCCCGTTTTTATTTAAAAACTTCTGATGGAATAATTCAAGTATTTGGTATTGTCATAACCAGATCAAATGAAAAAGTAAAACCAAAACCTGAAGGTTATTTTATTTTAGCCAGAAAAATCAATTCAGCTTTTATACAAAAAATAGAAAAAGCAACTAATTCTACAATAACACTAGTTGATAGTCAAGAAAATAATCAAGCAAAGAATTATACTCTTCAATGTACAGTTGATTTAGAGGATTACAAAAATCAATTCGTAACTCGCGTATATTTTGAAAGACCCTTTGAAAAGTTTATTGCTCACATTTTAAAAAGTCTTTATTTTATATTGTTTATCTCCTTAATCTTGCTGTTGCTGATCTTTTTTTATACTGAAAAATGGATTTCAATCCCTTTGAATGCTATCACCAAAGCTTTGGAAACAGGGGATAAAGAATCTATAGAAATTTTAAAAAACATAGAAGGGGATTTTAAAAACATAGGAACTCTTTTTGAGGAAAATACAAAGCAAAAAAGCAAATTGGTAAAGGCGAAATTGAAAGCTGAAGAAAACGACAAACTAAAATCTTCCTTTTTGTCTAATTTATCGCATGAGATAAGGACTCCGATGAATGCCATAGTTGGTTTTACGGAATTACTCATGAATACTGAAGTTGAAAAAGAAGAGCAGCAGGAATATTTATCGGTTATTGATAAAAGCGGGAAAAACTTGATTGCCATTATTGATGATCTTATCGAAATGTCAAAAATAGAATCTCACCAAACAAAGCCTAATTATACCGCTGTTAATATTGAATCGTGTGTTAAAGATTTGTATGACAGCATCAAAATAACAAATAAAAAAGCTAAAAAAATTGATTTTAAACTCATTGAAAATAAAAGCCCAGCGAGATATCCTGTAAAAACGGATGAGGTCAAACTGAAACAAATTATTACAAATTTGGTAACTAATGCTTTGAAATTTACCGAACAGGGGTCAGTTGAGTTTGGCTATGAAATTGACGAGCTTAATAATAAAATTGTATTCAAGGTAAAAGACACTGGTTTTGGGATTGACGAGAACAATCAGCAGTACATCTTTGATCGGTTTAGAAGAGTGGGAGGTGACCATAGCATCAAAATTGGAGGTCTTGGTTTAGGTCTTGCTATTTCAAAAGCTTATGCTGAAATGCTCGGAGGAACCATTACATTAGAATCAAAACTGGGAAAAGGCTCTGAGTTTTGTTTTACTATTCCTTTGGAGTATGTAGAAAAACAAAAAATTACAGTTCAACCTGTTAATGAAATCACTGTTTCCAAAGGAGACGAAGAAGGAACCATATTAATTGCAGAGGATGATAATATCAATTTTTTGTTGTTTCAAAAGATAATGAAAGCGAAAAAATACAAAATAATTCGTGCCGAAAATGGGCAAGAAGTCGTAGATATTTGTTTCAATAATCCAAATATAGATTTGGTATTAATGGATATAAAAATGCCTATTATGGATGGATTTGAAGCTCTTGAAAAAATAGCACCAATAAGACCTAATCTTCCTATGATTGCTCAAACTGCATTTTCATCCAATGAAGATAAAAATAAAATTTTCAAGGCAGGATTTACGGATTACATAACCAAGCCCATTGACCGAGAACGATTGTTTGAAATAATAGATGTCATTTTGAAAAAGAAAGTTTCTTAACACTTGATTGCAGTCTTCAATAGTTGAAATTATAGAAACAAAAAAGAAAATAAGAATAAATTCAACCATTAAAACCTGTTATATTTGCAAAAAGGAATAAACTAAAAATGAAAGGATTGAAACAACGTTGGGGAGTTACTACCAACTGGCAGTTAGCCATCATATTTGTTGTTTTTGCTATTACAGGGTCAGCTTCAGCTTATTTGTCTAAACCCTTTTGTGTGTGGTTAGGAATTGGTAAGGAAGATTTAGGATATTGGTTCACACCAGTCCGTTTACTGTTGATATTTCCTATTTATCAAGTTTTACTGGTAGCAATAGGTTTTCTTTTTGGTCAATTTAACTTTTTTTGGACTTTTGAAAAAAAAATGCTCAAAGGAATGGGTTTGGGATTTTTGTTTAAAGAATAATTTTTTACTTTCTGACTCTAAAATCAATAGAAACCTGTCAATATCATTCTTGATAACTTTGCAAAGTACTTCTTTTAAATTTTATCGAATTACACTACATTAGCGCATTCGAGGTCTTTGTGAAAAGAAAAGACCGGAAAGAACGCAGTTAAATTCGATAAAATTCCAAAATGTCAGATCAAAATCAATACACCGAAGATAATATCCGTTCTCTCGACTGGAAAGAACATATCCGTATGCGTCCCGGGATGTACATTGGAAAACTTGGTGACGGTTCTTCGCCGGATGATGGTATTTATATTTTATTAAAAGAGGTTCTCGACAACTGTATCGATGAGTTCGTGATGGGCTCTGGGAAAACTATTGAGGTGACCATAAAAGACAAAACGGTTTCGGTTCGTGATTATGGCCGTGGGATTCCGTTAGGGAAAGTGGTTGATGTGGTTTCGAAAATGAACACGGGTGGTAAGTATGATTCCAAGGCTTTTCAGAAATCTGTTGGTTTGAACGGTGTGGGTACAAAAGCAGTAAATGCTCTTTCAAGTGCTTTCCGCGTGGAATCTGTTCGTGATGACAAACAAAAAGCAGCAGAATTCTCAGGCGGAAATTTAGTTTTGGAAGAGGATATAATTGACACAACTAAACGAAAAGGTACTAAAGTTACTTTTACACCTGATGAAACTATTTTTAAAAACTACAAATTCCGTATGGAATATGTGATTAAAATGGTCAAAAATTATTGTTATCTGAACAATGGCTTGACGATTATATTCAACGGTGAAAAATTCATTTCGGAGAATGGTCTAAGGGATTTATTGGAAGAAACGATTAGTGCAGAAGATTTAGAATATCCAATTATTCATTTGAAAGAACACGATATCGAGATTGCTTTAACGCACAGTAAAACACAATATAGCGAAGAGTATCACTCTTTTGTGAACGGTCAGAATACCACACAGGGAGGAACGCATTTAGCAGCTTATAGAGAAGCAATCGTTAAAACCATACGTGAGTTTTACAACAAGAGTTTCGAGGCGTCAGATGTTCGTAAATCGATAGTGAGTGCGATAAGCATCAAAGTGATGGAGCCTGTTTTTGAATCGCAGACGAAAACCAAATTAGGTTCTATGGACATGGGTTCGGATGATGGAACACCACCTGTTTCAGTCCGTACTTTTATAAATGATTTTATTAAAACTAAATTAGATAATTATTTACATAAAAATCCTCCGACTGCCGAAGCGCTATTGCGTAAAATTCTTCAGGCTGAACGTGAAAGAAAAGAATTATCAGGAATTAGAAAACTGGCTACAGATCGTGCCAAAAAAGCTAATCTGCATAATAAAAAATTAAGAGATTGCCGTGCGCATCTTCCAGATACCAAGAACCCAAGAAATTTAGAAAGCACCCTTTTTATTACCGAAGGAGATTCGGCTTCAGGGTCGATTACGAAATCGCGTGATGTTAATACACAAGCTGTTTTTAGTTTGCGCGGTAAGCCTTTGAATTCGTACGGAATGAGCAAAAAAATTGTGTATGAAAACGAAGAATTCAATTTATTGCAAGCTGCTTTGGATATTGAAGACGGATTGGAAAAACTGCGTTACAACAACATCGTAATTGCAACCGATGCCGATGTCGATGGTATGCACATTCGTTTATTACTGATTACCTTTTTCCTGCAGTTTTTCCCAGAATTAATTAAAGAAGGACATTTGTATATTTTACAGACACCACTTTTCAGGGTTCGAAATAAAAAAGAAACGATTTATTGCTATTCGGAAGAAGAACGAAAAGATGCCATCGAAAAATTAAAACCAAAACCGGAGATCACCCGATTTAAAGGTTTAGGGGAGATTTCGCCAGATGAGTTTAAGAATTTTATTGGAGATACGATTCGCCTTGACCCTATTATGATGGATAAACATACTTCTATCGAGCAATTATTGTCGTTTTATATGGGTAAAAATACTCCGGATCGACAAGAGTTTATCATCAAGAATTTGAAGGTGGAGTTGGATGTTTTGGAGGAAGTGAAATAATTCAGATTTAATAGTGTCAGAAGAACTTAAAAATAAAGCTTTATTCTCTCAAGTAGCCGAACTATTGCAAAATGCTCGACAACAGGTTTTGCGTACTGTAAATTCAACAATGGTTTATACCTATTTTGAAATAGGACGGATGATTGTAGAAGAAGAACAAAACGGAAAAGACAGAGCCGAATATGGAAAGCAATTATTAAAAGGACTTTCTGATCAGTTGACTAATGAATTTGGGAAAGGATTTTCATTGAGGAATTTAGAGCAAATAAGAAAATTCTATTTAATTTATTCAAAATCCGAGACAGTGTTGCGGATTTTTAATATTCAAAAAACGCAGACAGTGTCTGCGGAATTGCTTGATAACAATTCGCAGACACTGTCTACGGAATTGAATTCAATAAAACCACAAATTCTTCTTTCATTTTTCAAACTAACGTGGTCTCATTATTCATTCTTAATGCGAATTGACGATGAGGAAGAAAGACGTTTCTATGAAATTGAATCCGAAAAATACAATTGGAGTGTTCGCGAATTAAAACGACAATACGATTCGGCACTTTATACACGATTGGCTTTAAGTCGGGATAAAGAAGGAATTTTGAAACTTTCTCAGGAAGGCCAGATTATAGAGAAGCCTAAAGATATTATCAAAGATCCCTATATTTTGGAGTTTTTAGGATTACCAGAATTACATCAGTATTCTGAATCGGAACTGGAAGAAGAGATTATCAATAAATTAGAGCATTTTTTATTGGAATTGGGTCACGGTTTTACTTTTGTTGCAAGACAAAACAGAATTACTTTTGATGATAAACATTTTCGAATCGATTTAGTTTTCTACAATCGAATATTGAAATGTTTTGTTTTAATTGATTTAAAAATAGGGGAATTAAAGCATCAGGATTTAGGACAAATGCAGATGTATGTCAATTATTACGACAGAGAAATGCGTTTGGAAGATGAAAATAAAACCATAGGAATTGTTCTTTGCCAAAATAAAAGTGATTTGGTTGTAGAATATACTTTACCTGAAAATAACGAGCAAATATTTGCCAGTAAATACAAAACAATTCTGCCAAGCAGAGAAGATTTAATACAATTAATTTCGGAATCAAAATAAATGAAAGACGAAGAAGACGATAACATAATTCCAGCAAACGAAGACAATAATTCGGAGGATTATTCTAATGATGAAAATCAAGAGGATAATGATTCGGAAGATATTATTGAGGTAGATGCCAAACATTTTGAAGGACAGCATTTTTACGAAAATCAGGAAGAGGAAGGTGAGGGCGTGATTACGAAAGTAACCGGTATGTACAAAGACTGGTTTTTGGATTATGCATCGTACGTAATTCTTGAACGTGCTGTTCCTGCTATTGAGGATGGTTTCAAGCCAGTGCAGCGCCGTATTATGCACTCTTTGAAAGAGCTGGATGACGGCCGTTACAATAAAGTTGCCAATGTTGTTGGTCACACCATGCAGTATCATCCGCACGGTGATCAGAGTATTGGTGATGCGATGGTGCAGATTGGCCAGAAAGAATTACTGATTGACTGCCAGGGAAACTGGGGGAATATCTTGACGGGTGATGGCGCTGCTGCTTCCCGTTATATCGAAGCACGTTTGTCAAAATTTGCTTTGGAGGTATTGTATTCTCCAAAAATTACCGATTGGGGCGTTTCCTATGATGGACGCCGTGCAGAGCCTAACAATCTTCCGGTAAAGTTTCCGTTGCTTTTGGCTCAAGGGGCTGAAGGTATTGCGGTTGGTCTTTCGACAAAAGTTTTGCCTCATAATTTTAATGAGCTCATTGATGCGTCGATTAAAATATTGAAAGGAAAACCATTCACCTTATATCCGGATTTCTTGACACAAGGTATTGCCGATGTGTCGAATTACAATGACGGGATGCGCGGAGGACGTGTTCGGGTGCGAGCCAAAATTGGACAGCTTGACAAAAATACGCTGGTGATTACCCAAATTCCGTTTTCGACTAATACAACAACTTTGATTGACAGTATTTTGAAAGCCAATGATAAAGGCAAAATCAAAATCAAGAAAATTGAAGACAATACCGCTGCTGATGTTGAAATATTAATTCATCTTTTCCCGGGCGTTTCTCCAGATAAAACGATTGATGCTTTGTTTGCTTTTACAGCTTGCGAAACTTCAGTAGCACCTTTGGGTTGTGTAATTGAAGATAATAAACCATTGTTTATAGGGGTTTCGGATATGTTGAAGATTTCAACTAACAGAACAGTTGATTTGCTTCGGCAAGAGCTGGAAATTCAGTTGGAAGAATTAAAAAATAAATGGCATTTCTCAACTTTGGAAAAAATCTTCATTCGTGAAGAAATGTATATCGATTTCAAATTGTATGGTGACAGAGAATCGCTCTATGTTTATTTGTATGACCGATTTGAGCCTTTCAAGAAATCATTTGTCAGAGAAATTCATGATGATGACCTGCAGCGACTGACTCAGATTCCGATGATTCGTATCACTCGTTTTGACTCTGATAAGGCCGATGATTTTATCGCTAAGCTGGAAGATGAAATGAAGGAAGTGGAGCATAATTTGGAACATCTTACCGATTTTGCGATTGCATATTTTACAAAATTAAAAGAGAAATACGGAAAAGGAAGAGAACGCCAAACGGAGCTGCGTATTTTTGATGATATTGAAGCGACTAAAGTAGTTTTGAGAAATACCAAATTGTATGTAAACAGGGAAGAAGGTTTCGTTGGAACCAGTTTGAAAAAAGACGAATATGTTACGGATTGTTCCGATATTGATGATGTAATTGTTTTTCTAAGAGATGGGAAGATGATGATTACTAAAGTCGATGCCAAAACGTTCGTAGGTAAAGATATTATCCATATTGCAATTTTTGACAAAAGCGATAAGCGTACGATTTATAACATGATTTATCGTGACGGAAAATCGGGGCCTTCATATATAAAACGTTTCAATGTTTCGGGGGTTACTCGAGATAAATTATACGATTTGACCAATGAAAGCAAAGGCTCACAAACTTTATATTTTTCTTGTAATCCAAATGGAGAAGCTGAGGTAATTACAATTTTATTACGCCAAGTTGGAAGTATTAAAAAGCTGAAATTTGATATTGATTTTGCTTCATTGGCGATCAAAGGGCGTGCTTCTAAAGGGAATTTGGTTACCAAATATCCGATTAAGAAGATTGAATTAAAGGAAAAAGGTATTTCTACCTTACTGCCAAGAAAAATCTGGTTTGATGACACAGTTCAGCGATTGAATGTGGATGCAAGAGGAGAACTGTTGGGCGAATTCAGACCAAGTGACAAGATTTTAGTGATTTCGCAAGGTGGAAAAATTAAAGTCATTACGCCCGAATTGTCAACACATTTCGATGAAGATATGATTGTTTTGGAGAAATGGGTTCCTAAAAAGCCTATTTCGGCGATTTATTATGACGGTGAAAAAGAGCGTTACTACATCAAGCGTTTCTTGGTAGAAACCGAAAATAAAGAGGATAGTTTTATCACCGAACATGCCAATTCCAGATTGGAAATTGTAGCGACAGATTATCGTCCTGTGGCCGAATTAGTTTTTGCCAAAGTAAAAGGTGTGCAGAAAGAGAATATGACTGTAGATATTGAGGCTTTCATTGCGGTAAAAGGATTTAAAGCTCTTGGTAATCAGTTGACAACAGATAAACTTAAGCAGGTTAATTTGTTAGAACCTTTGCCATATGAAGCCCCTGAAGAAATAGTTCCCGAAGAAATAGAAGTACAAGGAGAAACAAATTCCGATGATATGGATGTCCAATTGGATGATGACGGACAGGTTACTTTGTTTTAGAATAAACAGGATTTAGTTTTAACCATTTAAGAAATTTAAGAAAATATAAGTTTTTGCTTTTTTGCATTCAAGCTTAAATAAACTTATATTTCTTATATGGTTAACTTTTTTGGAGCGTTTTTTTTATCGCATCCATCAACAATCCTTAGTATTTACTCAATTTTGCTTTCTCCATACATTCTTCTACTTTGTTGACCATATTGGAGCTTCCACAAAAGAAAGCAGTTCTTTCATGCAATGAAGTTGGAATAATTTCCATTACTCTATTAAATCCATCGGATGCTTTTCCTCCAGCTTGTTCGACTATAAACGCCATTGGATTGCATTCGTATAAAAGTCTCAGTTTTCCTTTAAGCGCCTTAGAACTTGTTGGGTATAAGTAGATTCCGCCTTTGATTATATTTCTGTGAATATCGGAAGCAAGACTGCCTATGTATCTCGAAGTATAAGGTCTGTCTTCTTCTTCCAATTGGCAATATTTAATGTAATCTTTTACGCCTTGTGGGAAATGAACATAATTTCCCTCGTTTACTGAATATATTGAGCCGTCAACGGGAACTTTCATCTTCGGGTGAGACAAGTAAAAGGTCCCGATGGCGGGATTTAGCGTAAAACCGTTTACGCCGCAACCTGTAGTATAAACGAGCATAGTTGAGGTTCCGTAAATCACATAACCTGCAGCCACCTGATTGGTTCCTGGTTGTAAAAAATCTTCCATTTTAACTGGAGTTCCCACAGGTGTTATTCTTCGATACACTGAAAAAATGGTTCCAACCGATACATTTACATCAATATTGGAAGAGCCATCCAAGGGATCCATCAATAGGACATACTTATTATTGTTGCCTTTATCACTGCCTTGAACAGTTATGAAATCATCATTTTCTTCTGAAGCGATACCACATACGATTTCTCGGTTTATAAGAGTTTGAATAAAAACTTCATTGGCATAAACATCCAATTTTTGTTGATCTTCGCCTTGAATGTTTTTTTCTCCGACACCTCCAATGATATCAACCAATCCCGCTTTGTTCACTTTATAACTGACTACTTTGGCAGCCAATTTTATAGAATTAAAAATCCGAGACAATTCACCCGATGAATAGGGAAAATCTTTTTGGTTCTCTATTATAAATTCGCCTAATGTTTTATTGTTCTCTTGCATTTTTATAACTATTTGAATAGTTGAAATTTACATTATTATTTTATATGTTGAACCAAATCCAATTTTGTTTTTTTTAATTCTTCAACGGCTAATTTTGCAATGGCTGTAGCTCCTTCTACCGACAAATGAGTATTGTCCTCAATACCTTGTAAAAAACAGGCATTTTCACCTGGCTTATAATGCAAATGCAATTTTTTTGACTTTTCAGGACCGTATGATCTTTCTAATATTTCGGTATAATACTGTAAATCTATAAACGGAACAGTAAATTCTTGTGCCACAAGTCGCATTTCCAAAGGATAATCTCCATGTGAATCGATTAACACTCCTTGCTCATTAAAAGTTCTTCGGGTGATGGAAGAGAATAAAATAGGAGTAGCTCCTTTTTTGCGGGTTTCGGTTACAAAACGAATTAAATTGTATCGGTATGCGGTGTGGGGATTGGTATAACGTGTAGAATCTGTTACTTTTCCGTCATTGTGTCCAAATTGGATGAAAACATAATCTCCTGGTTTCAAAACATTATAGACGGCATCCCAAAGTTTAAAATCGATGAAACTCTTGGTGCTACGGCCATTCATTGCTCTGTTGTCAATAATTACATTGTCATTGAAAAACTGAGGTAATACTTGTCCCCAACCACGTTCTGGATTGTCTTCTACGAGTAATTTATTAGCCATTGTAGAATCTCCAATAGTATAGATAGTTGGCTTTTGTGCGAAACAATTAATCGAAAGGAATGTGAAAATCAATATGTAGTGTTTCATTTTCAGTTTGTTTAAAATTATTATTTAGCTGCTGATGGAGTTGTGGCTTTTTCGCCAATTACGACTTCATTAATGGATATTTTTTCAGAATTGGTAACAGTCATTCCGTTTTTTGCAGATAGTATATTTATGTTATCCAATTTAATGTTCTCGACTTTTTGGGTAGGGAATCCTTCAATTACAATTCCTGTATTTGTAGCTTCCTGACAACTAATATTGGAAAAAGAAATATTAGAAACTTTAGAAGGATATAATCCGCCACCTTCTCCATGATAATTTGCTGTGATATAAAGACAGTCTTCTACTTTTCCAAAGGCTATGTTATTGAAATAAATATTTTTGATAAAACCTCCGCGATCCGAATTTGTTTTGATAAAAATACCTCGTTTTAAATAGCCTCGAAATTTGCTGTTTTCTACATATACATTTCGAACTCCAGCAGACATTTCACTTCCAATTACAATTGCATGCAAACCTTTGAATTCACAATTTCTGATGACAATATTTTCAGAAGGAGTATTGGAATTGCTACGTCCTTCATCATCTCTTCCCGCTTTGATGGCGACATTATCGTCTGCATTGTCAAATTGGATGTTTTCAATTAAAATGTCGCTGGAATATTCAGGATCGATACCGTCATTATTATTGTTATGGGCATTGTATTTCAGTCCACGAAGCGTTATGCTTTTACTTTTCAGCAAATGGATACACCAAAAAGGAGAATCTTCTATTTGAACATTTTCAAAAAGAATATTTTTTGAATTGATAAACTGAATCAATTGAGGTCTTAAATAATGACCATCACCAAAAATTCTCTCCTTGACCGGAATGTTTTTATGGTTCATTTCCCTGCTTAATAGTTGGTCTTTCTTTTCAAGCGGTTTCCATTTTATCCAAGTGTTTTTGGCCTCACCATCGATGATTCCATTTCCGGTAATGGCTACGTTTTCGACGTTGTTGCCATATATCATTGGGCTATAATTGTAAAGCATTGTTCCTTCCCAACTAGTCAGAACCAATGGATAGTTTTTTGGATTGGAACCAAATCGGATTTTTGCGCCGTCTTTTAAATGCAATTTTACATTGCTTGCAAAATGAATGGGACCATTTAGGGTATAAATTCCCTTTGCGACAATAATTGTACCTCCGTTATTTTTTTTGCAAAGAGCCATTGCTTTATCAAAAGCGGGTTTGGAATCACTAATGGAATCACCTTTTGCACCTAGTTTTGTTACTTCGATTTTGTACGAAGGAATAATAGGCAATTGAATGCGCTTGATTATAGCATCAACAGAATCTGTTGGGAAAGCATTTTCCTGACCAAAACTGTGTAACGAAAAAAGTAATATAAGAATGAATTTATATCGCATAGCTTTTTAGTTTTAATTGAATTTTAGATACCATTGTTTTGTTGCTTTAGTACTATCCGAATCCAATATTTTTTCAATGGTATACTTTTTAGCCTCAGAATCTTTTAGTTGATGTGACCAAGAAACTCTGGTTTTAGGCTGAAACCCTTCACCAGTACATTTGTATTCAGCATAAAAGGAGGAGGTTTCAGCCTCCCGTTTTGACCAATTGTGCCAACCTTCGGGAAGAATGTGTTTTCCCATTTCACAATTAATGTAAACGGTTTTGGCATAAGGCCTCCAAGGTCTTCCAAGATAGGCTTTGGTCACTTTTTTATCGGCAGTGAGTTTGCAGTTTTTAAAAACATAGCCATAAGAAGTATCTTTTGGAGTAGAAGCAGCAGTAATGTAAGAGTCGCTTTTGCTGTGAATCGTACAGTTTTCAAATAGGGCAGTGGCATCTCCAAATATAAAATCGGTGGTGCCTTCGATATAACAATCTTTAAAATAATTTTTGGTTCCTTCTCCTGAGGTATAAAGAGTGTCTTGATTTCCTAGAAATGTACAGTTGCTGAATACAACTCTATTGGCATTTACATTCAAAGCAACTGCTTGCCCCACTTCACCTGAACTGTTTTGTATGGTTAGATTTTTAGCAATAAAATCATTCCCTTCGACCAAAACAGTATAGGTGTGAAAAGTACTGTTTCGGCCTAAATTTATTTTATTAAAATAATCATCGTATGTTATAATTGTTTTTTCTCGGCTTTCACCAATGAATGAAATGCAGGTATTCCAAGCATGAACTTTTACTTTTTCATAGTATGTTCCGTTTTTTATGAAGATGGTAATTCTCTGTGATGGATATGATTTGGCCGCATTCACCGCTTCTTGAATGGTTTTGAAATCGCCATTTCCATTTTGATCCACCACAATATTGAATTCATCTTTTAAAGTGACTTCACTTTTTTTGAGGGAAATTATAGTTTCACTTTCCGAATTTTTTTTCCAGTTTGGGTATTTTTTCAATACTTCTTTGGGTTCATTGGTGTACCAAGCATAACCCGTTCTTCGCTCTTGTCCAATTTCTGCCAAGGTTGCTTTTTTTATTCCGTCGCGGTCGCAAAAGAAAGGAGTATTGTCGCTAAGTTCCATAAAACGAGCCCATAAAGGTTCGGCGCTTGGATCTTTAACCATCACTTTTTCTATGATTTTACTATTGGGAACAGGAACACGTTCTTCTCTAAGGTCGGTGATTTTTGTTTTTTCGAACCAAACAAAAGCACTATTTACTGCTGCCACTATTTCGGGAGAGGGATTTTTAATGGACATCAAAAGCAATACAATTTTTGCCGATTCTTTTCCGCTTAATGAAGGTAATTCATACGCTCTGGCTTTTGCGGGAAGCATCGTGATTTCATCGTGTTGCGCGCACCAGGCAGTAAGAACTTCATTTTGTTTGTATTGTGTTTTAAGGATACAATCTATTCCTTTATTGAAAGCTATTTTGGATTTTTCAATAGTTGCTTCTGATGGTTTTATACTGTAATAATCTGTTTTTTCTGCAATTTCCTTCAATACGTTTAGGATATGAACCATCGAATCGTCATTGTAGGTAATATGACTGTAATATCCTTTTTTTAATGGATAGAATTGTGGCCAACCACCGTTTTCATATTGCGCTTTGAGCAAATAATCCAAACCCGAAAGAAATGCATTTTTATACCTTTCATCCGGAACTTGAGCATACATTTTGGACAGAAACAGCATTTCCTGACAAGTTGCGCCATTATCGGTTGTGATTTCGTTTAAATCTGTTTTTAGGGCAATCAAATTTTGTTTTTCGGTTGCCGTCAATGGATTCTGCATTTGAATATTTTTCGGCCAACCGCCAATATTGCGTTGGTACAATAACACATTTTTGGCTACTTCTTTGGCTTCAGCTGAAGCAAACCAAGTGCTTTCTTTATCATTAATAATTGAAGTCCATTTTTGTTCCTTTTGCGCTTGAATACTCGTGTTGAATATCAGAATTAATAGTATTGTGAGGATTATTTTATTCATTATACAAGTGTTATTTCGTTATTCTAAACCAGTCAATAGCGACACTCCCTGCATCATTAATAAAACCCTTCCTTAGTGCTATAAAACCAATTTTGGCACCAATCCATTTGCCTTCTTTTGCTGTGAATGGTTCGCCGATTGGGGTAAAGTCTTTCCCATTTTCGCTATAATAAAAAGTACAAATCCCCCCTGATTTTACTATTACCTGCAAATATATATTTTGATTATTTATGGCAATTGGTGTGCTTTCGGTTTCGACTCCTTTTTTGTCACAGTTTTTAGCAGTTTTTTGCGAAAGATAGAATTTACCACCTTCTTGTTTGAAGCAGACATAACTGTAATCCAATCCCATTATGACCAATCCAGTGCTTTCACCATCAAATTTCGCATTGAACTTTATTTTTGCGGTAGCTGTAAATTCATTCGATGGGAATTTCTGCAATAGTAAATTAGGAACCTCATAAAGTGTAGTTGCTTCTTTTGGAATCGGAATACAATTCAGGTTGTAATAGCCCATACTTGTTGGAAAACCCCAATTGATTTGTGGATTTGCGTGCCATTGCCATTGAAGTCCTAATTTTGGAGAATTAAATTCATCGCTATCGACAGGGGTTTCAATAGTGGTAGTTTTTTTGCCAACATTTGGTTTTTTGTAAACAGCTACTGGTTCACCGATGCCATTTTTATCATCATCATTACCAATAATTGGCCAATTGTTTTCCCATTTCATCGGTTGCAGGTGAACGACCCTTCCATAAGCAAACTGATCTTGAAAATGAATAAACCAATCTTCACCTGTTTGGGTTTGAATCCAAGCGCCTTGATGAGGACCGTTTACCGCCGATTTTCCCTGGTCCATGACTTTCCTTTTTTCATAAGGACCAAAAATTGTTTTGGATCTTAAAACCGTTTGCCAACCTGTAGCAACTCCTCCCGCTGGGGCAAAAATGTAATAATAGCCATTTTGTTTATAAATCTTTGGACCTTCAATAGTGGATTCATCGGGATGGCCGTCAATAATCATTACTTCGTCATTGTTTGCCACTGTCCCGTCAGCATTCATAGTACAAATGACCAAAACACTTTTGATTCCCGCACGACTTCCAGCAAATGCGTAAACTAAGTAAGTTTTGCCGTCTTCGTCCCAAAGGGGAGAAGGGTCAATCAATCCTTTTCCCTCTTTTACCAAAACAGGTTCAGACCAAGGGCCTTTCGGATTTTTAGCTTTTATTTGATAAATTCCATAATCGGGATCAGGATAATAAATATAAAATTCATTGTTGTGATAGCGTAGGCAAGGAGCCCAAACTCCATTACCATGCTGTGGTTTATCAAATACTTCTGTCGGTTTTTGTTTCGAAAGAGCGTGTCCTATTAGTTTCCAATTCACCAAATCTTTCGAATGAAGAATGGGCAAACCGGGAATGCAATTGAAAGACGAGGCCGTCATATAATAATCATCCCCAACCCGAATCGCATCCGGATCGGAATAATCTGCATACAGGACGGGGTTTTTATAAGTTCCGTCTCCATTATCCGACACCCAAACTTTGGAATATTGGTTTTCGTTCTTTTCTTGCCCTATCAGGAATTGAAAGGAGGAAAAGAATATAATAGAGGATAATATGATTTTTAAACGGTTCATTCGAAGAATTTTTTGTTTCTTATCTATTCAATTCTAAAGCTGCCAAAATAAATGGGCCAGTTGCTTTCGGATCATTGTCTTTTTTTACTTCATTTATATAGTATTCGTAAGAACCATCTCTGTACGGATTGCCACCCAAACCTGCAACAGCGCAGACGTCAGTTATCGTAATCGTTCCATCGCTATCTGTTTTTATCAATTTTTTTGTCAAACCATCAAATGCTTTGTTGGCTAATTTTTTATACTTAGAAGGCAAGTACCCTTTATTTGCCCCTTTTGCAAAAGCATATGCAAACATTGAAGATCCTGAACCTTCTAGATAGTTTCCTTTTTCTCCTACTTTGTCGGTTACTTGATACCACAGTCCTGATTTATCTTGGTATTTGGCTAAACTTGATGATACATTATTCAAATAGCGTACTAAATCTTTTTGCTTCGGATGGTCTTTTGGAAAATAATCCAATGCATCAACTAGCGCCATTGCGTACCAACCTAAAGCTCTTGACCAGAAATTTGGTGAATTTCCTGTTTCTTTATTAGCCCAAGGCATTTGTTTACTTTCATCCCAACCGTGATATAATAAGCCTGTTTTTGGATCGGTGGCGTGTAATTGTATTTGCTCGAATTGTTTGGCTACATCGTCAAGATTTTTCCCTTTTTCAAATTCAACAGTGTATTGTGCATAAAAAGGTTCTCCCATATACAGACCGTCTAACCACATTTGGTTTGGATATATTTTTTTATGCCAAAAACCGCCACTTTGAGTTCTTGGATGTTCCTCAAGTTGTTTGCGTAATAATTGCATTGCTTTTAGATATTTTTCTTCTTTTGAAGTACTATATAAATTAAAAAGCAAACGACCAGCAACAACCATATCAATGTTGTATTTCTCTAACTCATAGGTTTTAATTGTACCATCGTTTTGGACAAAATTATCAACATAATCTCTTATGTATGCAGCATACTTAGGGTCTGGATTTTTTTTATATAATTCTTCAAATGAATGCAAAACCAAACCATGAACGTAGTCCCATTTGGGTGTTTTGGCATTATCGATCATATAAGCTTCAGGATAACGTTTCATTAACGTCAAAGCCATCTTGTCGGACCATTTTAAAGTTGATGAAACTGTTGTTTGATTTTGATTTTCAGTGTTTTTAGACGGTTCTTGCGCTACAGATTTACAATTTATTAGTACAAAAGAGAAGAGTAGTACTGCTGTTGCAAATGAACTGTTTTTTAAATTTTTTTTCATTTTGAATGTTTTAAGTTGAAGGTTCATTTAGAAGCTATAGTTTACTTTTTTTGTTTAGCTGCTCTAGTTTTTCATCTAAATATTTGACAAATTCTTCTTGAGATTTTATTCCGTTTTTTTCCTGCTCCCAAGCTCCCAAAAAGTAAAATGAAGTTGATTTTGTACTTGGTTTGAAAATTAAAAGATAATCCAATTCGGTTTCGGTAACATTTTCAATGGAATTGGTTTCGTAAAAAATAGCCATTCCTAATTTATCCGGAACCAATGATTGTGTGCCATAAGTGGCTAAATAGGCCCATTTTTTGTTTTTGCTTTCTTTTTTAAGCAATTGGGTGTTTTTTTGTTTAACGATTCCGGTGCAAATTCCTTTAATTTCTTTCGAAGCTTTAATGGTATGTTTGGTATAACGTTGGTCAGGCGTAATGGTCAATTCGGAGGTGAAATCAATTTTATCGGAAACTGTTTTCCAACCTAAGTAACGTACTTTTACAGAAGATTCATTAGCTTTATTTTCAATATAGGCAAAAGTAGAATCCACTTCATAAAAGTGTTGTCTTTCATTATTTATATAACGATCGATCGAACCAATTCCGATTCCTTTTCCTGCTTTTAAAATATCAGAACCCCAATTCTGCATTAAATGGTACGAATCAAATCCATCCTGCCCCACTTGAGGTAAAACGATTTCTTCGGTCTTTTTCCCGAAGATATCGATAGCATTTCTCCAGTCTAAGTACAAACGGTAACCAACTTTGTTACTTTCCCAGCCTGGACCTTCATATCTAATGTCAAAGGAATGATCCGTATGTTCTTTTGCAAGTTTTAATGTTTGTACATTTTTGAAAGCAGTACCTCCAATGTATTTTCGGTTTTCCCATTTTCCGTCATCTTTTACAGAAATCTCGGCATAGTTCTTTGCTGTTTTTATGTCGTATTTGTTTTGTGCTTTGCAACTCAAAAAACTAAAAGCCACTACAGTTGAAAGGGTTATTATTGTTTTCATTTGTTATAGTTTATTTAAAAATTTTATTTAAAAAATGAGTGGTATAAGTTATCGTTTCATCATGCCAAGGATTCAAGAACCAAAAGGAGTGAGGTGAGTTTTGAATGGTTTTGACTTCATTGTAAATTTTGTGTTGGTTTAAAATTGCAATCATATCATCTCTTCCTGCATGAAACCTTTCCTTACTGCTGTTGATAAACAGAGTAGGAGGAGTGCTTTTATCGGTATGTGACAATGCCGATGCTTCTTCCCAAATTTTTGGTTTTTCTTCATAACTCCCACCAAGCCATATTCCTGCTACAGTTCCTTCCTGTGATTCAGGATGTTTGAATGCTAGTACCCCATCAATGTCAATAATTGCCTGAACTGTTGATGTAGATTTATTGTTGATGTCTTTCTCTTCAAAAAGACTGTTGTTGTTTGTTGTACCGATTAATGCTGCCATTTGTCCTCCAGATGAGCAGCCTAAAATTGCAACTTTGGTGGTGTCTGCATTGAACTGGGAAGCATTTTTTTTGATGTACCGAATTGCATTTTTAACATCAAAAATAGCAGCTGGATATTTTGCTTCGGTAGATAATCGATATTCTATTGTAAAACAGGAAAATCCCTTTGAAGCCATTTCTTGTGCAAACGTTTCCATTTGCGATTTATTCCCAGATTTCCATCCACCTCCGTGAAGTATTACTATCACAGGATTTTTAGAAGTGCTATTATAAAAATAAGCGTCTAAACGTAATTTTCGGCCGCTTGTTTTTGAATATTCAATCTCTTTTTTCTCCTGTACATTTGAATGTTTTTTGGGCTGGACAATACTGATGAAAGGATAGTTTTTTATCTCTTTATTGTAAACGCTTTGTATCGTGTAGGTAGTGTCGACGGTATACTTGCTTTGAGCACGAATGGCCATCGAAATCAAAAATAGTATGATTACTGTTTTCCTCATTAGCTGATACAAATCACTTTTCTTATATTTTAAAAAAGGAGTTTGATTATGATATCAAACTCCTAATTTACTAACTTAAAATAATTAATTGCATGCCTAAATATTAATAACCAGGATTTTGTGGAAAATCTTTGTTTTGGTTCAAATCCAGCGCTAATTGTGGAATTGGTCTCAAAATTTTTAGAGCACCACCAACTCCTACAAAAGGGTTACTTAGTTTTTTAATTTTAGGGTGATAAAGAGATGCTCTTGCAACCAGGGTACCCGTTCTTTTCAAATCAAACCAACGTTTGTATTCCCCTACCAATTCTCTACCTCTTTCATCCAAAATATAGTCTATGTTGAATTCTGCCAAAGTAGCATTGGCGACACCTGCTCTTCTTCTTACTTCATTCAAACGGGCTAAACCTGTTGAGGCATCTCCAGCTTTTAAATAAGCTTCTGCCGCAACCAAATATGTTTCTCCAAGTCGGGAAATAATGATGTCTCTAGTACTTACAGGTCCTGTACTTGCAGGAGTAGTAAGGTCTGGATCGTCAAATTTCTTAACTGGAATAGAGGTGTAATCCAAATTTTTGATTTCTACATATTCAGCAGAATAAGTTCCCCAATTATGGTAACCATTTGCAACAGTTGAACCGGTCTGCCATCTTGTGGCAAGTTCAGCCTGCTTAGCCGTTCTGTCTGCTGCCGTAAACCAGCTAGGCTCATAGAAATGTTTAATTTTCATAGTGGCAAATTCGGTAGGCTTTCTGAAAAAGTCATAATAGTTTTCATACACTGTAGTCATAAATGTGGCATCCCATCTTTTATCTCCTTTGGTATATAAACCTAAAGCATAATTGGTAGGACACAAATTATAACTTCTCAATGGTGCACCTCCTTTGGTTTCACTTCCTCCTAAATACGAACTGAAATAGTAGAATTGATTATTTCCTAAAGTTGTAGGAGAGGTACTGGTTGAAACTTTATCATATTGAACAGAGAAAATCGTTTCAACATTTAGATCATTAGCTGGTTTGAACAATTGGTCAAAAGCCAAATTCAATGCTTGTCCTGCAATAGCCGCTTCTGCATAAGTAGCAGCTTTAGTAAAATCTGCAGGAGTACCAAATGTTTCGTAACCTTTAGTTAGATATACTTTAGCCAATAAATCATTAACCGCTCTTTTGTTTACTTTCCCAGCATAGGCAGTTGTACCTACATTAGCTAGAGCAGCATCTAAGTCTTCAATGATTTGAGCATATACTTCTTCTGCAGTATTTCTTTTGAATGATAAAACCGGAGAAGTAACATGTTCGTTTACAATTGGAACTCCACCATAAGTTTGAACCAATAAAAAGTATGCGTTGGCTCTCAAAAATTTAGCTTCGCCCACAAGAGTGTTTAGATTTGGAGTTTGCTCTGTAAGAGTTGAATAATACATTGTTTTGTTTACAGATTGAATCAATCGGTAACAAGAATTATAGAGTTGTTCTACTCCAGTTGAAGAAGGTATCAATAATTGATATTGGCTTAAACCAGCTGGTTCTGGAGTTCTTCCTTCAGCGTACATATCGGTTCCAGCCTCAAACAACCAAGGGTCCCCTCCATAAATTCCTTTAAGCCATGCATAATTGGTATTCACCAATAATTGAAACCCTGAAGCCGTTTTATATGTTTCGTCTGCAGGTACATTAGAGAGACTTTCTTCTTCAATGTAATTGCTGCAAGAAGTTAATAAAGTTGCTATTATCCCTAAAAATATGATTATTTTTTTCATTTTTTGTCTTTATTAAAATTTAACACTTAAGCCCAATTGGGTTGTAATAGAAGCTGGACGGTTAATACCTAGAGGTGAAGCTGCCCATTCTGGATCGTATCCATCAAAATCAGTAAATACAAAAGGATCAAGAACATTTACATAGATTCTGAAATTACTCATTTTTAATTTTTTAAGCAAGTCAGATTCCAATGTGTACCCAACAGAAATGTTTTTAATTTTTACGTAAGAAACATCTCTGTAGAATGCGAAGTCAGAAGCCCAATAAGTTCCAGCACCTGTTGCTGCCGGTCCTGGTCGTGGGTTTGAAGTAGAAGCATTGGCAGGAAGGCCTGCACCATTCGTAGGGATGAAATAATCCATAGCTATTTTTTGACGACCTCTGTCTGTTACGTCAGCAAAATTATCATGAAAACTGCTCAACACGGTTTGGCCTTGGCTGGTAAGAACAGAAAAATTAAAATCAAATTGTCCAAATGTTAGTTTAGAGTAAAAACTTCCTTGCCATTCTGGGTTTGGATTTCCAATTACTGTTCTGTCATCTTGATTGAATTTACCGTCTCCGTTTAAATCTTTTGGTCTAGCTTGTCCTGGCGCCTGACCGTAAGAAGCTGCTGCGGCTGCTTCGCTTTCTTGCCAAATTCCATCATATATGTAATTATAATTTGGATTTAAAGGTGATCCTAGAATCAATTTATTTCCAATATCACTCACTTTATCCTGATTATAAATGGATTCTAATTCATTCACGTTTTTAGTAAATGTAAATGTTGTTTCCCAAGATATGTTTTGAGTTTTAATGTTTTTGGTAGTCAATAATGCTTCTATCCCTTTGTTGCTAACAGAACCTACATTCGATACTGTGTTTTTCCAGCCTGTTTCCGCAGGTAATTGTTGTGCATAAATTAATTTATCGGATAATCTGTCATAAACATCAACACTTCCTGTAATTCTGTTTTGTAAAAGACCAAAATCAAGACCTAAGTTAAGCTCTCTTGTTTTTTCCCAAGATAAATTTTCGTTTGCTAAAGTTGATGATTGCCAACCTGGTACCAAATTTGAACCATTGGCATAGAACGTTTGTTGGTTCAATAAAGCTTGTGATGTATATGGAGCAACATTGTCGTTACCGGTGTAACCAATACTGGCTCTTAATTTTAAGTCAGAAATAGCAGTAACGTTTTCCAAAAATGACTCTTTACTGATTTTCCATCCTAAGGCTACAGATGGGAAATTCTCCCATTTTACTCCTTCTGCTAATACTGATGAGCCATCCCATCTGTTAGAAGCAGTCAATAAATATTTGTCTTTAAAAGCATAATTCAAACGGATTGCATAAGAACTTAGGCTGTTTTTAGCGTAGCCAGAACTTACATTGTAGCTAGTTTGAACTCCTGAACCAATGTTATAGATTCCTGTATCAAATGGTTGGTTATTGGAATAAAGATAAGAAGTTTCATCAACGTTAGAGTACAAACTTTGTAGTAACAATACACTAACAGCATGATCTTCTTTGAAAGTGTGCTTCAAGTCAATTTGATTGTCCCAAGTATAATTAAAGTTGTCAAAATTGGTTATTGATGAAGAATTTTTGTTGTTTAAAGCGACACCGGCATTTGTTTGAGCTCCATAAGCTGTTCCTGCTTGGGAATTTGTAACTCCAGCAGCAAATGTTGTTTTGAATGATAGCCATTTTAAAGGTTGGTATTGGAAGAAAATATTTCCAACTGTTTGCCAAATTTTTTCTGTTTGAGAGGAATTGGCAATTTCCATTAATGGATTAACGGTACTTGTTTTATTGATAGCCCAAGAACCATCAGGATACGTTAATTTTCCAGGCAGGAAAAACGAATTACCTACTAATTCATTCCCGCTTGCATCAACAGCCCAAGGAGACATAAGTGGACTTAGCCTAAATGCATCTTGCATCGCTAAATCACTTCCTAATTCTGAATCAGTATGTGTTATTGTGATATTTGCACCTGTTGAAAACTTGTCGTTTATTTTGTGGCTTAATCCTAATTTGAATGAGTATTTATCAGTAGTATCATTTTCGATAAGTCCAGCATCACTCTGAATACCCATGGCCAAATTGTAACCCATTCCACTATCCGAACGTCCAGAAATGTTTATGTAATTGTTTTGTGTCATTCCTGGCTGTAGTACAGCATCATACCAATCATAAGTATAACCGCTATTGGCTCTCGATACTAAAAGTGGACTTTGGTTTCCTGCAAGTGAAGCAAGATTTGCCGGAGTTTGAGTTAATGGTGTAGCACTCAAATAAGCGGCTTGGTGAAATAACCACCATTCTTGACCATTCATCATTTTTGGTAATCTTGCAGCCGTTTTTGTACCATAAGAACTTTCAATGGAAACATTAAATCCAGACTTAGCATTTGTTCCGCTTTTGGTGGTAACAATTATAACCCCGCTCGCACCTCTTGATCCGTATATAGCTGCAGATGAAGCATCTTTTAATACATCCATTCGGGCGATGTCTTGTGGATTTAAAAAGTCAATTCCATCAGTTGGAACTCCATCAACAACGTATAGTGGAGTTGTTCCTGACAATAATGAATTGTTTCCTCTAATTACAACTTTAAAACCGTCGGCAGCACGTCCAGTACTAGACGAAATTTGAACACCAGGGGTGCTTCCTTGTATTGCTTCCAATGGGCTTATTACGTTTCTTTCGGTGATTGTAGAAGCGCTTATAGTACTCACTGATCCTGTAACGTCTGCTCTTTTGGCGGTACCATATCCAACAACTACTACTTCTTTAAGGGTTTCTTGTTCGTCCCTTAATTTTATGGTTATAGTGGTTCTCCCAGCAAGAGTTACTTCTTGTGCAGCAAAGCCAACAAAGGTAATAAGCAAAGTAGCATTATCATTTGTAACTTTAAATGAAAATTTTCCATCAAAATTTGTTGATGTTGAATTTTTAGTGCCTTTCTCTATAACATTTACGCCAGAAAGAGCTAAACCAGATGAATCTGTAATTAGACCGCCAATTGTAGACCCATTTTGTGCTTTCATCTCATTGCTCATGAGTAGGCCCAATAATAGGGTTAAGGCATAAAAATAGCTTATACTATTTTTTAAATGTTGCTTTATTTTCATAAAATTAGTTGTTTGGTTAGTTATTAAATTGGTTTTTTAGTTTTTCATTAATTCTCCATTGATATAGCTATCAATAAATTTTAGATTGTCTACGTTTTCAATTGAGTAGGGTTGTTTTACTTTTTCGATAGTAACATTTTTAAAAGTTATATTTTTTACTGGAGATGTTGTATGCCCTTTGGCCAAAATACCATACTGACCTCCATTTTTTACTTTGACATTCTCTAAAGAGATGTTTTCTATACGAGGAATAAATTCTCCTTTTTGGTTACCATGAACATTGTAAAACATATCTGCTTTTAGAACCGCTTCTTTTACTTGTCCTATTTCAATGTTTCTCACATAGAAATTTTCAATTAATCCACCTCTTTTTGAATTGGTTTTCAATCGTATAGCAATGTCAAGATTTGGACTGTTCATGATGCAATTCTCAACATAAACATTACTTACACCGCCTGAAATTTCGCTTCCTATAGTAACTCCTCCGTGTCCATCAAACATGGTACAGTTTTGCACTATGATGTTCTCACTTTTCATCGCAACTCTTCTTCCATCTGCATCGCGACCCGATTTTATGGCAATGCAATCGTCTCCTGTATTGAATGTACAATTTTTGATAATGACATTTTTGGAATATTCAGGATCACAGCCGTCGTTGTTCGGGCCGTGACTATTAATTGTCACTCCATCTATAATTACATTTTCTGATTTGATAGGATGAATTACCCAAAATGGAGCATTGATTATCGTAATTCCTTGTATAAGTACATTTTTGCATTCAAAAAACTCCACAAAATTGGGTCTTAAGTAATGCCCTTCCCCAAATATTCTCTCAGAAACAGGGATATTATTTTCAGCCATTTCTACTAGACGCAATCGATTGAGTGGATCCACTTGAGAAGATGTTCCTTTTTTCCATCCATATTCTTCTTTACTGCACCAAGGCCACCAATTTTCGTTATTTGCTTGACCGTTTAATGTGCCTTTACCAGTAATGGCTACATTTTTCTTTTTATAAGTATAAACTAAAGGGGAGTAGTTCATGTATTCGGTACCTTCAAAAGAGGTGTGAACCAGTGGATAGTAATCTTTGGGATTTGTACTAAAAAGAATTTCGGCACCTTCCTCTAAATGAAGATTTACATTGTCTTCCAGATGGATGGCATGAGATAGGTATTTGCCTTTTGGTACAAGAACCATTCCTCCGCCTTGTTTGTTACATTCTTGAATCGTTTTTTTTATGGCTTCAGTATTGTCGGATTGACCGTCAGCTTTGGCACCATAGCTTAATATGTTAAAAGTTTTATTTTGAAAACTTGGGTATTTCACCATATTTACAATAGATTGCATCTTTTTCCATACATCTTTGGATTGCTCTTTTGTCTGTGCGCAAGAAATGGAGCTAAAAGATAAAGCACAAGCAAGTATAAAAAAGGTTTTTGGTATAAATGCTTTCAAAATTTGATTTGTATTGAATGGTTTCATTAAACGATGTTTTGAATTTAAAAATGCAATTATGTAATCGATTACACAAACCTACATATAATTTTTATATAAACAAAAAAAAGTCCTTAAAAAAATTAGAAATAAAATTAAAAGTGGATATTTTTATGATATTCTATGCAAAAGATTAAAAAGCATGAATATTTTGTGTTTAAAAAGGTGGTTTAAAATAAAATCATAAGAAATATTTTTATTTTAATGTAATCGATAACATTGTCTGTGTTTATTGTTTTTTTTTATTTATTTTTACAAATATAATATTATACTTTATTTCCATATATGGATCAAAAAACGACAATTTACGATATAGCGAAGAGGCTTGACATCACTGCAGCCACTGTATCGAGGGCTTTAAATAATAATCCTAAGATCAGCGAAGCTACCAGAAAGCTGGTATTGGAAACTGCTGACAAAATGAATTACAAGCAGAATCGATTGGCACAATCGCTTCGAAGCGGTAAGAGTAATAATGTTGGTGTAATCGTTCCCCGTATTGACAGTAACTTTTTTGCTTCCGTTATTCGTGGAATCGAAGAGGAATTGCATCCGGAAGGTTACCATGTTATTATATGTCAGACGCATGAGGACGAAAAAAGAGAAATTGAAAACATTACCACTTTATTAAATGCTCAAGTCGATGGGATTTTGATGTCAATTTCAAATGTCTCCAAAGAAAATGATCATGTAATTAAAAATGTGGTAGATAAAAACGTTCCTTTAATCTTTTTTGATAGAAAGAAAAAGATGGAAGGTGTGAGTTCGGTAACTATTAATGACTTTGAAGGAGGTTATTTGGCAACAAAAAATCTTATTGAACAAGGTTGTAAACGTATTGCTCATTTAACAGGTGACCAATCACTGGAAATATTTGAACATAGAAATAATGGATTTAAGAAAGCTTTAGCAGATAGTGGTTTAGAGTTAAACGAAAATTATGTGTTCCAAACCAAAAGTAATGTTGACGCTGGAAGACAGGCTGTTGAAAAATTATTAAGTATGAATCCTCCTCCAGATGGAATTTTCTCTTCAAGTGATTTCGCTGCATTAGGTGCTATTCAGGAGTTGAGGGAAAGAGGGGTTAAAATTCCCGAGGAGTTTTGCGTTTTTGGTTTTGGTAACGAACCTTTTACGCGTTTCATGGAATTGTCAATTTCCTCTGTAGATCAGTCACCGCTGGAGATGGGCAAAATGGCAGCCAAAGTATTCTTGGAACAAATCAATAATACTGATAATATTAAGATTGAAAAGAAAGTTGTACTTACTCCCGAATTACACATCCGTAAATCATCTACCAGAAAATAAAGAAAAGTATAATATTTTATTCACTGTTTAACTTTTGAAAAAACACAAAAGCTGTTAGAAAATGAATTCTAACAGCTTTTTTTTTAAACAAAATAAAACCCAAAAAATATTATAATGAAACTCCTCTTTTCCAAGGAATAAAATCATTTTGATTCAAAATGGCCGCTTTGGTTTTGATAGTACCACTAGCCACATTTATAATAAACTCCAGCATTTCGTCTGCCATTTCATCTATTGATTTTTCACCGGTTATAATTTCACCAGTATCAATATCTATAATGTCAGACATTTTTCTGGCGAGTTCAGAGTTTGATGAAACTTTTACAACCGGTGCAATTGGATTCCCTGTTGGAGTTCCTAAACCGGTAGTAAATAGTACCATATTGGCTCCAGAACCAACCATAGCCGTTGTACATTCTACATCATTTCCAGGTGTACACAATAAATTCAGACCGGGTTTCGTAATGTATTCGCCATAATCCGAAACGCCAACAATAGGGGAGGTTCCGCCTTTTTTGGCAGCTCCAGCCGATTTCATTGCATCGGTAATTAACCCGTCTTTGATGTTTCCAGGCGACGGATTCATATCAAATCCTGATCCTGCATCGACAACGGTTTTTTCATACCATTTCATTAATTCCAAAAAGCGTTTTCCATCTCCATCTTCATTGCAACGGTTTACCAATTCCTGCTCAACACCACACAATTCGGGGAATTCAGAAAGAATAGTAGTTCCGCCCAATGCCGTTAGCAAATCCGAAGTTACTCCCAATGTTGGATTAGCCGAAATCCCGGAAAAACCATCAGAACCCCCACATTCCAAACCAATTGTCAGTTTAGACAATGGGGCAGGAGTTCTTTCTATTTTATTAGCTTCTTTAATTGCTGCGAAAGTGTCTTTTACAACACTGCTCATCATTGCTTCTATTGTTCCAATTGACTGTTGGTCATATATCAAAACAGGTTTTTTACTGTTTGGATTAATTTCATACAAGGCGTCTTTAAAGATTTGAATTTGCAGATTTTGACAACCCAAACTCAAAACTGTTGCTCCAGCCACATTTGGATTATTCACATAACCAGCCAAAAGCTTTGCCAAGCTATGTGAATCTTGACGAATCCCACCACAACCACCTTGATGCGTGATGAATTTTACTTCAATATTATTAAATAAATTAGCATCATTTGAAGCGGCTTCATTCCCAGCTCCTCCAGTTTCCGTTTTTACCAAAGAACGAAGCAATAGCTGATAATCATTCTCTTTTGGCTTCATTAACTCCTTTTCAAAAATATCTTTTAGGATTTCGATATTTCTGTTTTCACAAAAAACCAACGGAAAAAACAACCAAACATTCTCAGTTCCTACTTGTCCATCTTCTCTATGATACCCTTGAAAAGTTCTGTCTTTCCACTTGTCTACATTTGGAACTGTCCAACCGATAGTTTCTGTTTTTCCGGTTACTTTATCACTTTCGTGTTTTACATTTAATGTCGAAAGTAGTCCTCCTTTTTCAATTCTAGCACTCGCTTTCCCCACCAAAACACCATACATAATAATTCGATCACCTATATTCAAAGGAGTCATCGCAATTTTATGTTTCATTTTTACATCCGACTCGATTGTGATGTTTTCTCCCTCAAACGAAATTATTTCGCCAGCGGTAAGATTCACCAATGCCACGGCAACATTATCCGAAGGGTTTACTTTTATTAATTTTTTTTGCATTTTAATCAATTATAAAATGTTGATACTTTTTTATTTTTGGGCGGATAAGCCAGAAAACTAACAGGGCATTTCTATTTTTTTGTTTTAAAAAATCGGTGACAATCCGTTTAATCCGTACTATCTGTGGCCCATTTTTTTTATCAATTACGAATTTTGCAACTGATAAACTTTGCTATAATTCTTAAAACCTGCTTCAACTCCGTTATTGTTTATTTCATCTATAGCCAGAACCAGCGCTTCCGACAAACCATTTATTTTAGTTAAATCTTCATCCCAAAAAGGAACTGTTGAAAGTGTTTTTTGAACAACTTGTTTGATGTCATCTGATTTCCAAATTGCTGCAAAAGCATCTGTAATATCCGTACTGTCATCTACAGCAAGTACTTGTCCTTTCCATGTTCCTTTGTAAAACAAAATCAAACAGGCAAATGCAAAGCTCAAATGTGTTGGGACTTTCCCGTATTTAGAAACATAACCCAATAAACTTGGTAACACTCTCACTTTGAATTTTGAAATCGAATTCAGGGCAATACTTGATAAATTATGTTTAATAAACGGATTTCGAAAACGATCCAAAACGTCTTCGGCAAAACTGTCCAATTCCGATTTGTCCATTTCGATGGTTTCGTTTATTTCATCAAAAATCGCTTTGTTAATAAAATCTCCGGTGAACGAATGATCAACCGTTTCTTTAACCGTTTCATTTCCAAAAAGCAATGAAAACGGAACCATTGCTGTATGCGCACCATTAAGGATTCGCACTTTTCGAGTGCGATACGGTTGCATATCCGAAACGATTTTTACATCCAGTTTGGTTTTATGGAATGGAAGTTTTTGTGTCAAATCTTCCCCGCCTTCAATTACCCAAAGGAAAAAAGTCTCGGCGGTAACGATTAAGTTATCGCTATAATCGAGTTGTTTATTGTATTCCTCAATTTCGGCTCTTGGGTAACCCGGCACAATCCTGTCTACTAGTGTATTGTGGAATGTATTACTTTCCAAAATCCAAGTTTTAAAACCTTCTTCCAGTTTCCAATCTTGATAGTATTGCAGAATGATTTCCTTCAAGGTATCGGCATTGTTATTGATTAATTCGCAAGGAATAATCGCCAATCCTTTAGACGGATCTCCATTAAAATGTTTGTATCTGTTATACAAAAGAAGCGTTAGTTTTGCCGGATATGAACTCGGTGGTTGCATCAATGGAGTATCGGTATCTACATAAGCTATTCCGGATTCAGTTGTATTCGAAATGATAAAAGCTAATTCTTCCTCTTTGGCCAAAGCCAAGTAATCTTCAAAATTTGAATAGGGATTGATGCCTTTCACAAGATTGGAAATCAGTTTTTTATCTTGAATTTCTTTTCCTTTGTCCAATCCTTTCATAAACAAAGTGTACAGCCCGTCTTGACTGTTTATCAAATCGACCATCCCGTTTTCAATGGGTTGCACAACAGCTATACCTGCATTAAAATCTACGGTATCATTCAGCTCCTGGAAAGCATAATCAACAAAAGCCCTTAGAAAATTTCCTTCGCCAAATTGCACCACTTTTATGGGTTGCAAAGTTTCTAATCCTGTATTTTTTCTGTTTAAATTTTTCATTTTATCTCTTTAAAATGGTGTTTCTATTAACTGATTCTTTTTAATCATCGGACTGTATTTTTGTTTGGATTATAATAAACGACTCGTGTTTTAGAATGTAAGTTTTCAAACCTTTAATGAGGATTGGGGAATGAATTCTTGAGCTCTAATTTTTCAAGCCGCTTATTATAGCCTTTTTTTATAAAGTATTTTAGACTCCACTATAAATGGTAAATCCGCCATCTACAGTAATTTTTGAACCAGTAACAAATTTGGATGCATCACTCAACAGCCATACTAAAGCTCCTATGAGTTCGTCCGGATTTCCAAACCGATTGAAAGGTGTATTCTTGATGACCAAATTCCCTCTTTCGGTTAAACTTCCGTCAAGATTAGTTAAGAGCGTTTTATTTTGTTCGGTCAGGAAAAAACCGGGAGCAATAGAATTCATTCGTATTGTATCTCCATATCTTCTTGCTAATTCCACAGCAAACCATTTTGTATAAGAATCTATCGAAGATTTGGCCAAACTGTATCCCAACACTTTGGTAACTGCCAATTGCGACACCACCGACGAAATATTTACTATGCTTCCAGAACCGTTATTTTTTATAGCTTCACCAAAAACCTGTGTTGGCAAAATAGTACCCAAAAGGTTCAATCGCATTACTTCTTCCAAGGCGGTAACATTCAATTTGAAAATATCCTGTTCAGGTTCTATTATTGCATCGGGCATATTTCCGCCGGCTGCATTCACCAAACCGTCGATTTTTCCAAATTTGGACAGCATTTTTTCTTTTGATGCAATTAGTTGTAACTCGTCAGTCACATCAGCAATCAGGGCAATGGCAAGTCCTCCTTTATCAATAATGTTTTGGACTCTTTCTTCTGCTATTCTTTCATTCCGACCCAGTATTCCAACCGTTCCTCCAGCAGCTACAATACCGTTTATAAAAGCATTACCTATTATTCCAGTACCACCAGTTACTACTATTACTTTGTCTTTTAATGAAAAATTATTCTCCAAAATATTGTTTTATTCTAAGTTATAATCACTCTTGAAGAATCTCAACTTCCAACTTCAATATTGTTTTCAGCGTTCTGAAATCTGCAATCTCACTTCTCACTTCTCACTTCCTTAATCGTAGCCAATGTTTTTCTAACACTCACTTGTAATACATCTAAATCTCTGCTCAATAATATCTCGTTGGTAATCAATTGGGAACCAATACCCACACAGGTTGCACCAGCGTCAAACCAACTTTTTAGATTTTCTTTTGTTGTGTTTACTCCACCTGTGGGCATAATACTCGTCCATGGACAAGGACCTTTTATTCCTTTTATAAATTGTGGCCCATAAACATCACCAGGAAATAATTTTACAATCTCACATCCTAATTCTTCGGCTCGGGCAATTTCAGTTAGAGAACCACAACCAGGTGACCATAGCACTTTTCTGCGATTGCAAACAATGGCTATATCTTCTCTAAAAACAGGGGTAACAATGAAATTTGCACCCAATTGCATATAAAGGGAAGCCGCCGCTGCATCGGTAACGGAACCTACACCCAGAATCATTCCGGGTAATTCTGCCAATGCATATTTATTAAGTTCCCCGAAAATTTCGAAAGCAAAATCACCTCTGCTTGTAAACTCCATCAATCGTGCACCACCGTCATAACACGCTTTTATTACTTTTTTTCCTAGTGAAACATCCGTATGATAAAATAGGGGAACCAATCCCGTTTCCTTCATCGCTGCTGCAACTTCTATTCTTGTATATTTTGCCATATCTATATTTTTATCTTGACACTAATCCAGCTGAATCACCATCTAGCATATTTTCAACTTCTTTTAAGGTAACCAAATTATAATCGCCTGCAATGGTGTGTTTTAAACAACAAGCAGCGACAGCAAAATCTAAAGCTCTTTGGTTATTTGAGTATTCCAGCAATCCGTAAATTAATCCTCCCATAAAGGCATCACCACTACCAACACGATCAATTACAGGGGTTACTTCTTTTACAGCTGCTGTATAAATTGTTTTTCCGTCAAATAAAATACCGCCAATTCTTTGGTGTGAAGCACTTACGGAATAACGTAATGTGGTAGCAACTGTTTTTAAGTTTGGACATAATTCAAAGAGTTTAGTATACAAAACAGGAAGTGATTTCTCATCCTGATAATTTGGATTTACTTTGGCTTCGCCCAGCATAAAATAGGCAGTATCAATATCTCCCAAAATAACAGTGCTGTATTGCAATAGTTCGGGCATTACTTCACTTGGAGTTTTACCATATTGCCATAATTTGGAACGGTAGTTCAAATCGCAGGAAATAGTTAAACCTAATTTATGAGCTACTTTAATGGCTTCGAGACAAGCTTCGGCAGCACTCTCCGAAATGGCAGCAGTAATACCGCTCCAGTGAAACCAGGATGCTCCTTCGAGTACTTTTTCCCAATCAATCATTCCTTTTTCAATTGTTGCCATCGAGCTGTGGGCGCGGTCATAGACTACATTACTGCCTCGTGTTCCTGCACCGGTCTCCAGAAAATAGATTCCCAAACGTTCTCCTCCATAAATTATATTTTTGGACTCGACGTTCATTTTTCGCATTTCTTTTACAGCGCAACCTCCAATTTCATTTTCGGGTAGTCTTGTTATGAATTCTGCGGTTACACCATAATTAGCCAATGATACGGCCACATTAAATTCGCCGCCTCCATAGGAAGCGCCAAAGGCCTTTGCCTGTGAGAAACGCAAATGTCTTTCTGTCGAAAGGCGTAACATGATTTCGCCGAATGTAACTACTTTACTCATTTATAGTATAGAATTAATTTTTTTCTATTTGATAAAATCTTCTCTTATGGGACTAAAAACATCTATAAGAATTCCTGCTTCTAAGCATACGACACCGTGTATTTTATTGGAAGGAATATAAAAGGAATCACCTTTTTTCAGTATTCTTGTTTCTTCTTCAATAGTTACTTCGAATGTTCCTGCAGCAATATGGGTAACTTGTGTATGGTGATGATGGTGTAAATAACCAATTGCACCTTTTTCAAATTTCACATTGACCATCATAATCCGGTCATCATATCCTAAAATTTGGCGCAGTACTCCTTCACCTGCAACTTTCCAAGGGGTTTCGTCTTCTTTGAAAAATAGATTGCTTTTAGGAAATGCCATATTTTAATTATTGAATTAAATTTTATTTTTAAAATTTGAAATATTCTTTTGCATTATTATAACTGATGTCCGAAACCATTTTGCCAATCCATTCCATATCATTTGGAAGTTCGCCTCTTTTGATTTCGTCACCAAGAAGATTACAAAGAACACGTCTGAAATATTCGTGTCTTGGAAATGACAAAAAGCTTCTGGAATCTGTCAACATACCGATAAAACAACTGATTAATCCCATATTGGAGAGCGCATTCAGTTGTTTGGTCATTCCGTCTTTTTGATCCAAAAACCACCATCCTGATCCAAATTGAACTTTTCCCTTAACGCTTCCGTCATTAAAATTACCAATCATGGTAGCCATAACTTCATTGTCGGCAGGATTCAAATTGTAAATAATTGTTTTTGTTAATTTGTCTTTACTGTCTAAAGCATTTAGAAAACCAGACAATTTTTGTGCCTGCGGATAATCTCCAATAGAATCCCAACCAGTATCAGGGCCTAAAATTCGGTGCATACGGGCATTGTTATTTCTCAATGCTCCTAAGTGAAATTGCTGTACCCATCCGTATTCATGGTAGGTTTCGGATAAAAATAGCAAGATGGCACTTTGAAATTTCAATGCCTCTTCAGAAGTTATATTTTGATTGTCTCTTTTTCTTTTGAAAATGACATTTATCTGATTTTCGGTAAAGTTTTCAAAATATATTTGATCTAATCCATGATCGCAAAGTTTACAGCCATTTTTATCAAAATATTCAATCCTGTTTTTTAATGCTGAACATAAATCTGCAAAAGAGTTAATAGCAATTCCAGCCACTTGACCCAATGTATCAATATAATCGTTGTAGCCGTCATTTGAAATTAGAATCGCTTTATCAGGTCTAAAAGCGGTACTTACTTTTGTAGTAAAGTCACTTACTGCTAATTTTTGATGGTATTCTAAGTTGTCAATTGGGTCTTCGGTAGTACATACAAATTCCGCATTTATTTTTGTAAGTAAGTTTCTTGTACTGTATTCAGCTGAATTTATTTTTGCAGAAGCTTGTTCGTAAATTGATTCTGCTGATTTTTCGTTTAATAAATCATGAATATCAAAATAACGGGCTAATTCCAAATGCGTCCAATGATATAATGGATTACGCATGGTATATGGAACTGTTTTCGCCCAATTCATAAATTTATCTTTATCAGAACCGTTGCCAGTGATAAATTCTTCATTTATCCCCAATGTACGCATCGCACGCCATTTGTAATGATCTCCATTTATCCAAACTTTGGTAATGTTATCAAAAATAGTGTTCTCAGCAATATGTTGTGGCGATAAGTGATTGTGATAATCAATAATAGGCTGATTTTTAGAGTAATTATGGTATAATTCTTCAGCGTATTTATTTTCTAATAAAAAATTATCATGTATGAATGTTGCGCTCATTATAATTTTATTAAAATATTATTATTCGTTTGATGGTTTCCCGATAGTAGCCAATATACCACCATCAACATAGAGAATGTGGCCGTTTACAAAATCACTTGCTTTAGAAGACAAGAAGATAGCTGCGCCTTGTAAATCCTCAGGATCACCCCAACGATTTGCTGGAGTTCTGCTAATAATGAAATCGTTAAATGGATGACCGTCTACTCTAATAGGAGCCGTTTGGGTTGTAGCAAAGTATCCAGGCCCAATTCCATTTGTTTGGATATTAAATTTAGCCCATTCTGTTGCCATGCTTTTAGTCAGCATTTTTAAACCGCCTTTTGCAGAAGCATAAGCACTTACGGTATCTCTTCCTAATTCGCTCATCATGGAACAGATGTTGATGATTTTTCCTCCGCTTCCACGAGCAATCATACCTTTGGCAACTGCTTTTGACATGATAAAGGGACTAATTAAATCTACATTGATAACTTCGGCAAAATCCTTCACTTCCATTTCAACGATAGGCGTTCTTTTGATAATTCCAGCGTTATTGATTAAAATATCGATTGGACCTACTTCAGCTTCTATTTTTTTTATATTTTCAATAACGGCAGCTTCGTCGGTTACATCAAATATATATCCGTAAGCGTCAATTCCTACTGATTTGTATTCAGCAACAGCATTATCTACAGTTTCTCGTGAAGAACGGTCGTTTATTACAATTTTTGCACCTGCATGACCAAGTCCTTTTGCCATTGCCATTCCAAGGCCATGAACTGCTCCAGTTACTAGTGCTGTTTTTCCAGTTAAATCAAAAAGATTGATTGACATATTTTTTATTTAATTGTTAGTAGTTATCTTAAATCGGTTATTTTGCAAACATCCATATCTCCGTAATCCAAATTTTCACCAGCCATTCCCCATATAAAAGTATAATTGCTAGTTCCTGCACCTGAGTGGATAGACCAAGGCGGAGAAATAACTGCCTGATGATTGTTCATCCAAATATGTCTTGTTTCCTGAGGTTCTCCCATGAAGTGGCAAACAGCTTGATTTTCGGGAATATCGAGATAAAAATAAACTTCCATTCTGCGATCATGAACATGTGCTGGCATGGTGTTCCAAACACTTCCAGGTTTTAATTCGGTCATGCCCATTTGCAATTGGCAGGTAGTTACAATTCCGCCAATAATCATCTGATTCACCGTTCGGTGATTGGCTGTTTCCATTGTACCTAACTGCAGTTTGTTGGCTTCTGCCAAACTGACTTTTTTTGTCGGATAGTTCTTGTGCGCAGGAGCCGAATTCAGATAATATTTAGCCGGATTTTTGACATCATCACTTTTGAATATTACTTCAACATTCCCACAGCCGATGTACAGTGCATCTTTAAATCCCAATTTATAAACAGTTCCTTCCACAACAACAGAGCCATCTCCTCCAACATTGATAATCCCCAATTCTCTTCGCTCCAAAAAGTAAGCAGATTTTAGAGGTTCAATGGTTTCAAGCGTTAGGGGAGTTATAGGCACTGCAGAACCGGCAATGTAACGGTCATAATGAGAGTAGGTAAAAGTAATTTCTCCTTCAGTCATTAAATTTTCAATCAAGAATTCCTCTCTTAATTGTTTGGTGTCGTATTGCTTAACAGCCTTTGGACTTGAAGCGTATCTTGAGCTATAATTTGTCATGGTGAAAAATTTAATGTAATCGATTACACAAAAGTAATTTTAAATTTTTAATAAACAATGTTTTATGCTGTTTTTTTAACTTGTTGAGTTTTTTATTGTTGTAAATGAATTACAGCAACCTTTAAAGATATTAGGTTTGAGCTACAATTTCTATTTTGGTTTACAAATCAGTAATTGGAGTGTATTTCGGTACTAATATTTTCATTACTGTCCATCCAATTAAATAGCAAACTGAGCAAATAGAAAAAATGATAAAATATCCAGCCTCAATACCATTAAAACCCATAAATGACATGTTGGTTTCTTTGCTATAATCAAATAACAGCCCGGAACTTTTGTTTATCACTGTTGAACCAATGCCTCCGGCTAATCCACCAATACCAACAATGGTAGCAATTGCTTTTTTAGGAAACATATCACCCACAGTTGTAAAAATATTTGCCGACCACGACTGATGAGCTGCCAATGCAATACCAATTATAATGATTGGTAACCAATAACTATAGTGTCCTAAAGGCTGAGCAAGCAATGCCAGTAATGGAAAAAATGCAAAAATAAGCATCGACTTCATTCGGCCTTCGTATGGATTCATTCCTTTTTTATCAACAAAATAAGTTGGTAACCATCCTCCAAAAATTGAAAGTAACGTAATTAAATATAAGATAAATAAAGGGAAAGCAGCTTGAGTAGAATCCATTCCATAGACAGAACTCAAATAAGCCGGTGTCCAAAACAAAAAGAACCACCATACACCATCTGTCATAAATTTGCCAAAAATGAAAGCCCAGGTTTGTTTGTGTTTAAAACATGCTGCAAAAGAAACCTTCTCAGCTGTTTCAGGAACATAACCAACCAATTTACTATCGGCAATTATATCTTGTTGAATGTATTCTAATTCTGCAGCACTAACTTTTGGATTTCTTTCGGGTTTATCGTACATATAAACCCAAAATCCCATCCAAATAAAACCTAAGGCACCTATGATAATAAATGACATTTCCCAACCATAGGCTTTTGCAATAAAAGGAATTGTTATTGGAGCTGCTAATGCTCCAATTGTTGCACCCGCATTGAAGATACTTGTAGAGAAAGCACGGTCTTTTTTAGGGAAATATTCAGCAGTAGTTTTAATTGCTGCAGGAAAATTTCCAGCTTCACCCAGCGCTAAAATGAATCGAGCAAAGATGAATAAAGTAACACTTACGTTAATGACCATTCCAGTATCACCTATAGTACTGATTATTTCTTTTGCGCCTTCAAAACCAACAAACCAATTTCCAGTTATATATCCTGCAGTTGCAATGCCGCAAAATGCATGCAAACAAGCACCAATCGACCATATTCCAATTGCCCAAAGAAATCCTTTTTTAGTATCTAACCAATCCACGAATCTACCTGCAAAAAATAAAGAAACTGCATAAAAAGTTGAAAATAAAGCGGTAATATTTCCATAATCATTATTGGTCCAGTGAAATTCAGGCGCAATGAAATCGCTCCATGTCAACGAAAGAACTTGACGATCTAGGTAATTAATTGTTGTTGCGAAGAATAATAGAGAACATATCGTCCAACGGTAGTTTCCAGTCTTTTTATTTGTTTCACTCATTGTTGAGATAATTGGTTGGTTAGTTATCAATATTTTATTTATGTAATCGATTACACAAAAATAGTTTTTATTTTTATATATACAATTTTTTAACTAGTTTTTTTTTGATGTAATAAATAATGATGCTATTTTTTATTGTAACGGTATATTTTGGTTTTAATTAGGTATTCTACGACAGAATAGGTTTTGCAATATGTTGCATTTGATATTAAGTTTTTTTTCCATAAGTATCAGTGTTTTTTTAATAAGAATCTCAGAATCAGTAATTTTTATGAAATGAGAAAGGCCATGAAATAATTAAGATTTTATAAGTATTGAATCTTAACTACTTCATGGCCAAAATGAGGATTGCTATATTAGTTATCTCTCGGAATTTAGTATAACTTATCGATAAAATGATATTTATTGGGCTGAGTTTTACCTAAACAAATCTCTTAAAGTAAATTCTGTTTTCCCTTTTAGATCTTTTAATTTTTTTACAATTTTAAGGAAAGCAATAGCTGTTATATAAGCGTCTCCCATTGCGGTATGGCGGTCTTTTTTTGAAATGTCAAATTTATCGGCGAGGTCATCCAAAGCGTATTTTTCCTTTCGTTCCAAGAGATTGGACATTATGAGCGTTTTTTTATAAAGATATGCAGTATCCAATGTTTTGTTGGTTAACAGTGGAAGTCCATTTCGCTCCAATGCCCGATTAATCATTGTGACATCAAAAATAGTGTGATGAGCAATGATAATGGAATCTCCCAAGAAAGTCAAAAATTGCTGTAATACTTCTGCCTCACTAGGTTTTTTTATGACCAAATCTCTTAGAATACCATGAATTTGAACACTATTTTTGTCATAATGTTCTTGTTGTATGTACATTTCAAAACTTTCAGAAATGGCAATAACACCATTTTTCAAAGTAATCGCACCTATGCAAAGCATTCGGTCATTGTCATAATCAAAACCAGTAGTTTCAGTGTCTAGGACTACAAAACGGGTGCTTTCTACGCTGTTAAGAAGAACTTCATCAATTGGTTTTTTAGTTATTTTTAAAAAATCAAATAGTATGGCTTTCCATTTTTCAAAAAAGTTCATCATTACAATATATTTGAGGGATTAAATCGTATGGAAATAATTTCTTGTATTTCTTTAATAGTTTTGAAGGTACTCTTAAGTTTTATTTTCTCAAGTTTTGTGAGGTCACCAAGAGCAATATATTGACCGGAATCATTATGTAAAAGTCCTTGTTTCGTTCTGAATTTCAAAAGTACTCTGTAGGAATAGGAACAAGCCAAGTACAATTCTTTATTGTGTGGTTCTAATTCGGCTAATTTTTCAAAACGTTCAGGAGTATTACTGATTGATTTTACAGCATGTGATAGAATTAATACTCGTGCGGCATCACTCAAAGGCATTAGTGCCCTTCTTTTGATATCAAATGTATCTTTATTTGCTCCATCTTGTTCCAATAAAAAATCTCTAAAAAAACCAGTTGGGGAAGGGCTTTGCAAAGCTCCGCTTACTAAGTGAAGGTAAAATACAGGATTTGCCTTGATGTCTTCTAAAATAAAATCGGAGAGCTTGTTTACAAGTTCGCTGTCACCGTAAGAGAGGCTGTAATCAAAAAATATAAAAGACAGGAGAACTTCATCTTTTCCAGTATTTGTGATCCAATGGTGTACTAGTTTTTTCCATTCTTCCAAACTTAGACACCATTTTGGATTGGATGCCATCATTTCGGCAGGACAATATTCATAGCCAATTTCAAATAATCCTTTGTTGACATGTGATGCCAATTCCAAGAAGTATTTTTTAGTCTTTTCTTTTAATTCGTCGGCTACATCTTCATAAACCAATGCATTGTCTTGATCGGTTTGCAGTAACTGTTCGCTTCGCCCTTGACTTCCCATGGCCAACCAACCAAATTTTGCCGGTGGCGGTGTACTCATTTTTTTTAGTGCAATGGCTATAACCTGCTGAATACAGACATCATTTAATTCGGTAATGATTTTTGATGTCAGTGTTATAGGAATGTTTTGATCCAGATAGCCTTGCAGTAACTGCATGATACTGGCTCGTATCGGTTTTATTTCCTTGTATTTTTTGGCTCTTTTTACTGCTTTTATCAATACTGCTGGATTATTTCCTAACGATACCATCACGTCATGTTTAGAGAGAATTCCAACAGCTTTGGTATTTGGCGTACCGTCTTTAGTTAAACATATATGGCTGATGTTACTTTTCATCATCGCCATTTGCGCTTGTGTTGTGGTCAACTTTTTAGGATAGGTAATAACCGGGCTGGTCATGATTGTGGATGCAGCAGATGTAATGGGATACTCACCGGTAACAATTTTATTTCGTAAATCCTTATCTGTAATAATACCAATAGGAAGCTTATCTTCAACTACAAGTACCGCGCCCACATTTTTTTTGGTCATTATTTGGGCAATCTCTTTGGCTGTGGTTATTGACGAACAGGTTATTATTTTTTTTGAATATTTTACAGGCTGGATATCCAGTATTTTGGGATTAGTATCCAATAGATCTCCTGCTAAGGTTTCTCCATAGAGTTTTCCTCTATAGCTTTCGGAATAAGGATTATGTGTGTTAGAAGCGAAACTTTGAATTAAAAAATCCCCAACATTTTTATTGACTAAAGCATAGGGTCTGAAAATGTCTATAGGAATTGCATAGAGGATCGTTTCTTCATAAGCTCTGGCTTCCATTTGGTAATTTTCGTTTGCAATAAGAGGCCTTAGTCCAAAAATATCTCCTTCGTCGCACATATCGATAGTGTCGTTTTTTATTCCTTTTCTAAGTGCAACAGCGCCTTTATGAACGACATAAAAGGAGTCGTGGGTTTCGTCGTTTTCGGCAAAAATTACGCTGTCTTTTTCTTTATAAATAATCGAAATCTGTTCCGAAAGCACTTCAATATCATTCTGATTTAAAAAAGTGAAAGGAGGGAAGTTCTTTAGGAAATCGGCAACTCTATGCGAAATAGTATTTTTCATCGGATGAGAATAATGTTTTTAACTAAAATATATTGTAAAAAAAAACACAGTTACTTTTCTGTAACTGTGTTTTTAGCTTTTGTTTTTTCGAATGATTTTGATGCTAATGTTGATGAATATAAAGAAACACAAAACGGTGTTATGTATGTCAATACAATTCTTAAAATATTTTTAGACGTAAAATTACTTTCCAAAATCACATCATAACTGTTAATCGTGTTTAAAATAGTCCCAACTACAACACTTATAATCAAGGCATTTTTTATGTTTTTAGAAAGCATATTATTTCTTTTTGGCCATTTTCATATTTAATATTTCTACAAATAAAGAGAACGAGATAGCAAAGTATAAATAACCTTTTGGAACAGGAGTCACGTGGCTTCCAAAAATAAGAGCATTTGACAAATGTGCACTTTCTGTCAACAACATGAACCCTATCAAAATCAAAAAGGACAATCCCAAAATTTGTATCGATGGATGCTTATTTACAAAATTTCCGACTGGAACAGCAAACTGCATCATTACCATAACTGAAATAACAACAGCAGTAATCATGATGATCAAAGCGCCCTCAACACCGTTAGTCATCCCGACTGCAGTCAGAATACTGTCAAAAGAGAAAACCAAGTCAATCATTATAATCTGCAGAATAACACTTCGAAAAGACTTCGTTGCAGCTTTGCCCAATTCTTTTTCTTCATGACCCTTTTCATCGACTTTTTCCCGAATTTCATTAGTGCTTTTGTAAATCAGGAACAAACCGCCAAATAATAAAATAAGACTCTGACCAGTAATTCCGGCATGCAACCAGCTCCAATCAATGGTAAACCATGGTTTCTTCATTTGAGTTAAAAAATTTATCCCGAACAAAAGGGCAATCCGCATAAACATGGCTAAGAACATTCCAATTTTGGTTGCTTTTTTTCGGTCATTTATTGCTAGTTTTCCAGTTGCAATAGAGATGAAAATGATGTTGTCAATCCCCAAAACAATTTCAAGAAAAGTCAGTGTTAATAAGGCAATCCATGCGTCTGGGTTCAAGAATACTTCCATTTTATATTTTTAGGGTTATGTTTTTTTTTAAATCTAAATTCTTTAATCTGCAATCTTAACAACCGTTCCTTTTTGTTTAGCATCGTCACCAACCATTCCAAATTCAAAGGTATAGGAATTCTTTGAAGTTGTCAAGATTTTCATAGAAATTGCTTTCTCTTCCGCCTTATTTTTCGGGTGTTTCTTTTGTAAAACATATTCGCAGTCATTTACCCAGCGAACTTTTGAAGTATCTGTTTTTCCTTCAAAAGTTTCAATTTCAATACTGTCATTACGCTCAAAAACCGTTGTTTTTTTAACGCCGTCAATTTCGTATTCAAATTTAAATTTACCGGTTTTAAAATCGGTACAGTTGCGTTCTACATTATAACAGGACATTAACAGCAATAGGGGGGCGAGTAATATTGTTTTTTTCATTGTCTTTCGTGTTTTTTATTTTTATTAGAGCCTAATCCAGCTGTCCGTTACAACTCCTCGGTCTATCCTCTTTTTTTCTAATGCCACAAAAGGAGCTTCCGTTGGTCGCTCTTTTGTGACAAGAAAAAATAGAGTTTAGCCCTGCAGGGTTTTCACTTCCATCTGGGGCAAGTATTAGTCATTAACATTGATATTGCTTTTTGTCATTGCAATTGCTATTGAATTTTGTCTTTATTTCAATCTTCTAAATTCTTCTTCCGTAAAATTTTTAATCGTTTTCTCTTGTGCAAATTTATCTGCGTTATAATTATTCGATTTGTTTTTAGGAATTGATAAACTATTCCATTCATTATTTTTAAGTTGTTTGGCATAAAACACAATTTGCCCAACATGGTAAGGATAATGCGCCAGTTGTCTGTTGATGGCTTCAATAACCGTGTGCCCTTCATTCCTGATATAAATAATTTCCGAAAGCTGGTCAGGCTGTAAGCTGTCTAAAGCTCCCAAAAAGCAATCCCAGCCAGTATTCCAAGAAGCTAAAACTTCTTCTTTTGTCTGTAAATCATTTTCAAATTCACTATCCCGATTTCTAGTTTCTTTCTCTCCATCGGTAGTCAGGAAATCCGTCCAGCGCGACAGCATATTTCCAGAGAGGTGTTTTACAATCACTGCAATGCTGTTGGTATCATCATTTGCTGATGCAAAAAGCTGTTCTGGTTCCAATTGTTCCATTGCTTTTTCTCCCAACATTTTATAGTAGAGAAATTGCTTTTTTACACTTTCAAGATAGGATGTTGTTGCATTCATGGTTATTTAAGTTTGAAAACATTTTTTTAGTTGTATTTCTCGGGATCTAGTGACTCTAGAATTTCTTTCCATTTGCGTTGCAATAGTTCTTTACTTGGAAGTTTTGTTTGATAATCAGAGACTAATGTTGGCGAGACTGTTCTGCTTAAAGCATATTCTACAACAATATCATCTTTGCCGTTACATAATAATATGCCAATGCTGGGCTGTTCATGCGGTTTACGGATATCTCTGTCTAGTGCTTCGAGATAAAAATTAAGCTGTCCTAAATGTTCGGGTTTGAATTTTTCTATTTTCAATTCAATTGCTACCATACAATTTAGGTTTCTGTTATAAAACAAAAGATCAATTGCAAAATCTTGGTTACCTACTTGCAGAGGATATTCTTCACCCATAAAAGCAAAATCTCGTCCAAATTCCAATAGAAATTTTGTTATGTTTTGTGCAATTGCTTTTCTTAAATCTTTTTCTAAATGACTTTCGGGTAATTGAAGTAATTCTAAGACATATGTGTCTTTGAAAGTGTTTGTTACTTCTTTTGGAAAAACTCGCTCCATTGGTGCGAGTTTTGTATTGGCTAACATTACTCTTTCAAAACAAGAGGAATTTATTTGTCTCTGTAATTCTGCTTTAGACCATTTTTCTCGAATCGTCATTTTTATGTAAAACTCCCTTTCTTCAATAGACTTGCATGGCAAAATGATGATATTATTAGTCCAAGTTATTTCTCGCACCAGTGGTGCGAGTTTTGTAAAATCTTTGTAAGTCTCAAAAAACTGTTTCATTCTCCATATGTTTTGAGAAGAAAAACCAGTAATATTTGGCTCTGATTCTTGAATAAAAAGGGATAATTCTTTCACAACTGATTTTCCCCAAGCTTTCTTTTCCACTTGTTGGCTTATATATTCACCAATATGCCAATAAAGAGTTACTAATTCTTTATTTACAGCTTGGAAAGCATTTTCTTTTGCTTTGGATATAAGCGTTGTAATATGTGAAAATTGTTCTTGGAGTTCCATGAATTGAATTTTAAATAGCTACAATATACATAAGATTAAACAAACAATCACTCAATTTTTATATCATATTTATCCAAAAGCCCAGCAATTCCCTGACTGGAAAATTTAGCTTTTTTCATCGGGTTGAATTCGGGGTCGATTTTATAATTGTAAGCTGTAGTAAAATCAGCACCGGCCAAAAGAGTATCGTTAAAAATGGCATTGTCTAAATTACAGTTTCCAAAAAACGACTGAGTTAAATTGGTTCCTATAAAAGTAACTTCTTTCAAGGAACAGGAATTGAATTTGGTCTTTGGCATTTTTTTATTCGCAAAAGAGCTGTAGTCCAGCATGCAATCCTGAAATTGCACATTGAACAGAAAATCCTGACAAGACTGAAATTGAATCCCCATTAATTTACAGTTCTTAAAGCTTACAGTCTTCAGGCTGGACCCCCCCAATTGTGTCATCGATAAATTACATTCTATGAATTCACAATCCATAAAACTATTATTAGAAAAATCACTATTTGAGAAATCGCAGTTCTTAAAAACGCAATCTTCAAATTCACGATTGTTAATCTTCTTGCCAATATAGGTTACTTTTTCAAATGTTTTTTGAATGTGTATCAGGTCTTCCATTAGTCGTTAAATATGCCTTTCATTATTATTTTCAAACCTAAAAACATTAAAAACATAGAAGCTAAGCAAGCAATGATTCCTATGCCTAAAACCAAGTAATGCCAATTAGTATGCTGGTTCATAAATGCATTATAAATTACGGTTGGTCCAATAAACATAAGCGGTAAAGCTCCAGTTAAGTATTTGATTCCCTTGGCTAATAATTCTTTGTTTGCCATTTTTTAAAATTGAAATTGTAAGCCGTAACCACTTTGATTGGCAATTATATTTAGTTCAAAATTTGAATCGTCTGAGGCTGACTTTTTTAAGCCGTCATTATAAAGAGCAAGAGCATCATTTAGTTTTTTAGTTCTTCCTGATAGAACAGGAATGGAAGTGACTAATGAGGCTAGCCCAACATAAGTAAGTGGTGTTGGGTATTTCACATCTGCTGTTGCTCCTGTGATTAGGTCAGCCACGACTAAACCACCACCAAATCCAAGTAAAAAGCCTCCTACTGATCCTTTGGTTCTTGAAGCTTTGAAAAGGGCTAAAGCTTCAGTATTAGATGCTAATAATGTTTTGACTTCTTTATTTGAAAGTTGTTTTCCTTCTGCAAAAAAGCGACCTTTTTTGGTTGTTATTTCTTGTGAAAAGACTGTTGTGGAAAGAAGAATAGTAAATAGAGTAATTATTTTTTTCATTATTTTTTATATTGATAAATTATTGTTTCCAATTGTCAACTGCTTTTCGGACACTTCCATATTTTGCCAGCAATTCAGCACCTTGTTCATAGGTTACGGGAATTTCTCCCATAATCATTTTTACACCACGATCAACCAGTTTGCTATTGCTTAATTGCATATCGACCATTTTGTTACCTTTCACTTTTCCAAGCTGAATCATAGTGGCAGTGGTAATCATATTCAGAACTAATTTCTGGGCAGTTCCGGCTTTCATTCTGGAACTTCCAGTTACAAATTCAGGTCCTACAATAACTTCGATTGGGAATTTTGCCGTTTGCGAAAGCGGACTTCCGGCATTGCAGGAAATACTTCCGGTACTAATGTTATTTTTGTTGCAGGCCTGTAACCCTCCAATAACATAAGGCGTTGTTCCAGAGGCTGCGATTCCTACAACAACATCATTTTCGTTCACATTAAATGCCTGTAAGTCCAGCCAAGCTTGTGTCGCGTTATCTTCGGCGTTTTCTACGGCTTTGCGAATAGCGGTGTCACCACCAGCGATGATACCAACAACCAAATCAAATGGCACTCCAAAAGTAGGAGGACATTCGGAAGCGTCTAATATTCCCAAACGGCCTGAAGTTCCTGCTCCAATGTAGAATAGTCGTCCACCTAATTTCATTTTGGCAACAATTTCACTTACCAAAGTTTCTATTTGTGGCAAGGCTTTTTCTACTGCGAGAGGGACAGTTTGGTCTTCATTATTGATATTGGTAAGTAATTCTTGAACCGACATTTTTTCTAAATGTTCGTATTTGGAAGATTGCTCAGTGGTCTTTGTGAAGTTCATTATTCTGTTTTAAAATTGACAACTTTTGTGGGTTGGTAAAGTTAGGGAATTTTAAAACTTATCTATTCTGTGTTAAACGAAAAAAAAAGGTATAAAGGCCAAATTATTTTCACATAAGGCTACATTTTGCCAATAGCTGTATAATTAATCCAGGTAGTTGAATTATGATTTGGTTAGATATATTTTTTAATCGACATGAATAAATGAGATAAGCTCATGTCTTTAGGAAAAGGAAAGACAAGGCGGGGATATTTTAGAACGAAAATTTTTAACGTTAATAAAAAAGTTTCCTATTGATCAATGGTAACTGGAATTTATATGAAAAGCACAATAAAAAAGGGAAAGTTTTTTGGCTTATACACTCTTTAGAAAAGTGTCTTCTTCACTTTCGTCTTCTTTTTGTTGTTCCTCCTCATTTGATTCAATAAGTACATTGTGGAGGCGTTCGGCCATCTTTTCGATGCTATTGGTAATTGATTCGTAAACCAATTCCATTCTGCGGTGTTTCTCTTCTTTTACCGCTCGTAAAACATCTTCAACGAAAAATTTATCATATTTCTCGGCAACAGAATCACGTGTATTGGTCAATCGAATTACAGAATCATTACTCAATATGGTAACTTTAAAGTGTTGTTCTTCGTTACTCAAATAGTATTTACCGCCCAATTCATCACAATTGATGTCTGTTGAGCTGATTTTTAGCAACTCCGTAATTATTCCGAAAATATGATTTTCAATTTTCGAATATACTTTGGGCTTTCTTTTGAAAAAATTAAACATACAAATAGCTGTATATTAAGGGTTTTGAATAATTTTTCCGCATCTTTTTTCTCTAAGATAAATTTAGTAATGTTCTTGAATCAATTCTGCTATAGACAGAAACTTCTCAGTTTATAAATTCTGACAAATTAACAGTAATGTTTTTAATAATGCAAATTATTTAAATTAATTATATATAATCAAAATATTTATAAGAAAAAAGATATTTTTTAATAACAATTAGATAAAAGTAAATATATAGATTGGTTTTATCTTTATTGAAAAGGAATGTTGCTCTTTAGAGTGAATTGCGTGAGGGACAGGAGCTAGCTACCGAAGTAGCGCGGATTGCCCGACACCATAAAGCAAATGGACCAACTCAACAGTATGATGAGTTGGTCCATTTGCTTTATGGTGGCACGCCCAAATGATTTTTTTGTTTATTGATAAGTGAATTTTTTATAGCAAATAAGCTAAAACAATCCCGATTACAATCATCGATACTTTGGCAATATTGAATTTGTGGCCTTCACTGCTTTCAAAAATTATAGTTGATGAAATGTGGAACAGAATACCAATAACTACGGCGGTAATCTCTGTGTAATAGTCATTCAATTGCGGTATAAAGTCGGAGACAATAGTTCCCAGTGGCGTCATGATCGCAAAAGTGACCATAAAGAAAAAAATGGCTGTTTTATCGAGACTGGCATTGATAAAAAAGGTTGTCAAAATAATGGCAATAGGTAAATGATGGATGGCTATTCCTAGTGCTAGATCGTGATGATGACTTACTGGAAATCCTTCAAGAAAGGCATGAATGCAAAGGCTGATGAACAGCAACCATGGAATTTGGTACATTTTTGCATGACCATGAACGTGACCGTGCTCGGCTCCCTTGGAGAAAAACTCCAATATGATTTGAAACAAAATTCCCATCATTATAAAAAGTCCAATGTTATGATTGTGGCTTTCGTATACTTCTGGAAGTAAATGCATCACCGTAAGTGACAGCAAGAATGAACCACTAAACGCAAGTAATAGTTTGAGGTTGGTTTTGCTTTTAGGCTTTAAAAATAAAGCGATGAAATAACCAAGAAGTACAGACAGTAATGGTAATAGGTAATTCATGTTTCTTGTTTAATGGTTTAAATGTTTAAAAAAAGTTTGAAATTGTTTAAGAAAAGTTTGAGAGTTTAATTCAGTGTTATTTTAAGAAAAGCAATTTTTAAATCAAAAACAGCTTGTTATACAATTAAACATATTTAAACTTTTAAACAATTTTAAACTTCCCTAAAACTTATTTAAAAATCATAATTAATCTTTCGCTTTCGGTTTTGTGGAATTTTTTTAGTTTGTAATCGCCAAAAATATCCAACAAGAAAATACCGGCTTCTTCCATCATTTCTTCAAAATCTTTGAGGGTAAGAGCTTTTACTTTTTCAGTGAAATGAAAGTTGTGACCTTGGTCTGCAAAATCAATTTCTTTGTATATGTGTCCGTCTTTTAAATAACGTTTAATATGAAAATCGATTCCGTCCACGTGTTTTATTTCTTCGGGAACCAAAGTATTGAGTACATTGGTTACATTCATAAAATCGATTACGGCAAAACCATATTCAGTTAAGCTTTCTTTGATAGCTTTTAGTGTGGTGAGGTTGTCTTCGTCGTTTTCGAAATAACCAAAACTGGTAAACAGATTGAAAATTGCATCAAATTTATCTTCAAATGTTTCTCGCATATCATGTACCTGAAAATGCAAAGTTTCGTTGCTGTTTTTTTGCGCTTCGAGAATACTGTTTTCTGATAAATCGGCGCCAATAACGTTAAATCCCAATTGGTTTAAATAAATGGAATGACGGCCTTTTCCACAAGCCAAATCAAGCACTTTTGCTTTTTCGGGAAGATTGAGATAATGCGTCAGATTGTCCATAAACAATTGGGCTTCTCTATAGTTTCTTTCTTTGTAAAGGATATGGTAATATGGGCTGTCGAACCAAGAGGCAAACCAATTTTCAGGATTTGAATGGGTAATTTGTGTTTTGTTATTTGTGGAATCGGACATTTATTCTTTTTCAATTAATTTAAGTCCCGCAAATTTAGTGTATTTTTGCAGAAAATATACTATTTCAAACCGTTTAGGATGTTTGGAATACGCAATTTTAATATTGGAATTTATAAAGACAGATGGAGAATTTTAAAATGATTGCCAAAACCTTTTTTGGTTTTGAAGAAATACTGGCGAAAGAGTTAACACAGCTGGGTGCACAGGATGTGGAGCAGGGGGTGAGAATGGTGAGTTTTAAGGGAGATAAAGGTTTTATGTACAAAGCGAATTTGTCTTTGCGCACGGCTTTGAAGATCTTGAAGCCGATTTATTTTTTTAAAGCGAGAGATGAACAGGCATTATATAAAGGAATACGTGGGACGAATTGGTCTAAATACATCAACGCCAATCAGACTTTTGTGATTGACGCAACGGTGCATTCAGAATATTTTAACCACTCGGAGTTTGTGTCACAAAAATGTAAAGATGCGATTGTGGATCAGTTTCGTGAAAGAACAGGACAGCGTCCGAGTATTGATAAGGCTTTTCCTGATTTGAGAATCAATATCCACATTGACAAAGACCAAGTATCGGTAGCATTAGATACTTCCGGGAATTCATTGCACCAACGTGGATATAGAACGGCTACAAACATTGCTCCAATAAATGAGGTTTTGGCAGCTGGTATTTTGTTGCTTTCGGGTTGGGATGGACAAACTGATTTCTTGGATCCGATGTGCGGTTCTGGAACATTTTTGGCCGAAGCAGCGATGATAGCTTGCAATATTCCTGCGAATATCAACCGTAAAGAGTTTGCTTTTGAAAAATGGAACGATTGGGATAATGATTTGTTTGATAGTATTCAGGATAGTTTATTGAAGCGTGTCCGTGAATTTCATTATACGATAAAAGGATACGATAAAGCACCGTCTGCAGTTCAGAAAGCCAAAGACAATGTGAAGAATGCCAATCTGGATGAATATATTAAGATAGAAGAACAAAATTTCTTTGATACAGAGAAAACCTCTGAAGGGAAATTGCATATTGTTTTTAATCCACCATATGATGAGCGTTTGGATATTCACATGGAAGAATTTTATAAAAGTATTGGTGATACTTTGAAGAAAAATTATCCTGGAACGAATGCTTGGTTTATTACTGCAAACCTAGAGGCATTGAAATATGTTGGACTGAAACCTTCTCGAAAAATCAAACTTTTTAACGCAAGTCTTGAAGCTAGATTAGTGAAATATGAAATGTATGAAGGAAGTAAGAGGACGAAGTTTCAAAATGTACCCGAAGAGGGAATTTAATAATAGTGACTATCAACTTAAATATTATAAATAAAATGACAAAATTACAAGTAAGAGCATTTTTATACAACCTAGGATGTTTTGCTATATTATTTATCGCATTTCGTTATTTGGTAGAACATTACACCAATCTTTCTGGTTTTTGGATTCCGATGACTGCTTTTGTTGCAGGAACGCTTTTGTCCCCAAAATTTCAAGCGGCCAAAACCAAAGACGGTGAAAAACTATTCATGTCTTGGTTGTTTGTAAAAGGAATTAAGGAAATAGGATAATTGACTTAGATAGAAAAAAAACAAAAGGAGTAAAAATGAATTTATGGATTCAGTTTTACTCCTTTTTTATGAAATTAAATTTCAGTTTTATTTCTTCTTAGGTACTGTTTTTTCGGGTACAACTTTCTTTTTGTAAATAGGTATAAAATAGGCAACGGTATAGTTAAATCCCGCACCAAAATTACCATCATATGTTCGGTTGAATCCTGGAATATATAGGTTTTCAAAATTACCTGGCTCAGAATTGGTTACCAACATTTTCAATTGTAAACTAAAACCAACATAGATATTGTTGAATACTTTTACATTTACTCCAGCAGAGACTTCTGCCCAACTGGCGGTTAGTCCATCGTATTTTATTCCGGAATCTATAAGTGAAGATTGTCCGAAATAAGGATTTGGATTATATATTAGATAGTTGTTTAATTGTTCACTAAAAGTGCTAAAACCATAACGCACGCCCAGTGTAATAAGGTTTTCCATATCCAGCCAATTGGTGTAGGCATTATAGTTAAAACCCGCTTTAAGATAGGAACCTTTGGTTGTTGTACTCAATAATGGGTCTTCAATAGTAACCTCTTCACTGCCTATTTCTCCATATAAATAGTATTTTTTAGTTAATCGGTAATCCCCTGTAAATGCTATTCCAGTGTAATTGGAATCATAAAGGGAACGTGCAATTTTATTTATGTCAACACCTACAATTAAACCGTATCGGTCTGTTTTGGGTTTTATGGGGTCAGTTTGTAGAGTATCGATTTTTTTTTCAGGATTCTTTTTTGTTGCTGTAACACTTTTAGTTTCCGTAATTTTTACATCTTCTTGGATAGTTGTAGTAGTCGTTTTTTCTTGTGCCTGTACAAATAACAGTGACAATAAAAAGCAAATACTAAAAGAATATTTTAATAATTGTTTCATTTTCGTATGTTATGTTATTTTGTGCGACTATTACATATTGAATCCACATTTCATCGGCAGGTGTCGTATCTGTCAGTGAGAAAGGGTTAATTGGGTCTAAATTAAAAATGGTTTTAAAGCCACAGGCTCTAGAAACATACTTGTTTTCCCTTGTATATTTAAATTCCAAATTGTCGGTATTTTCCAAAAGAGGATTTTTGTTGTCGTAATTTAGAATAAATTGATATTTTACAATATCTGCAGTTGTATTCAATGGCAGTAATATACTGTTTCCGCTAGTTATATACTTACCTTCATTTACTCCTGATGGATTCAAAACGACTCCTTCGCTCATTCCTTCTCCAATAATTTTTAAATTAGTTACATTTTTCTTTAAGGAAGGATTCGAAATATCAAAAAACTGAATAAGCATTCTTGGGGTCGTGGGGGTATTTGGGTCGCAAATATCATCGGGTTCGCAACTGGAAGAGGCGAAACCAAGAATCATTATAAAAGCAAGTATTTTTTTCATATTTATTTTCTTCCCCTTCAGGGGTTAGGGGTAGGTTTATCGTCTTTCCAAAAGTACAACATTTTCAACATGGTGTGTTTGCGGGAACATATCCACTGGGCGCACTCGTGTAACCTTGTATTTTTCATCCATTAGTGCCAAATCTCTAGCTTGAGTAGCCGAGTTACAGCTTACATAAACTACTTTTTCAGGAGCAATTTTCATAATTTGTTCAATTACATCTTTGTGCATCCCATCTCTTGGAGGGTCAGTGATAATAACGTCTGGGTGTCCGTGTTGAGCGATGAAACTATCATTAAAAACAACTTTCATATCTCCAACAAAGAACTCACAATTAGTAATTTCATTGCGGACAGCATTTGCTTTTGCATCTTTAATAGCATCCGGAACACTTTCTACGCCAATAACTTTTTTAGCTTTTTTAGATACAAATTGTGCAATAGTCCCAGTTCCCGTATATAAATCATAAACGGTTTCATTACCGGTAAGTCCAGCAAAGTCTCTCGTTATTTTGTATAATTCATAAGCTTGATCCGAGTTAGTTTGGTAAAAAGATTTAGCGTTAATACTAAATTTCAAGCCTTCCATTTCTTCAAGGATATAATCTCTTCCTTTATACAATTTGATGTCGGTATCGTATAAAGTGTCGTTTGCTTTATTGTTAACCACATATTGTAACGAAGTAATCTGAGGAAATTTCGCGTATAAGTGATCCAAAATCAATTCTCTGTTGGCTTTGTCATTTTCAAAAAACTGAATCAAAACCATAATTTCTCCAGTAGAAGCCGTTCTCAGCATCAAAGTTCTTAGTAAACCTTCATGGGCTCTAGGATTAAAGAAAGTCAAACCATGCTCATTGGCAAAAGCGCGAACTTCATTGCGAATCGCATTCGATGGATCTTCCTGCAAATGACATTTATTAATGTCCAAGATTTTGTCCCACATTTTTGGAATATGAAAACCAAGTGCATTTCGGTTACCCAGATCTTCTTCGCTTCCAATTTCATCTTCGGTTAACCAACGGCTGTTCGAAAATGAAAACTCCATTTTATTTCTATAAAAAAACTGTTTTTCAGACCCTAAAATAGGTTCAAATTCAGGAAGTTCAATTTTGCCAATGCGCTGCAAATGATTTTTTACCTCATTTTGTTTGAAGAATAACTGTTGGCCGTAATTCATATTTTGCCATTTGCATCCACCGCAAACACCAAAATGCTCGCAAATTGGATCTACACGATGCTCCGATAATTCATGAAAATGAATCGCTTTACCTTCATAATAAGCCTTACGCTTCTTGAAAGTTTGCACATCTACTACATCTCCGGGAACAACGTTGGGGATAAAAACTACTTTTCCATCGGGAGCTTTTGCCACCGAAACGCCTTTTGCGCCAGCATCAAGGACTTTTATTTGATGAAAGACAACTTTGTCTGTATTTTTCTTTGCCATAGCGCAAAAATAAGGCTTTGGATTTATTTATGGATTTTAATTCTAATTTTTTTTACTAAAAATAAAAGCAGCTAACCGTTTACTCAAATTCATCTTTCCAGTCTTTGGTCGTAATCGCCGAGGCTTTGTTTTCAGAGTTCATCGTCACCCGAAGTTCCTTATTGGCTTTAGCATAATCAAAGAGCGCTTTAAATCTATAAATATTGGTATTATCAGTCTTATTTGGAATCATTTCTACAAATTCAAGATCTTTGAAAGCACCATATTTCAGACTGTATTTTGCGCCAATTTCTTTGACTTTTTTTACGGTAGAATTAGCAATAACCTTGTCAGTAGCTTCACTTTTTGTAAAAGGAGTAAATTTTGACGTATTGCAAGTCAACAAAATCCTTTTCCCCAATTCATAGGCTTTGTTTTTTTGAACTTCATCAACAGCACTGATTTCTGATGCTTCAACACTTTTCCCAATTACTTTTCCGTTGACAGTTTTAGTTTTACAACCAATAATCGATAACAGGCAGCATACTAGAATTACTTTTTTCATAATGTCATGAGTTTCTATGTGTCTCAAAGGTAGTGAAATAAAGCAAAGAAAATGTTCTTTTAATTTGTGCCTAATCCCGCTTTTCGCTACAAATCCTCGTTCTGGAAGCAATAACACTAAGCCAGGAAAGGAGCTTTCGTTGGTCGCTCTTTCCAAGCAAGTGTTATAATGCTTCCAGGACTCCGGGTTTTTCGCTACACTCGGGGGCAGGAGCTATGTGGTGGAGTTTTGTTAATTCTTAATTAAGGAGATCGTGTATAACAATGTTGGTTTTCCATTCACGCAATCAACCCCAGCTGGAGGTAGTATTATGTCACAGGTAGAAACAATTCCCCATTTTTTATTGTACGTATCTTGTGCTTTGGTGAAATTCTCAACTTTTTTTAGAAACTCTGGAACATTTATTTTTAAAGAGTACACAATAAAACCAGTAGAACCTCCACATGCTTTTGAGCCAATTGCGGTAAATGACCATTCCTCTGGGTTAGTGCATGGTGTAGTATTGACCATAGAGGTTGAAATAATTTCGTCATACATTTTTGAGAGGTTTTGATTTTCTGATTCTTTTGAAGAAGAATCATCGGTATTGCAACTGAAAAAGAAGAGACTAATTGCAATAAATAAAAATTTTATATTTTTCATAAGGGTTGTTTGATAACTAGATGCTTATGTGAAAGAATGGTTGCGTCTATTTAGTAAAATAAAGAATCCACTATTGTTTTCCATCACTTAATAATAATGATAGAGACTTAAGGCTTTCAGATCGATCCGCTATTAATTTTAAAATACTGATAAACGGAATGAATAGAATCATTCCCGCTGCTCCCCATAGTATTCCACCAGCAATTACCATAACCAAGATTGCAAGTGTGTTTATCTTCAAACGGCTTCCTACCGCATAAGGAAATATGATATAAGCTTCCAGTACTTGCACTAATAGGAAAACTGCAATTACTCCAACTGGATACCAAATGGAATTAAACGTAACCCAAGCTACAGTGATTGGTAACAACGACGAAACCATAATACCGATGTAGGGTATAAAGGTAAGTATTGATGCAGTAAAGCCGAAAAGAAACGGATAGGGAATGCCAATAATAAGAAGTCCAATACTATTCAAAAGCCCTACTATTACATAAACCACCAGCATCCCTTTTATGAATTTGTAATATTCGTGAATGGTTTCAACGATAATTTCACGAATCATTGCTTTTTTGTTTTCCGAAAAAATATGGTACAAAGCTTGAACCAATAATTTTCGATAAAACAATATTAGTGCCGAAAAAACAGGAACTATGATAAGATAAAATAGCGATTCAGAGAATGAATATAATGTGGTTTTTAAAAAAGTAAATATTTGTGAGCTGGAATTGTTTAACGCATTTTTTATGTAGGTCATTTGTTTTTCTTCGTTTACTCCAAATTGGTTGGTCAAAAATACACTCAACTGGTTTATGGTTTCTTCTAATTTTGTCTCTAAAGTTTGCCATTCATTTGAAAATTCTAAAATTTGAGAGAAAAGAAGAAACAGTATAACAGCAAATAGTAATGCTACTGTAATTAAGGAAATTCCAATCGCCACATTAAAGTTTAACCCTTTTTGTTCCATCCATTTACAAACAGGATAAAGTATAAAACTAATAAGCATGGAAAAACTCAGTGGTATGAATAGTGATCTTCCAAAATACAAAATTACCATTGCAATAAACAGGTACTGAAAAAGTTCAACAGCAGTATTTTTTTTTGAGGTATCGGAAGAGATTGGTTTCATATAAATTGTATTTTAACTGTTGTTTATTCTTTCGATTGATTTTTATGGTAAAGAATGTAATTAGTTGACTTACAAGTTACAAAATATTTTGGAGACAATATTTTTTTGTGTTAGCCATTATTAAATTTTAGTTAAATAAATCTGTTTTTGAAATCTGTTTTTTATTAAAAAACTAAATTTGAGTAAACCAATAAATACGAAAAAAACATGAAAAGAAATGCAACCGCAGTTTGGAATGGTTCCCTAATGGAGGGAGCTGGTAAATTAACCACACAAAGTACAACTTTGGAAAATACCCAATATTCATTCAAATCCCGATTTGCTGAAGGCATAGGTACCAATCCAGAAGAACTTGTTGCGGCAGCACATGCAGGATGTTTTACTATGCAACTCACTGCTTTTATTGGTGAAACCACTGCAGAAATTGATAGCATAGAAACAAAATGCGTTATTAATTTGGTAGATGGCACTATTATAGGCTCTCATTTAACTGTGAATGCTAAAATAAGTGGTGTCACAAATGATATATTTCAAGAATTAGTGACGAAAGCTGAAAAGAATTGCCCGATTTCAAAACTATTCAATACAGAAATTACAACTACAGCGACTTTGAATTAGTACGATGATAAGTATACAATAGGTGTAACATTGTTAATAAACAAAAGCTTCAAGCTTTCTTGGAGTTTTTGTTTATTTAGTCTGTATAGTTTAAAGTTAAAATTCTAAGTTTTTTGTTTGTTATTTCTTAAAAACTTATAAAGTAAATAGAATAAACGTCCAATAAATATAAAAAAGACTAATATTAAAATCTGCCATAAAAGCAATGACCATTCTATTTCGTTGATATGTTGAAGCATAATTTTTTTTTTGAAGCTAAAGTACTATTTTTTTTTAATATACTCGTAATTGACAATGGATAAAAAGTAAAATAAACTGTCGGCAGTAATTTTTCCTAAAATGATTCCAAGAAAATAATTTCCCGACAATATTGGCATCCAATACATACAAAACGGACGGATAAAAAAGAAATCCAAAACCGCGGGATAACCAAATTCGAGTAATAAATTTCGAATTAAGTACAGGATTCCCTTTAGAGTCGTTTTTTGATGCTGAAGTTGATGCCTTTTATATGACCTGTAAATCATAACACCATAAAAAGCAAAATATTCGGCAAACGTAATTATATAAGCCGTAATCAATCCGCTAAAAATTCTGCTGAATTGCGAAGCTAGTAAAGCGGCGCTTGTAGCAGCTAATTCTGAATACTTATAACGGTCAAACCACTCTTTGAAATTCGCTTTATTGAACATTTAAATTTCTATTTTACCAAAGCTGATGCACTTGCGGTTTGATATATTCCTCATAAATAGCATTCATCGCTTGGATTTTTTCGGGAGTCAGTTTTGGTAAATCATAAACAGAAAGATTAGACAAAACATGGCTTTCTTTTGAGGCTCCAGGAATAATACAGCTAATCTCGTTAAAACTAAGAATCCATTGCAGGGCAATTGGAGCCAAGTTTGTAGTTTCAGGGAAAAGTGCTTTTAGGGCTTCGACGGCTTTTAAACCCAACTCATAATTGATTCCAGAGAACGTTTCACCTTTGTCGAAAGCTGCTCCATCGCGATTGAAATTTCTATGGTCCTGTTCTCCAAAAGTCGTTTTAGAATCAAATAAACCAGTCAATAATCCGCTGGCAAGCGGTACTCTTGCGATAATTCCGATGTCTTTTTTCTGGGCTTCTTTGAGAAATAATTCAGAAGGGCGCTGACGAAAAAGATTGAATATAATCTGAATCGTTGTTACATTAGAGTATTCAATAGCTTTTAAGGCTTCTTCAACTTTTTCTACACTGACACCCAAATTCAAAATCTTTCCTTGATCTTTTAAACGGTCAAACATTTCAAAAATTTCCGGACGGTAAAAGACTTGGTTTGGCGGACAGTGTAGCTGAATAAGATCTAGGGTTTCCAATCCCATTCTTTTCAAACTGTCTTCTACAAATTTTTGCAATACTTTGGGTTGGTAACCTTCATTTACGTGCGGGTTAATGTGTCTACCGCATTTTGTTGCAATATAAATTCGTTCGGAACGGGAGCGTACCACTCTTCCCACAGCGATTTCGCTCAATCCATTTTCGTAAACATCGGCAGTATCAATAAAATTCACACCGTTATCAATGGCGGTATTAATTAACTCATCAGCGGTTTTATCATTAAAGGGAGAACCCCATTTTCCGCCTACTTGCCAAGTGCCAAGTGCTATTTCTGAAATATTGAAATTGGTTTTTCCTAGTTTGCGATAGTTCATTGTTTTTGTTTTAAGTTTCTAAGAGGCTAAGTTTCTGAGATGCTAAGATTTTGAGATACTGCGTTGCTTAGGTTTAAACTTAGAAACTCAGCATCTCAGAATCTTAGATCTTTATTCATCAAATAAATCCGAAGACAAATAACGGTCTCCACGATCGCAGATAACTGCAACCACCACACCAGATTCAAGTTGGTTAGCGATTTTTACGGCCACTGCAACAGATCCTCCGCTGCTCATACCTGCAAAAATACCTTCTTCCTTGGCAAGTCTTTTGGTCATTTCACGGGCTTCTTTTTCGCTGATATCAACAGTTAGATCCACTTTTGAGGCATCAAAAATCTTAGGTAAATATTCCTGAGGCCATTTTCTAATGCCCGGAATTTGTGAGCCTTCACTAGGTTGTGCCCCAATGATTTGAATATTTGGGTTTTTCTCTTTCAAATACGTTGAGGTTCCTATAATAGTTCCTGTAGTCCCCATAGCCGATACAAAATGAGTAACTGTTCCGTCGGTATCATTCCATATTTCTGGTCCTGTGGTTTTGTAATGGGCTTTCCAGTTGTCATTGTTTGCAAATTGATTCAGCATTACATAACCACCTTCGGCTACTTTTTGATCAGCATAATCTCTAGAACCGATTATCCCTAAACTTGCTGGCGTCTGGATAACAGTTGCACCATAAGCCTGCATAGTTTGCGTGCGCTCGATAGTTGAATCTTCGGGCAATACCAATTCGATTTCTATATTGAATAATTGAGCTATCATAGCCAAGGCAATTCCGGTGTTACCACTTGTTGCCTCAATTAATTTGTCTCCTTTTTTGATGTCACCTCTTTCGATGGCAGATGCAATCATATTGTAGGCGGCGCGGTCTTTTACACTTCCTCCTGGATTGTCTCCTTCAAGTTTCAATAAAAGTTTTACGTTTTTGTTTGCAACCAATCGGGTGGTTTCTACAAGTGGCGTGTTCCCGATTAATTCTACTAATTTATAGGTTTTCATTTTACTTTTTCTCTTTTACTTTAACTTCAGTTGTAGTGGTGTTCAATACGATTGAATCTGGGGGAATCGATTTGGTAACCCATGAATTTCCACCCACGACACTGTTTTTGCCAATAGTTGTTGTTCCTCCCAAAATGGTTGCATTGGCATATAGGCAAACATTTTTCTCAACAGTTGGATGTCTTTTGGAATTCTTCATGTCTTTGCTCACGCTCAACGCTCCCAAAGTCACCCCTTGATATATTTTTACATTTTTTTCGATAACGGTGGTTTCGCCAATTACGATTCCAGTGGCATGGTCGATAAAGAAAGGCGATGCGATTGTAGCTCCTGCATGGATGTCTGTTCCTGTAATGCGATGTGCATATTCGCTCATTAATCTTGAAAAAAGCATCAAGTCCAACAAATACAGTTCATGACTCAATCTATAAATCGCGATGGCATAAAATCCTGGATAAGCAAGATAAATTTCTTCAAGACTATTGGATGCAGGGTCATTTTCTAAGATATAAGAAGCGTCTTTGTTCAGGTTTTCAAGTACAGATGGCAATTTGTGTAAAAAATTATCCCAAGCACTTTCGCATGAGTCATGTGCTTTTTTGCAGGCCAAAGAAGCTATTTCTTTAAATTGTTTTTCTAACTCATCGATGCTTTCATTAAGTGGTGCATTAGAATCAAATAAAGTGTAAAACAGTTTTTCGGTAAAGGCTTCCGTTTTAGTTTTAATACTATAATTTATAGATAAATGACTTTTGGAAGCACTAATATTTTGAACAATCAGATCTTTGGTCATGATTATGAAATTGAATGTTAATTTTGAAAGGATAAAAGTAAGGCGTTTTTCAGAAAAAATAACAAGGTTTCGCCAAAGAATTAGGTTAATTGCCGTTGAAAAATATAGGTTCAAAAAGATATAACAGAATTGCTATTTTTTTGAAATTATATCACATTAATTAATTCTATTGTAAGCAACTTTAGCAATAATTTTTGGAATTTGATATTTTCCATCTTATTATAAAATAAATCAAGAGAAATAAACTCAATATATTTATCCCAATAGGAAATAGTGGATTTGAAATAGTATATGAATCGTGGTAAAAGTAGTTTACATAGCTCCCAGGTTCTAGGTCAATATATTTACCCGGAAACTCTTGGATATTTATGCTAAATAGATTTTGACTATGATATTTTAGGACTGTAAAATTTAGAATAGGAATTTGTAAAAACAGGGTTATGCATAGCAAAATATATCCAGCTTTTTTTTCTTTTTTAGACAAAAGTACGATACTTAACAATTGTAGACCAAAAATAATTATCCCCAAATTTCTTTCGGTTTCATCCTGTAATATTGAGATAAATAACCCTAAAATGGAACCAAATCCGATTAAATTTCTAATGATATTTTCAGAATCAGATTGTTTGATTCTTTTGTTTAGGAGCACAAAAATAAAGATGAAAATGCATAAAAAAAGTCCAGTTATTATATCTCCCATTAAGGTTTAAATTTTATTGTTAATTATGTTTTTTGAAATTATATCACATTAATTGCAAATTACTAATGATTGTTTCAACGATTGATTCCATCACGAGATATCCTTCTTTATTGGGATGAACACCATCTTTGGAATAAATTGCTTTTAAACCTTTTTGGTCATCCACCATAGCCGAATAATAGTCTGCAAATACAATGTCATTTGCTTTGGCATATTTCAAAATCATCGCATTTAATGTTTCGATTTTATCGGCGGGTTCCATTCCTCGTTTCCAAGGAAAATCATTGGCAGGGAGTATCGAACATAAAACCACTTCGATGTTATTTGCTTTAGCCAATTCGCACATAGAAATAAGGTTTCCTAGAATTGTTTCGAGTGTTGCTGGACCAGTATTTCCTGCAATATCATTGCCTCCAGCCAAAATAACGACAATTTTGGGTTTCAGTTCAATTACGTCCGGTCTAAAACGCAAGAGCATTTGTGAGGTCGTTTGGCCGTTAATGCCTCTATTGATATATGATTTACCTATAAAAAAATCTTGATGAATAGTTTTCCAACCTTCAGTTATGGAATCTCCAAAAAATACAATCCTTTTTTCTCCAGGCAATGGAGCTGAAATCTGTTCATTCTCGGTTTTGTATTTGTTCAAATACCCCCAGTCGAGGATTTTTTCTTTTCTTTCCATAAATAATGGGTTCCAATTGAAATGACCTTATGATTTGTTTTAAAAATACAATATTGATTATTTTTTTATGCGTTTGTATTTTTCAGTTATTATTCGATCAACACCCAGTTTCTCTACTTTTTCTAAACCTTGTTGGATTAGAGTGTCGTTTTTTATGGAAACTTTGAATTCAAATTTGTTGTTCTCCCAGGCTCTGTTGGAGAAATATTCTAAATACTCCGTGTAATTGTCGTTGACCAAAGTATATCTTCCTGCTCCTGCAGAGAATTTCGGATTGGGTTCTTTTCCCATTGTTAAGTCATGCTGAAAAAAAGAAAAATGATCAGGATTAATAATTTTTATCATTTTTAATTTGGGGTCAAAAGTTGAAAAAGTGGAATCTTTTTCGGTGGTCGTTGCCGAAATGAGTTCCCAAGTTCCAATAATTGGCAAATCATTTTGATTGGTTTTATTTTGGTTAACACTGCAGGAGCAACTGATTATTGCAATTAATAATAGGGGTAATTTGATTTTCATTTTTTTGTTTTAATGATTGAAATGAAAATCTAAAATACAATTTATTTTGCAATTTGAATTTACAGGTAAAAGAGTAATAAAAAAAGCCATAGAATGATTAGAAAGTCAATCTATGGCTGAGTTTTGAATTAAAAATAAAAGATAAGATGGTTTTGCTGTTAGGTTTTTAAAGATAAACTAGAAACTGAATTCTGCTATTTCTTCGGGATTTTCAATGCAATTTTCTACGTCGTTGATGAAAAGGTCAATTTGTTTTTTGGTCACATTGGGCATGCAAATAATATGAGAGATATCACCTTCAGTGGCCAATTGCCATTTTGATTTGACTTCTTCAGCTGTTTTTGGGAAAACCACGGTGATAGAATTTGGGTTTCTCCAGGCTGCTATGCCTATGTTTTTTAGTCTTTGTTCACAGTATTCCGCTACTTCCAAGCTGTGTAAATAACGATTTTTTAAACCTTCCACTCCGAGTTTTTTTATGGCATACCATAAAAACAATGGGCAATGACCGTTTCTAGATCCTGTAATCGTTGTGTCTAAAGAACCGATATAGGATATCCCTTTTGAGATTCGATCTCTATTGGAACGCTTCGTGATAATAACTCCAGTTGGAATTGGTGAACCTATAAATTTGTGACCACTGATTGAAATACTGTCAGCACCATCTTTAAAATCAAAAGGAAATCTAGGTTCCATAAAAGCTCCGTAACTTCCGGATAAGGCTGCATCACAATGGATGTAACTGTCTTGTATGGCCAATCCTTTTAGAATATCCCTGATTTTTGAAACGTCGTCTTTGGCTTCTTTCATGGTTGTTCCAAAAGTGGTAAGCACAATTGCTGGCTTATGACGATTCATTTTTAAGGTATTTTCAAAATCAACATAATCAATTTCGCCATTCTCTTGTGAACGAATAACGATGCTCGGAATATTGAGCAAGTGAATGTTTTTGCGCACACTGTAATGGGTCGATTCTGAGTAATAAACCATCGCTTTTGGATATAATTCGCGAGCAAGATACAATCCGTATAAGTTACTTTCAGATCCGCCATTGGTTACATAACCCCAATAATCTTTTGGATTGGCTCGGAATAATTTGGCAAAAAAACCAACTACTTCTCTTTCGAGTTCATGGGTTTGTACTTTGTAGGTACAATCATCAAAAGGATCACCTAGATTATTGATTGGATATTTAAAAAAATGATTGATTTCTGAATAATCAAAATCTTTGGATACAGGATACCCCAAGAAATTATCTCTGGCGTTTTCTATGTATTGTTCCAATTCGAATAAACGCTGATTGTCTTGTTCGGATAATGATTTTGAAATGGGTTCCATGATGCTTTATTTTACTGTAAATGTAGTTTTAAAGATTTAAAATTCTTTATATGTAGTAATATTTAGAATATAATTCTAATTTTGAAATTAAATACGGTTTTTAAGTATTGATTTTAATATTAGATTTTTTCAAAACCATATAATTATTCTGAAATGGATTCGATAGACAAAAAAATATTGATGCTTTTGCAGCAGGATGCGAAACAAAATACTAAAGAAATTGCCGAAAAAGTGGGGTTGTCTGTTTCTCCGACTTTTGAGCGGATTAAAAAACTGGAACAAAAAAAATACATAAAGAATTATGTGGCTTTACTGGATGCTGAAAAAATTGGAAAATCAATCAGTGTGTATTGTCAAGTGACTTTGGCGGTGCACTCCAGAGAATTGATAGATGATTTTAAACAGCACATTCTTGTGTTACCCGAAATTACAGGTTGTTTCCACGTATCCGGGAATTATGATTTTTTATTGAAAGTGGCTGTCAATGATATGAATGAATATCAAAAGTTTGTCATCGATAAATTGTCTGTTATCAAAGGGATTTCAAATGTGCAAAGTTCTTTTGTGATGGAAGAAATCAAAAATGACTTTGCCTATAATTTATGAAATTGAATATTTTATGGTTACGTCTGATGCTTTTGTGTGAAGGATAGGAACGGCATCTCCCGATTTAGAAAAACAAGGCTTTTTTGCCGTAGTTTTTGTTAATCGGGAATACAGTGGATAGCCTGACCTTGTTGCTTAACAAATTATTCTATTTGCAGAAAATAGTCTGCAACAAGGGCACACCATAAAAAAAAAACCTGACTCTTGAAAAAGGAATCAGATTTTATGCATTCTTAAATTGCTGCCCAAAAGGAAAATGAATTGCCTTGTTTGAAAATAGTTATTACATTTTTTTTGCGGGCTTTATTTCTGTTACTATTAATTTTAAAGTGGTAGTTCCAATGTTTTTTGCCATATGTGTTACGGCAGGTAAATATAAAGCAGTACCCATTTTGACATCTATAGTAGCAGCTGGTTTGCCTTTGTCAGTAATCTGAATTTTGCCACTAGTCAAAGCGTAAACTGAATGATTCGGGTGACTGTGCCAAGCTGTTGTTACACCCGGTGCGAATACAACTTCCATGACTCTTACCTTGTCATTATCAAGTAGTATTTTTTTATACACATTAGAAGCTGCTTTCATTGGGTCTTGTGCATACAGACTTGTGCTTTGAATCAGGAATAGTCCGAAAAGGAGGGTATTCATTAAAAATATTTTAATTGTTTTCATCTCATTTAAATTTAAGTCAAACTTTTTTGAATTTAATTGACCTACTCTTTTATGTTTTTTGAGTAGTCGGATGGTATTTATTTTGAATATTTTGTTAGTCGAATTGACAAGGACAGTCTAGTAAGGTTAGAATGTGTTCCAGCAGTTCGTGTTTGTCACCAGCCTTTTAAATAGTTTGTTCTATTTAAAAAAGCATTTTTTGCCGAGCAATTCATTTGATTGTTTTTTTGAGAAGCAATTTCCTCTTTTTTTTGAGGCATACTAAATTACAAAAAATATAGAGTTGGATTTTAAAAACTGTATTCTTTTTTAGAATGATTTTTTATTGGATCTGGAATGCTATAATAAAAAAAAACCGAACTGCTTTCGCAAATCGGTTTGATATAAGAGGAAATTATTTTTTATTCAAATAAACCTTCGATGCTTAAATAACGTTCTCCAGTATCGTAACAAAAAGTTAGTACTTTGGAACCTGAAGGGATTTCTTTTAATTTTTTGGCTACAGCAGCCAATGAAGCACCAGAAGAAATTCCTAGGAGAATACCTTCTTCTTTGGCTGCTCTTTGCGCATATTCAAAAGCTTCATCTTTACTTACCTGAATTGCTCCATCCAGAATGTCAGTATGTAAATTGGTTGGTATAAATCCAGCTCCAATTCCTTGAATAGGATGGGGTGAATGCGTTCCTCCACTTATAACTGGAGATAATTCTGGTTCTACAGCAAAGACTTTCAGGTTTGGAAAATGTTGTTTTAGCACTTCGGCGCAACCTGTGATGTGTCCGCCTGTTCCAACTCCTGTAATCAGATAATCCAATCCATCAGGAAAAGCTTTTATGATTTCCTGTGCGGTCGTGGTTTTGTGGATTTCTATATTTGCGGGATTATCAAATTGAAGTGGTATCCACGAATTTGGAATTCCATTTGCTATTTCTTCAGCTTTCGCGAGAGCACCTTTCATACCAAATTCTCGGGGAGTAAGCACAAATTCGGCTCCGTATATACTCATCAATCGGCGTCTTTCTACTGACATAGAGTCGGGCATTACCAAAATTAATTTATACCCTTTTACGGCCGCAACCATTGCTAATCCAATACCTGTGTTTCCTGATGTAGCCTCGATTATGGTGCTTCCCTTTTGTAGTAATCCTTTTTGCTCAGCATCTTCTACCATAGACAAAGCAATTCTGTCCTTGATGCTGGCGCCTGGATTTGTTTTTTCAAGTTTCACCCAAACATTTGCATCTGGGCCAAATAATTTATTGATTTTTACGTGTGGCGTATTACCAATGGTTTCTAGTATGTTGTTGTGTGTCATAGCCTTTTTATTTGATAGTAAATATAGTTGACATTTAGGTATTTACAAAATAGAATGAAGATTATATCTATTGCTTTTTGATCAAAACAAAAAACCCGATTTGAATATTTCAAATCGGGTTCTAAATTTATAAAAAATGTTTTATTACAAGTGGATTACTTCTCCGTATGCATCAGCAACGGCTTCCATAACCGCTTCACTCATTGTTGGGTGAGGGTGGATAGATTTTAGGATTTCATGTCCTGTAGTTTCTAGTTTACGTGCTACAACTGCTTCAGCAATCATATCGGTAACTCCAGCACCAATCATGTGACATCCTAACCATTCGCCATATTTAGCATCAAAAATTACTTTTACAAAACCGTCTGGAGTTCCAGCAGCTTTAGCTTTTCCTGAAGCAGAGAATGGGAATTTACCAATTTTTAATTCGTATCCTTTTTCTTTAGCTTGTTTTTCCGTCAATCCTACAGAAGCGATTTCTGGGGTTGCATAAGTACATCCAGGAACGTTTCCGTAATCGATAGGATCAACATGCAATCCAGCGATTTTCTCTACACAGTTAATTCCTTCAGCAGAAGCTACGTGAGCCAACGCTTGACCTGGAGTAACGTCTCCAATTGCGTAATATCCTGGAATATTAGTTTGGTTGTAAGCATCAACTAAGATTTTATCTCTGTCTGTAGCGATTCCAACTTCTTCTAATCCGATGTTTTCAATGTTAGTTTTGATTCCAACAGCAGACAATAAAATGTCAGCTTCAAGAACTTCTTCACCTTTTGCTGTTTTTACAAATGCTTTTACTCCGTTTCCAGTAGTATCAATACGCTCAACAGAAGAGTTGGTCATAATTTTGATTCCAGCTTTTTTCAAAGAACGCTCAAATTGTTTTGAGATATCTTCATCTTCCACAGGAACTACGTTTGGCATAAATTCTACGATGGTAACATCAGTTCCCATTGAGTTGTAGAAATGTGCAAATTCCACTCCAATAGCTCCAGAACCTACAACAATCATAGATTTTGGTTGTGTTGGCAATGTCATTGCTTGACGGTATCCAATTACTTTTACTCCATCTTGAGGCAAGTTTGGTAACTCACGAGAACGAGCTCCAGTAGCAATGATAATGTGATCAGCACTATATTCAGTAACTTTTCCGTCTTTATCAGTAACGTCTAATTTTTTACCAGCTTTTAGCTTTCCAAAACCGTCAATTACATCAATTTTATTTTTTTTCATCAGGAATTGAACTCCTTTGCTCATTCCTTCAGCAACACTACGACTGCGTTGTACAACAGCAGGGAAGTCTTTGTCAAATTCTTTTACAGTTAATCCGTAATCTGAAGCATGTTTTAAATAATCAAAAACTTGAGCCGATTTTAATAATGCTTTAGTTGGAATACATCCCCAGTTTAAACATATACCACCAAGGTTTTCTTTTTCTACTACAGCTACTTTAAATCCTAATTGAGAGGCTCTAATTGCTGTAACATATCCTCCAGGTCCACTTCCTAAAACTATAATATCGTATTTCATTTTTTTCTTTTTATTTAAATTATTGTAAAAATGAATTTGTGAAAACTCATCGTTATTTTTATGATTATCGTAATAAATTGAGATTGCGAATTTAAGGATTTATTTGATTATGGGAAAATTTAGCAGGAACAAAGTTTTTTGACATTTTGTTATAAAAAAGTATCCGAACTGGAAGTGCTAAACTGCGAATCATACAAGTTTTTATAAAATCCTTTTTCTTGGTTTATTAATTCTTGATGCGTTCCTTGTTCTACAATTAAACCTTTGTCCATCACCACAATTTTATCTGCATTGACAATGGTTGCCAATCGATGTGCAATTACGATGGATGTTCTTCCTTTGGTGATAGTTTCGGTAGCTCGTTGAATTAATTCCTCAGAATAAGTGTCTATTGATGAAGTCGCTTCGTCCAAAATAAGGATACTCGGATTGCTTACGTACGCCCGTAAAAACGCAATAAGTTGACGTTGACCAGATGATAACATTACACCGCGTTCTTTTACATCAAAATCATAATTGTCAGGTAAGCTCATAATGAAATCATGAACACCTATTTTTTTTGCTGCATTCAACACTTGATCTCTAGTGACTTCGGGATCGTTTAGCGTTATGTTGTTGTAAATGGTATCGGCAAAAAGAAATACATCCTGCAAAACCACTGCAATTTGCTTGCGCAAAGAACCCAAACTATAGTTCTCAATATTATGACCATCTATAAAAATGGAACCGCTATTGATTTCGTAGAAACGATTCAGTAAATTGATAATTGTCGATTTTCCAGCTCCAGTAGATCCCACTATGGCAATGGTCTGACTCGCTTTTACTTCAAGATTGATTCCTTTTATCACTTCTTCGTTTGGAATATAACCAAATCTCACTTCTTCAAAACGAATATCTCCGTCAAATAATGGCGCTTCGATAGTTCCTGTGTCTTGTATTTGATCTTGCGTATCTAATATGTCAAAAACACGATTGGCAGCAATCATTCCCAATTGCATCTCATTGAATTTATCCGCAATTTGACGTAAAGGATTAAACAGCATTCCGATGAACATGGTGTATGAAAACAAATCCCCAAAAGTAGTCGAAGTATCACCTTCTAAAATATGGAATCCTCCGTATAAAACAATGAAACCAAGAGTTAATGAGGAAATAATATCGGCAATAGGAAAGAAAATCGAGTTGTACAAAATGGTTTTTATCCAAGCTCTGTTGTGTTTGTCGTTGATTACCCTGAATTTTTCTGCTTCAATGTCTTCACGATGAAAAAGCTGAACAATTTTCATCCCCGTAACTCTTTCTTGAACAAAAGAATTCATATTAGCAATTTGAGTACGTACTTCCTCAAAGGCAACTTGCATCTTTTTTTGGAAAATCCGTGTAATATAAACTAAGATAGGCATGGCGACAATCACAATCCACGTCAGTTTCCAGTTCATATAAAACATAAAAATAAGTACTACCAGCATTTTCATCAAGTCACTTATAATCATGAATAATCCCTGGCTGAAAATACGGGCAATCGCTTCAATGTCAGATACGGAACGGGTTACGAGTTGGCCCACAGGAACCAAGTCAAAATATTTCATTCTAAAACTCAAAATATGTTTGAACAGTTTTACCCTAATATCCTTCACAATATCCTGTCCGAGCCAATTGGCCCAATACACAAAGAAAAATTGTGCCAAAACCTCTAGGATAAGTACTACACCCATTAAGGAGATGTAAATCAATAAACCGGTTTGGTCTTTGGGTTGGATGTAACTATCGACAGTTTGTTTCAGTAAATAGGGACGAAGTGCTGCAAAAACCGATAGTGAAATGGCGAAAATAATCACACCGTTAAAACGCCATTGATAGGGTTTTGTGTATTTTAATATTCTCTTGAATAATCGGGTATCAAATGCTTTTGCTTTCATTTATTTTTTTGGAGCTATTCCTGCTATCCGCTTGTATCTTTTTATTTTTAAAGAAAAAACAAAAAGGATATCGCTTCTATCAGGGCTATTTCGTAATGTAATCGTATTCAATTTTGGTTAAATATAACCCATGTGCCGGAACCGAAAACCCAGCTTTGTCTCTGTTTTTACTTTCTATAATCGATTCAAAATCATCCAAAGTGATTTTGTGTAATCCAATATTAATTAAAGTTCCAACAATCGAGCGAACCATATTTCGTAAAAAACGATTGGCGGAAATGGTGAAAATTAGTTTTCCGCTTTCCTGTTTCCAATACGCTTCAAATATAGTGCAGTCAAAGGTATTTACATCGGTATTTACCTTAGAAAAACATTGAAAATCGGTATGATTAAATAAAGATTTTGCAGCTTGATTCATTAAATCCAAATCCAGTTTTTGATGAAAGTACCAGCTTTGTTCTTGAAGGAATGCGTCTTTAAAAGTATTTATGTGATATTCGTAAGTTCTTTTTGTGGCGTCAAAACGAGTGTGAGCTTCATCATCAACGGGAAAAACGTCATATATAACAATGTCTTTTGGTAAAAATGAATTCAGTTTGTGTATTACATTCGGAATGTCAAATGGAGTTTCTAAATCAAAATGAGCATACATTTCTTTGGCGTGAACACCTGTATCGGTTCTTCCTGCTCCCATGAGATTTATCTCCGAGTTGAGAATAATCGAAAAAGCTTTGTTCATTGTTTCTTGAACAGAGGCAGCATTGGGTTGGTATTGCCAACCATGATAATTGGTTCCGTTGTAAGCTAATTTTATAAAATACCTCAAAGTCAGTTTTCAGTTTTCAGTTTTCAGTTTTCAGTTTTGACAGTTTGGAATTTGGCTATTCTGAAAGAAATCTTATTTGTACATTTTGAAGAGCAAAGATACTTATTAATTTTTTTGTCATGAATACGCTTTGAAGCAAAGTTTTTTGGATTGAAAATTTATTTTATTTAAAACTAGAATGTCTATTTTTGCAGAAATGCCCATAGCCCTGATAGCAGTGGAAATCCTTTTTGTTTTTTCTTTAAAAACAAAAAGATTGCAACGGATAGCAGGATTAGCTTCTTAAAAATATGAAAAAAATTCTCCTTCTTTCGGATACGCACAGTCACATTGACGATACGATTTTAAAATATGTAAATCAGGCCGATGAGGTTTGGCATGCGGGTGATATTGGGGATTTGGTAGTTACGGATACCATAAAAAAGTTAAAACCTTTGCGTTGTGTGTATGGTAATATTGATGATGCCCAGGCACGTTTGGAATTCCCTTTGCACAATCGGTTTTTTTGTGAAGGTGTGGATGTTTGGATAACACATATTGGCGGTTATCCAGGGAAATACAATCCATCTTTGAAAGCTGAAATGGCATCAAATCCACCAAAATTGTTTATTTGTGGACATTCACATATTCTAAAAGTAATTTTTGACAAAAAGAGTAATCTATTGCACATGAATCCGGGTGCGGTCGGTAAAAGTGGTTTCCATCAGGTGAGAACGATGCTTCGTTTTGTGATTGATGGAGAGGCTATTAAAGATTTGGAGATTATTGAAATAGATAAAAAAGCATAGTGTTCTTAATGGACTATTGGAATTTTTAAGCTAACAATTGTTCCCTTGTTTAGTGTTGAGTTAATAATGAATTCTCCTTTCATATTGTTTATTCTCGCCCGAATTTGGTTGATTCCAAACCCTTCGGTAACTTCCAGTTTGCTGTCGATAAATCCGTTCCCATCATCGGAAACTACTATGGAAAGTTTATTTTCAACTTCTTTAATCGTAACATCTGCGGTAGTTGCTTCACTGTGTTTTATGATATTGTTGAGTAACTCAGCAATTATAAAATAGAGTTTCATCTCAAAATCTTCATTGTATCTTTTTTTAATTTCAATACTTGAATTAAATGTGATCTTAATTCTTGAATTAGATGTTTTTTCACACAAATCTTCCAAAGCATATAGTAATCCAAATCGAACCAATAGGCTAGGCATCAGTTCGTGAGATAGGTTTCGAATTTGATTGTGTGCTTCTTCTAGAATTTCTTTTGTTTTGTTTATTTCTTCAGGTTGGGCTTTATTGATTGAAGTAAAAACATTTAGATGTAATCCAGCCGATGAAAGTAAGGAACTAATATTGTCGTGTAGAAAAGAGGCGATTTTTTTTCGCTCCAATTCTTGTCCGTCAATAGAGGCATTGATGATGTTTTCTTGTATTTTGCTCCGAATATCTTTGAGTCTGTTTTTTTGTTTCAAACGAATGTTTTGAACAAAAAAATAGAAGAAAATAATCACACATAACAAAAGAAAAAGCACGATGATGGCAATTTTTTTATTTTTGGATTGTTCTTCAATAAGTTTGTTCTGCTTTATTTTATAAGTTGTTTCAATCTTGTCGATTTCTCTCTTATAGTGATCTATTTCGAGATTAACTCCTATAACATTGGCTTTGGTTAGTTTTTCCTCTATGTTGAGCTCATTGGTTATTTTGTAATATAACATGAGGTTGTCATAGGCTTTTTTGGGCTGATTAATTTTATTTAAAAATTTTGAATATTCTAAATAGGAGTACGATAGGTCGGACTTCTCGTTTCCATTAGTACCAAGTTTAATGGCTTTTTCAAAATAAAAAGTTGCTTTATCAATGTTGTTGATAAAACTGTAATACATGCCGTTCAGCATATTCAAAGCTACAATGGTTGAATCGTCTCCATCAATAGGTTGGTATTTGTTGATGTATCTCAAATATGAAAATCCTTCTATAAATTTTCCAATGTCAAAATAAGCCCAAGTAATATTGAGTTTTGTGAGGAATATTTGTTTTCTGTCAAGAACTGTTTGACTTAGCTGTAGTGATTTTTGATAATAAAAAATTCCTTTGTCGTATTGCTTTTTGTCAAAACAATAGATGTTACCTAAGTTATTGTAAAACTGGTTTTTTAAAGTGTTGTCACTTGTTTTGTTAACGTAGTAAAGCCCTAGATTGTAATAGTGTAATGCTTTTAAAGGTTCTGTTAGTTCATCAAAGTTGGAAGCTATGATTAAGTAGGAATTAGCAATTAAAGTATTGTCTTTATTTTTAATAGCCTGTTCTAATGCAACCCTTGATTTTAATAATGATTTATCATAATCGCCATTAATTCTGTTTGCTCTCGCATCTTTTATTAGTTTGGCAGTTTCTTTCTGCGATAGTGTTTTGTTTTGGGCGAGTGAGGTTTGACTAAAATAGATTAGAAATATAAAAAGAATTAGTATTCGAAATCTAATTTGATTCATACCGTTTATTGTAGAAGCGATAATATAATGTTTTCAGTTTTTAAAACTTAAGATATAATCAAATGATTATTCATGGCATATTTAACAATGCCAATTGTGTTTTTTGCTTTTAATTTTTTCATAATATTTTTTCGATGTGTTTCAACAGTATTAATACTGATGAAAAGTTGCTCACTTATTTCTTTGCCACTATATTCCAGAGCAATCAAAATGATGATTTCAATTTCACGTTCGGTCAACAACGGATTTACATTGGGTTTGTAAGTTTTTAACTTTGGATTGTTTTTGGTGGCATTTGAGAATATTTTTTCTCGAATGGACTCGCAAAAATATTCTTCATTGTTGGCAACAGCTTGTACCGCTTCAATGATATTGTCTCCAGCACATTGTTTGGTCAAATAGCCACTTACACCCAAGTCCATGATTTCTTTAATTAATTTTAAATCATCATAACTCGAAAGGATTATTACTTTGCAGGGAAAACCTTTTTGAGCAAATTCTTTAACGACTTCAATTCCGTCTTTTTCGGGCATACTAATGTCTAAAACAAGTACGTCAGCTTGATTCTTGGTTACATCGTCGTAAATAGTTGTTCCGTTGAGAGATGAACCAACAACTTCAAAATTTGGTATTGTTTGTAGTAAAGTTTGAATACCGTGCAAAATTATCTGGTGGTCATCGGCAAGATGAATTCGAATATTCTTTGTCATATTATCAATTACAGTACTCAAATTTATAAAAAAAAAGATTCTTATCTGTACTAATTTTTTTATTTATCAAATAAAATATAACAGCTCTTATGTATAAAAAAACCCGAACTGTTACATTCGGGATTTCTTCGCACATTAATAAATTAAATTTTATAGGTTTATCTCAATCGATCCACAGATTTTACAAGATCTTCGTCCTTCTTGATGGCTTTATTAGCAAGAACTAAAAAAACGATTGCCAAGATAGGCAGAAACATCCCAATACCTTTCTCAGAAACAACAGGTGCTTCTCCAGATAAATTTAGTGAATGATAAACAAACAATCCTAATAAAATCAAATTTAATACGATATTCAATCTGTTGGCAACAAATTGAGTATGTCTTTTTTTAAATGATATAATGCTGTATATAGTTATTGCGGTGCTTAAGCCAAAAAATATTACATAAAATTGGTTTTGCATAAAAAAATACTCTTTACCATCACTTAATGTCCATAGTGGGAAAATAAACGGCAAAAGGCCTATCATCAAAAAGGTAAGTATTAAATATACGGTCTGAATTCTTTGTATCATGTCTTTCTATTGTAGTACAAAAATATATTTTCTTTTTAATAAATACTATTGTATGATAAATTTTATTTGTATTATTGCATAACATTACCGTAAGCACTTCATACTGCGGTTCATTAAAATAAGATACTACCCAAAAAAATCTTTTGCATTATTTCCAAATTAATTAAACAAATAGAACATTCATGTTTGATATTTCTGTATTAAAAGAAATGAAGCTTGCTGAGCTTCAAGAAATAGCTAAAACGGCTAAAACTATAAAATTCAACGGTGTAAAAAAAGATACTTTGATTAGTCTTATTTTAGATCATCAAGAAGCTACTGTGCCTGTACCTGTCATAGAGAAAGCAACAGAAGAAGAAAAACCGAAAAGGGTTAGGATTGCAGCGGTTAAAAAAGTGGCAATTCAAAAAAATGAAGCTCCAGTTTTGTTGGAAACTAAAGCTGAAGAAATAGAAATGCAAGAAACAGTTGCTGTACCAGAAAAAAAAGAAAAAGTTATTTTATCCAATAAGAATAATCCTGAAGAGGATGAAGTCGTTTCTAAAAAAGAGGTAAAAGTTGTTAAGTTCAGTAAATCTGCCTATGAGAAAAAGATGGCTTTGCTGCGAGAAAAAGAAGCCTCGAAAGAAGTTGTAGTTACAGAAGGAACTCCATTAGATTCCAATATAGATGTAACGGATGAAAAAGTAGAAGCCACTATTCCAGAGAAAAAAATAATTCCACAAGACCGTAAGCGAACTGACGAAGTAAATCAATTAACTAAGAAAGGACAAAACCCAAATAATAAGGTTAATCCAAATCAGAATGGGAATTCCAATCAAAACGGGAATTCCAATCAAAACGGAAATTCAAATCAAAACGCAAACCAGAATCCCAACCAAAATCCAAATTTTAAAAACAAAAAAAGCAATTTCAAAGATGCTGATTTTGAATTTGATGGAATCATAGAAAGTGAAGGTGTTCTTGAAATGATGCCTGACGGTTATGGTTTTTTACGTTCTTCCGATTATAATTATTTAGCATCACCAGATGATATTTATTTATCGACTTCTCAGGTGCGTTTGTTTGGTTTAAAAACCGGTGACACTGTAAAAGGTGTGGTTCGCCCACCAAAAGAAGGAGAGAAGTTTTTCCCTCTAGTGCGAGTTTTAAAAATTAATGGGCACGATCCGCAAGTTGTTCGTGACAGAGTTTCTTTTGAACATTTAACTCCAGTTTTTCCTTCAGAAAAATTTAGATTGGCCGAAAAACAAAGCACTATATCTACTCGAATTATTGATTTGTTCTCTCCAATTGGAAAAGGACAGCGTGGTATGATTGTTGCTCAGCCTAAAACGGGTAAAACAATGTTGTTGAAAGAAATTGCCAACGCAATTGCAGCGAATCATCCTGAGATTTATTTAATAGTTTTATTAATTGACGAACGCCCAGAAGAGGTTACTGATATGCAAAGAAGTGTTCGTGGAGAAGTAATTGCATCAACGTTTGACAGAGAACCACAAGAGCATGTTAAAATTGCTAATATTGTTCTTGAAAAAGCAAAACGTTTGGTAGAATGCGGACATGATGTTGTGATTTTGTTAGATTCAATTACAAGATTGGCTAGAGCTTATAATACAGTACAGCCAGCTTCAGGTAAAGTTTTGAGTGGTGGTGTTGATGCTAATGCACTGCAAAAACCAAAACGTTTCTTTGGTGCTGCACGTAATGTTGAAAATGGTGGTTCGTTGAGTATTATTGCAACTGCTTTGACTGAAACAGGTTCTAAAATGGATGAGGTTATCTTTGAAGAATTCAAAGGAACCGGTAATATGGAACTTCAGTTGGACAGAAAAATTGCCAACAAACGTATATTTCCTGCTATTGATTTAACATCTTCAAGTACCAGACGTGATGATTTATTATTGGATCCAAAAACATTGCAGAGAATGTGGATTATGCGAAAAATGCTTTCGGATATGAATCCTGTAGAAGCGATGACTTTGATAAATGACCGTTTCAAACAAACTAGAACTAACGATGAGTTTTTAATTTCTATGAATGATTAGAAGAGTAAAGAGAAGAGAATAAAGAAAATAGATATATAAATATTTTGCACAAAAAAACCTCGAAATTTCGAGGTTTTTTTGTAGATCCATTTTTAGTCTTGAATCTTTATTCTTTATTCTCTTTACGCTCCAACAAAGCCATATAAAAACCATCAAAACCTGATTCGGAGGCTAATATTTTTCTGTCGGTTATGAAATTAAACTGTTTTCCAATATCAGTTGCAAGAAATTTTTGGATTTGTTCCTGATTTTCAGAAGGGAAAATCGAACAAGTTGCATACACTAATTTTCCGCCCGGTTTTACAATTTTAGAATAACTTTCCAAAACTTCCGATTGTACTTTACGGATATTGTCAATGAATTCGGGTTTTAATTTCCATTTTGAGTCCGGGTTTCTTTTAAGAACGCCCAATCCACTACAAGGAGCATCAATTAATACTCTATCGGCTCTTTCGTGAAGCTTCTTGATAACTTTAGTAGAATCAATGATTCGGTATTCAATGTTGAAAGCACCGTCACGTTTTGCTCTAAGTTTTAGTTGTTTTAATTTGCTTTCGTATAAATCCATTGCAATTAATTGTCCTTTGTTTTCCATCAAAGAAGCGATATGCAGTGTTTTTCCTCCAGCACCTGCACAAGTATCAACTACACGCATTCCTGGTTTTACATCTAGAAAATGAGCTACTAATTGTGAATTGGCATCCTGAACTTCAAAGAAACCTTGTTTGAAAGCATCAGTTAAGAAAACATTAGCTCTTTCTTTTAAAACCAAAGCATCTGGCTGATCTTTCAAAAATTCAGTTTCAATGTTTAAATCCATCAAAATTGCTCTTAGATTTTCTTTGGTAGTTTTAAGGGTGTTTACTCTCAAAATTACTTTAGCCGGCTGGTTTTGGGCTGCGATTTCTGTTGCCCAAACTTTTTCACCTAACTCTTTTACTCCTAATTCATCCATCCAGTCTGGAATAGATTCTTTTAAGGCTCTTACTTTGGATAGTTCGTCAAAACGTCCTTTTATTTTTCTTTCAGGTGTTCCTTCCAGTTGTCTCCAATCTGGAATTGGATAACCTCTTAATACTGCCCAAACGGAAAACATTCTCCAAAGATTGTCTCTGTCATATGGTTCTTTTACTTCGGCAATCTCTGCGTATAATCTCTTCCAACGTACGACTTCGTATATGGTTTCTGCGACAAATTTTCTATCGGAACTTCCCCAGCGTTTGTCTTTTTTTAGGGATCTTGCTACTACTTTATCGGCATATTCTCCTTCGTTAAAAATAGCATTAAGGGCGTCGATAGTGGTATAAACTAAATTTCTGTGTAATCTCATTTTAAATAATTGAAATGCAAAGGTACTATTTATTGGTTAAAACTAAGTTTTATATTTTAATCAAAAAAAAAACACTGTTATTGAAACAGTGTTTTTGATTGTATGTTTTTAGTTTTTAATGTAAACTCTTGTTAGTCCAATGTTTTCTGGCGGATGCAGTACCATTGGGAATTTTTCTATTTTTACAGAACTGCTGTCTAGTCCAAAAGCACTTTCTTCGGATAAACTTAGTTTTTTGATGAAGAAATAGGAGTTCATTATTATTTTTTCATGCCATAATAAATCACTGTCATTGGATAAGAATTTCTCAGATAAAACGAATTTGAAATCTCCAATAATGTTGTTTTTATTGAGTGATTCATATCTACTGGTAATGTCTACTTCACCATTTTTCACCATGTCTTTGATAACCTCTCTAAACATTAGGTTTATTTTGGTTGGCTCTCTAAATCCAAGATTGAAATCAACTCGGTATAAATCGTCCTTAAAAATTTCTCTTACTTTGTATTCAGTTTTGTATGGTTCAGATAAAATATTTACGTGTACAAACCAGTAAATATCAGCTCTTTTTGGTCTTTTTTGTAATATTGAAAACATTACTTTTTCTTCTATTTCGTCACTGCGGTTTGCATTGGTCATATAAACCAAGTGGGTTGCGTATTTTGGAATTGATAAATCAGCACTTAATTCGCTTAAAACTTTCTTGTAATCATCAATTTTTACAACTTTAGTGTAACTTTTATTAATTTGTTTGGCTCTATACCAAACTGTCATTATACCAATTAGGATTAACGCAATTAAAAGTGTTACATAACCTCCTTCTGCAAATTTTGTAATATTTGCGGCTAGAAAGCTCAACTCAATACACATATAAATAGTAATTATAGGTACAAAAAAGAACCATTTTACGCGTTTCATTATTAAATAAAAGTTTAATAATACAGTTGTCATTATCATGCATAGGATGATTGCCAAACCATAAGCATGTTCCATATTACTTGATTCTTCAAAATGCAATACGATTCCTATACAGCCTAGAAGTAATAACCAGTTTATTGAAGGGATGTATAATTGACCTTTTAGTTCTGTTGGGTATTTGATTTTAACTTTTGGCCAAAAACTTAATCGCATGGCTTCATTAATTAATGTAAATGATCCTGAGATAAGGGCTTGGGATGCAATTACAGTGGCAACAGTGGCTATAACAATTCCGAAAGGTTTGAACCATAATGGCATTATCATATAGAAAGGATTGGCGAAATCACCTCCAAGTGCTTGTAAAGTTGTTCCTTCGTGGTGTATTAAAAAAGCTGCTTGCCCAAAATAATTTAATACTAATGCTAATTTTACAAAAATCCAGCTTATTCTAATGTTTTTCCTTCCGCAATGTCCCATGTCTGAGTATAATGCCTCAGCTCCTGTAGTACATAGGAATACAAATCCTAATACGAAAAAACCTTCTGGGTGTATGCTTAATAAATGATAGGCATAATATGGATTAATAGCTTTAAAAACTTCTGGATGCAAAGAAATTTGATTAATTCCTAATACAGCAAGCATACCAAACCAAATCAGCATCATTGGTGCGAAAAACTTTCCAACCAATTTGGTTCCAAATTGTTGAATGGTAAATAGCATGACCAAAATCCCAATAACTATAGGGACAGTATTGATGTGGGGAAAATAACTTCTCATTCCTTCAACGGCAGAAGATACTGAGATGGGAGGAGTAATTATTCCGTCAGCAAGCAAGGCACTACCTCCAATAATTGCTGGAACAATCAACCATTTTATTTTGGTTTTTTTAACCAAAGCATATAAAGCAAAAATTCCACCTTCTCCATGATTGTCTGCACTTAATGTGATAAGTACATATTTCAGTGTGGTTTGCAGTGTAAGTGTCCAAAAAACACAGGATACACCTCCTAAAACTACATCCGCATTTATAGTATAGTCGCCAAGTATGGCTTTCATTACGTATAATGGAGAAGTTCCAATGTCTCCATAAATTATTCCTAAAGAAATTAATAATCCGCCTAAAGTTAATTTACTATGGAGGTCTTTGTGCGTTGCGCTCATCTATTATTTTTATAAAAACTTGTCAAATTTACTATTTTTCAATAATAAATAAGGTCTTATTTATTAAAATAATAAAAGAGGCCTAATAAGTTATTATTAAGCCTCTTTGAGGTTTCTTTAAATTTGTTTAGATTCTTCTGTTGTTGCCTTTTGCCGCATAATCATTACCTCTTTGGGGTTCAGTTCTTTGGGTGTTGTTTTCTCTTTGTGAACTAGCTCTGTTTTGAGAATAATTTTTTTGAGATTCTGCTCTTTGAGTGTTGTTTTCCTTCGGTGAACTGTTTCTGTTTTGTGAATAATCCCTTTGAGTTTCTGCTCTTTGGGTGTTGTTTTCTCTAGGTGAACTGGTTCTGTTTTGTGTATAATTCCTTTGATTTTCTGTTCTTTGAGTGTTTATTTCTCTAGGAGAACTATTTCTGTTTTGTGTGTATTCTTTTTGCTGTTCAGTTCTTTGTGAGCTGGTACTGTTTTGTTTGTATTCTCTTGGAGATTCTGTCTTTGGAGTATAAACATCTCTTGAGGTTCTAGTGCTGTTTTGTGTATATTCTCTTTGAGTTTTGTTATTGTAATTAGTATTGTTTCTGGAATTATTTCTTGTATAAGCTACTTCATTTTTGATTCCATTTCCATTGTTAGTATTGTATCTTCTTTTGTCTAATTCATATCGGTTTGAAATTGTACTGTTTCTTTTAGAAAATGCATATTGAGGATATTGTCTTTCATAACTATTACAGCTATAAGTTTTGTAGATCACTGGTGCTCTGTAGCTTCTTCTATAATTTACGTAATTATAAGTGTTGTAGTAATTTACACAACCATATACATTCTGTCTGTATCTATAAACTGGATAGGGATTCCATGCGTAATAGTATGTTGGGTAGTAATTCCAAGTCCAAGTGGAATAGTATGGTCGGTAATAATTAACCCAAAAGGATGCGTAAATTTGAGGTGTACTGTAATATACGGGTTCGTAAATATAATTTTGCCCATAAATAAATGCATTTCCAACTATTTGAATTGAAATTTTATTGCTTCTATCTTTTTCAATTTCAATAGTAGCTACATCTTGATACAAATCACGTCCAATAACTGATTGAATAATTACTACGTGTGTTCTGCTTTCTACTGTTTCAATAACTCTTAAATAGTCAACACGATTATCGTTGTTTAAGTCTAAATTTGAAATTTGAAGTTTTGGGTCGTTTAATCTTCTTTCAAAATCGTTTAAGTTTTCTGATTCTCCAAAGATAGAAGAAACAGCTGTTAAATCTAAATTATCACTAATTTCAGAGTTCATTGCGTTTATGGTGGTTCTATTTTGTGCGCTCATTTGAAAAGCAAAAAAAGAGGCGATAATTGCGGCAAATTGTAATTTAGTTTTCATGGCTTGATAGGTTAATTGTTTTGTTTTAATATATACACAACAATTGTGCCACAAATAAATATTATTGATGAAGTATTTTAGATAAAATTATATATTTGAAAAAAATAAATAAGATATGATGAGAATAATTATTGTAATAGTGCTGTTTTTTAGCGGTTTGTGTTTTATGGAAGCTCAGGATTTAAAAAAGAATAAAATAAAACAAACTATTTTTAGTTCGATTCTTATCGATACACTTTTTCAAGATAAAATTAGTATCAGAGCAATTGTGTTGGATAGCGATAAGATTTGGTATGCTGGAGACAAAAACCGTTTTGGTTTCTATGATTTAAAATCAAATAAAAAATTTGAAAACACGATAATTGAAGATACTTTGAAGATCGAATTTAGGAGTATGGCCAAAACCGCTAATTATATATATGTGCTTAGCGTAGCCAATCCTGGATTATTATATCAAATTAGTAAAGATGAAAAAAAATCCAAATTAGTTTATCAAGAAAGAAATGAAAAGGTTTTTTATGACAGCATGCAGTTTTGGAACGATAAAGAAGGGATTGCGATTGGTGATCCCATTACGGATTGTCTTTCTGTTATAAGAACGCATGATGGTGGAAATACTTGGAATAAGCTATCCGATAGTAAACTTCCAAAAGTTTTTGAAGGTGAAGCCCATTTTGCAGCCAGTAATACCAATGTAATTGCAAAAGGAAATGATACATGGATTGTTTCGGGGGGAAAGAAATCAAGAGTTTTTTATTCTCCCGATAAAGGAGATTCTTGGAGTGTTTATGAAACGCCTATGGTTCAAGGGAAGCAAATGACTGGGATTTTTACTGCCGATTTTTATGATTCCAAAAATGGTTTTGTTGCAGGAGGAAATTATGAAATCTTGAATCAGAATTTTAGCAATAAAGCAGTAACAAATGACGGAGGCAAAACTTGGAAGCTTATAGCAGAGAATGAAGGATTCGGATATGCATCCTGTGTTCAATATGTTCCTAATAGTAAAGGAAAAGGAATAGTTGTTGTTGGGGCATCCGGGTTACATTATTCGTCGGATGGCGGTTTGAATTGGATACAATTCAGCAAAGATTCAAGTTTATATACAATCAGGTTTGTAAATGAAACTACAGCAATTGCTGCTGGACGCAACAAGATGATCCGCATTCGTTTTAAATAAAAAAATCCCGTTTTATAAATCAATTATAAAACGAGATTTTTATAGAATTAATACCAAAATCATTTTTTGGAACCTTTGTCTCTGTATTGCTGTAAAAGTTTTCTGTTGAAATTTTCTTCTGCTTTTTTTAATTTTAATATTTTAATTGGGGGAAGTATCTCTTTTAAATTCAGTATGAATTTTTTTCGTAAATTGTATAAATCATCTTCATTGTCCTGAATTTGATCTAAAAGAGCAGTGGCATCTTTCTCTGATAATTTATCAAGATTGTCACCTTGCATTCTTTTGAAATAACTTTTCATTTTTTGATGTCTTAATTCAAATTGTTTATCATCAAAAGTATTATAAAGAGGCCAGAATTTTTCAGCTTCGCTTGAAGTGAGATCAAGTTCGGTTGTGAAGAATGCAACTTTCATTGTTCTGATTTGCTCTTTTTTATCTTTAAAATTTTCGTTTTGAGCATAAAAATTAAAAGATAAAAACAGAAAAAGTATTGGGAGTAATTTTTTTAAGTCCATGGTTTTTTTGTTTGAGTGTGTTTATTTTGGAAATTTGTAAGTTTAATTTTCAATAACAAGGTTTTCTATGTTAGGGTTTGAAGCCAGCATATCTTCTAATGTTTGAGTTTCAATTTCTTTTGTATCCACAATAATGATATTGCTTTCAGGTTCAATTTCGTTTATTATTTCATCTTGATTTATATGATCTTCTTCCGTTAAATAGTTTTCAATAGTTGCAGAGTCGAGATCTTTGCTTTTTGAGTATGATTGGTATGCTATAGGAATCATTAAGGCAATTGTAAAAACTGCAGCGATAGCCAAAAGAACTGTTTTTCTTTTTCTAAAAATAGATATAACTTTAGTTTCCTCAATAATAGGTTCGTTGGCTAATTTTTCAATTAGCGATGCTTGAAAATTTTCAAAGTAGTTGTCAGGAGTTTTAAAACCTGATTCTATTTTTGGTGTGTTATCTAATTTAAATGGTTTCATGTGGCAATATTTTTTTATGAAATAATAATTGATATCAGTTTTTTTGGATGCTATCACATATTTGTTGTTATCATTTCATAATTGTGAATTAGACTCGTTACTTTAAAAAAGGTTTAATCAGTTGTTACAAAAGCCTCTATTTTTTTTACAGCATGATGATAAGATGCTTTTAATGCGCCTACCGATGTCCCTAGGATTTCGGATATTTCTTCGTATTTTAGATCTTCAAAATATTTCATTTTAAAAACCAGTTGTTGTTTTTCTGGTAATTGTGTTATGGCCTTTTGTAACTTGATTTGAATTTCGTTACCATCAAAATATATATCGGCTTTCAAATTGTCAATCGCTTTGTTTTGTAGTTCAACAGACGAAATACCGCTTTTTTTTGCTTTTTGATTTAAAAAAGTCAATGCTTCATTGGTGGCAATCCTATACATCCAAGAAAACAGTTTGCTTTCGCCTTTAAAATTTTTTAAATTTTGAAATACTTTTATAAAAGTGTTTTGCAAAACATCATCGGTATCATCATGATTTAAAACGATGTTTCGAATATGATTGTATAATGGTTTTTGATATTGGAGCAGGAGTTCTTGAAACGCTTGATTTTGCGTTTGAGGGTTCAATAAACTGGTAATGAATTCCTTTTCTTCCTCCAATTTGATCTGTTTTTAACTTAGATGTGAATGAATGAAAAAGGTTTAATCCGATAGGAAATTAAAATTCGGACTCTTCTTGACTTTTATTAACTGCTGGTGCTGGAGCAATAACAGTACTGTCTTTCACAACTTTTCTATAGGGTGTTGGGACAACTTTCGGTGCTATGGGGAAATAGATGTCTGTTTGCCATTTTGAAGGGTTTAAACTTTCATTTTTACCAATGGTAAATATTTCCAAATGTGAAAAAGTTGTACCTGTAAGTATTTTTTTGCTGGCAGTGTATTCTAAAGTTTTTTCTAATGCTTTGTTTTTGTAGGTGTAATTTCCGGTCAAAGTTGTTTTTAATGCTTCAAAAGCAACTAATTTCCCTGACAGAATATCACTTCCTTGGCTAGTGAAAATTTGCTCTTTTATAGGGATACAAAATGAAACTCTGGTCAAATCCTTGATTGTGTCGTAAGTGTGGTAGATGATAAAAGGTCTTCCATTCTGGCTTATATTGTTTTGATTGCAAAAAGTTTTGATTTTACCAAAAACAACATTTGCATTTCGGGTTATATCGGATATTTTACTTGTGAAGGATTGTCTTAAATAAAAGGTTTCCAGTTTTTTTACGATTCCATTTATCTTTACATCAAAAATAGTATTCTCAAAATTAAGGCTTTTGTCAAGATTAGCGAGACATTTATCATAGACTTCTGCTAATGAATTCTGAGGTTTTCCATTAAAAAAAGCATTTATTTTTTGCGTGAAATTCATTTTCCCGACAGATTTCCAAGTTACTTTTGTACCGCCTACTGTGTCTTTGAAAGCCCAAAAAACTTCTGAAGCAGTGCCGTTAAATTCCATTTTTTGGACAATGCTGTCATTTCCTTTCGTGTATAATGTTTCTATGTAGCCATTATCATTACTGCCTTCCCATGTCAATGAGCTTTGACTTCCGCTGGTTATAGGTGAATAAGATAATTTCATAGCCTTATCAGAATCAATCCAAGAACTGAATTTTTGCCAGTTCTTGTAATCATTTACATAACTAAAAACGGTAGTTTTTGGTGAATTAATCAGTTTACTGCTTTTTACTGTGAAATTTCCTTTTTGTGTTGCAATGTATATGGTAAGTGCCACAAGGGTTAATAGGAATAAAAGAAAAAGATATTTGATAATTCTCATAATAGGGACTGATTGTTTTTTCTGATGTAAAGTTAGAAATTTAATTAATTATACTGTAAAAACTAAAAATAAAATGCAAAGAGTTTTTTGCGATAAACAGAATTCCTTCAAAAAGAACTTTGCATTTTTCTTCTTTCTTTTTTTGGAGTTGATGAATATTTAAATTGAGAATTATTGGAGTTCCTGTTTTTATTATTTGTTTAAAGAATCAGTATATTTGTTGAGTATTTATTTGTTTAACATCTAAAAGAATTATAAATGAAATTAGTTAAAATAGCAGGTCTGTTTATGGTTTTTGCGATTTCTGTTGGTAGTAATGCGCAAACCGATAAAAAAGGAGCGTCAAAATCGAATGAGAATAAATCTTTCGATTTCTTTGTAGAACAGTTTTCGGATATAAAAATTTTGCGCTATGAAATTCCAGGCTGGGAAAATCTTTCTCTAAAGGAACAGGAATTGGTTTATTATCTTACGCAGGCCGGATATTCTGGACGTGATATAATATGGGATCAGAATTATAAAAGCAATTTAAAAATCAGAAAAGCATTAGAAAATATTTATCAAAATTATAAGGGTGATAAAAAAACTGATGATTGGGAAAAATTTGAAATTTATATAAAAAGAGTATGGTTTTCAAATGGAATTCATCATCATTATTCTAATGAGAAAATTAAGCCGGAATTTTCAGCAGACTATTTCAATACTTTGCTGAAAGCTACCAAAACCAATTTGTCTCCTAGAATTGTTGAAGTTTTGTTCAATGATGTTGATTCGAAAAAAGTAAATCTTGATGCCTCAAAAGGATTGTTGGAAGGATCTGTAATTAATTTTTATGACAAAGGAATCACTCAAAAAGAAGTGGAAAATTTTTATGCTTTGAAAAAAAGTCCAGATCCTAAGAAGCCGTATTCTTTTGGTTTAAATTCAAAATTAGTTCGTAATGCGAATGGTCAATTAGAAGAGAAAGTCTGGAAGAGTGGAGGTATGTATGGTACAGCTATAGATAAAATTATCTATTGGTTGGAAAAAGCGCAAAAAGTAGCCGAAAACAAAAAGCAGGGTGATGCCATTGGTCTTTTGATTAGTTATTATAAAACTGGAGATCTTAAAACTTGGGACGACTATAATATTGCTTGGCTACAAGCCACTGAGGGAAATATTGATTACATTAATAGTTTTATAGAAGTTTACAATGATCCATTGGGATACAGAGGTTCATACGAATCAATTGTTCAGATTAAGGATTTTGATATGTCCAAAAAAATGGAGGTTGTATCCAAAAATGCTCAATGGTTTGAGGATAATTCTCCATTGGCTCCCGAACATAAAAAGAAAAATGTGGTTGGTGTTTCCTATAAAACTGTTGTGGTTGCTGGAGAATCTGGGGATTCATCACCAAGTACGCCAATTGGGGTGAATTTGCCAAATGCAGATTGGATTCGAGCAGATCACGGTTCCAAGTCAGTATCGCTAGGGAATATTATTGATGCCTATTCTAAAGCAGGAGGAAAGGGAAGATTGCAAGAATTTGCCAATGATGCGGAGGAAATAAGATTGGCCGAAAAATACGCTGAAATTGGAGGTAAATTACATACTTCTTTGCACGAAGTGGTTGGACATGCATCAGGTCAAATAAATCCTGGAGTTGGAACTCCAAAAGAAACATTAAAAAATTATGCTTCAACATTAGAAGAGGGAAGAGCTGATTTGGTAGGGTTGTATTATTTATACAATCCAAAAATTCAAGAAATTGGATTGGTTGATAATTGGAAAGAATTAGGAATGCAGTGTTATGACAGTTACATCAGAAATGGTTTGATGACTCAATTGGTTCGTTTAGAATTGGGTGCAAATATTGAGGAAGCTCACATGAGAAACCGTCAATGGGTAAGTGCTTGGGTATTTGAAAAAGGAAAAAAGGACAATGTTATCGAAATGATTACACGTGACGGAAAAACCTATTTTAATATTACCGATTATGATAAATTACATGATTTGTTCGGACAATTATTGAAAGAAGTACAGCGAATTAAATCTGAAGGTGATTTTGAAGCTGGTAAAGCCTTAGTAGAAAATTATGGTGTGAAAGTTAATCAAAAAATACACGCCGAAGTATTGGAACGTAATAAACAATTTCCAGATGCTCCTTATAGCGGTTTTGTGAATCCAGTTTTGGTTCCTAAATTAAATGCCAAAGGAGAGATACTATCGATAGCAATAGAACAACCTAAAACATTTGCTGAACAAATGTTGAAATATTCTAAAATATATGGTTTTCTACCATTAGAAAATTAAAAAAGGAAAATCGAATATATAAAAGCGTCTACAGAAATGTAGGCGTTTTTTTTAATGTTTAAAGTAAATCTTAATTACAAATAGAAGGCCAATAAATACCAAAAAACCAATTAAAATTTTATAATTTCCTTTATAGAAAACTTTGTGTAGATTGGCATCTTTTCGATAAGCAAATACCATTGCTATTACAAATGCGATAAAAAAACAGAGAGCAAATATTAATTGACCTTGGCTGAACATGTTTGAATAATTTTTGGCAAATTTAGCTAATAGTTTAGAAATAGTTGTTAATTTTCCATTTCAAATAAATAATAATAAAGGATGGAAAAACAAATCAACGCTGTTAAGGAATTTCACACAGCATTTAGGATAGGACATAGTGAAACGCCAAGAGCTAGTTTAGGCGAAGCCAAAAATATACTTCGTTATAATTTGATGAAAGAAGAGAATGAAGAATATCTTGAAGCCGTTCAGAATAATGACTTAGTAGAAATTGCCGATGCACTAGGGGATATGATGTATATTCTTTGCGGTACCATAATCGAGCATGGGCTTCAACATAAAATTGAAGCTGTTTTCGACGAAATTCAGCGATCTAATATGAGTAAGTTAGGTGAAGATGGAAATCCAATTTACCGTGAAGACGGAAAAGTAATGAAAGGTCCTAACTATTTTAAACCAGATTTTTCGAAACTGATTTAGTTAGTGTATTATACTTGATAAAGCAAAAGAGCGATTTTCAATTTGAAAATCGCTCTTTTTATAACTTCAATCTGCAATCTTGATTCTGCAGTCTAAAATCTATACTTTAATCGTCCAACCAAAAGTATCTTCCGATAGTTTGTTTTGAAGGTTTGTTAATTTTTCTTTCAATAAAGAAGCAAATGAATTTTCAATTTTTGGCAATTCATAATAAACGTCCTTATATGAGTAACCAGCAATTGGGTTAACAACGGCAGCAGTTCCAGCACCAAAAATTTCTTTCAAAGTTCCGTTCTTGGAAGCTTCAACCAATTCAGAAACCAATACAGGGCGAACTTCTACCGAGATTCCTTCTTTTTTGGCCATATCGATAAGACTTTTTCTGGTAATACCATCTAGAATACGCTCACTTACTGGTGCAGTCAATAAAGTGTCATTTATTCTAAAAAACACGTTCATTGTACCAGCTTCTTCAAGTTTGGTGTGTGTAGCATCGTCAGTCCAGATTACTTGTTGGAATCCTTGTTTGTTTGCCAAAGTAGTTGGGTAGAATTGGGCAGCGTAATTACCGGCAGCTTTAGCGGCTCCGATACCTCCGTTGGCAGCTCTACTGTAATGTTCTGCAATTAATACTTTTACTTCTCCAGAATAATAGGCTTTTGCAGGAGATAGTAATATCATGAATTTATAATCTTCAGATGGATTTGCAACTACACCAGTTCCTGTAGCTATCATAAAAGGTCTGATGTACATTGTACTTCCATTTCCTTTTTTTACCCAAGCTTGGTCTAATTTCAATAATTGTTTCAATCCTTCCATAAAAACAAATTCTGGAACTTCTGGCATAGCCATTCTTACGGCAGATGTATTGAAACGTTTATAGTTTTCATCCGGTCTAAAAAGCCATACATCATTATTGTCATCTTTGTAAGCTTTCATACCTTCAAAAATGGCTTGTCCATAATGAAAGACTTTGGCAGATGGATCAAGTAAGAAAGGCGCATACGGTTTAATTACTGGTTGTTGCCATTCTCCATTTATGTAATCACATTCAAATAAATGATCTGTGAATACTGCTCCAAAGCTTAAATTATCAAAATCAACTTCATTTATTTTTGAAGTAGCTGCTTTTATTATTTCTATTTTGTTGGCTTGAGTGGTACTCATAATTGTTCTTAATATGTTTTAAAAAAATAGTTATTTAGTTAATAAAATGACTGCAATAAAAAGTTTTCTATTACCAGTAATATTGATTGCAAAATTAAATAAAAATCGGATAAATACTTGTCAAAATATCATTAATTATGGTGTTTAACTGTGATTTAATTATTGTATAATTTTATTTGAGAATTGAAGTGAAATTATATGGATTATATAAAAAATATGGTTATTGGATAGCGATAAGAAATTCTTTTATTTAATTTTGAACGCATTATAGTATTTTAAAATGCTATATAACCTCAAAAAACACATTTTGGAAAGAGAAATTATACATACTCAGGATGGTTCTACGACAATTCATATCAAAGAATGGAATGAATGTTACCATTCTAAACATGGTGCAATACAGGAAGCTAAGCATGTTTTTATAAAAAATGGACTGGCATTGTTCCCAAATCAAAGCATTTCCATTCTCGAAATTGGTTTTGGTACAGGTTTGAATACTTTTATAACCTATTTGGAGGCTCAAAAATTAGGTCAAACTATAGATTATGTTGGGGTTGAAGCCTATCCAATTTCAGAACATGAATTGCAATCCATGAATTATTTAGAAGAATTAGATGCTTTGGATTTAAAAGACATTTTTGACAAAATACATTCAACAAATTGGGAAGAGAAAAATGACTTGTCAGAAACTTTTTCTTTGACAAAAAGAAAACAATTTTTTGAGGAGATTGATGATATTGAAAAATTTGATTTAATTTATTTTGATGCTTTTGGTTATCGAGTTCAACCGGAATTATGGAGCACTTCAATATTTGAAAAAATGTACAAAGCACTTAAACCAAACTCATTATTAGTTACTTATGCTGCTCGCGGTGTTGTCAAGAGGAGTATGATAGAAGTTGGATTTACCGTTGAAAAACTTGCAGGACCTCCAGGAAAAAGGGAAATGTTTAGAGCCAGAAAGTAAATTTTAGGCTGAGTATTGATTTATAAAGTGATAATACGAAAACGATATAATTTGATATTTCTTTGTTAAAAATGTAAAAGGTATATAAAAAATAATGTACATTTACATCACGTTAAAATCAAGATCTAACCCCAAAAAATCTTAATTTATTATGTCTAAAGTAATGTTTGATTATACAAAATCAGTGTTAGAAAGAGTGAGTTTTGACCCTGTACTTTTTTGTAAAGAATTAGAAAAAGCAATCCGAACACTTTTACCTTTCGAATTGGATCAATTAAGGGAGTGGTTATTTAGCTTCACAATCGAGAAACCAGAATTGAAACAGTGTTTAATAATTGTAAACTCATAAATAAAAGGGACCAAGTAATTGGTTCCTTTTATATTTTTTACAAGTTATGGAATTAGGGTTGAAATATTGCATTGTAGTAATTTAGCTTCTAATTATGTATATAATGTGTAATTTGTCGATGGTATTTGTGTTTGATGGAGTGTTTTATTTGCAGAATTGAATTATTTCAATATTTTTGCACCTGTTTACTAACGAAATATTTAAACCTTTTTTGTTATGTCTAGAATGATTTATGATTATACAAAGATGGTACTCGAAAGAGTGAGTTTTGATCCAGAGCTTTTTGAAAAAGAGTTGAAAAAAGCATTAAGGAGTTTGTTGCCTTATGAAATTGAACATTTAAAAAATTGGTTATTGTTCTTTACGGATGAAAAACCAGAATTGAAGAGATGTTTGATTCACATATAGGGCAATTTAGAAATAAAAAAGGAACCAACTTGGTTCCTTTTTTTATAAGTTATTTTTTTAGCAGCGGGCTAATGATTTGTACGTTTTGAAAGACAATGGCACCTTTTACAACTCCTGAAATGGTACTTCTTAAAGCATCGATGATTTGAATCTTCAATTCGCTTTTCGGATAAATTAAGCTTACTTCACGAGCTGGTTTGGGTTCCTTAAAATGCCTAAGTTTTAATTTGTCTGAATCTTTTAAATCTAAGGTGTGCAAATAAGGAAGTAAAGTCGTTCCTAATCCTTCATCTGCCAGTTTTATTAATGTTTCAAAACTACCGCTTTCAATTTGAAAAGATTTTAGTCCAGCTTCATTTCTGTTTTTGCATAAATTCAAAATGCCATCTCTAAAACAATGTCCGTCTTGAAGCAACAGAATGTCATTGATATTAAGATCGTCTATTTCAATTTCTTCTTTTTGAAAAATGGCATTATTCTCTGGAATGTAAGCGACAAAAGGTTCGAAGTATAAAACAATTTCTTTGATTTTTTCATCTTCCAATGGTGTTGCGGCAATAGCAGCATCCAAATTGCCGTTTTTTAATTTTGTAATTATTTCATCTGTGTTCAATTCCTCAATGATTAACTTTACTTTTGGGTATTTCTTAATGAAATTGTTTAAAAACATAGGAAGTAAAGTGGGCATTATTGTAGGTATTATACCGAGCCTGAATTCACCACCAATAAACCCTTTTTGTTGTTCTACAATATCTTGTATGCGGTCTGCTTCATTAACAATGTTTTTAGCTTGATTTACAATTTTTTGACCAATATCGGTTAGTTGGATTGGTTTTTTGGTGCGGTCAAAAATCTGGATACTAAGCTCGTCTTCTATTTTTTGAATTTGCATACTCAATGTGGGTTGAGTGACAAAACATTTTTCTGCGGCCAGAGTGAAGTTTTTGTGTTCGGCTACAGCCAATACATATTTAAGTTGTGTGATTGTCATTGAATAGTATGTTTTTATGCAAATATAAAAACAATCAATTTAATTTATAGTTATTTTTTTGGCTTAATAGTTAATTTTGGAAAACGATAGAGCACTTACGATGTGTTTTCTTAATTTTAAGGCTGTATCATATTAAATAAATAGTCCAACAAAAGTTGGAATACTAATAAATTAAATAGAAAGCATGAAACTAAATACAATTGGATTACCAGTAGAAGAATCGGAGGTTATAATAGTTGAACTGAATGTACTTTTGTCGAATTATCAAATCTATTATCAAAGTTTAAGAGGTTTGCATTGGAATATTAGAGGGAGACGTTTCTTTGACTTACATCTTAAATTTGAAGAGTTGTACAATGACTCGCAGCTAAAAATTGATTTAATAGCCGAAAGAGTTTTAACATTGGGCGGAAGACCTTTGCACACTTTTGAGGACTACATTAAATTCAAGCAATTACCAGTTGGGAAAAATATTTCAAATGACGTTGAGGGTATTGAATTAATTGTAAGTTCTCTTTCTCAATTATTAACAATTGAAAGAGAAATTCTAAACAAAGCATCTGAGATAAATGATGAAGGTACCAATTCGATGATGAGTGATTTTATCGTAGAACAGGAAAAAACAATTTGGATGATGAATGCTTGGTTAGAAGATAGTTTATAAATCAGACAGTATTTTTAAGGAAAGCCTAATAAATTTGTTATGTTTTTTAGGCTTTTTTTGTGTTAATAATAAATTAATTTTATTGAACAAATTTTTTAATTTAATATCTATCTGTTACATTTGCCGCCATGAGAGTCTTTACAAGTATAGTATTATTATTTTTTGCGTTATTTCTGGTAGCGCCCACAATTGTGGCATGCTTGGAAAAAGATAAGGACTCTGCTAGCCTATGTGAAGATTGCAATACTACTTCTTCATCCTCATTTGAAGAGATAAAACATGACTTAAAATATTATACTTTTAACACTTTTTTGGAAATGTCTTTTTTTGACACTGAAAAAGATTCAGATCGTATAGTTTTTGAGAATTTATCAAGGCATGATCTAATAAGTGCTTCTATATTTATCCCACCTCCTAACAGAGTTTAAGTATCACCAATTTTCATTATCGATAGATTGTTAGTAATTAGTAGCAAATTTGATTTGTAGGCTAATAGCTAATATATAAGCGGTATTACTGATATTTTAATTTAAAATTGAGAGTAAGTATTTTTACTTTTCTATTTCCTTATATTATTGGGTTCGCCAGTTTTTTGGTATTTTTATTCGTAATTAATTAAATGGATTTTTTCAAAAGTAAATGGCGCAGTAATGATGATGGTATTCTTTTTTTCGGATAGCAATGTTTAGCATTGATTGTCCTCTTAACCACTACAATTATGGAATTGTAGTAAAAAACGAAATTAAACTTTTATCAAAAAAATATTATGTCAAAAAAAGCAAATCTTTTTACTCACTTTAAATCTGATTTTGCTTCAGGTTTAGTGGTTTTTTTAGTGGCGTTACCACTTTGTTTAGGAATCGCAATGGCTTCGGGAGCTCCTTTGTTTTCAGGAATTATTTCAGGAATTATTGGAGGGATAGTAGTTGGATATTTGAGCCAGTCTCAATTAAGTGTTTCGGGGCCAGCTGCTGGTTTAACTGCTATTGTATTAACTGCAATTACTGATTTGGGTGCTTTTGATATATTTCTGACCGCCGTTTTTATTGCAGGATTAATTCAATTGGGATTAGGTTTCCTAAAAGCTGGAAGTATATCTAATTATTTCCCAACCAATGTTATTGAAGGAATGTTAGCCGGTATTGGTGTCATTATAATTATGAAACAATTGCCGCATGCATTTGGTTACGATGCCGATTTTGAAGGTGACGAATCTTTCGTTCAGGCAACCGACGAAAATACTTTTTCGGCAATATTTAGTATTTTTAACCACATCCAGCTGGGGGCAATATTGATTACTTTGGTTTCAATTTCGATTTTGATAATGTGGGATAAAGTTCCCGCTTTAAAGAAATTAAAATTAGTCCCAGGGGCATTAGTTGCTGTAATAGTTGGAATTTTATTGAATGAATTTTTTATTACATCAGGAAGTTCTTTAGCTATTGGAAAAGAGCATTTGGTTTCTTTGCCAATTCCAAGTTCTTTTGAGGAATTTAAAGCCATTATCGTTACACCAAATTTTGCCGGAATTACAAATCCAAAAGTTTGGGTCGTAGGTTTAACTATTGCTATTGTTGCTTCTATAGAGACTTTGTTGTGTATTGAAGCTGCCGATAGAATGGATGTTCACAAGCGTTTTACTAATACTAATGTTGAATTAAAAGCGCAAGGTGTAGGAAATATGATAAGTGCACTTTTGGGTGGATTACCTATGACATCTGTGGTTGTTCGTACATCAGCTAATAATGCAGCGGGTGCCAAATCAAAATTATCAGCAATAATCCATGGAGTTTTATTGTTGGTATGTGTCCTTGCAATTCCTGTTTTGTTGAACAAGATACCTTTGGCAACACTGGCTGCAGTTTTGCTTTTAGTGGGTTATAAATTGGCTAAACCAGCTACTTTTAAGCATTTTTGGCAGTATGGAAAATATCAGTTTTTGCCATTTATTGCTACATTTTTAGGTGTTGTATTTACCGATTTGTTAAAAGGAGTTGCTTTAGGAATTGCAATTAGTATCGCATTTATATTAAGAGGAAATCTTAAAAGAGCTTATAGTTTTAAGAAAGAAGAGTATGTTGATGGGGATGTGATTCATATTGATTTGGCTCAAGAAGTGTCTTTCTTGAATAAAGCGGCTATTAAATTGACATTGGCAAAAATTCCTCGGAACAGTAATGTTGTTATCAATGCCGAGGATACCGTTTATATTGCTCATGACATTTTGGATTTACTACATGAATTTAAAACGACAAGAGCTGTTGATGACAATATAAAGGTCAAACTAAAAGGATTCAAAAAAGAATATGCCTTAGAGAATAGTGCAGAGATTCAAAATCACGTGACAATAGAGCATCATTACGATTTTGTAAAAAGAGAAATGGTGGAAACGAAAGTTGTTAAAGAAGAGTTTCCAAAATAATTTGTAGTTATAAAAATAAGTATTGAAACTTTTATACTGATCTTTGTATTAGAATTATTTTAAAAATAGCTAACAAAATATAAAATTAAAAATGAGTGATTTCTATAAAAAAATATTAGAAAACAATAAAAAATGGGTAGAAGACCAATTGGATTTAGACCCAGAATATTTTAAGGATTTGGCAAAAAGCCAGCAGCCACCATTATTATGGATTGGCTGTTCGGATAGTCGTGTTCCTGCAAATGAAATTATTGGAGCCAAACCTGGAGAGGTTTTTGTACATAGAAATATAGCAAACATGGTTATTCATTCGGATATGAATATGTTAAGTGTGTTAGATTATGCCGTAAATGTGCTTAAAGTGAAACACGTAATTGTTTGTGGTCATTATGGATGTGGAGGTGTAAAAGCGGCTATGGGTAACGATTCAATAGGTATCATTGATAACTGGATTCGTCACATCAAAGATATCTATCGTTTACATGACAAATACTTGAATTCCATATTGGATGAGGACGAACGTTTTAATGCTTTTGTTGAAATCAATGTAAAAGAACAAGTATTTGATTTGGCCAAAACGTCCATTATACAATCTGCTTGGAATAATGGTAATGAAGTTACAATTCATGGATGGGTTTATGGACTAAATTCAGGTTTTGTTACCGATTTAGGGGTTAACTTTAGTTCTGATAAAGATTTGGATGAAGTATATCAATTGAATTTTAAAAAATAATCGTGTTCTTACACAAGTAGAGATTATAAAAGGAAGGCTGTCTAAAATAGACAGCCTTTTTTATGTTTAATCTTCATGATTCAAATTCTCATTGAATGAGGAAGGTAATAATGTAGGTATGAATTTAATCAAAATAGGAAGCAATAAACTACCTCCAGGAAGTAAAAATATGGTTAATGATGGGACTGTTTTACAAATGTCCAATAATTGTTTTTTTACCTTTTTCTTTTCTTTTTCGTCCAGATCCCTATGGGTGGAATGCGCCAAAAGCAGCATTAATTCTTTACTTTCAATTATTTCCTTGACTAATCTCGATTTATTGCGAGAAATCAAAGTAATTACGCTTTGTGTGGTCTGGTCGTAAAAATGTTTTACGGGATTCGAATAATTAAAATAGGGGATGTCTTTTTTGTGCTTAGCAATAAAACCATCTGTGCTGACAATGCTTTCTTTGACAAACTCATCTTCAATGAGCAACGTTTTAGCTAGTGTATGCAAAAAGTAGGCTTCGTTGTTTTCAATAACTCCATCGCTCCACAAAGCCATTCCAGCCATATCGATTAGATATTTTTTTTCTAATTCTGCGGTGAAATAGTTCAATTCTAAATTTTCCAAGGTTATATTTTCGTTCTTGGAAAACTTACTGTATCGTATGGAGGCTTCAAATAATTTGATTAATAAATCATCGTATTGAGATTTGTTCGTTTTTATTTTTAAAGCCAAAGTCACTATATTGACAACTGTCTCTTCAATTTTTTTAAGATATTTTTCTGGAATCTCACCATGAATCAAATATTGCCGAAAAGCCAAAACATCAATAAAAAGCAAAGCATTGGTAACCAAATGCGAAAAGTTTTTATTGATTATGCTTTCATTTGTTTGTACGCGTTGGTCAATAATTTTTTCCAGCGTTAAAGCATTATTGCTTTTAGGAAGTATTTTTTTGAATAAACTAAATCCTTCGGGATGCATTTGTCTATAAAAAGCATTGGCTTTTTCCATAAACAGCGATGCCTCTTTTTCTTCATTCATTAATGAAAAAATACCATACAAAGCATTTAGTAAAGCTATTTTTGAAATTTCTTCTTTGAACCAGCCCTTAGTTTTTATTTCGAAAGGAGTGTCAAATGAAAGGATATGACCGTAGATAAAACCAGTATTTCTTAATTTTTGATAAAAAGCACCTTCTGTTTCAGATGCAGTGTGTTCTGATAACTTTAGTTTTGTAAAGAATTTATCTATCCAACCAGATGCTGAAGGGTTAATCATTGCTTAATTTTGATTTTGCAAAGCTATGTTTTTTTATGGATGAATGCGCACTTCTTGGGTTTATAAAATAAACGTACTAGGGATTTTTGTGAAATTTGCATTTTAAATTGGAGATAATTATAAATCAGTAACACAGTATGTTTTTAATTTCTGATTTAAAGATAAAGGAATCTGTTTTTTACGGATAAACAACAATGATACATCAGTCTCTAGCTTTTTTATTTTGATTGCAAAGGTCAATTATTTCAGTAATTCTTTTGTTTCTAGTTTCGGCTCTTTTGGCCTGATTGAGCCAATAAAGATAACTTTTTCGGTACGTAGGACTGAAGTTTTTATAGTTTTCAAAAGCAATTTTGTTTTGTTCGAATGCTTGTTCCAAGTCCTCAGGAATAATTAAATCTTCAACGGCATCCAATGAATTCCAAGAGCCATTTTGTTTGGCTTTTTCAATTTTAGCCAAGCCACTTTCATGCATGAGATTATCAGCAATGAGTTTTTCGATATAGGTTTTGTTGAGTTTGCTCCAAACACTTTTGTCTTTTCTTGGCGAAAAGATTTGCCTTCTACTGTGTTCGTCAATATTTCTTACCGTAGAATCAATCCAGCCATAACAAATGGCTACTTGAACTGCTTCTTCCCAGCGCATGCTCTCAAAAGGGCTGTTTACTTTATAAAAAATTAAATAGACACCAGATGACGAATGATGATTATTGTGTAACCATTCCCGCCAATCTGATGCTTTTTTAAAATAGTGGTGTTCTTTTTCTTTCAAGAGAATTGCCTATTGTTTTATTTTATGATGGCTGAACAAGCTACTCTTCCGCCAGCATTTCCTGTTGGCTGTGTTACAAAATCATCAGCACCTTGGTGAATGATAAGCCCTTTTCCTAATATATCTTTTGTCGGGTCTTCACCGCCAATTGACCATTCGTCTGTTGTAAAAGTGATAGTTCCATTTCCTTTTTCATCTGCGGTAAAATTGCCTATATCGCCTTTATGATGTTCAGCATCGCCCCATTTTCCGTGTTTTTTGAAGGTTGGATTCCAGTGTCCTCCAGCAGAACTTCCATCGGCAGCAGAACAATCGGATTTTTCATGAATATGAATGGCATGAACTCCAGGTTGCAATCCAGCTATTTTGGCGACAAAAGTAACTTTACCATTTTTCTCAGTAAAAGTAGCAGTTCCAGTAACATTGCTATTGCTCTTTGATTCAAAAGCAAGATTTAGGCTTTTTGAGTCAGCTGAATTGCTATTGGTTTTACAGCCAATTATTACAATAATAATAACAGCAATTGAGAAGATTATTTTTTTCATGTTTTTTAAAATTGAATTGAATGGTAAAAATACGTATAAAAAAGGGTATTAAAATTAATGGAAAGTTAAAATCTATTTCGACTTTTCGCCCACAAAATGGTTGGTTGGAGATTTAAATAATATATTGAATGAAGTTAAACTACCATAAATGCGGGTAATGTATTGTTGCAATTCAATCTTTTCTATTTCTTCTATTTTGCTGCTGTTTATTTTTTGTTCCATCACTCGCAAACGGTCTCGAACCATAATGATTTTATGAAAAAAAGTGTCAATCGAAATTTCCTTGGATGTCAATCCTGTTTGTCCAGGCTCTAAAATTAGTTTGCCTCCTTTCCATTTGTCACCAATTGGTACAATTTCGGAAACATCCGACCATTTTTTTAAAAGATTTCTCAAGCTTTCTTCAACTTCTGAAAAGCTTACGGTATCCACTTCATCCACAGTTGCTTCGATAACTTTAAATTCGTCGTCCAAAGCGATGGTTTCTAATCCATTTTCTATAAACGTTACCCAATATTCTTTGGAAGAGACATTGGTTATTACTCCTTTTCCATATTGGGGATGTTCAATTCGGGAACCTATTCCTAGTAGTGTCATTTTTTTTCTTTTTTACGAAAATAATGATACCTTTTTTAAAAAGCAAATTCGAAATCAAAACGTCTTTTTTCTTATTAATTATTCTTATTTTTACAAGACATAATTCTAATTTAAATCAATAATTATGAAGAAAATAGCACTATTTGTAGTATTTATTTGTATGAGTTTTGTTTCGTGTACAACATCCAAACCTGCAGTTGCAACAACTTCACTTGAAGGAACTTGGGAACTAAAATATATAACGGGTCCCAGAATTGCTTTTGATGGTTTGTACCCTAATTCAAAACCAACGATTGCATTTAATCTAAGAGAAAATAAAATCACGGGAAACAATAGTTGTAATCAGTATTTTGGGGCTTTGATCATAGATGGTGCCAAAATAAATTTTGAAGAAGCTAAAATGGGTATGACAATGATGGCTTGCGAGGGTAATGGGGATTCCGTTTATATGGATGCTCTAAAGAGAATTGAATCCTATACGATTACGGATGATGGAAAAACCTTAAACTTATTGTTAGGTAATATTGTGATGATGCGATTTACGCATCTGAACTAATTTTTTAATTTTTCTTTTAGCATAAAAACTTAAACTTATGAAAACATTGGTATTCTCTTTTTTTCTTACTTTTTCAATGCTAATTGGTTTTGGACAGGAAAAAACGAAACAGCAAATAAAAGAGGAAAAAAAACTAGTAAAACAAAAAGAAGTAGAAGCTCTTGTCAATTCCAAAGAGTTTGAATTTGTTGGTGATAAGGCATATCCTCAAGGAGGCAGAAGTATTGATTTGACTACAAATGCAAATTTTTTGCGATTCAAAAAAGATTCTATTGACAGTGAAATGCCTTTTTTTGGGAGAGCATATGCTGGAGTAGGTTATGGCAGTGGCGGTGGTTTGGATTTTAAAGGTCTAATAAAAGATTATTCCATTGAAAAAGGTAAAAAAAAATATATAATAAGAGCAGAAGTTAGTGGCAAGTCGGATTATTATACTATTTTTTTGACTGTCTTTTTTGAGGGAGGCGCTTCTTTAACCATAAATTCTAATAATCGTGCTTCTATTAACTATAGTGGGAATATTGACAAACTTAAAGTAAAATAGTTTTTTGAATAAATTATTTTTAAATAGCTATAAACAAATTAATCATTAACAAACAATAATTGGAACAGCAGTAGTTTTTTTAATGTTTAGGAAATAATATAGAATAGTTTATGAAAAAAGAAATCAATTCACACCTCCCTTTATGGTCTGTTGCAGCACCAATTTTGACTTGTATTTTGTATGCAGGAATGGTTTTAAATTTTGGAGGATGGTATTTGATTTTGTTGGCAGTAAGTTTGATTGTATGTATTTTGGCTGCTGTGCATCTTGCCGAAGTTATTGCACTAAGTGTTGGGGAACCATTAGGAACGTTAGTGTTAGCATTGGCAATTACGACAATCGAAGTGGCATTAATCGTTTCTTTGATGTTAGCAGGAGGAAAAGACACTGCGGTTCTGGCAAGAGATACCATTTTTGCTTCCGAAATGATTATTATCAATGGCATTGTAGGAGGTTGTCTATTGATAGGAGGGCTAAAGTTTAAAGAGCAAGTTTATGGTTTGGAAGGGGTAAGTGCGGCTTTAACGGTTTTGACGGCTATTTCGGTTTTGACATTAATTTTGCCCAATTATACAACTAGTATTATTGGGCCTGAATTTAATCAGAACCAATTGTTTTTTGTAGCTGTAATTTCTTTATTACTGTATGGTTCTTTTTTATTGATGCAAACTGTTAAACATCGCGATTATTTCTTACCTGAAAATGCTGATGACCACGAGGAAATACATGAAACACCGCCTTCTTTAAAAGTTAGTCTTATAAGTTCAATTTTATTGCTAATTAGTTTAGTGGCTGTTGTTCTTACAGCCAAGGCATTATCCCCTAGTATTGAATCAGGAATAGATTCTGTTGGGGCTCCAAAATCAGTTGTTGGTATCATAATTGCAATGGTCGTTTTATTGCCTGAAGGAATATCAGCTTTGAATGCTGCCCGTAAAAATCGTTTGCAGTCTAGCTTAAATTTAGCTTTGGGTTCTGCATTAGCAAGTATTGGATTGACAATACCTGCAGTCGCTTTTGTTTCACTTTATTTTGATATCCCTCTTTCTCTGGGGATAGATATAAAATCTACTGTATTGTTTGTTTTGTCTCTTTTTGTCCTGTCTCTTTCATTGCGGACAGGTAAAACAACAATGATTCAAGGAGTGGTTTTATTGGTGATATTTTCGGTTTATTTGTTTACTACAATAATTCCTTAGATAAGTTATTTAACATTTGAATTGCTAAATTTAAAATTGAACTATGATGATTAAATTTTTAATCTCCTTTTTTTTGATTTGTTTAGGCAATCAAAGTTTAGCTATTGCTCAAGAAAATTCACTTGTTGATAATCCTTGCCCGCCCAAAACTGTTTTTGAATTATTTAAAAAGAAAGACTCGATTCTCATCGTAAAACCGATTAAGAATAGTTTTTTGCTTGTGATTCCTGTAATTGGTGTTCAACCGGCAACTGGGTTTAGTTACGGCGCGACAGGACAATATACTTTTAAAGGAAAAGAAATTTCAGATAAATATTCTTCTGCAAATCTGGGAGTGACTTTTACTACCAAAAAGCAGTTATTAATTAATGCTAAAAATAATATTCTATTGAAGAATAATAGAATTTATCTTAGAGGAGATTATCGACTGTACATTTTTACCCAACCTAATTATGGTCTAGGAACCAATATTGTTCCGACAAATAGAGAAGACCCTGATTTTGATATTGAATCGATCAAAGAGCCGATGGATTATAACTATTTTAAGTTTCATCAAACCGCTTCATGGGAAATAAAAAAGAATTTTTATATCGGTGGAGGAGTAGAACTAGATTGGTATTCGACAATCAATGATAAAAACCTTGATGTAGAAAACGGGAAACTTACTAACCATTATAATTATAGTGTTCTGAATGGATTTAATGAAAAGGAATATTTTGTAAATGGGTTAAGCTTTAATTTTATTTACGATTCCAGGGATAACCAGATTAATACAAGAAAAGGTTGGTTTGCTAATGTCGATTATAGATTTAATTGGGGGTTGTTTAATGACCAAAAAGTGAGTAATGTACTCTTTACTGAATTTAGATATTTTATTCCAATGGATCCCAAAAGGGAACATTTTGTGCTTGGTTTTTGGGCTTTTGGACAGTTTGTAACCAAGGGAGTTGTTCCTTATTTAAATTTACCTGCCATAGGTTGGGATCAACGCAGTCGAAGTGGTGAAGGCTATACACAAGGACTGTTTCGAGGTAATAATTTAGCTTATCTTCAGGTTGAATTAAGGTTTCCCATAACCTGTAATCAGCTTCTTAGCGGAACTGTTTTTACAAATTTCACAACCGCAAGTAATAAGTATGATAATGTTAGGCTTTTTGAATATGTTCAGCCAGCATTCGGCTTTGGCTTAAGACTTTTAATTGATAAAGCTACTCGTACTAATCTTGTTTTTGATTATGCTGTAGGAAATCATTCCAATGGATTTTATCTTAATGCAGGAGAAACTTTTTAATTTCTTTGTTGTTGGTAAATTGTTGTTTGTGGTGAATTTGTTTTTTAATTTATTAAAATTTTAATGAGAAATTCTTATATTTGAGAGTAATTAACTAAATTTAAAACACACAAACATGAAAAAATTATTTTTATTATTTGCAGTAGCATTCTCAGCAACGACATTTGCCCAGACAACTTTGAAAGATGATATAGATGTTGTACAATCTATTTATGGGAAATCCAAATCAGAATTGGTAAGACAGTATATGGCATTGTCTGGTACACAAGCTACAGATTTTGGAAAGATTTATGACTCTTATGAAGTGGAAAGAAAAAAACTTGGCGAAGAAAAAGTCTACTTAATTAATCAATATGCTACAGATTATGCTGCTTTGACAGATGAAAAAGCGGACGTAATAGCCAAAGGTGTTTTGAAAAATAATATAGCATATGATAAGTTATATAGTTCTTATTATGAAAAAGCTAAAAAAGCAATAGGAGCAATAAATGCTACAAAATTCATTCAACTTGAAATTTATTTGCAAACAGAGATTAGAAGTAGCTTGCAAAATGCAATACCTTTTGTAGGTGAATTGGAAATGACAAAAGTGAAATAAGTATTTTGTTTCTTTAAAAGAAAGAGCGTAATAATAGTGTTACGCTCTTTTTTTTGTAACTTTAAGTACATTTTCAGATATTATTTACAATAAACCTAATAGAGATTTATTTATAAGTTCTTTTGTCATAAAAAGTGTTAATTTTTGTTTCTTTGTTTTGAAAAAAAATGTTAAATTTGTTAATATGCTTTCCTAGTTTTATGTAATTTAAAAAATTAATCATGAAAAATTTAACTACTCCATTTAGAATTGTCTTTGTTTTTGTATTGGTGCTATTTATACCTTCAACTAACGTTTTTTCACAATCTAATTCTAGAGATTTTAAGAACTCAGTGAAGTTTAATGTGTCCAATACATTGCTTTATGATAATTCATATCAGTTTTCGTATGAGAGAATGATTAAAGAAAATCAAAGTTTAAATGTTTTTACAGGATACCAAGAGTTTCCTTTGATAAATGTAGATATCACTGATGTTAATTTTGATAAAAAGAGTGATAGAAAAGGCTATTCCATTGGTGCTGATTATCGATTTTATTTAGGAAGTATCAATAAATTTAAAGGGCCAAGAGGTGTTTATTTGGCTCCATTTATTAGTTTTTTTCAATTTGACACAGATAGAGATTTAATTTATACCAATCCAAATACGGGTGTAGTAAGCAATGCTAATCTTTCTTCAAATTTTAATTTAACAAATGTAGGCGGTGAGCTGGGATATCAATTCGTTTTATGGGATCGACTTGTTATTGATTGCGTTTTATTTGGGCCTTCTTTGACCCGATATAAATTTAATGCAAAATTGGATGGTGATATTTCTGGACTTGATGAAAACGAGGTTTTTCAAAAAGTAATAGAAGCAATAAAAGATAAATTTCCAGGGATTGATGGAATTACAGGCGATGAGGGTATAGAAAAAAAAGGAGTTCAATCTGTAACCGCTGTTGGATTTAGATACAATATAAGTATTGGTTACCGATTTTAAAAATATGTAAAGGAAGACTATGAGACCTCATTTTTTTGAGGTTTTTTTAGGCTCAATTTTTTGCAGTTGTGCCTAAAATTGTTCCAAATGCTATTTTAGAAACATTTTTTTATTTTTTTAAATTCACAATATGGTTTTACAATGGGTATTTAATATTAGGAAAGCTAAATTTTTATTAATTGTCATTTTCTTTATTTTCAATTGGTGCATGGCTCAGGATCTTGAGCCAAGAGTTTATGCAAATTTGCCTAAAGGAGGTAATATTATAGTGGGGTCTTATGGATTCATGAAAGGAGATGTTGTCTCAGAACCAACTTTACCTATCGAGGATTTTATCATTTCAAGCAATAATTTTGGAGTAGGGTATATGCATACTTTTGGCTTGGCAAATAAATTAGCCAGGATTCAAGTGGCAATTCCTTATGTAATTATGGATGGGAAAGCTACAGTAAGTGGGGAAAGAGTCACAGGAAATAGAACAGGTTTTGGTGATATGCGTATACGGTTTGGAGTCAATTTATTTGGTTCGCCCGCATTAGAAAGAAAAGATTTTGCCAAATATCAGCAAAAAACAATATTTGGGACAAGTTTAGTTGTTTCAGTCCCTACAGGTGCTTATTATGCAGATAAAAGAATTAACATAGGAGCCAATCGTTGGGGATTCAAGCCAGAAGTAGGTGTGTCCAAGCGTTTTGAACATTTTTACGCCGAATTGTATTCAGGAGTTTGGTTTTATACACAAAACAATGAATTTCTTGGCGATAAAGATTTGCAACAAAAACCAGTGCTTTCTTTTCAAGGTCATGCCAGTTATTATTTCAAAAATCAAATGTGGGTTGGAATTAATCTTAACTGGTTTAGCGGAGGAAAAACCGTTATTAATGATTTGCCTGCAGGAAGTGTTATAAATAGTTCTAGAATTGGTGCTACATTTTCTATGCCACTCGCAAAAATGCAGTCTATAAAATTACAGTTTAATACAGGAACTTTTAAGAGTATTGGATTGAATTATGATTCCGTCAGTATCGGTTACCAGTATGTTTTTTTCTAGTCGTCTGAGGGGGTGCAGTTTATTGTATTTTAACTGTTGATTTATTTATAAATATACTATTAAGGGGTAATTATTATTAGTGTATTTATTGTTATAAAGTTGTTAAAATAC